>JAJQCE010000024.1:57909-221035 GCA_021202895.1 Ruminococcus sp. | reverse complement strand
CCCCCCCCCCCCCCCCCCCCCCGCCCCCCCACCCGCCCCCCCCGCACCCCCCTCCCCCCCCACCCCCACCCCCCCCCGCCGCCCCCGCGCGGTTGACAAAATATAAAAATTATGGTACAATAAATATGTATATTTAAGCGTTATTAAGTGCTGTGCAATTTAACCATGCTGATTTAGAAAGGGGTCGGTCTGAGCGCAGCCTAAAGGTCAGATGCAGAAAAGGTCAGTTTCTGCTAATTAAATTTTTAAGAAAAGAGGATTTAAATGAAATCTTATTTTACTAAACGGATTTTACCTTTGTTGCTATCAATAGGTATTCTTGCTGCTATGCTGCCGTCGGCACTTGGGGCTAGTGCGGATACAACTGTTGTAAATACTTGGACATCGGGTGACACTACAGTTACACTTTATGACGATGGCTCACTTGTCGTTTCTGGCACAGGAGATATGGCTGATTATGGCACGAGCACAAGTACAAGAGCGCCTTGGCTTGCAAGCTCTACCTATTATTCCGCAATCAAAAGTCTAACTATTGAGGAAGGCGTTACACACGTTGGTGATTGTATTACAAATGGCAGTTCATCATCAAACTATAGTGCAACTAATATAGAGAGTGTGACCATTGCATCTACAGTAACTTCTATTGGAGATCGCTTTTTGCGTTACTGTTCAGATGTCACATCGATTACTATTCCTGATTCAGTAACATCGATAGGTACATATTTCTTAGCCAACTACACAGGCAGTGGTTTGTCCGTAACTGTTCCTGATTCAGTTACCTCTATAGGAAGCAATGCATTCTATAATTCAACTGGTATCACATCAGTTACTCTTAGCAACAGCGTTACGACAATTAATAGTAGCTTCCTGTATAACTGCACAGGTATCACATCATTTACTTTGCCCGAAAGCGTTACGACAATTGAAGGTAGCTTCCTGTATGGCTGCACAGGCATTACATCTTTCACCCTCCCTATAACTGTAACATCTGTCGGAGCTAATTTCTTGCAAGGCTGCACTTCGCTAACCAGTCTGACTATCGAAGTTGATGAGGAAGGCAATGCAGGATTTGATACGATTAATGGTTCTTTCTTGAGTGGCTGTTCAGCATTAACAGAGGTCACCATTCCAAATAACATCACTTCGATTGGAACTAATTTTTTATATAACTGCACGTCATTGACAAACGTTACTATTCCAGATAGTGTTACTTCAATTGGAACGACTTTCTTGCGAAATTGTACAGGATTGGATACGGTGATTGTTAGTTCGGGAGTTACCAGTTTAGGAAATTATGTTTTTGCAGGCGATACCGACATATCAATCTATTTCTTAGGAAGTATTTCATCTTTAACCAGTTCTTCATTTGGAACTGGTAATAGTAGTTATCCATACACCACAGGCACAGCATATGTAATTGACGATACTTCATATAATACCATTTCAAGTGCGGCGGCAGTTACAAATAGATATTTAACAGTTGTAGATTTGTCTGAAATTTATGAATATATTCAAGAAAACCTTGTTCCCCTTATCGAAGAGGCTGAACCCCTAGAAGAGGTTAATTATACAGCAGATTCATGGGCTACATTTGAAGCTGCTTATAATAATGCAGTTGAATTTGTTGATGACATAACAAGCTATTCTTCATATTCTGAAGATGATGTAGATGCGATTATAGATGCCTTAACAAATGCAATAAATAGTTTGGTAGCTGCCGACAACGCTGACGCAATTGCGGAGCTCGAGGAAACATATGAGTATATAACAGCACTTTTGACGGTGAAGGATGAGAGCAATTATACCGAGGATTCATGGGAGGCTCTTCAAACTGCCGTTGAAAACGCAAAGGAAGCTCTTGCAAATATAGAAAGCGACTCGTCAGATTACCAAATTAGTGTGCTTAATGCTCTTACAGAGGCACTGACTACAGCTTATGATGGACTTGAGGTTGATACAACTTCAGTAACAGAAATTACCACAAAGTCATATGACGTGACTGATGGAAAAATTTATTACGGTGGAACAACAACTACTCTTCAATCTATTACAGCAACAGATGACGATATAGCAGGTGCGATTTCTGTAACGTTTACATTTGATTGCGCATCTGATGTAAGCTATAATCCGTATGCCACTGTTCATTTCGTTGTAAATGTTAATGGAACTGAATATGATGTGGAATTTACTGGCACAGACAGTAATTACACAAGTGGCACTACTGGTTGGACTGAAACCATTGAATTGACTAGTGCAATTGAAGCCGGTGATGAAATAACTATAACAGGATATACTTGGGCATGGAGTGACGCTTCAGATTATGTGTATGATGTTACGCAGATTGAATATCAAATTGAAACCACAACAGCAAGCTATGATTCCGCAACCGACGATGAGCTTGCGGCGGCAATTGCAGAGGCTCAAGCAGTTCTCGATTCATTAGTTGACGGCGACTACACTGAGGAAAGCGTTTATCTTCTCACCGAAATAATCGCCGAGGCTCAGGCAGTTCTCGATGACGAGGACGCAACGGAAGCTCAGAACGCAGTTGAAATTGAAGAGCTTGCGGCAGCAATAGCGGCGCTTGAAGCAGCTGATAATACAGATGCGCTTGCAGCGCTTGCAGAGCTGATTGAAACCGCAAAGGGCTATGCAGAGGACGACTATACTGCGGAAACATATGCGGTCTTGGCAGCTGAAATCGAAGAAGCTAGCGCAATCGGCTCAGACGCTCTTAATTCTGAAATCTATGCTGCGATAGACGAGCTTCAGGCAGCGATTGACGCACTTGAAGAGGCAAGCGATGCCAACACTGGCGACGGCGATGACAATGATACAGATGATGATACCAACACCGATACAGACGATGGCGATGACACCGACACAGACGATGACACCACCACCGACACAGACGATACTGATGACGAAGATTCAGATTCAGAGGAAGATTCTTCATCAGATGATTCATCATCAAGCACAACATCAACAACTACTACCACTACCACGACAACATCTTCAACATCCGATGATTCACCTGACACAGGTGCGGCAGCTACAGCAGGAGCGGCAATAGCAGTTCTTGCGGCACTCACCCTCGTAGGTAAAAAGAACAAAAAGTAAGCTTTAAAAAGCTAAAATAGGTGAAGCCCCGAGTCCACAGATTCGGGGCTTTCGCTTTGTTCACATTTAATTTACTCATGTGAAATCCACACAAGCCAAGATAAGGGCTTGACTGAAAGGAAAAAATGGTGTATAATAAGGATATGAAATCTTTTTTGAAAGGGAAGTGCAAAAAATGGATTTGGAGATGGTAAAGTATCTGGCAGAGCTTGGCAAGCTTGAATTCAGCGACCAGGCACTTGAAAAAATGGCGGACGACATGACCGACATCATCAATCTTATGGATACAATCAAGGAGTTTGACGTTGAATATGATGCGCTCAAGGATAACCATAATGTGAACTTTAACGACCTGCGTCACGATGAATCAAAGCCATCAATGTCGACTGAAAAGGTGCTCTCAAATGCGCTTAATTCAGCTGACAGCTTTGTCGTGCCAAAGGTAGTAGAATAAAATGGAGAGGAGAATATAAATTGAGTGATTTTCCAAAAGGTCTGGCTCAAATGCGTACTGCTTTGGATCAAAAGCAGATTTCAGCTAGAGAGCTTACAGAGGAGTATATAAAGAGCATTAAAGCTCATGATGATAAGCTTAAAGCATTTATCACCGTAACAGAAGAGCTTGCGTTTTCGCAGGCTGATGAGGCGCAGGAGGTTATCGACAAGGGCGAAGCTAAGCTGCTGACTGGTATTCCACTTGCTATTAAGGACAACATCTGCACAGAGGGAGTGCGCACAACCTGTGCGTCAAAAATGCTGGAGGATTTTGTTCCGCCATATAATGCCACAGTTATGGACAAGCTTAATGCGCAGAATATAGTTATGCTTGGCAAGACGAGCATGGACGAATTTGCAATGGGCGGTTCGACACAGACCTCAGCGTTTGCAAAAACCTGTAATCCGTACAATTTAGAATGTGTTCCGGGCGGCTCGTCAGGCGGTTCGGCGGCAGCGGTTTCGGCAGGACTTTGCGCTGCGGCTTTGGGCTCTGATACAGGAGGTTCAATCCGTCAGCCGTCAGCTTTTTGCGGAGTTACAGGAATGAAGCCTACCTACAGCAGAGTTTCACGCTATGGACTTGTAGCCTTTGCGTCGTCGTTTGATCAGATTGGACCTATTGCGGACAGTGCGGAGGATTGTGCGGTTTTGCTTAATCAAATTTGTGGATTTGATATTCATGACGGTTCAAGCACACATGAGAGCGTACCTGATTTCACAGCTAAAATCGGCAAGCCGCTTGACGGAATGAAAATTGCGCTTCCGTCAGAGTTTTACGCTCAGGGCATAGATGATGAAATAAAGCAGTCGGTTCTGGCAGCGGCTGAAACCTATAAGCAGATGGGAGCACAGCTTATTGAGTGTTCTATGCCGTCATTAAAATATGCAATACCATCTTATTATCTTATCTCGTCAGCAGAAGCGGCATCGAATTTGTCGCGCTACGACGGAATTAAATACGGATACAGACACGATAAGGCGCAAAGCTATGAGGAGCTTATCAAGCTTTCTCGTTCGGAGGGCTTTGGAGATGAGGTTAAGCGTCGTATTCTTCTTGGAAATTATGCGCTTTCAAGCGGGTATTATGACGCATATTACGGTAAGGCTATGGCTTTAAGGCAGGTAATCAGAGAGGAGTACAGCGAAGTGTTTGAACGCTGTGACGCAATTTTAGCGCCTACAACTCCTGCCGTTGCGTATCGCCCTGACGAGCAGGTTTCAGACCCTGTAAAGATGTATCAGGCGGACTTTTGCACAGTAACGGTAAATATAGCGGAACTTCCTGCAATTTCAACTCCGTGCGGATATAATCCAAACGGTATGCCTATTGGAATGAGCATTATAGGCAAACGTTTTGACGAGCAGACAATTATTCAGCTTGCGGACGCTTTTGAAAAAACGTTTGTAAAAACACAGCCAAAGCTTTAAAGGGAGGTAAGACAAATGGAAAAATATACTACCGTAATAGGCCTTGAAATCCATGCGGAGCTTCTGACAAAATCAAAGGTGTTCTGCACCTGCTCAGCTGAGTTCGGAGGCAACAGAAACTCACGCTGCTGCCCTGTATGTATGGGACTTCCTGGAACGTTGCCAGTTATAAATCAGACGGCGGTTGAATATGCAGTCAAGGCAGGCTATGCGCTCAACTGCAAGATAAATAAGTTTTCAGCATTCGACAGAAAGAATTATTTCTATCCTGACCTGCCGAAGGCTTATCAGATTTCACAGCTTTATTATCCGCTTGTAGGAGCAGGATATGTTCCAATTGAGGTAAACGGGCAGAAGAAAAATATCAGAATCAATCATATTCACGTTGAGGAGGACGCAGGAAAGCTTGTGCATGACGATTACAACGGCGTTTCGCTTGCAGACTATAACCGCTGCGGTATTCCGCTTATTGAAATTGTAACAGAACCTGATATGCGTTCGGCAGAGGAGGCTATGGCATTTGTCGAGCAGGTTTCGCTTCAGCTTCAGTATGCAGGAGTGTGCGACTGTAAGATGGAACAGGGCTCTTTGAGATGCGATGTTAATATTTCAATTATGAAGCCTGACGCAACAGAGTTTGGTACTCGTGCGGAAATTAAGAATATCAATTCAATAAAGTCCGTGGGACGTGCAGTTAAGTATGAGGAGCGCAGACAGGCTTTGCTTTTGGAGGCAGGCAAAAAGGTTGTTCAGGAAACGCGCCGTTATGATGCGAACCGCGATTCCACAAAGGGAATGCGTACAAAGGAAAACGCTCACGACTATCGCTA
Organism: Ruminococcus sp.; assembly: GCA_021202895.1. Lineage (GTDB taxonomy): Bacteria > Bacillota > Clostridia > Oscillospirales > Ruminococcaceae > YE71. Next base: position 215,159 of record JAJQCE010000024.1, on the reverse strand, counting down.
TTTTCCAGAGCCTGATATTTTAGAGGTTAATCTGACAGATGAGCAGCTTGAGGAGATTAAAGCTAAGCTTCCCGAAATGCCAGCAAAGAGGTTTGAAAGATATACCGAGCAGTATGGACTTTCAAAGGTTGATGCGCAGAATATTATCAATACAAAAATCATTTCAGATTTTTATGATGATGCTCTTAAGGAATATAACAGCCCTAAATCGGTCGCTTCATTTATCCTCACTGAATTTATGCGCAGAATAAATCTCGGAGAGATAGATATAAATTCGCTTAGCTTTACTCCTGTTCAGCTTGCTTCTTTGGTGAAGCTTTCGGATGAGGAGAAAATTTCAAAAAACGATGCAAAGGCGGTTTTCCGTCAGATGGTTCAGAGCGGAGAAGATCCGCAGACTATAGCTGAAAAATCTGGTTTTATTATTAGCGTTGATACTGAAAAGGTAAGTGAGGAGATTGACAAAATTCTTGCTCAAAATTCGGCGCAGGTTAAGCAGTACGCAAGCGGAGAGAAAAAGGTTTTCGGCTTTATTATGGGACAATGTACAAAGGCTTTAAAAGGATTTGCTACGCCTAAAATTATAAAGCAGATTTTAGAGCAGAAGCTTTCTCAGGCGGCGGCTGAAAGCGAGGATGCGGACGATGAGCAGTCTGTTAAGGAAGAAGCAGACATTTCAAAGCTGACTAAATATGAAAATAACAGCCCTTATTCACCGAAGCGGCAGGACGATATTCTGATGGTTTCAACTAACAGCCTTGTTAAGGAATTTTCACTTGACGATGCAAAGAAAAACGTTGGCTCACCAATTGAGCTTAAGGCTTGTGTTCACCGTATCAGAAGGATGTCGGGAGTTACGTTTATCGTGCTTAGAACCGCACAGGCTACTATTCAGGCTGTATACAGTGAGAATGATTGCGCAGACAGTATTCAGGGACTCAGAGAGGGCTTCTTTGTATGGGCAAAGGGAATAGTAAAGGAAAACGAAAAGGACGCTAACGGCATTGAGATACAGCTTTCAAATATTCAGCTTATCAGCGTTCCAAAGGAGGAAATCCCGCTTAAAATAGCGCAGGGCAGGCTTAATTGTTCACTTGATACAAAGCTTGATAACCGTGCGGCTGCGCTTAGAAACCCATATGAGCGTGCGATATTTAAGCTTCAGGAGGGTATTGTGCATGGTATGCACATCTTTATGAAGCAAAATGACTTTACCGAGATTCACACTCCAAAAATTGTAGCGCAGGGCGCAGAGGGCGGAGCGAATATTTTCCGTCTGGATTATTTCAGGAAAAATGCGTTTTTAAATCAGTCGCCGCAGTTCTACAAGCAAACCTGTGTGGGAGTTTTCAACAGAGTTTATGAAATTGCACCCGTTTACCGTGCCGAAAAGCACGCAACCTCGCGTCACATTAACGAGTATATCGGACTTGATTTTGAAATGGGATATATTGACAGCATGTATGACGTTATGGCAATGGAAACGGCGATGCTTAAATTTATCATGAGCTATGTAAAGGAAAATTACGCTTATGAAATTGAGCTTTTAGGTGCAAAGATTCCTCAGATACAAGACATTCCATCTATAAAATTTATTGATGCGGTTAAGCTTTTGAGGGGTGAAGAAAACACAGGTACAAAGTTTGATTTAGACCCGGAGGACGAGGTTAAGCTTTGTGAATTTGCAAAGGAAAGGTTTGACAGCGAGTTTATTTTTGTAACTCACTTCCCATCCTCAAAGCCGCCTTTCTACGCTATGAACAGCAGAGAAAATCCAAAGGAAGCGTATAAATTTGATTTGCTTTTCAGAGGACTGGAAATAACTTCGGGCGGTCAGAGAATACACGACTATGACGAGCAGGTGGAGAAGCTCATAGCGCAGGGGCTTGATCCTATAGATTTTGAAAGCTATCTTGAAGCTCACAAGTATGGTTTGCCGCCTCACGGAGGCTTAGGAATCGGTCTTGAGCGACTTTTGATGAAGCTTATCGGAGCATCAAATATCAGAGAAACCTCAATGTTTCCCAGAGATATTAACAGACTTACACCGTAAAAATTTGCGGCGGAGCGAAAAAAGCTTCGCCGTTTTTTATGTACTAATTTTTTTTGCAGCTTCATAAAATGACTAAAAGACATACTATGAAAAGCTTTTAAAAAGAAAGGACGAATCATTTTATGAAAATTCATTTTAAATTCAGATGCTTTGTACTGATTGCGGCGGCTTTGATGGCGTCTGGCTGTGCTGACAGAGAAGCTTTGACGCTTCAAAGCGCAAGTCCGATTCCGCAGGAGCTGACAAACGAAAAAGAACTGTCTGACACTTATGAAGCTAAGGGAAATAACGAGGCTTCAGATCTGTATACTCCGCTAAATTATGAAAATCAAATCTCAGCATGGATTTCCTACATTGAGCTTGCGGATATGCTTTCAGACGATGAGGAGGAGTTTAGGCAAAGCGTTTTAAATATGTTTGAACAGCTTAGCGAAACAGGCTGTAATACTGTGTATGTTCACGTAAGAGCGTTCTCGGATTCGCTTTTTGAATCTGAGTATTATGCGCTGTCAAAATATCTTCCGACAAAAAACGGTGAGCCTTGCTATGATCCGCTGGAAATTATGACAGACTGCGCTCACGAGCTTTCGCTTTCATTTCATGCATGGATAAATCCATTAAGATGTGAAAGCGAGGAATATATTGAAGCTTCAAGTGATACGCTCATTTATAAATGGTACAAAAATTCGGACAGTTATGATGAATATATTTCTTTAATTGATGGGCATTTTTGGCTTAACCCATGTAAAAGCGAGGTAAGAGAGCTTATCTGTGATGGGGTAAGGGAAATAGCGCAAAATTACGAGATAGACGGAGTGGTAATTGACGATTATTTTTATCCGACTACGCTTGAAAGCTTTGATGAAAGCTCTTATGCGGAAAGCGGCGGAAATTTATCGCTGGAAGAATGGAGACTTGAAAATTGCTCGTTGCTTGTAAGCGAGATGTATTCTGCGCTTAAGGCGGAAAATGAGAGCTTGCTTTTCGGTGTTTCGCCGAGCGGAAACATTGACAACAATTATTCGGTTTCGTATGCAGACGTTAGGATTTGGTGCAGTGAAGATGGGTATCTTGATTACATTGCACCGCAAATTTATTTTGGCTATGAAAATCAAGTCTGCCCTTTTTTACAAACTCTTGAGGAATGGAGAGAGCTAGTGACAAATGAGAATGTGAAGCTTGTATGTGCGCTTGCAGTGTACAAGCTGGAGCAGGAGAATGAATATATAGAAAACACTGGAATAATCGCCGAACAGATAAGCGACGCATTTGAGAGCGGCTGTGATGGAATTTCACTTTACAGCGTTGCGTGGCTGATTAGCGATGAGCAAAGGCTTGCGCAGGAAAGAGAGGCAGTTAAGCTAGAACTATCCGAAAGAATCTATTAAGTAAAAATAAATCATATGAAAAAATTTTGATAAACTGCGGAAAATTAAGAAAACATACTTGAAAAATATGCAGAAATGTAGTATAATAGTTATTTAGAGTGCAGGGATTTTGATTATTGACATGAAAACTGCGCATTTTATGTATGAGTGTAAAAACGCTTTAAGCGGATTTCACACTTGTTGGGAGGTAAAAATTTTGTATAAAATACTAAAGAAAAAGCAGCTGAATGAATCTATAGTATATATGGAGATCGACGCTCCGTATGTCGCTAAAAAGGCACTTGCAGGTCAGTTTATTATATTCAGAGTAAATGAGTACGGCGAGCGTGTGCCGCTTACTATTGCCGATTACGACAGGAAAAAGGGAAGTATTACGATTATTTTTCAGGCTGTCGGCGGCTCTACAATGGAGCTTGCTTCGCTTGACGAGGGAGAGTATATTCTTGATATTGCAGGACCGCTTGGTGTTGCTACAGAATACGGCGATGTAAAGAGAGTAGCCGTAGTCGGCGGCGGAGTAGGCTGCGCTATTGCTTATCCGCAGGCAAAGGCGCTTTTTAATATGGGAGTTAGCGTTGACCTTATAGCGGGCTTTAGAAATAAGGATATTGTATTTTTAGAGCAGGAAATGAAGGACGTCAGCACAGATTTTCATCTCTGTACTGACGATGGCAGTGCAGGCTTTCATGGGTTTGTAACGGACAAGCTAAAGGAGCTTATTGAAAGCGGAGCGGAGTTTGACGAGGTTATAGCTATAGGACCTGTGCCGATGATGAAGTTTGTTTGTAAGACAACCGAGCCTTACGGCATAAAGACGCTGGTTTCGCTTAATCCTATAATGGTTGACGGAACGGGAATGTGCGGCGGATGCAGAGTTACCGTTGACGGCAAAATTAAGTATGCCTGCGTGGACGGACCAGATTTTGACGGTCACAAAGTTGATTTTGACGAGCTTATGAGAAGAAATTCAACCTACAGGGAGCAGGAAAAGGCTCATGTTTGCAGACTAACTGGAGGTGTTCGCAATGCCTAATATGCAGATGACGAAAACAAAAATTTCAGAGCAGAAGCCTGAGATCAGAGCAAGAAATTTCAAAGAGGTCTGCTTGGGCTATACTGAGGAAGAGGCTAAGCTTGAGGCTCAGAGATGCCTTAATTGTAAGAAAATGCCTTGCGTAAGCGGATGTCCTGTAAGCGTTCGTATTCCTGAATTTATCGCTAAGGTGGCGGCAGGAGAGTTTATTGAAGCGTACAATATCATTAAATCGACCAACAGTCTGCCTGCAATCAGCGGCAGAGTTTGCCCACAGGAAAATCAGTGCGAGGGCAAGTGCGTAAGAGGAATCAAGGGAGAGCCTGTAGCTATAGGCAGACTTGAACGTTTTTGCGCAGACTATGCAATGGCACACGAGAGCGAATGTGAAAGGGTTGAAAAGCCGCAGTCAAACGGTCACAGGGTTGCCGTAGTAGGAGCAGGACCGTCAAGCCTTACCTGTGCAGGAGATCTTGCAAAGCTAGGCTATCAGGTTACAATTTTCGAGGCTTTCCATACCGCAGGCGGTGTTTTGATGTACGGAATACCTGAATTTCGTCTGCCAAAGGCTATAGTTCAAAAGGAAATTGACAGCCTTAAGGATTTGGGCGTTGAGATAATGACAAATATGGTTATCGGAAAGGTTCTTTCTATTGACGAGCTTATGGAGGACGGCTATGAGGCTGTTTTTGTAGGCTCTGGCGCAGGACTCCCTAGATTTATGGGAATTGAAGGCGAAGCACTTGTCGGTGTTTATTCCGCAAACGAGTATCTGACGAGAATCAACCTTATGAAAGCCTACCTTGACGACTATGCGACACCTATTATGAAATCAAAGTCAGTAGCCGTAGTCGGCGGAGGAAACGTGGCAATGGATGCTGCAAGATCCGCTATGCGTTTAGGCGCTGAAAAGGTGTACATAGTATACCGCCGCTCAATGGACGAGCTTCCCGCAAGAAAGGAAGAAGTTCACCATGCGATTGAGGAGGGAATTGAGTTTAAGCTGCTCAACAACCCAACAAAAATTTTGAGCGATGAAAATGGTCATGTAAATGGAATTGAGTGTATAAAAATGGAGCTTGGAGAGCCTGACGCAAGCGGCAGACGCAGACCTGTGCCGGTTGAGGGCTCGGAGTTTGTGATTGATGTCGATACCGTTATAATGTCTATAGGCACCTCGCCGAATCCGCTCATCAGAAGCACAACGCCTGGAGTTGAGGCGAATTCTCACGGCTGTTTGATTGTAAATGAGCAGACAAATCAGATGACTAAGGAGGGCGTTTATGCAGGCGGAGACGCTGTTACAGGAGCAGCAACGGTTATTCTTGCAATGGGTGCAGGCAAAAAAGCGGCGCAGTCGATTGACGAGTATATCAGACAAAAATAAATTTTTCAGGCAGTCTGTAAAAAGCGGCGGACTGCCTCGTTTTTTTGACTTTATTTTCAAAAAGTCACCTGAAAATATGAAAACAATCTGTTAATAGTATTGCAAAATCCTTGTCAGCGTGGTATAATAATAAAAGTAATTCATTAGTGATTTATCGTTTGATTAAAATTGGAGGATTATTAAATTATGTACGAGCTTATATTGTTGTCAAGCAGTTCATCAGACACAACAACCTCAACTGCAAGTATGTGGTCTTCACTCATCATGCTTGTGCTTATTATTGTTTTCTTTTATTTCCTGATAATCAGACCTCAGAGGAAGCAGGAGAAGAAGGAAAAGGAGATGCGCGACGCCTTGGAGGTTGGCGATGAAATTGTAACCAACGGCGGAATTGTCGGAATAGTTTTCTCTATCAAGGACGACACCGTTTTGATTGAAACTGGAAACGACAGAAGCAAAATCAGAATCATGAAATGGGCGATTGCTAAAAATCTTACCGTTCATGATGGGGACGAAAGCAAATAACCGAAGCTTTAATAGACCTCATGCTATAGTGAGGTCTATATTTTGTAAATTTTAGGAGGAAAATTTTATGGAAAGGTTTAAAATGTATCATGAAAGATAATAGCATATATTTTCTTCGCAGTTTTTGGCTATATATTCTCTCTTTCAATTTCCACATATTGTATAGATATGAAATATAGTGGGGGGAGAGATACTGAGAAAAAAAGAATGGACTGCTGCTGGCATTAGCTGCGGTTGGTTTGTTCTGCGTATTATTTATAATTTTGAAAAATATTCCTGTTAAAATTCCAAACCGTGCAGTCGATGGAATTTTTATAATGTGTTCGTTTATCGGAGGATTAACTGAAAAAAGAGTCAAACCAATATTTTTGATACGAATGTCGGTAATAGGACTTGCGGTTTTCTTGATGATTTGGGAAACCAGATCCAGATACATAATCAATTTCATGCCGCTCTTTGTCCTCATGTCAGCCGATGGCTTGAGATACCTCTGTTGTTGGCTCTGCAAAATCAAAAGCTGCATTGTTTCAAAGCTTACAAAGCATAATACTAAAATATGCCGCATATAATTGGCATAGAGTATTCTTTGTGAGGTGTCAATTATGAGAAGCAGGAAAAGGCTCGGCAGGGCGGCATCAAATGCGCTTACGCTGCTTATTTCGGCAATGTGCGGCTTTATAGTGGTGTTTTTGTGCATAATGCTGTTTTCGTTTGTTATGACGAAAATTGACGTGAGCGAATCGGTGCTGTCGCTTTTGACGTCTGTAGGACTGTGCGTAGGCGCATATGTCGGCGGCTTTGCGGCGTCAAAACGCAGACGGCAGAACGGACTGCTGATGGGACTTCTTTGCGGACTCTTTATGTTTGGAATTATATTTTTGCTCTCCTATATTTTCGCAGGAACGGCAGGCGGCTTCTCCGCTTCGGCAAAGCTTGTAATGACGCTGGTTTGCGCTTCAGCTGGCGGCGTAGTGGGCGTTAATTCCAAGGATGGACGTTTTGGGAATTTTAAAATAAGATAGTATTTTAAAATCTAGTTCATATGTTCTTAATGAAATCAGCCTGAAGATATGATATAATAAAAATTAAGAAGAGATCTAAGGCAATACCGCACAAAGATTGTGCGCTAGATGCGCAACAGATTTTTCTTTAGATTGTGAAGCGACGACGCAGTAATACTTTGTGTATTACAAGGAAGAACTTTGCAAGATAAAGGGAAATATGCAAGCAGATGACGTACAAAGCCACAGGCGGTCTTTGTGCGGTATTACCTTAATAAGGATTGGGAGGTTTTAACAATGAAACATATTAAGACAATAAACAAGGCTAATCTTAAAGCATCGGCGCAAAAGGGCGGCTGCGGAAAATGTCAGGCTTCATGTCAGTCTGCTTGCAAGACCTCATGCACGGTTGCAAACCAGAAGTGCGAGAGAGAGGACTAAGACTAGACCTTGTGAAGATGTAAAAAAACGGTTGTTAAAGGGACATTCCCGAATGTCCCTTTATTTTTGCGTATCTGCTTTTTGGAGGAATAAAAATGATACATAAATTTTTTCAGGACGGCTTGTATATAGTCCTTGACGTGAATAGCGGAGGAGTTCACGTTGTCGATGAGCTTACCTATAGACTGCTTGATTTTGTTCAGCCGCCGCTTGATGATAAATGTCCGCAGCAGGCTCTGCAAAGCCTTGACGGTGAATTTTCCAGGGAGGATATAATCGAATGCTATGATGAAATTTTATCGCTTTATAAAGATAAAATTTTGTTTTCCGATGACGATTATGAAAAGTATGCGCTTTCAGCAATCGCTTCTCCGATAAAGGCTATGTGCCTTTTGATAGCACTTGACTGCAATTTAAGATGTGAGTATTGCTTTGCAGGAAAGGGAGATTACGGCAAGGGCAGAACGCTGATGGATTTTGAAACGGCAAAGCGTTCGATAGATTTTCTTATAGAAAAATCTGCAAACCGCCGCAATTTAGAGCTTGACTTCTTCGGCGGCGAACCGCTTATGAATTTTGATGTGGTTAAAAAGACAGTTGAGTATGCAAGAGAATGTGAAAAGCGTTATGACAAGCGTTTTCGATTTACAGTCACCACAAACGGAATGCTTTTAAACGATGAAAAAATTGATTTTATAAATAAGGAAATGTATAATGTTGTGCTTTCGGTTGACGGCAGAAAATGTGTAAACGATGCGATGAGAAAGCGTGTCAACGGAAAGGGAAGCTATGACATTTTTATGCCGAAGTTCAAGCACTTGGTTGAAAAGCGTGGGGACAAGGAATATTACGTCAGAGGTACATATACAAAGTATAATCTTGACTTTTCTAATGATATTTTAAGTCTTTACGAGGAGGGCTTTGATCAGATTTCAATTGAGCCTGTTATGGCGGACGAAAATGAGCCTTATGCGTTAAGCCAGTCGGATTTGCCGAGAATTTTTGAGGAATACGACAAGCTTTCCGATAAGATAAAGGAGATTCGTTCAAGCGGCAAATTTATAAATTTTTTTCACTTTATGCTTGATTTAGATCAAGGACCCTGCGCTATAAAGCGGCTTCGGGGCTGTGGATGCGGGAATGAGTATGTTGCGATTTCTCCCGATGGTGAAATTTATCCCTGCCATCAGTTTGTCGGGATAGACGAGTATAAAATGGGTTCGCTGTATGACGGCACCTTTGATACCGAGATGAAGCTTGATTTTGCCAAAGCGCACGTTTATTCAAAGCCCGAGTGCCGCAAATGCTGGGCGAAATTTTATTGCAGCGGCGGTTGTAACGCAAATAATTACCAGTATGCAGGCGATATTCGTAACGCCTATAAGCTTTCCTGCGATATAGAAAAAAAACGTCTTGAGTGTGCGATTGCGCTAAAGGCTGAAAAGCTCTTGGAGGCGGCAGAGTGATGGGATTTTTTAAAAAGAAGCAGTCTGCCTGCGTGCCTGATGAATGTGCAGGCTTTGAGGTAAAAACTGAATCGAGCGTTTGCACAGGCGAAAAAACCATTGGTTTTTACAATCCTAAAGAAAAGAAGCTTATGTACACCGAGCTAGTTAAAACTGATGAGGATATAGAAAATTTTTATAAAAAATATGGACTTGAAATGAAAAAATCAGAAAATATTGATTAGGTATAACTAAGCGTTATCTCCGCTGCCTCTTAGACAGCGGAGCTTGTTGCGAGAACATTTGTGCTGCATCGTACTAATGTTACTTACCAGCTTTAGTTCCATGCGAAGCAAAAGCTCTTACAGGTTAGCTTATATTAAGCGATTTTGTATAATTAAAATGCGGTTGGGAGATTATCCCGACCGCATTTTTGTTTATAAAGATAATCTGGTATTCGGGCTTCAGTATAATAATTCCCCAATGCTGTATGGTGAAATTTACAGTGTTGAGGATTTTGCGGCAAGAAAGTCGCAGCTTTTAATTTATGCTTTGATTTTAGCGATAAACATCCTGCTTTCCATATTGATGCCAATTGGTATTCTTGCTAAAAACACTCCTAAAGATATACTGACTGAAGCAAAATAAGAGTACAAAAAATTGTATTTAAAATTTTATAGTACAAAATAAAGGACAGTAAACTTTCAAGCTTGCTGTCCGTAAAAATGTACAATTACTTTTTCATTTCATCATTCATCCATTTTATGCAAAGCTCAGACCAAGCTGCGGCACGAGGCTGAATGTGTCCTTCCCATGTTGCGGTAGTTTCATCGCAAAGCGCAAGTCCGTGACCTCCGCTAGGGAATATGTGCGCTTCAAAGGGAATATGATTTGCTGAAAGCTGCGCCATATAATAAAGCGAATTTTCCACAGGCACACAGCCATCGTCCGCACAGTGCCAAAGGAATGTAGGCGGCGTCTGCTTGCCGATTCGCTTGTCCATCGACAAAAATTCTCTCAGCTCGTTGTTTTCCTTGTGTTCAAGCAGATTCGCAATTGTTCCCTCGTGCGTTAATTTCGGATCTGACAAAATTACAGAGTAGCCTAAAACGCTGCCGTTCACCTTGAGCATTTCACTTTGACAGCCTAAAACGTCAGCCAAAGTCTGCGAGTTCCACAAATTAGCCATGCACGCTGCAAGGTGTCCTCCTGCCGAAAAACCCATAACAAAAATCTTGTCGGGATTTATATCAAATTCCTGCGCATTTTCACGTATGTACTTAACCGCCGCCGCACATTCCAGCAGTGCAGTCATAAATTTTTTGTCAACGCAGGAATATCTCAGCACAAACGCCGCATAGCCTGCTCCTGAAAATCTCAGAGCTACAGGATCGGCTTCGCGCTCTGAACAGTAGTCGTTTCCTCCGCCTGGACAAATCAGTACAGCACCTCTGTTTCTCCTGCCCATTTCATCATAATATTTCGGCACAAAGCAGCTCAGCGTCGGCTGATAATGTGGGTCGTCAAGCCCAGCAGATACATAGTTTACCTTTAATTCAACAGTTTCCATAACACATTTACCTTTCATATATTTTTAGTCATTCACCCGCACTTGAAATATCAATTGAGCTTTCGCTTTCACTCTCCGCTTCGCTCTCATCGCTTATATCAAACTCCGCAGTCGGTGAAACAATTACAACATATCCGTTTCCTCCGTCGCCAAGCACAGTGTAGGGCTGCGCTTCTCCGTCGCTCCCAATCGGAATCCTGACAGCTGTGCCGTCATCGCCTGACGCTTTCTCGTAGTACACAACATAGCAGCCGCTGATTGTGTTTACCTTGATCAGATTTTCATAGGTGTAATCGCTCATATAGTCTGAAACCTCTTCAAGGCACAGGTCGTTTTTGTACATTATATAAGCCATAGCTTCGCCGACATAGCGAAAATGTTCAGGCTGATATTCTGTTCGGGTCAGCTCCTCCTTGCCCTCAGGATAACGCAGTACAAAGCCGTAAAGGTAGGAGTTTAGTTCAAACCATTCGTATTCGTCCTCGCCTGTAAAAGCTTCAAAATCTCCACTTTCACGCAGGTAAAGAGCGAAATCAACCGAATAGCCGTCCGAATGCTCCGCACATTTATTTGAGTAGGAATTTTCATATTCTGAAATATCAATATCCTCGTAGCCTATGTAATTTCCATCGTCGTCATAGTAAATATCCGAATCGAGAATTGAATCCTCCTGCCCTTCGTATTCTTCATACGCATTTGTAATCAAAATTGTGCGCAGACTTGTTTCATCATAAAAGGCTTCAAGCATATTCGCAAGCGGAATCAGCGCTTCGCTCTGTATCTTAAGCTTTGCGCTGCTTTCAGACGCTATTTGCAGTCCATCGCTTGAAAAAAGCGCATTGTACACAAGCTTCAGACTTGACACTGAAGGCTCGCTTTCCCTTTCGCCGCTGACAAGTACTCCGCTGTAAAGCTGTTCAGACTGTACAAGCTCGTATGTGTAGCTTTCCATCAAAGTGTTTACATCAACGTCCTTTGCACTCAGCAAAAGTGCTTCCTTTGCCTCCTGCGCTACGGACGAGTTCGGAACAATTGCGGTTTCATCGCTTTTTGCCGTCACTCCGACAAGCAGACAGATTAAAGCGATAATTAGTGCCGCTAAAAGTACAAACAATATTATTTTTACAAGATTTATTTTCTGTAGCTTTTTAAAAATAAAACTCATAAAATGGATTTCCTTTCTTTCTCTCCTTTTTAACGAAATTTATTTAGAATGCTTATTTTTGCTTGACATACTCCAAAAGAGAATATATAAACTGCCTGCCCTCTGCGCTGTCAGCTGCCTTTTCTAAATCCACATTGCATATGACAACCTTACCGTCCAAAAAATTGTACTCGTATAGCAGGGCGAGGTCGTGGTTTCTTTCAAAATTGTCAATCGTTCTTACAATCACATTTTTGTCTTTTGAATTTCCGTCAAGTATCTCGCTGCGTGAATTTTGCACAATGCTCCACCACTGCGGAGTAGAAAATTTCTCGCTCTTAAAATGCGCAAGCGCAGGGTGAGCGTTGTCTATCAAAAGTCCCATTGTTCCGACAGGTTCAGGCTTTCCCATCTGCTCGGATATGAGCCTGAACATATGATAGCACCAAAAATCCTGACAGTAAAAGCCTTCGATTGAATTTTTCAGGCTCTCAAGATTCGGAACAATCAACACAGTTTTGCCCTCGCCAAGCAGCTTTTCGGCTTCCTTGTCAAGCGTGTCAAAAATGTACGCTCCTGCAATGTCAATACTTTCATGCTTCGGAAAAGCGACAAGCTCATAGTGATTTTTAACATCCGTATCGTTTATTTTCAAGGAAAGCGTGAGCTTTTCAGGAGCTTCAAGAGGACTAACTGTGTATTCTAGCTTTCCTAATTCAATATAGTTTTCTCCGTCAAGACGGATTTCCCCCATCGTTCTTGCAAGCACTTTGCCGCTTTCATCTGTGAGAACCGCTTCAAAGTCTTTGCCGTCAATTCCGCTTGGTCTAAATGAGGTGAGGGTAATTGCGGCTGAAAAGCTTTGACCGCTTTCAAGGCAGTAATCGTCAAACTGCGCTAAAATTACAGCGTCATTGCAAAATTCACGCCACTGCTCAGGAGTGCAAGTTCCCTTTTGTTCCATAAATGCGTCAAGCACGCCGACAAGAGCCGTACCCTGCCCGCTGAAATCCTGCAAATCCAAAAGCTGAAATCCTCCTAATGTCTTTGAGCGGAAAACACTTTCAAGCTCTTCCTTGTAGCAGGCGACTGCAAGTGCGCCTGACGCCTTGAAATAATCGTCCGCAAGACTTAGCAAGCCCTTTGCTTCAAGCCTTTCACGAAAGACCTCAAAATTTCTCGCCTTTATCGAACCTATGTATTTTTCGATCTCCTTGTAATCAGGATAGGTTTCATATTGTCCTATTTCATGAGTGACAATCGGCACGTCGGGAATAAAATCAGCATCCGCATCCGAAGCCTTTACAGTTTTCATTCCCGTGCCGTATTGAATCTGAACTGTGCCGTCAGCGGATACCTGTGAAGACTGAGCCGCTCTGCTAGGTCTTACCGCCTCGTCATAGTTAAAAGTAGTGGCTGGCTTATCGGTCTGAATGTGACCGAGCGGAGCGTCGCACATCGCAAACGAGCCTCTTATCAGTCTGTCCTTTGCAAGGCGCACGCCTACAAAGTAATCATCGTTTTCCATCACATTCGGAAACCACTGAAAGGTATTCGAGCCTTGAGTGTAAAGGTGTCTGCCGTCAAATTTTTTGTATGCGCCGACAATTTCGTTAAGACGCTCCTTGCTGCCCCATAGCTCATTTCCCAGCGACATCATGCAGAAGGACGGGTGATTGCCAAATTCCGACAACATTCTGAAGCCTTCCGCTATCAGATAATTTTGCTCCGCTTCGTTAAAGCCGTCTTCATCGGGAGCCTGAATCGTTCCCCAGAACTCCAGCTGAGGCTCCATGTAAATTCCGACTATATCCGCAGCTTCAAACGCTGCGTCAGGCGGACAGCAGGTGTGAAAGCGGTAGTGATTTATCCCGTATGATTTTGAAATGCTGAGAACTCTTATCCATTCGTCAACATCGCATGGAGCGAAGCCTGTTTTCGGAAAAATAAGTCCGTCATGCTTTCCTCTTAGAAATGTTTTTCTGCCGTTTATGTAAAATTTGTCATGTTCGGATTTAAATTCACGAAGTCCTGCCGAAGTACTTATTACATCGCCGTCAATTTCAACATACACACGGTAATACTCTGTATTGTACTCGTCCCAAAGCCTTGTGTCATCGCCTAAAAGCAGTGTGGCGTTAAGCTCGCCGCCGCTGAAAAGTGCGTAAACCTCATCGGTTTTGTGAACGGTCTTGCCATCGGGAGCGTTTGTACTCTGCGCCCAGATTTTTGCTTTGCCGCTCTGTGCGCCGTGAATTTTCGCTTTAACTCTGAAAGCCTTTTCCTCGACAAGCGGGTAAATGCGCAGGTCTTCGGCATAGGTTTGATTATAAATTTGCAGTGCGATTTCTCCTGTGATACCGTTCCAGTTGGTTTGAGTATCGGGAGATGTGAGATGACCGCCGCCTGTGGGATAGCCGACATTTGAAACGCAGATTGTAATACAATTGTCGCTTTTCTTTTCAAATTTTGTCAGATCGTAAATATGAGCTGTCGTCAGACTGTCCTGAGTACCTACCTCAATTCCGTCAAAAAACACCTTGGTAATTCGAGTGCGCTCAAGCTTAAGCTTAACAACCTTTGAAGCACACTCAGACAAATCTACAGTTTTAGAAAACCATGCATCGCCCTCAAAAAGCCGTGTGTCGGTAAGAAAGCCCTCCTCACGGGCGGTATTTTCCTCACCCTTGTCAGCGTTAGAGGTGGTGTTTGGTAAAATAATGGTATCGTCAAACTCAGGAGCAACACCCTTGCGCTCCTTGTCCAGAGCAAGCTTCCATTCTCCGCTTAAATCAATAACAGCAGTCATAATATCGAATCCTTTCATACCTTCCCTTAGGAAAGCTCATGTCAAAATAATCACACAAGGTTATTATAGCACATTTTTTTCGCTAAAGCAAGAGTAATATATGCTAATATATAAGAAAACTAACGTGAATTTTTATTCTGACTAAAAAATCAAGTCTAGCTGTCCAGACTTGATTTTCGCCTTTTTATTTCAGCTTGCTCCCGCAAATTTCGCAGTACAAACCTATATCCTGCTCATTTCCGCAGTTAGGGCAGGTAAGCTTAGGCACAGCCTGCCCAAAATTTTGCTGAGCATTAGCCTGCTGCATATCAGGATTCCCATAGGGCTGATTTGGGGTACCGTAAGGCTGTCCGTTTGGATTATCGTAAGGCTGATTAGGCTGAGCATTGGGATTATAATAAGGGTTTCCGTATGGATTTCCGTTTTGGAACTGGTTCGTTTGCTGCTGCTGCATTGCGTTGTATTTTTTTCTGTTGGAAATTATAACGAAGCTGACAACTGCGCCAATTAAGCCAAGCAGTGCTGTGAGGATAAAGCAAAGCCAGAAAGACAAGCCGATCTCCTTCGCCTTTTTGCCGATGAAATATCCGACAACAATCCAAATAACAGTAGGCACAATATTCATAACAACTGAATATGAATAATCAAAATCCGACGACAAATAACTAACAGGCATATAAAAAATCTCCTATCGATAATTTTTAAACCTCTCACTCGTTTTGGAAACGCCAGTTTGAACAAAGATATGTTCTCAGGTTCTTTCCTGCTTTTATTATACACTGAAAAATCACTTTTGTCAAGGGGGGACAAAAATATATTTTAGAAATGGCAATTAAAATGGCATTTTCTGATTAAACAGCCTGGCTTATCATCAAAACTTGCATAGTAATGAAAAAAGCAGCACAGCCCTTTACTGCACTGCTTTAAAATCAAATGAATCAGTGTATATCCTGATAAAGTCCGATATACAGAATCGCACTGCGTTTCCAGCTGAAATCCTCTCTCATAGCATGACCTACCAGAGCGTTCCAGCGTGCTTTGTCGTCATATGCAACTCTCGCACGAGTTACAGCGTCGAGCATATCGTGAGCGTTGTAGCTCTTGAAGGTGAAGCCGTTGCCGTTTCTGTCGCCTGCGTCCTTGATTGAGTCGCGCAGACCGCCTGTTTCTCTGACAATCGGAATAGTTCCGTAGCGAAGCGAAATCATCTGAGCAAGTCCACACGGCTCGCTTTGCGACGGCATAAGGAACATATCCGCACCTGCGTAAATTCTCTTGGAGAGTGGCGGAACAAAGCCAATTGTGACGCCTACACGGTCGGGATAGCGGTACTGCATTTCTCTGAAAAAGTCCTCGTAAATCTTTTCGCCTGAGCCTAAAATCGTAAATTTACACCCGAGCCTTACCATGTCCTCAAACACGTATTTCACAAGGTCAAGTCCCTTGTGATTAACAAATCTTGTGACAATTCCAATCACAGGTTCATCACCCTTGGCAAGACCAAATTCTTCAAGCAGCTTTTCCTTGCAGATTTTCTTGCCGCCTCTGTTCATGTAGGTGTAGTGAACAGGGATATCTGGATCGGTTTCAGGGTTGTAAACGTCCTGATCTATGCCATTAAGAAAGCCGCAGAGCTTGTACTGCTTTTTGACTAAAATCCGATCCAGTCCGTATGAATACCATGGGTCGAGAATTTCCCACGCATAGCTTGGCGATACAGTCGTCACCTTGTCGGAGCATTCGATTGCGGCTTTCATAAAGTTTACATCGCCGTCGTATTCAAGCAGGTCGGTGTGATAGAGCGGGATTCCCATAAGGTCGTTGATAAGTTCAAGTCCGTATCTGCCCTGATACTGAATGTTGTGTATTGTAAAGACAGTTTTAATGTCCTCGTAGCCGCCCTGATAGCGGTAGAAAATGTCGTAGTAAACTGGCACAAGCGCAGTCTGCCAGTCGTTTGCGTTAATTACCTGCGGCTTAAAATCAATGTGACGAATTAGCTCTAAAACCGCTCTTGAGAAAAAGATATATCTTTCTGCATCGTCATAAAAGCCGTAAAGACCGTTTCTTGCGAAGTAGTATTCATTGTCGAGCAGGTAGTAGGTTACGCCCTTGATAACCGCTGTGAAAACTCCGCAGTATTGTTTTCTCCATGCGACAGGCACGGTGAAATTTGTAAAATAGCTGCACTTGTCTTTAAGCTCCTGCTTTATCTGTCCGTAGTAGGGAATAACAACGCGGCAGTCGTGTCCCTCCTCGTTGATTGCGCGAGGCAGAGAGCCTGCAACGTCCGCAAGTCCGCCTGAAGCTATAAAGGGAAGCGCTTCGCTTGCTGTATATAATATATTCAATGCTTAAACCTCCTGAGTTTTTAGCAAATAGTTAAGGCGTTAGCTTTGTCGGATGCCTTAACTATTTACTTTTTACTATTGTATGATTAAATTTCCGCTCCTTTTCCTATGTACATAGGATATTCTGGCGAGCTGGTGAGAACACGTCCGTTTGCGATATTTACATTCTTGTCGGTGATGATGTAATTGCAATCGCAGTCGTCGCCTACCGTTGTACCCTGCATGAGAATACAGTTTTTGACGTGAGCGTTCTTTCCGATTTTAACTCCTCTGAAAATAACCGAATCCTCAACCTCGCCCTCAATGATACAGCCGTCAGCGATAAGTGAATTTTTAACCGAGCTGTCTAGGTCGTACTTTGCGGGAGCGTTGTCGCTTATCTTGGTGTAGATCGGACGCTTTGTCAGATAAAGCTGAGAAGCGTTCTTAGGATCGATAAGCTCCATATTCGCACGGAAGTAGGTGTTTACGCTTGTAATCTTAGAAAAATACTTGTCGTATTCATAGGCTTCAATATCAAGCTCTCCGCACTTAGTCTGAAGCACGTCCTGCTCAAAGCTTACCTGACCTCTTGCGATAAGATCGCTTACAAGCTCAATCAGAAAATCCTTTTTCATTACAAAGGTGTTAAGGCTTGTAGTGCAGTAGCCGCTAAGCTGCGGACGGATAAGCACGCTCTTTACCTTGCCGCTTTCGTCCTTGTTAAATACCGTTGACATGGCTATATCCTCTGCTGTGTACTGCCCTGTGTGAACAAGCACGGTGATGTCAGCTCCGCTTTCAACGTGAGCGTCAACAAGCGGCTTGTAGTCAAGGTTTGTAACGACATCGCAGTCGCTCATTACAACATACTCGCAGAGCGAATGTCTTATAAAGCTCATAGCTCCGTTTAACGCTTCAATTCTGCCTGTGTAGAGAGACGCAGATGCGTTTCCGAAAGGCGGCAGAATGTACAGTCCGCCCTTTTTGCGCGCAAGATCCCACTCTCTTGCAGAGCCTAAGTGATCAAGCAGCGACTGGTAGTTGTCCTTTGTAATAACTCCGACTGAGCTTATACCGCTGTTCACCATGTTTGAAAGCTCGAAATCAATCAGACGGTATCTTCCGCCGAAGAGAACCGAGCCCATAGTTCTGTTTTTTGTCAAATCGCCTACAGTCATGTCGTGCATATTCGCAAAGACCAGACCGAGTACATTTCCCATATTTACACTCATTGCTCTTACTCCCTTCTTACATATCCTCGTAAATTATAGCCTTTGGAGCTACTGTCGCACCGTCTGAAACGTTAATCTTGTGACCGACTACGGCAACTCCCCATGTATCCTTGTCCTCAATTGTTTCAGGACGAGCGCCAATCTGTGCATTTTCGCCGATAACCGAATCCTCTCCGACAATAGCGTACTCAACGTGAGCGCCTTTCTTTACGACACAGCCAGGCATAAGAATCGAGTCGTAAATTACCGCACCCTCTTCAACCGTGACGCCCTCTGAAATCATTGAAAACTCAACCGAGCCGTCAATTACGCAGCCCTCTGTAACCATCGAGTTCTGAATAGTTGCATTCTTTCCGATAACCTGAGGCGGCAAAACGGGGTTTCTTGAGTAGATTTTCCATGTCGGGTCGTACAAATCTATAGGAATATTCGGATTGATAAGATCCATATTAGCTTCCCAGAGAGAATCTATTGTTCCAACGTCCTTCCAGTAGCCGTCAAAGCGGTAAGCTACAAGCCTTTCGCCTGCCTGACGCATATCGGGAATGATGTTGTTTCCAAAGTCCTTGGTTGCGTCCTTGTCGTTTTCGTTTGCAATAAGGTATTTTCTTAGCTTTGCCCATGAGAATATGTAAATTCCCATAGAAGCAAGCGTTGAGCGAGGATTTTTAGGTTTTTCCTCGAAGTCTATAATGTTGTCGTTGTCATCGGTAATCATAATTCCGAAGCGAGAAGCCTCTTCCTTTGGAACGTCAAGCACCGCTATTGTAGCGTCTGCTTCTCTCTCCTTGTGGAAAGCCAGCATTTTGTTGTAGTCCATCTTGTAGATATGGTCGCCTGAAAGAATCACTACATATTCAGGATCGTATCTGTCGATAAACGAGATGTTCTGATAAATAGCGTTCGCCGTGCCTGAATACCAGTCCGCACCGCTTGCCTTTTGATACGGAGGCAACACATGGACGCCGCCGTGAACACGGTCTAAGTCCCACGGCTGACCGTTTCCGATATACTCGTTAAGCGCAAGCGGCTGATACTGCGTCAGCACACCAATTGTGTCGATGCCGGAATTGATACTGTTTGAAAGAGGAAAGTCGATAATACGATACTTTGCGCCGAACGGAACCGCAGGCTTTGCCACAGTCTGCGTCAGTGCGTACAGACGGCTTCCCTGACCGCCTGCTAAGAGCATCGCTACACATTCTTTTTTGTTGAACATAAAATTCACCCACCAGTTTTTAATTTTGTCTATTGATAAAGCTCAAGGCTCTATGCTTTTGTGTTGTTAAGATTTTCGTCCTTGTCAGTGTTTACCTTTACAGCTTCTGACTTGACCGCTGCGTCGGATTTTGCTGTCGATTTAGCTTTAGCTGCTGATTTTGTCTTTTCGCTATTTACAGAGGCTTCTGCCGTTTTAGTCTTTGCTGATTTAGCGGCTGACTTTGATTTGGCGGCGGATTTTTTCGCCTTTGACTTTTTAGGCTTATCCTTTTTGACTGTAAAATACAGGCAGCCGTAAGCTGGAATATCTATGCAAACCGAATGTTCAAGTCCGTGCATGGGCACAGGCTTTGAATGAACCGTGCCGTTTGTAACAGGCGTGCCGTCAAAGGAAGTGCAGTTTAAAATCTCGGTGTATTCGCCCTCGTAAGGCACTCCGAAGCAATAGCTTGTTCTTGCGACGGGAACGAAGTTGCAGATGACGATAATCTCATTGTTTTTCTTATCGAATCTTCTGAAGATTATTATGCTCTGTCTGTAGTCGTCGTTTGAAATCCACGAAAAGCCGTCCCATGTGAAGTCACGTTCCCAGAGCGCAGGCGTGTCCTTGTAAATGTTGTTGAGCCGCTTTACATATTTAAGATAATTTCTGTGCTGCTCGTACTCGTCAACCATGAACCACTCAAGTCCGTTTTCGTAATCCCACTCTCTGAACTGCGCAAACTCGCTGCCCATAAACAGAAGCTTTTTACCAGGGTGAGCAGTCATATATGCCATGAAGAGCCTTGCCTGCGCAAACTTCATATCTACATCCGCACCGAACATCTTGTTCACCAGCGAAGCCTTGCCGTGAACCACCTCATCGTGCGAAATCGGCAGGATAAAGTTCTCCGAAAAAGCGTAGAAGAATGAGAAAGTCAGCATATCGTGGTGGAAAGCCCTGTGAATTGGATCCATCTGCATATACTTAAGCATATCGTTCATCCAGCCCATGTTCCACTTAAAATTAAAGCCAAGTCCGCCGTCAGAAACGGGTTTTGTCACCATAGGCCATGCGGTGGATTCCTCAGCTATCATAAGCGTCTTTGGATTCCTTGAAAAAACCGCCTCGTTGAGCTTGTGGAAAAATTCTATCGCCTCTAAATTTTCATGACCGCCGTACTTGTTCGGCGTCCATTCTCCGTCACGTCTGTCGTAGTCAAGATAAAGCATCGAAGCAACAGCGTCGACACGCAGTCCGTCAATGTGGAATTTTTCAATCCAGTAGAGCGCATTTGAAATTAAAAAGCTTCTTACCTCTGGTCTGCCGTAATCGAAAACTCTCGTTCCCCACGCTAAATGGTCGCGCTTTTTCGGGTCGGCATATTCGTAGGACGCTCCGCCGTCAAACTCAAAAAGTCCAGCAGCGTCACGAGGAAAGTGCGCAGGCACCCAGTCAAGAATGACGCTGATTCCCGCCTGATGGAAAAGGTCTATCATCATCATAAAGTCCTTAGGCGTACCAAAGCGTGAGGTGGGAGCATAGTAGCCTATACCCTGATAGCCCCACGAGCCGTCAAACGGGAACTCCGCCAGCGGCATAAACTCAATATGCGTATATCCCATTTCTGTGAGATATGGGATAATCTCTTTCGCAAAGTTCGGATATGAGTAATATTTCCCTGTAGTGCAGGCTTTCCAGGAATTCAAGTGAACCTCGTAAATGTTCATCGGACAGTTGTAGATGTCCTTCTTTTCCTTTTGCTCCATATAAGCCTTGTCGTTCCATACGTACTTGTCAATATCAAATATTTTTGAATCGGTAGCAGGCGAACGTCCCATGTGAGTGCCGTAAGGGTCGGCTTTGAGCCTGACTTCTCCGTCACATCCTTTAACTGCGAATTTATATGAATCAAAGTCTGTAAGCCCTGACGCAAAGACCTCCCAGACGCCTGTGTCGCCTATCTGCTCCATAGGACAGCTTGTCTTATCCCACTCGTTAAAATCACCTACGAGAGAAACGCCCTTTGCGTTTTGCGCCCATACTCTGAATACATATCCCTTTTTGCCGTTCTTTTCACTGTGGTGGCAACCGAAAAAATCGTATGCCGTGTAGAGCGAACCCTCGTGAAAAAGATAAAGCGGCAGTTCATATTCTTCAGGAATTTTTTTTGCCATATGCATCTCCTCCGTTTTTTCTCACCCAGAGAAATTTTTGGTATGAGGCTTGCTTGCGAAAAGCAGACAAAAACCTCCTCATATATATTTTAACCGATTTTGAACAAAAAAGCAAGTGCTTTAGTTATAATTTTCAGTTTTCCACAGTTTTCAACAGTGATTTCTGTGCAGTTTGACGAAGAAATCAGAGCTATTTTGTTTGAATATTTACTTTGTGTGAATTTTACACGGAATTTTTATCTTTTTTGTATGATATTTTCACAATTGCAAGGGTAATGTCGTCTGTTTTTTGCGTTTTCTCAGACACAAGAGAAACGCATCTTGAGCCTATAGCGTATGCTAAAGAATCCGCTCCTATGTCGGGAGAATCGTATGCTATCTGCGCCGCACATTCCAAAGCCTCAAAGGGCGCACCGTCTGAAGCGAGCATAAGAATATCGCCGTCAAAAAGCTTGCAGGAAAACAAATCTGGAGAGCTGCTTGTGAAAATTCCTGCGGGGTATGAATCGCAGTCAATTTTTATCATTGAGCCGTCACGGCATAGGTAAGCTGGAGCTGCTCCCGATTTTAAAAATTCGGCTCTGCCTGAAAACAAATCCAGCTTGAGAAAGTCGAGCGTTGCAAAGCTTTCCTCCCAGTCCTTGACACGCATGACGGAATTTATAATTCTCTGAACGGTAGCCATGCTTATACCAGAGTGAAGCATATGAGCGGCAAGACTTAAGCTCATTGCTGAGTCAAGTCTGGCACGTTTGCCTGATCCCATTCCGTCAGAGAGGAGAATATATCTTTCTCCTGCCGAGCAGCCGACATTTTCAAGCGCATCGCCTGAGCAGGAGGCTTGTGAGCCGAGTGCGGCATAGCTGCCGAAGTCGGCGGAAAAGGGAGGCTTTTCGTCAAATTCAAGCTTAGTTAGTCTGTCGGCGCAGGTTATTCCAGGAAGCTCAAAGTCACATTCAAGTGTGCGGCAAAGCCCTGCCGTAAGCGAAAGCGCTTCGCCCTCAAAGCCGCCGCTCAGGTAAATTTCCGCATGACGTGAGAAATTCTCATCTATATAGACGCAGGCTCTTACTCCTGTAAAGCCCTCACGTTCAAAGTAGGCTTTTGCCGAGCTTGAAAGCTTGACGTCAATTTCTCTGCGGCGGGAAAGTCGACATGAGATGTCGTTAAGGAGGTCGCTCATCGAACCAAGCTGCTCGTGAAAAAGCTCTCTCATTTCTCTCATTCTCATAGCCTCCGCACGCTCGTCAAGCTCACGCTGAATACAGCATTTTACCGCTTCGTCAAGCTCGTCTGCACGGATGCAACCGACAGCACGGCAGTCCTTTTTAAGGCAATTTGCCTGCACACCTTTAGCACAGCCGTTTTTGCGGCACTCGTCATAGAGCCTGCACCCGTCACAGAGCTGTTCCATGATTCTTTCGCTAAGGGTAATGCTTTCCGCACGAGCTTCAACTGTATCGGTGACGGCTATAAGCTTCTGACGAATATCCGAAATAGTCATTGCCGCAAAGGAAAGCCGTGACGAAGCGGTCTGAGATGCGCTATCGGCGGCGCCTCCTACTATTATAAAGCATGAAAGCGCACGGTTGAAAAAGCTTGACGGAAGAGCAGTAAAGATAACAGAGGCTGCGATTATGTCGGAAAGCATATTAAATGTATCGCCGTTAAGTCCCGTAGTGGCAAGAGCCGCAGATGCTGAAATCATAAACGCAAGTGCCATTGCCACCCGTCCAAGGTCGGCAAAAGCCGAGCATATAAGCCCTGCCGCAGCTAAAAGCATGGTATTTACGGCAAGAGATGAAGAGCACATTGTTATTGAAATTGTAGAGAGCGCACCCATCACAGCGGCTCCTGCCGAGCGGCGCTTTTTTGCGGCTATGGGAATAGCAATGCAGGCGAAAATCCGTCCGAGATTAAATATTCCAATTTGGCAGGAGCAAAGCGTTACAGTCGCCATCATGTAAATCATGCAGAGATACACCGCATTAAGCCCTGAAATTTTCAGCGGGTTTGAGCTTTGCACAGCCTGATAAATAAATGCGGCGGCGTACACTGTGCAGGCGCAGAGCAGTGAGCTTATCATTCGCATGGAAACGGTAAAGCTGCTGGTACTTACAACGTTCGTCAGCGTACTGAGAAGCAGTGTTATCCCCGCTGTATAGAGCGATAGCCTAATTGGATTTGAACCTTTTGAAAAATCAGGAAAAAATATGTTGAGAGCTGTGAAAATCAGCATTGCTCCCAGCTGCACAGCTTGAGAGTCAAAGCTCCCTGTCGCAGCGCAGGAAATTGCCGTTCCTAAAAGAGCCGCCGCAGAATATCTTCCTGCCAGAGCTGCGACAGCGACATTCATAAAGCTTGGGAATCCCACCATTTTGCCGAATGTAGCGGTAAACGAGATAAGCGCAGTGAAAAAGCAGCGCAACGCATATCCGCCCGCAGGGGTTTTTGGAATAGCCGTCGCTTTCTCGGTGTATGAGCTGATTTTGACTTTTGGTGTAGGTTTGGTTTTTAGCTTGTTCATCCTTTACACATCCTTACAGAAAATATTTTGGTAAAGGTATTATACATCCGTCAAAGTAAGAATAATGTCGCAAAAGACAAGCTGATTATATTTTTTACATACTTTTTGATTTGAAAAGCTCATTCGACAATGCCGCCATCTGTTCCAATGTCACAGCCTCGGGGCGTACAGTGGGCGGAAGTTCTGTTAAATTCAACGCTTCGCTGACAGTCGCCTTGTCAATTCCCAGTGCTGAATTGAGAGAATTGCAGAGCGTTTTTCTTCGCTGATTGAACGCTCCTCTGATCATAGAAAAAAAGAATTTTTCATCTGTGACCTCGCACGGCGGCTCTTTTAAAATGTCAAAGCATATAACACAGCTGTCAACGTTCGGCGTAGGGTAAAAGCTGCCTCGTGATACGTTAAATAGAAGCTTAGGCTTGGAAAAATAGCGTACGGCATAGGTGACAGCGGAGCACTCGCGCGTGCCTGTCTTAGCGCAGAGCCGCACTCCTGCTTCCTTTTGAACCATGACTGTGACGGATTCTATGTCAAGCCGCTCCTCAAGCAGCCGCATAATCACTGGAGAGGTAATGTAGTAGGGCAGGTTTGCGCAGACGGCAACCTTAAGCCCAGAAAATTCCTCTTGGATAAGCTTTTTCAGATTTATTTTTAAAATATCGTCGTTTATAATTTTAACGTTTGTATGCTCCGAGAGAGTTTCGTCAAGAATAGGCATAAGCCGTGAGTCAAGCTCGACTGCGCACACCTTGTCCGCACGCTTTGCAAGCTCGTGGGTCAGCACGCCTAATCCCGTGCCGATTTCAATAATGCCGACACCGCTTTGCGCACCTCCCAGCTCGGCTATTTTCGGGCAGATGCTCGGATTTGTAATGAAATTTTGTCCAAGCTTTTTAGAGGTGGCGAAGCTGTGACGTGTGAGAATGTCACTAATCACCTTTAAGTCGTAAAGATTTTCCATGGCTGTTCCTTTCAAAAAAATATATCTGTCGATTTATTTTAACATACGGCAAAAAAAATGTCAAGAAATAATTTTGTAAATTCAGAGAAAACTAATTGTGGGCGTTTCAAATCCTTTGTAGAAAAGATTGGCAGACCAAAGAAAGGAAAATTAGTATGCTTAACGAAAAAAACAATGATAACGAATTTGACATTCCTCTCGCTGTGTCTATGGCACTTTCTCAGAATCCTTATTTGCTGGATATATTTACCTCTCTGTCGTCACAACAGCGTCAAAGCTTTGTCGGAGAAATTAAAGCTCCTCACAGTGCGCAACAGGACGGCAGTGAGGTTCAGAGAGGAGGGAGAATAGATAACAGATTTATTTAGAAACGGAAATAAATGTAAAAAAGTGAGCTTAACAGGAGCGCATTGGTCAAAATAAACAATTATTAGTCACAAATCCGTTATAAAATTTATATCAAATTCTGTTGAATTTCCCGTAAAAATAATGTACAATAATAAATGGGAAGATTTTATACTTGCTTTGCGGCTTTACAGTGTGAAAGGATTTTGACTTATGCTTGTTGTTTATGGAACATTCTGTTCATACTTTTGCGAGGGTATATCCGAAATGGACGGATTTAGCCTTGATAAGGCGCATACTTGCTATCCCTTACAGCATTTTTGCAGCAGTTTATAAGCTTTGACTGCTGCTTTTTTATGTGATAAACAAGCTTTGACTGATATGGAGGTTTAAATTATGAAAAAGGTTGCAGTGATAATGGGTTCTGACAGCGATTTCCCTGTTGTTAAGGCTGCGCTCGGCGAATTAAAGAAATACGGAGTAGAGTTTGAGTGCAGAGTTATGAGCGCACACCGAACGCCTGAAGCGGCGGCGGACTTTGCAGGAAGCGCAAGGGATAACGGCTTTGGCGTGATTATCTGTGCAGCAGGAATGGCGGCTCATCTTGCTGGAGCGATTGCGGCAAACACCACATTGCCGGTAATTGGTATTCCGATAAAGTCAACGTTTGAGGGCATGGACGCTCTGCTTTCGACAGTTCAGATGCCGCCCGGAATACCTGTGGCGACAGTTGGAGTAAACGCCGCTAAGAACGCCGCACTTTTGGCGATTGAGATGCTTTCGCTTGCTGATGATGAGCTTGCAAAAAAGCTTGAAACGGCGAGGAAGGAAATGGCTGATGGAGTTGCCGCAAAGGACAAGGCAATTCAGGAGCAGCTTAAGGAAATATGACAAATTACAGCGTGATTTTGTTTGACCTTGACGGCACGCTGACTAATTCGTCTGAGGGTATTTTTAACTGCGTTGAATATGCTCTTGATAAAATGAATTGGGTCAGACCAGATAGGGGCGAGCTTTACTGTTTTATAGGACCGCCGCTTATCGTTTCATTCAGAGATTTCTGCGGCATGAATGATGAACAGGCGATGGAAGCCGTCAGGCTTTACAGAGAGCGTTATGCGGATAAAGGCTTGTTTGAAAACGTTCCGTATGAGGGGATTGAGCAAACACTTAGACGCTTGAAATTGTCAGGCAGGCGACTTGCGGTCGCATCGTCAAAGCCGGAGGTCTTTGCAAGTCGGATTCTTGACAAATTTTCGCTTTCACAGTATTTTGATTTTATAGGCGGAGCGGAGCTTGACGGCAGCCGTGACGACAAGCTTGATGTGATTGAGTACACGCTTGAGTCGTTAGGAAAACCTCGGTGTAACGAGGTGCTTATGGTGGGCGACAGGTTTTACGATGCTGAGGGCGCAAAGGCGGCAGGGATAGATTCTATGGGCGTGCTTTACGGATTCGGCTCGGAAAAAGAGCTTGTCAAGGCAGGAACAAATTACATTGCACATTCACCGCAGGAAATTGCGGATATTATATTAGATGAAAATAATTAACAGGAGGATATTAAAAATGGGAGAAATTATTAGAGGCGAACAGCTTTATGAGGGAAAGGCTAAGAAGGTTTATTCGACAAACGATCCTGACATAGTTATCGTTGACTACAAGGACGACGCTACGGCTTTTAACGGCGAAAAAAAGGGAACTATTGTCGGCAAGGGCGTTATTAACAACAAGATGACAAACTATATGTTCAAGCTGCTTGAGAAGCAGGGGATACCTACTCATTTGGTTGAAGAAATCAGCGACAGGGAAACTATAGTTAAAAAGGTTGAGATTTTGCCGCTTGAGGTTATTGTAAGAAATACGGCGGCAGGCTCTTTCTCAAAGAAGCTGGGCATTGCGGAGGGTACTGCGCTTAAGTGCCCGACTCTTGAATTTAGCTACAAAAACGATGATCTGGGAGATCCTTTTATCAACGATTATTATGCGCTTGCACTGGATTTGGCAACGCAGGAGGAAATCGACATTGTAACTGAGTACGCTTTTAAGGTGAACGAGTTTATGCTTGACTTTTTCAAGGGCATCGGCGTTGATCTGATTGATTTTAAGATTGAGTTTGGAAGATTCCACGGGCAGATTCTGCTTGCAGACGAAATTTCACCTGACACCTGCCGCTTCTGGGATTCAAAGACGCATGAGAAGCTTGACAAGGATCGTTTCCGCAGAGATATGGGCGGAGTAGAAGACGCTTATCAGGAAATGATGAAAAGAGTGATGGGAGAATAATCTTATGGGCGGATTTTTTGGAGCTGTTTCGGCAAACGATTGTATTCAGGACGTTTTTTTCGGAACCGATTACCATTCCCACTTAGGAACAAGACGAGGCGGAATGACTGCGTATTCGCCGGAGAAGGGATTTCAAAGAAGTATTCACAGCATTGAAAATTCTCCTTTTAGAACTAAATTTGAAAATGACATTCATGTGATGAGGGGCAAAATCTGTATAGGCTGTATAAGCGATACAGACCCTCAGCCTATAATGGTAAGGTCAAAGCTGGGGCTTTACGCCGTCTGTTCTATTGGAGTTATAAAAAATGCAGAAGAGCTTTCAGAGGAGCTTCTTGAAAAGGGCTGTGCAAATTTTGAAACGATGAGCAGCGGGGCTATAAATTCCGCAGGGCTTATAGGTGCGCTGATTGCGCAGCGTGACAGCTTTGAAAGCGGAATAAGGTATGCTCAGCAAAAAATCAAGGGTACGATGTCACTTGTGATAATGACGCAGGATTCTATCATCTGCGCAAGGGACAAGCTTGGCAGACTGCCTATTCTGATTGGTTCACGCTCTGACGGATACTGCTTTTCTTTCGAGGATTTTGCTTATAAAAAGCTGGGCTATAAAACCTGTCATGAGCTTAAAGCAGGAGAAATAACAAAGCTTACAAAGGACGGCTTTGAGATACTTTCCGAGGGTACGGACGACAGAAAGATCTGTACATTTCTTTGGACATATTACGGCTATCCCACCGCCTGCTACGAGGGTGTGAACGTTGAAGCTATGCGAAACAGAAACGGCGAGATAATGGCGGAAAACGATATAAAAAACGGCAGGCTTCCCAATGTTGATTACGTATGCGGCATTCCTGATTCTGGTATTCCTCACGCCGTAGGCTATGCCAACAAAAGCGGTATACCGTTTGCAAGACCGTTTATAAAATACACGCCTACATGGCCTAGAAGCTTTATGCCGTCAAGCCAGTCGATGAGAAACAAGGTTGCAAAGATGAAGCTTATTCCTGTTCACGAGCTTATAGAGGGAAAGAAGCTGCTTTTTGTAGACGACAGTATAGTAAGAGGCACGCAGATGAGAGAAACAGTCGAGTTTCTGTATGAAAACGGTGCTAAGGAGGTGCATATGCGCTCCGCCTGTCCGCCGATTATGTACGGCTGCAAGTATCTTAACTTCAGTGCGTCGCGTTCTGAAATGGAGCTTATCGCACGAATGATTATAGATGAAAGAGAGGGTGTCGCAGGACTGGACTACATTGAAGAGTACAGCAATTCAAGCACCGAAAGAGGCAGGATTTTAAGAGATGAAATCTGCCGCAGACTTAAGCTTACGTCACTTGAGTTTCAGACGCTTAAGGGTACTGTCAAAGCGGTTGGACTTGACGAATGTAAAATGTGTACTTACTGCTGGAACGGAAGGGAATGATTGCAATTGAGTATCGGTATTCATGAAGAGTGCGGAGTGTTCGGAATTTATTCCAAAGAAAAAAGCGATGTTGCCGCACAGACCTATATGGGGCTTTATGCGCTTCAGCACAGAGGGCAGGAGAGCTGCGGAATTGTTGTGAACGACGACGGCTTGTTCAGTCATCACAAGGCACTGGGACTGGTAAATCAGGTTTTTGACAAGGATACGCTTGCTTCTCTGGGACATGGTAATATAGCGATAGGTCATGTGCGCTACTCGACTACAGGAGTAAACAGCGCAGTCAATTCGCAGCCGCTTGTCGTGCGCCATATGAAAGGACCTCTTGCGATTGCACATAACGGTAATCTCACAAACGCAAGAGAAATTCGGGCGGAGTATGAAAACAAGGGAATGATTTTCCATACAACAAACGATACTGAGGTTATTTCCTACGCAATTACTGAGGAACGGCTGACTTCAGGCTCTATTGAGGACGCCGTTGAAAAGATGATGTTTAAAATTAGAGGCGCATATTCGCTTGTGATAATGTCGCCTAAAAAGCTTATTGCCGCCAGAGATCCCGAGGGCTTTCGTCCGCTGGCACTGGGCAGGCTTGACGACAGCTGGATAGTTGCAAGCGAAAGCTGTGCGTTTGACAGCATAGGAGCAAAATTTGTCAGGGATTTAAAGCCTGGTGAAATAGTGATAATCAATAATGATGGGGTACGCTCGATTGAAACTCACTGCGGCAGTAAGGGACACACCTGTGTTTTTGAATATGTATATTTTGCACGTCCTGATTCGGTGATTGACGGCTCAAGCGTGCATATGGCAAGGCTCAGAGCAGGAAAGTATCTATGGAGAGAGCATCCTGTTGAAGCGGATATAGTTATCGGCGTTCCAGATTCGGGACTTGACGCCGCACTCGGCTTTTCTCAGGAAAGCGGTATTCCTTACGGCATAGGGTTTATCAAGAACCGATACATCGGCAGAACCTTTATTCAGCCAACGCAGGCGGAACGCACCAATTCAGTTAAGATTAAGCTCAACGCTATTTCTTCAACGGTAAAGGGCAAGCGTGTGGTTATGATTGACGACTCGATTGTAAGAGGAACGACCTCTGCAAGGATAGTTAAGCTGCTGCGCGATGCAGGAGCAAGCGAGGTTCATGTGAGAATTTCAAGTCCTGCGTTTATTGCGCCCTGCTATTTTGGTACGGATATAGACAGCAAGGACAGGCTTATAGCGTGCAGAATGAATAAGGAAGAGATCTGCGAATATATCGGTGCGGACAGTCTGGGGTATCTGAGCGTTGAAAATGTAAAGAGGCTTGCGGGAAATTCACAGTGCGATTTTTGTGTGGGCTGCTTTAATGAGGATTATCCGATAGAGGTTCCCGCAGAGCTGCCAAAGAATAAATTTGAGTACAAAATTTCGGACAGTAAAAATAAAGTTTGAAAGGAATAATTTTAATGAAAAGTTTTTCAGAAAGCTATAAGGAAGCAGGGGTTGACGTTACGGCAGGCTATAAGGCTGTCGAGCTTATGAAAAAGCACGTTGTCAGAACTATGACGGAGGGAGCGATAAGCTCTATAGGCGGCTTCGGCGGACTGTTCAGACCTGACCTGACGGGAATAAGCAAGCCTGTGCTTGTATCAGGAACGGACGGAGTAGGCACAAAGCTGAAAATTGCGTTTTTGATGGACAAGCACGACACTGTGGGGATTGACTGCGTGGCTATGTGCGTAAACGACATAGTCTGCTGCGGAGCAAAGCCGCTGTTCTTTTTAGACTATATTGCCGTTGGAAAGAATTATCCTGAAAAGGTGGCGAAAATCGTTTCAGGAGTGGCGGAGGGCTGTGTGCAGTCAAAAGCTGCGCTTATCGGCGGAGAAACGGCTGAGATGCCGGGCTTTTATCCTGAGGACGAATATGATTTAGCAGGCTTTGCGGTTGGAATTGTTGACGAGGATAAAATTTTAAAGCCTGAAACGCAAAAAAGTGGAGATTTGATGATAGGTATAGCTTCAAGCGGAGTACATTCAAACGGTTTTTCGCTTGTGAGAAAGGTGTTTGCGGTAAACGAGCAAAATCTTGCAAGGCACTATTCAGAGCTAGGAGCGCCGCTGGGGACTGTGCTTCTGACGCCGACAAAGATTTATGTCAGGGCGATAATGAGCCTGCTTGAAAGTGTTAATGTCAAGAGCATTTCGCACATTACGGGCGGCGGCTTTTATGAGAACATTCCACGCTCGTTGCCGAACGGTCTTTCGGCTAAGATTGAAAGAAAGGCTGTTAAGGTGCTGCCGATTTTTGACGTTATTGCGCAGACTGGTAAAATTGACGAGAGAGATATGTTTAATACCTTTAATATGGGCGTCGGAATGACAGTTACGGTTGACAAAAATGATGCTGATAAGGCGATTGAAGCGATAAAGGCGGCAGGCGAGGACGCTTATGTTTTAGGTGAGCTTGTCGAGAGCGATGAGGGAGTTATTATCTGCTGACGTGAAAGGACATAGGAAAATGAAAAATATATGTGTGCTTGTTTCGGGCGGCGGAACTAATTTGCAGGCGATTATTGACGCACAGAACAGAGGGGAAATAAAGGGCGGCAAAGTTACCTGCGTGATTTCCTCAAAGGAGGGAGCGTATGCGCTTGAGAGAGCAAAAAAGGCGGATATTCCAAGCGTAGTTTTGCCGAGAAAGGATTATAATGATTCTAAAAGCTACAGCGAAGCGATTTTAGCGGAGCTTGACAGGCGCAAAGCTGATCTTGTGGTTCTGGCGGGATTTATGACGATACTTGACGAGTGCGTGACGAGAGCGTATCCATACAGGATTATAAACGTTCATCCTGCACTTATTCCGTCCTTTTGCGGCGAGGGCTTTTATGGGCTTAAAGTGCATGAGTGCGCACTTGAAAAGGGAGTTAAGATTTCAGGTGCAACTGTGCATTTTGTGAATGAGGAGGCGGACGCAGGAGCGATAATTTTGCAGGGCGCAGTAGAGGTTAAAAATAACGACACGCCTCAGACGCTGCAGCGCAGAATTATGGAAGACGTTGAATGGAAGCTTCTGCCTAAAGCAGTGTCGCTTTTCTGCGAAGATAGAATTACAGTAAAAGACGGCAAAGCTTATGTGGATTTGGAGAAATAATCTATGGACAACACACAGAAATTTTCATCAAAAGCAGGAGAGTATGCAAAATATCGTCCAAAATATTCTCAGGAATATATCGAATATCTGACAGAAGCAGTGATAGCTGCAAGCCGTTTTTGGCGGAGCTTGAGGAGATATTTGATAAATATTCTAAAAATGGAATCATTGAAGAGCCTGCTGTTACGCAGAGCTTTACAGGAAAAGTAAAGGGAGGAATCTTATTTTGAAAACGCTTGATATTTATGAGGAGTTAAAATCCAACTCATACCCTGGAAGAGGTATAATCACAGGCAAATCTAAAGATGCTAAAAATGCAGTGACGGCGTACTTTATCATGGGCAGGAGCGTAAACTCACGCAACAGAGTATTTACTCAGACCAAGGACGGAATAAAGACCGAAGCGGCGGATCCGTCAAAGCTGAGCGATCCGCACCTGATTATCTATTCGCCAGTGCGTGTGCTGGGAAACAAGACTATTGTCACCAACGGAGATCAAACCGACACAATTTACACGCTGATGGACAAGCAGCAGACCTTTGAGCAGTCGCTGAGAAATCGGCTTTATGAGGACGATGAGCCAAACTTTACTCCCAGAATTTCTTCGATTATGCACATTGAGGACGGCTTGTACAACTATGCTATGAGTATTATAAAATCCGCAGACGGCAATCCAAATTGCTGTGAGAGATTTACATTCACTTACACTGACCCCATTGCAGGAGAGGGGCATTTTATCCACACCTATATGGGCGACGGAAATCCGCTGCCGAGCTTTGAGGGCGAGCCGAAAAGAGTTTTGATTCCTGACAGCATTGACGAATTTACAGACGGCTTGTGGGAAGCTCTTAACGAGGACAACAAGGTATCGTTGTTCGTAAGATATATTGACATTGAAAGCGGAGAAGCGGTTACTAAAATTGTCAATAAGTATGATAAGGTATGACAGGAGGAAAAATCAATGGCTAATGAAATGTTATTAAAGTACGGCTGTAATCCTAATCAGAAGCCGTCAAGGGTGTTTATGGGAAACGGCGGAGAGCTGCCTATTACGGTGCTTAACGGCAAGCCTGGATATATCAATCTGCTTGACGCCTTTAACGGATGGCAGCTGGTAATAGAGCTTAAGAAAGTAACGGGACTGCCTGCGGCAACATCATTTAAGCACGTTTCGCCTGCGGGTGCGGCAGTCGGCAGACCGCTAAGCGATATGCTTAAGAGGATTTACTGGGTTGATGATGAAGCGGAGCTTTCGCCGCTTGCGTGCGCTTATATAAGAGCAAGAGGAGCGGACAGAATGTCCTCGTACGGCGATTTTATCGCACTTTCGGACGTTTGCGATGAGCCGACAGCTAAATTTATAAAGCAGGAGGTTTCAGATGGAATTATTGCTCCTGGCTATACTGAAAGCGCACTGGAAATTTTAAAATCAAAGCGCAGGGGAACATATAATATTATTCAGATTGATGAAAATTACACTCCCGACCCGACAGAGCGCAAGCAGGTTTTCGGAGTTACTTTCGAGCAGGGCAGGCAGGAGCTTCCGATTGATTTTGACATGCTTAAGAATATTGTGACGCAAAACAAGGAAATTCCGCTTGACAAGCAGGAGGATCTGCTTATTTCACTGATCACGCTTAAATACACCCAGTCAAATTCCGTTTGCTATGTCAAGGACGGTCAGGCAATTGGAATCGGAGCAGGTCAGCAGTCGAGAATACACTGCACAAGGCTTGCGGGACAAAAGGCGGACAACTGGTGGCTTCGTCAGTCACCAAAGGTTATGGGACTTCAGTTTTTGGACGACATTCGCCGCCCCGACAGAGATAACGCTATAGATGTGTATATTTCAGAAGAGTATGAGGACGTACTTGCGGACGGAGTTTGGCAGAACACCTTCAAGGTTAAGCCTGAGGTGTTTACTCGTGAGGAAAAGAAAGCTTGGCTTGAAAAGAATACAGGCGTAGCTTTAGGCTCAGACGCATTTTTCCCGTTCGGCGACAATATCGAGAGAGCGAGAAAGTCAGGCGTAGGCTATATCGCACAGCCCGGCGGCTCGATACGCGACGACAATGTTATTGAAACCTGCGACAAGTACGGTATTGCGATGGCATTTACGGGAATAAGACTTTTCCATCACTGATAAAAAATGAGGAGAATTTTTATGAATCTTAATAAGCTCGCTGTTGTGCTTTTATCGGCTATAATGGCGATAGGCATGGTTTCCTGCGGCAGCGGTGAATTCGACAGCGAATCTGAAGCGGAAAGCTCGTCGCAGACAGAATCCGAAGCTCAGCTTGAGGAGGTTGAAGGCAGCTATGCCGATGGAGTTTTTGAAACTCAAAGATATACTCTGACAGTTGATGAAAACAAGTGGGAGTACAGCGAGGACGATGATGTGGACTGCACGTTTTCGTATGTCGGAAACGAGGAGGATATAGCTTACTCGACTGCAAGTCTGAATATTGTTTCTATGACTTCGGAGGATTTTGAAGAGCAGGCGGCTGAGGAGTACGCTGAAACAATCGAGGGCGTTTATGAAACGATGGACGGGTATGAAATTATCGACTCGGGTTCAGGCACGCTAGGAGATTACGAAACCTACTGTATAACGGTAAGCTATACGACAGATGAAATGACAATGACGATAAATCAGGTGATTTTTTCAAAGGATCAGACCGTTATTACTATAAGCTACGGAGCAGTTGACGAGATTATCGATGAGCTTCAGGAGGATTTTGACGAGCTTATGTACGGATTTGAATTTAAATAAAAGGAGCGGTGTAAGATGGATATTTTAGTAGTAGGCGGAGGCGGCAGAGAGCACGCTATAGTTATGAAGCTTGCGCAGTCGCCAAGGGTTGACAAGCTTTACTGTACGCCTGGGAACGGCGGAATTTCAAAGTATGCGGAGTGCTTTGACGTTTCAGCGACAGATATTGACGGAGTAGTGGAGCTTGCGCAGAAAATCAAGTGTGATATGGTAGTTGTAGCCCCTGACGACCCGCTTGTGCTGGGGATGGTTGACGCATTGCAGCAAAAGGGCTTTAAAACCTTTGGACCAAAGGCGAATGCGGCGATTATCGAAGGCTCTAAGGTTTTTTCAAAGGAGCTTATGAAAAAGTACGGTATTCCGACAGCGAACTATGAGGTTTTTACCGACAGCGAATCGGCGATCAAGTACCTAAAGGAGCAAAATACTTATCCTGCCGTTATAAAGGCGGACGGTCTGGCGCTTGGAAAGGGAGTTATACTTGCGCAGGACGAGGACGAGGCTGTTACGGCAGTGCATGAGATGATTGACGAGCTTAAGTTTGGAAAGTCAAGTGCGAGAATTGTAATTGAGGAGTACCTGACGGGACCTGAGGTGTCGGTTCTTAGCTTTACCGATGGAAAAACCGTTGTGCCTATGCTTTCTTCTATGGATCACAAGCGTGCGCTTGACGGCGACAAAGGACTAAACACAGGCGGAATGGGAACGGTTGCGCCTAATCCGTATTACACGGATGATGTTGCGAAGCAGTGCATGGAAACTATATTCAAGCCGACAATTGAGGCGATGAATAAGGAGGGCAGAACCTTCGAGGGCTGTCTGTATTTCGGACTTATGCTCACGCCGAAGGGTCCAAAGGTGATTGAGTACAACTGCCGCTTCGGAGATCCTGAAACGCAGGTGGTTTTGCCAATGCTGGAAACTGATTTGTGCGATATTTTTGAAGCAATTTACGACCACACGCTTTCGGAGCTTAAAATCAAATGGAAGAGCGGCTCGTGCGCTTGTGTAGTTATGGCTTCGGGAGGCTATCCGTTGTCTTATCCAAAGGGCTTGGAGATTAAGGGACTTGACGAAAAGGGACAACTTGACGGCGCAGTAATTTACCATGCCGGAACTAAGCTTGACGGAGAAAAAATGCTGACAAACGGCGGACGCGTGCTGGGAGTAACCTGTACGGCTCTGACGCTTGCTGAAGCATTGAGGAGAGCGTATGAAGCGGTGTCAAAGATAAGCTGGGAGAACGCCCATTACCGCACTGATATAGGAAAGCGTGCGCTTGAAGCAAACGTTGATCCGCTTAACCTTGACTACAAGGACGATATGGAGGACTATATCGAATCCAACGGAGTTTATTTAAGACAATAAAATTTGAGCCTTTCCGTAATGTGCGGAGAGGCTCTTTTTTGCAGAAATTTTTTCGTATGATTTAAAAAAAACAAGAGAAAATAAAAGTAGAAAATATGTGAAAGGATTTTTGCTATGAATAAAAAAAGCTTGGCGATTTTGTGTGCGGCGATGCTTATGACAGGATGCGCTTCGGCGGACAATACGGACAGTGATTCTAAGGATCAGCAGAACAGGACGACAATGGAGGAGGATATTGTAGAGCCTGTACAGGGAGAAACGCTTTCAAATGAGAAATTCGGCTATGGGCAGGGAGTTTTGGTTGACGAGGAGAATCGTCCAACAGGTGCGCTTGATTTTAATGCGCAGTATTCTCAGCTGGGAGCGACTGCGATTGATGAGGAAAGCGAGAAAATTCTGCTCACCTTTGATCAGGGTTACGAAAATGGACTTACAGGACAGATTCTTGACGTGCTAAAGGAAAAGAATGTTAAGGCAGTGTTCTTTGTGCTGCTTGATTATGCCGAGAAAAATCCTGAACTGGTGCAGAGAATGATTGACGAGGGGCATACGGTGGGAAACCACTCGGTTAGTCACTACTCAATGCCTGATTTGTCCGATGAGGAGTGCGTTGAGGAAATTAAAGGCTTACAGGAATATATGCAGGAAAATTTTGATTATACACCAACGCTGTTTCGTCCGCCGATGGGCGAGTATTCGCAGCGCACGCTTAGCATAACGCAGCAGTGCGGTATGAAAACTATGCTTTGGAGCTTTGCGTATGCCGACTGGGACACGGATAATCAGCCCGATGAGGCACAGTCGCTTGAAAAGCTTGTTTTGGCGGCGCATAAGGGAGCGATTTATCTTCTTCACTCCGTTTCACAGACAAACGCTGATATTCTTGCGGACTTTATCGATCGGACAAGAGCAAACGGCTTTGAATTTTATTAAAATTAGATGTTATTATTCGTTCAAAATAAATTAACACTGCAAGGGAGTAAGCAGACTTGACAATCAGTTTAGATTGTGCTATTATAAATATGTAATATGCAAAAAGGTGTATATCACATATAAAAAGTCATATAGCTTATGTGAAGTTTGCTATAGCTAACTCAGCATACGCTATGTGATTTATAGAAAGGATTGATAGATTTGTCAACGCATTTTGCAGTCGAGTGGGAGGGCTTTAAGCCTGGAAGATGGAGCAACACCTCGGTCAACGTAAGGGATTTCATCAAGAAGAATTACACGCCTTATGACGGCGATGAGAGCTTTCTTTCTCCTCCCAGTGAAACGACAAGGAAGCTGTGGGATGAGGTTTTAGATTTGTTTGAGGAGGAGCGTGCCAAGGGCGGAGTTTTGGATATGGACACGAAGATTATCTCCACTATAACATCTCATCCGGCAGGATATATCGACAAGGATTTAGAGAAAATAGTAGGGCTTCAGACCGACAAGCCGCTCAAGCGTTCGCTTCAGCCGTTCGGAGGAATCAGAATGGCGGTAAATGCCTGCAAGCAAAACGGCTATGAGGTTGACCCAGAGGTTATAGATTTATTTACCAAATATCGCAAGACGCACAATCAGGGTGTTTTTGACGCATATACTCCTGAGATGAAGCTTGCCCGTCATGCGGGTATAATTACAGGCTTGCCTGACGCTTACGGCAGGGGAAGAATTATCGGCGATTACCGCAGAGTTGCGCTTTACGGAATAGATTTGCTCAAAAAGGACAAGCAGGAGCAGATTGACACCTCGCTTGTGAGAATGACGTCTAAGAATATCAGGCTTCGTGAGGAGCTTGCGGAGCAGATGAGAGCGCTTGACGATTTAGCTAAGCTTGGTGAAATTTACGGATTTGATATAAGAAAGCCTGCGGCAAACGCAAGAGAAGCTGTTCAGTGGCTTTATTTTGGATATTTAGCGGCGGTAAAGGAGCAAAACGGTGCGGCCATGTCGCTCGGAAGAACCTCGACGTTTCTTGACATTTACATTCAGCGCGATTTGGATAAGGGTATACTGACGGAGGAGCAGGCGCAGGAGCTTATCGACCACTTTATTATGAAGCTTAGAATGGTAAAGTTCGCACGCACGCCTGAGTACAACGCATTGTTTTCAGGAGATCCCACATGGGTTACCGAATCTATAGGCGGAGTTACCATTGACGGTGAGCATATGGTGACGAAAAATTCATTCAGATACCTGCACACGCTTGAAAATTTAGGACCTGCGCCTGAGCCTAACATGACGGTGCTGTGGTCGCAGAAGCTTCCGCAGGCGTTTAAACGCTATTGTGCAAGGATTTCAATTGAAACCTCGTCAATTCAGTATGAAAACGACGATATGATGAGAGCAACGCACGGCGATGATTACGCAATCGCCTGCTGTGTATCGTCAATGAGAATAGGCAAGGAAATGCAGTTCTTTGGTGCAAGGGCGAACCTTGCCAAGTGTCTGCTGTATGCGATTAACGGAGGAGTGGACGAAAAGAGCAAGGAGCAGGTCGGACCTAAGTACCGTCCGATTACAAGCGAGTATCTCGACTTTGGCGAGGTTATGGAGCGTTATGACGATATGATGGAGTGGCTTGCTTCGCTTTATGTGAATACGCTCAACATTATACACTTTATGCACGACAAATACTGCTATGAGAAAATTCAGATGGCTCTGCACGACAGAGATGTAAAGCGTTACTTTGCAACGGGAATAGCAGGGCTTTCGGTTGTTGCGGATTCGCTTTCGGCAATTAAGTACGCCAAGGTTAAGTGCATTAGAGATGAGGACGGAATTGTCACCGATTACGAGGTTGAGGGTGATTATCCTAAGTATGGAAACAATGACGACAGAGTGGATCAGCTTGCGGTTGACCTTGTGAGAAGCTTTATGAACAAGGTGAGAAAGCACCACACCTACCGTGACGGAGTGCCTACGATGTCGATTCTGACTATCACTTCAAATGTAGTTTACGGTAAAAAGACGGGTTCAACTCCTGATGGCAGAAAAATTGGAGTGCCGCTCGCTCCTGGAGCTAATCCTATGCACGGGAGAGATACGCACGGAGCGGCAGCGTCGCTTTCAAGCGTGGCGAAGCTTCCGTTTAGACACGCACAGGACGGAATTTCAAACACATTTTCCATTATTCCTGACGCACTCGGCAAGGACGACAAGGTGTTTATGGGAGATATAGATATTGAGAGCATAGCTAAATCGGTTGAGGCAAATATTGACGTTTAAGGGGGATAATTATGGGATATATAGTTTCAAAGGACAACGGCGAGGTTGACGAGCTTGCAAGGGTGATTGACAAGCTTATGGAGGACGGCAGCGGCAGGTTGACGGTGGATTTCAGCGACCTGCAAAACGGCGTTACGTTTACAACGACAAAAACGACAGACTGCTCAGCTTCAAAGTCGAATGCCTGCGAACAGCCGACAGAGCTGCTTGACGAGGACGACGAGTAATTTTTTGAAAAGGAGATTTTTATATGAATGCGAAAAATGATCAGATTGACAATCTTGTAGGACTGCTTGACGGGTATGTTGAAAAGGGAGGACATCATCTTAATGTCAATGTTTTCAACCGTGAAACGCTGATTGACGCTCAGAAGCACCCTGAAAAGTACCCGCAGCTTACAGTGAGGGTTTCGGGATATGCGGTGAACTTTGTCAAGCTGACAAAGGAGCAGCAGGACGATGTAATTTCGCGTACCTTCCACGAATCAATTTAAAATTCTTTCCATTTTTATTCAAAACCGCTTTGCTAAGACGAGGCGGTTTTGCTTTTTTTGTAAAAAAATAATCAAAATATGCGCTTTTTGAATTTGTGAAAATTGCACAAAAAATGTTGAGAAAGTTTGGCTATTATGCCTATTGACAAAATGCGGAAGGGTATAATTATATAAACTGAATGTTTCAGTGGAAGTTAAAATAATATTAAAATGGAGGAATTTAAAAATGGTAAAGGCTTCAAAAATTTTAGCTGGAATGTCGGCGGCGGCATTTGCGGCGACTATGGTTAGCATGGTTGGAGTTTCGGCAGATGATGTTAACATCACTGCAACAATTGGTTTTGCTGATGCTACATGGGCTTATCAAGACTGGGAATCATCAGTTACTGTAACTGGTGATGGAACCTATTCGATCACAACTACTCCTAATAGC
This sequence comes from Ruminococcus sp., assembly GCA_021202895.1. Lineage (GTDB taxonomy): Bacteria > Bacillota > Clostridia > Oscillospirales > Ruminococcaceae > YE71. The sequence goes on along the minus strand of JAJQCE010000024.1, from coordinate 174,454 downwards.
GATAGCACTAGTACGACTCTTTCTGGCGCAGTAGTGTTTGTTATCGATTTAGCAGATGCGTCAACTAATTATTCGGAACTTATTGCTACTCTTGATGCCATAACAGTTGATGGCGATGAGATCTCATTTGATTCTACTAAAATCGTTTATGGAGATCTTGAGGGTAATGGAAGCTACAGAATCGAGATCTATAATGAATATGGCACCACAGCTTCTGATTCTGGAATTACCACAAGTGATTTGAGCGGATCTTCTGTTACTGTAACATTTACTGTTTCCGGCACTGGCGTTGAGGCTTCGACGGATGGCGATGGCACTGGCGAAGAAGAGGGCTCTGGCGACGAAGAGGGCTCTGGCGACGGCACAGAAACTGCTGTAACATATGCAGCGATTTTCTCTGAAACAGATACATATTGCCAGGTTTGGCTTCAGGTATACAATGAGACAGATTATCAGGTAAATTCATTCACATTGTATGATACAGAGGGAAATGAAATCGGAACATATGAGGTTGCAGAGGGCGAAAGCTCTATCACCTTGTATTCATATGATTCAGAAACAGGCGAAATCTCAGGAGTTTTGACTGACGGTTATCTCACAGTTGCGTATGCTGTTGCAAATGTTACTTTAGGCGAAAGCATTGTAGAAAAAATTGAAGCTGGCGAATGGGTAGGCGGAGGAATTGGATATAACTCCGAAAGCACAGGCTGGTATGCTGTTGAGTGGTCACCACAGGAGGGCGATAAAGACATTACCGCAGTTGAAAACGAAGACGGCACATGGACAGTTGCCTTGACAGGTACAGAAGCTTCGACAGACGACAATGGCGATGGCGACGGCACGGAAGACGGCGATGGCGACGGCACAGAAGACGGTGATGGTACAGAAGACGGTGACGGTGATACTGACACAGATGACGGCGATGATACCGATGACACTGACGACACCAACGACACAGATGATACCGATGATACTGACGATACTGACGACACGGATGACACGGATGACACAGACGACACAGACGATACTGATGACACAGATGACACAGATGACACAGATTCTGACGAAGATGAGGATTCTTCAGAAGACGATTCATCAACATCAACTACCACAACAACTACAACAGATTCCAACCCGTCAACAGGCGCTGCTGCGCTTGGCACATTAGGGCTTTTGCTTGCAGGTGCTGCTATTACAGTTGTTAAGAAGAAATAATTCTAAAATAGCATTCTAGTTAATCCGTTTAGTATAAGCAAAGACGTTCCGACTTAGTTCGGGGCGTTTTTGTTTTAAAATAAGTCTTGACTTTCATTCGATAATGGTGTATAATAAAATCAAAAGGAGTGTGAGCCTGTTATGAGAGCTGCTGAAATTAAAAGGAAAACAAAGGAGACTGACATTGAGGTCTTTGTACGGCTTGACGGAGAGGGCAAGGTTACAGTAGATACCGGCATAGGCTTTTTTGACCATATGCTCACTGCTTTTGGTATGCACAGCGGTATAGATTTGCAGGTGAGCTGTACCGGCGATCTGGAGGTTGATGGTCACCATACCGTTGAGGACGTTGGAATTTCACTCGGTCAGGCGTTTGCAAAGGCACTTGGCGATAAGAGCGGAATAGCTCGCTACGGCAGTGCGTTTGTGCCGATGGACGAGGCGCTTTGCTTTTGTGCGCTGGACATCAGCGGCAGACCTTTTTTGTACTACGATGCAGAGCTTTCGGATTTTAAGTGCGGCGATTTTGACAATTGCCTTGCGGAGGAATTTTTCCGCGCATTTGCTGTAAATTCAGGGATAACGCTGCATATTCGCAAGGAGTACGGCAAAAACGACCACCATGTGATTGAAGCTATGTTCAAGGCTGTCGCTCATGCGCTTAAGGATGCTGTGAAGCTTACTGGAGGAGAGGTTCTTTCTACTAAGGGAGTGTTGTAAATGGTTGCAATTGTAGATTACGGCGCAGGAAATATTTTTTCAGTAAAAAATGCGCTTGATTATATGAATGTGGAAAATATACTGACAGACAATGCGGCTGAGCTTGAAAAAGCCGATGAGATTATCCTCCCAGGAGTCGGAGCGTTTCCGTGGGCGATGAAAAAGCTTGAGGAGAGCGGACTTGTAGAAACGATTAAGGAGCAGGCTAAGCTTAAACCCTTTCTGGGGATATGCCTTGGTATGCAGCTTCTGTTTGAAAAAAGCTATGAGTTTGAAGAGTGCGGCGGTCTGGGGCTTATTGGGGGCTATGTTGACAAGATAGACGAGCCTGATTTAGTCATTCCTCATATGGGCTGGAATAAGCTCGTCAAGACTAACAATTGCTCGCTGCTTGACGGTCTGGGCGATGAGGAGTATGTCTACTTTGTTCATTCCTACAAGGCATTCTGCGATGAGAAAAGCCTGTGTGCTTATGTCGATTACGGCAATCCTGTGACAGCTTTGGTTTCGGACGGCGGCTGTTGCTTCGGCAGTCAGTTTCATCCTGAAAAGAGCGGTAAAACAGGTCTTAAAATACTTGAAAACTTTGTCAGACTTGCAAGGTGAGGGGGAATAATATGTTGGTGAAAAGAATAATTCCCTGTCTTGACGTGCGCGACGGCAAGGTGGTTAAGGGAGTTAATTTTGAAGGAATCAGAGAGGTAGGCGATCCTGTGGAGTGTGCCTATGAGTACAATTTGCAGGGCGCAGACGAGATAGTTTTTTATGATATAACAGCTTCGCACGAGGGCAGGGGAGTTATCCTTGACGTTGTAAGAGAAACGGCGAAAAAGGTTTTTGTGCCGCTTACGGTAGGCGGAGGAATTTCTACGGTGGACGACATTCGCAATACGCTAAGAGCCGGTGCGGACAAGGTTTCGGTAAACTCTCAGGCAGTGAAAAATCCGCAGCTTGTCAAGGACGGAGCGGACATTTTCGGTTCGCAGTGCATATGTGTTGGAATTGACGCTAAAAAAATCGGAGAAAATAAGTGGACGGTGTATATTAACGGCGCAAGAATTGATATGAAGCTCGACCTTATCGAGTGGGTAAAGCAGGTAGAGCAGCTTGGTGCAGGGGAAATCTGCCTTAATTCAATCGACACTGACGGAGTGAGGGGCGGCTTTGACCTGCCGATGCTAAAGGCAGTGGTTGACGCTGTGAAAATTCCCGTAATTGCAAGCGGCGGAGCAGGGAAGCTAGGCGATTTTGCCGAAGCATTTTTGGAAACAGACTGCTCGGCGGCTTTGGCGGCAAGCCTGTTTCACTTCAGAGAGCTGACTGTTGAACAGGTCAAGGATGACTGCCGAGGTAAAGGGATAATAGTGAGGTAAGTTAAATGAATCCTGTGAAGATAGATATAAATGATTTGGATAGATACTTTGAGAAAAGCGATCTTATTCCTGCGATTGCCTTTGAAAACAACACAAAGACGGTGCTTATGCTGGCGTATATGAATAAGGAGAGCCTTAAAAAAACGCTGGAAACGGGATATACATGGTACTGGAGCCGTTCAAGGCAGGAGCTCTGGAATAAGGGAGCAATTAGCGGACATTTGCAGAGGGTGGTTTCAATTTATTCCGACTGCGATAACGATACGCTGCTTTTGAATGTTGAGCAGACGGGAGCGGCTTGTCATACAGGCTCATACAGCTGTTTTTTTAATGAAATTTACAATGAGGAGAACTAAAAAATGACGGTATACGAGGAAATTTTCGAGGTTTTAAAGCTTCGCAAAAGAGCTTTTGACGAGGGAACGGCGCCTGAAAAGTCCTACACCTGTTATCTTTATGAAAAGGGTGTGGATAAAATCTGCAAAAAGGTGGGCGAGGAAGCGGCTGAAACGATTATTGCCGCTAAAAATGGCGACAATGAAGAGCTTAAAAATGAAATCAACGATTTGCTGTATCATGTGATGGTGCTTGCGGTTAATCAGGGACTCGAGTGGTCGGACGTTGAAAAGGTGCTTGACGAGCGAAATGAGAAAATCGGCAATCTCAAAGAGTTCCATCAGACCGATAAAAATACATAATAAATTTTGCACAAAATAAAATCCTTCTGAATAGAATGTATTAAAGCTTACCCTTATATCGGTAAGAGGTTCATATTTTTATTTAGTACATCAAGTCAGGAGGATATTTTTATGAGTGAAATGAATGTAAATCCGAACAGACCGTTTAAAGAAGCCGTGTGCGTTGACGTTATGCGTGTGTTCGATTCCTGTGCGGCGCAGGAGTGCCTGGAGGATTTGGAGTTTACCTTTGACGAGGAGGCTCAGGAGGAAATAAACGAGGCGACATACATCAAGGCTAAGTGCATAGAGGTTGAAAGCGTCACCTTTGCAGTAGACCCCGTGCCGTTTAACAAGGGCTTTTATACCGTTGACGTGACGTTTAATTTCAGTGCGCAAATTGAAGCGTACACCTCATCGTCTACACTTCCAACGCTCGTTTACGGTACAGCAAGCTTTTCTAAAAAGGTTATACTCTTTGGCAGCGATGGCAGCACACAAAGATTTGTTTCAGGGCAGACGTCAACTACTGTGGCGATTTCGCAAGCAAGCGGATGCGCCTGCTGCTGTGACTGTGGTTCTTTGCCGACTGCCGCTGTAAATATTGCGCCGCCTATGTGTTTGGACGCTTCGCTTAATACATCTGACGATGGGAACATTGTGACAATCACGATTGGAATTTTTGCTATTATTCAGCTTGAGCGTCCTGTGCCGATAATGATTCCAGCGTTTGATTATTGTATGCCTGAAAAGGAATGCTCGACCAACACCGACAGCCCCTGCGAGCTGTTTGACAAAATCAGCTTCCCGACTTCGGAATTTTTCCCACAGGGTCTTGAAGCTTCAGGAAATTGCTGCTGCAATGAAACGCAGACGGATACAGAAAGCGATGAAGCGTCAACTACCAGCTGACAAAGTGAAAAATCAGCGTTCGTTCCTTAAAGGGGACGAACGTTTTTGATTTTTTATTTACCTTTGTGTGAATAAATGCGAAAATAGGCTCTGAAATAAAGCATTTTGAGAGCTTTGTTGTTAATTTTTTTTGAAAAGGGAAAACGCTATTGAAAAAAATATAAAAGTGTGGTATAATATAGTTTACTAATGTTGTAAATTGCCGATTTCAGGCATTAAAAAAAGGATTTTGCTAATGAAAAGATGGATTGTTGGTTCGGCTGATGAGAAAAAGGCTGTAGAATTTAAATCAAAATGTGATCTAAGTATGCTTGTGCTTGAGCTTTTGACGGCAAGAGGCATGACGGATTTTCAGCAGGCAGTGGAATTTTTCAGTTCTGAAAGCCTTAGCGATCCATTTGTTTTAGCTGACATGAGCGTGGCGGTTGAGATAATCAATGAATATATTGATTCATACAAGCTTATCTGCGTTTACGGCGACTATGACTGCGACGGAATTACAGCTACGGCTGTTTTGTACAGCTATCTTTTGAGTATGGGCGCAAATGTAACCTACTATATAAACGAGCGTGATGAGGGCTACGGTATGACTCTTGAAGCGGTTGAGAGGCTTCACGATAAGGGAGTTGAGCTTATAATTACCGTTGACAATGGCATATCTTGTGTGGGTGAAGCGGAGAGGATTTACGAGCTTGGAATGAAGCTTGTGATAACCGACCACCATCAGCCGCCCGAAGAGCTTCCGAAAGCGGAAGCGGTTATAAATCCACACAGAAGAGATTGTCCGTCGCTGTATAAAAACCTTGCCGGAGTGGGAGTTGCTCTTAAGCTTTGCGCCGCACTTGACGGCGGAGAGTATGACGCAGTGGTTGAGCAGTATGCCGACCTTTGCGCTATAGGAACAGTCGGAGATTTGGTTGAGCTTAACGGTGAAAATCGAGCTCTTGTCAAGAAGGGTCTTTTGTATCTTAAAAACACTGAAAGTCTGGGACTTAACGAGCTGATGGATCATGCGGCTGTCGACAGGGATAAGCTTAGCTCGTCAACGCTTGCATTTCAGATTTGTCCTAGAATAAATGCGGCAGGGAGGTTCGGCTCGCCTTTGATGGCGCTTGAAGCTGTTCTGACGGAGAATCCTCAGCAGGCGGATGAGCTTGCCGACAAGCTTTGCAGCTTGAACAATGAGCGAAGGGAAACTGAGGCAAAGATTTTTTCTGGCATAAAACAGTATATAAATAAAAATCCGCAGGTTTTGGATAAACGTGTGATTGTGCTTGCAGGAAACGGTTGGCATCACGGAGTTATCGGAATAGTATCCGCAAGGGTGCTTGAAGCGTATGGAAAGCCGAACATTATAATTTCAATAGATGAAAACGGCATTGGGCGTGGAAGCGCAAGAAGCTTAAAGGGATTCAGCATACACAGCGCTCTTACATATGCATCAGAATATCTCGAAAAATTCGGCGGTCACGAATGTGCAGGCGGCTTGACGATAAAGAAAGAAAACATAAGCGCTTTTGTAAAGAAAGTGCTTGAATATGCGGATGAAATGAAAATCATGCCTATGCCGCTTACAGAGTGCGATATGGTTATGCCGCCTAACGAGCTTACGGTTGAGAGTATAAAATCGCTCAATGTGCTTGAGCCCTTTGGAACGGCAAATCCCAAGCCAATGTTTTGTATGCCAAACTGTAGAGTGAATGCGATTTATCCGCTTTCGGGCGGCAAGCATACAAAGATTAATGTGACTTATGGAGCGAAAAATGTAAACGTGCTTGTCTTTTCAAAAAGTCCTGAAAGTATGTTTTTTAACATTGGTGACTTTATAGATATAGCGGCGAATATTGATATAAACGAGTATAACGGAAAGGAATCTGTATCTGTAAAGGCGGCGGATATGCGTCCTGCTAATATGCAGACCGAAAAGTATTTTGCCGCAAAGGACTGTTGGGAAAAGCTTAATGAGGGCAAGCAGCTGCCGATAAGCTTTGTAAAAAGGATTGTTCCGTCAAGAAACGAGCTTGTTTATGTATACAAGCTTTTGAGCGGACAAAGGCAGGCGGATATAGATTTTCTGTATATGAAAATAAACAATCCTGCGATAAATTACTGCAAGCTGAGAATTATAATAAGAGTTTTCTGCGAGGCGGGACTTGCGGAGCTTAATGCTGCGGAGCAGAGCGTGAGCATACTTGATGTGCGCTCAAAGGTTGATTTAAATTCGACATATACAATGAAGCAGCTTTATGCAATGCTTGGATAAAAGCTTATTTGATGGATTTATAGTTTTAAAGAGGGGGTTTGAACGGTATGGATGATATTATCAAAGAGAACAAAACAGAGATTGTGGAAGAAGAAAAGCGTGAAAGCGCAAAGAGAAATGAAGCTCTTAGGGAAAATGACTATATTGTCGAGCCGGAGGAGATTGTCACAATCGACGCTTTGATTCAAAAGATTCTTGACGGCGATAAGCAGTATGATCTGACAAAGATTGTTTCTGCGTATGAGCTTGCGGAGATGTATCACCATGACCAGAAGCGTGAATCGGGCGAGCCGTATATCAGCCACCCTCTTTCTGTTGCGTATATTTTGCTTGAGCTGGGAATGGACACCGACACAATCTGTGCGGCTTTGCTTCACGATGTGGTTGAAGATACAGACTGTACACTAGCGGAGCTTGAGAAAAAGTTCGGCAGCGATGTAGCTATGCTTGTGAATGGAGTTACAAAGCTGGGCAAGGTGGAGATTTTTACCAAAGAGGAGCAAAAAGCGGAGAATATCCGCAAGATTTTGCTTGCAATGAGCGAGGACATACGCGTTATAATTATCAAGCTTTCAGACCGGCTTCACAATATGCGAACGCTCAAGTACTGCCGTGAGGAGAAGCGCAGAACTATCGCTCACGAAACGATGAACATCTATGCGCCTATTGCTCACCGCTTGGGAATAAGCTCAATTAAGGACGAGATAGAGGATTTGGCTTTTTACTATCTTGATCCCTTTGCCTATATGGAAATCGAAGAGCAGATGAAGATCAGAAAGGACGACAGGGAGGAGCTTGTAGAGAAAATCAAGGAGAAAATCCGTAACAGGCTTCAAAAGGAAAACTACGACCCGCTTCCGCAGATTGAGGGACGTGTTAAGTCTAACTATGGTATTTACAAAAAGGTTTACCGTGACGGAAAGGACATAGATCAGATTTATGACCGCTATGCGGTTAGAATAATAGTTAATACGATAGCCGAATGTTATAACATTCTGGGTATTATTCACGATATGTTCAGACCTATTCCTAATCGTTTTAAGGACTATATTTCAACACCTAAAACTAATATGTATCAGTCGCTCCACACTACAGTTATAGGACGAGAGGGCGTGCCGTTTGAGGTGCAGATACGCACATGGGAAATGCATCAGATGGCGGAGTACGGTATCGCCGCTCACTGGAAATACAAGGAAGGGATCAAGGGCGGCAGCACCAAGGACGACAACAGAATCGCATGGGTAAGGCAGATTATAGAATCTCAGCAGGAATCTAACGATGTTGAGGAAATTGTCCGCGCTATAAAGAACGATTTGGCGCCTGAGGATGTTTTTGCGTTTACGCCTAAGGGAGATATGATTACCCTGCCAAAGGGCTCGACGGTGATTGACTTTGCGTATGCTATTCACACGCAGGTAGGTCACAGAATGTGCGGAGCTAAAGCGGATAAAAAGATGGTTTCCTACGACTATCAAATTAGCACGGGTGAAATTATAGAAATTCTCACGACAAATATTGAAGGACACGGACCATCGCGCTCGTGGCTGAGCATTGCTAAAACCAATGAGGCGAAGTCAAAGATTCGTTCGTGGTTTAAAAAGGAGCGCAGAGAGGAAAACATTTTCGAGGGAAAAAATGCGCTGGAGAGAGAGTTCAGACGCAACAATATGCGTGTTCCAGAGGAGGACCTGGAGGATTTTCTTGCGCTTGACATGAAAAAGCACAGCTGTGAAACGCTTGACGATTTCTTTGCGGCGATAGGCTACGGCGGAGTTCAGATGTCTAAGATTATGCAGCGGCTTAAGAGCGAGTATACAAAGCGTTATGCTGAAAAGCCGCAGCCTGAAATTACGCAGGAGGATATTAAGCCTAAGAGCCTAAAGAATAAATCGGGAGTTATTGTTGATGGGATAGACGACTGTGCGGTTAAGTTTGCGCAGTGCTGCAATCCGTTTCCGGGCGATGATATAATAGGCTTTATAACGAGAGGTCATGGTATCAGCGTGCATAAGTGCGACTGTGTGAATTATCTTTCGCAAAAGGATATTCCAGAGCAAAAGGACAGATGGATACAGGTTCGCTGGGAGGAAAACAAGACCGATTCAGCGTTCTTTAAGACAACGCTTGACATTATAGCCGTTGATAGAATAGGGCTTCTGGCGGACGTTTCCTCTGCGCTTGCGATGATTAACATCTATATTTACGAATCCTCGTCAAGAGAGCTTAAAAACGGCAACGCTATTTTGTCGGTGACTTTGAGCATTGCAGGCATGGAACAGCTTGACAATGTGATGTCGAGGATTAAGAAGATAAAGAATGTAATAAGCGTTGAGAGAAGCGGCAGATAGGAGGCGCAGAGAATGGAGATTATCAAGCTCAAACCGCTTAGTGTCTGCGACACTAACAGCTATATTGTTTCAAGTCAAAAGCAAAATGCCGCTTTGATTGATGCGCCTGCGGATGCGGATTATATTTTGAGAGTGCTTGAAAAGCGGGGACTTACGCTCAAGAAAATCCTGCTCACTCACGGACATTTTGACCATGTGGGAGCGGTTGCGGATCTGGCTGAAGCGACAGGCTGTAGGGTTTATATTCACAGATTGGATATAGATAAGCTTTCAACGGATACAGACGGACTGCTGATAAACTTTTTCAGAGTAAGGGGACTAAGACTGTATGACGGCGCAGTTGCCGTTGACGATGGGGATATATTGACGCTTGACGAGCTGGAATTTGACGTGGTTCACACACCGGGGCATACTTCGGGTTCAGTTTGCTATATTTTAGATGACGTTATGTTTTCGGGAGATACGATTTTTGCAAGATCGGTAGGCAGAACCGATATGCCTGACGGCGATTACAGAAAATTGATGAACTCTATGGAGATTATAAAGGATTTAGGCGGAAATCTGCGTATTCTGCCTGGACATATGGAGGAAACCACGCTTGACAAGGAACGCAGATTTAACCCTTATTTGCTGTAAAAGGAGCATAAGTATGAGGCTTATTTTCAGTGGGAATGATTATAAATATGAAATTGAAGCGGTAATGAAGCTTTTTTTACCTGCACAGCGGTTTGAATTTTCCTTTGACGAAGACAAACCGCTTTTTGCAGGAGATTTTGCTCTTGTCAGAAAAGCTAGGCTTGAAAAATACACGCTGCTTTGCGTATGGGTAAGCTATGGCGAAAAGCACGCAAGAAAATCAGAGAGGATTTCACCTGACGCTTTAGATAAGGAATGTATTGTAAAGCTTTCACAGCTGCTTTATCTTGCGATGAGTGAGATAACAGGAATAACCTCGCAATGGGGAACGCTTACGGGAGTGCGGCCTGTCAAGCAGGTTCACAGGCTCATTGACGAGGGCTTTTCATGTGAAGAGATTTATGATGAGCTTGAAAAAAAATACCTTGTGAGCCGAAAAAAGTGCGAGAAAGCGTATCAAACGGCGCAAGTTCAGCGTTCGCTGCTTGGTGAAGTAAGCTTAAATAACAAATTTGGACTTTACATATCAATTCCCTTTTGCCCGACAAGATGCTCATATTGCTCGTTTATTTCGCAGTCCGCATCAGGTGCGGCGGTAAAAAGGCTGATACCTGAATATGTGGAGAATCTCTGTGCGGAGATTAGGTACACAGGGAAAATTGCCGAGCGGCTCGGTCTTAAGCCAAACTGCGTTTATTTTGGCGGCGGAACTCCTACAACGCTTGAAGCGCCGTTTCTTGAAAGGATTATGAAAGCGATAGCTGAAGCGTTTGATTTGTCCTATGTATGCGAATACACGGTAGAAGCGGGCAGACCTGATACGATTACAAAGGAAAAGCTTGAAACGCTTATAAAAAACGGCTGCACACGAATTTCAATAAATCCGCAGACGCTTAATGATTCAGTGCTTGAGCAGATAGGCAGAAAGCACACGGCGGCGCAGTTTTTTGCAGCCTTTGAGCTTGCTAAGGGCATGGGCTTTAGGGTTATAAATACAGATTTAATCGCCTCCTTGCCGACAGATAGCCTTGAAAGCTTTGCTAAGACTATTGAGAAAATCCTTGAGCTTGCTCCTGAAAATATTACGCTGCACACTCTTTCAATCAAGCGTTCGTCGAGAATAAACGAGCAGTCAAAGTCTGACGCTATAGTGCGAAGCAATGCGAGCGAAATGGTTGACTATGCGTCAAAGCGTTTGAGCGAAAGCGGCTACAGACCTTACTATTTATACAAGCAAAAAAATATGGCTGAAAATTTAGAAAATACAGGTTGGGCAAAGCCAGGCTTTGAGAGCATTTATAACATACTTATCATGGAGGAGCTTGAAACGATAATTGCGCTGGGGGCGGCAGGCTCAACCAAGCTTGTGGGCGATGGACGAATAGAGCGTATTTTTAACTACAAGTATCCGATGGACTACAACAACAATTTTGGCGCAATGCTAAAAAAGAAAGACAAAATCGAGGAGTTTTATGCTAAAGAAAAATGAACTAGTCACCCTTGAAATTACCGATGTGACAAACGAGGGAAACGGAGTGGGACGCACGGAGGGAATTACAGTTTTTGTTCCGTTTACCGCCGTAGGAGATGTAATTATCTGCCGAATTGTCAAGGCGAAAAAAAGCTACTGCTATGGAATAACAGAAAAGCTTTTGATTTCTTCAAAAAGCCGCTGTGAGAGTGGATGCGAGGCTTACGGCAAATGCGGAGGCTGTTCGCTGAGACACATTGAATATTCAGCTGAGCTTGAAATTAAAGAGAAGATCGTAAGGGACGCTTTTGAGAGGATAGGCGGCTTAAGTCCAGACTTTGAGCCGATTATTGGTGCGTCAAGAGTAAAAAAATACCGCAACAAGTCGCAGTTTCCGGTTGGAACAGACTCGAGCGGCAGGGTGATTGCAGGATATTATGCCAAGCGTTCTCACAGGGTGATACCAATTGAAAGCTGTCCGCAGCTTCCCGACATTTTTCTTTCGATTTGCGCTGACATAACAGCTTTTGCAAATGAAAATGGGATAAAAGCCTATGATGAGCAGACGGGCAAAGGGCTTTTGCGGCATATTTTTATCAGGAGGGGAGAGTACAGCGGCGAGATAATGGCGGCGGTGGTAGTAACCTCTTTAAATTGCAAAGAAAAATTTAAACCGCTTGCAGGTGAGCTTTCAAAAAAATACAGTGAGCTTAAGTCGTTTATTCTCAATGAGAACGACAGCGGCAGGAATGTAATATTAGGGCAAAAGAGCGAAGCGCTGTACGGAAGTGAAACCATAAAGGATAAAATGTGCGGCAGGGAGCTTTCGATTTCACTAAATTCATTTTATCAGATTAACACACTGCAAGCTGAAAAGCTGTATGCTAAGGCGCAGGAGTATGCCGCTCTTACGGGGAGCGAGGCACTGCTTGATCTTTACTGCGGAGCGGGAACGATAGGCTTATCAATGGCGGACAAGGTTAAGAAGCTTATAGGCGTAGAGATAGTTAGCGACGCTGTGAAAAATGCTAAAGAAAATGCCGAATTAAACCTAATAAGCAATGCGGAATTTATATGCTCAGACGCAGGTGAGGCGGCAAAGCTTTTATACAGTCGGAGTGAAAAGCCTGATGTTATCATTGCCGATCCTGCAAGAAAGGGCTGTACACCTGATACGCTAAAATACATGGCGCAGATGAACCCTGAACGCATAGTGATGATTTCCTGCAACCCCGCAACCGCCGCAAGAGACTGCGCCGCTTTAGAAAAGCTAGGCTACATCACGCAAAGAGTTCAGGCGGTGGATATGTTTCCGAGAGCTTGCCACGTTGAGTGCGTAGCGCTATGTCAAGGACAAAAGTAAAAGGTGCAGAAAAATTAGAGTGGTTAGGATTCACATCACTCTTTACTAACGAATTTATTACAGCCTGTTTATTGTACAGGAATTTCTTTGCAAAGCAAAAGCACACGTTCGTTGTGCTTTTTTTGTGCTTTCTATCCAATTAAAAAAAGAAAATGTGAGCTTTCATCTGTGCGCAAGCTATAGTAGGAAAGTTTGCATTGGCAAATTATTCCTTACTGAACTCCTCAAGCTTAAGCCCCTCGTTTCTTTCCAATGCCCAGCGGATATTCCACTCGCTTGTAAAGAGCAGCAGCGGATTGTCCTTTAAATCGCTGACAAGCTTTGTGTCGGAGCTTAGCTTCAAATCCTTGCAGTCGCACGGCGAGCTTTCAATCCACCTGATAAAGGAATAGCTTAAGCCGTCAGCGTTCATCTCAACGCCGTACTCGTTTTTCATTCGGTACTCGAAGACGTCAAACTGAAGCGCGCCTACAACGCCTACGATTATCTCCTCCATGCCTGTAAAAGGCTCTCGGAAAATCTGTATCGCACCCTCCTGCGCTATCTGCGTGATTCCCTTGACAAACTGCTTGCGCTTCATCGTGTCCTTGCTGCGGTAACGCTTGAAATGCTCAGGCGCAAAGGTTGGAATCCCCTCAAACTTAAATTTTTTCTTTGGTGAACAAATTGTATCTCCAATCGAAAAAATACCAGGGTCAAACACTCCGATTATGTCGCCCGCATAAGCTTCGTCGATAATTTCACGCTCCTGCGCCATTATCTGCTGCGGTTGGGAAAGACGCATTTTCTTGCCGCTCTGAACGTGAAGCACGTCCATCTCCCTGTCAAACCTTCCCGAGCAAACCCTTAGAAATGTAATTCTATCCCTGTGCGCCTTGTTCATATTCGCCTGAATTTTAAAGACAAACGCGCTGAAATCAGGTGAGAACGGGTCTATTTCTCCTTCGCTTGAGCTTCTCGGCATCGGCGGCGGAGTCATTGCTAAAAATTGCTCTAAAAAGGGTTCAACACCGAAATTTGTAAGCGCAGAGCCGAAGAAGACAGGCGAAAGCCTGCCCTCGTGAACGGCGTCTAAGTCAAGCTCCTCGCTTGCGCCGTCAAGCAGTTCAATGTCGTCTTTTAGCGTCAGATAGTTCTCCTCGCCGAGAATTTCAGAAAGGCTAGGGTCGTTCAAGTCCGCTTTACTCGCTGAAACCTTGTGTGCGCCGCCAGTCGGGTCGAAGTAAATCACCCTTCTGCTCAGTCGGTCGTAAACTCCCTTGAAATCCTTTCCGGAGCCGATAGCCCAGTTTACAGGGCAGGTCGGAATCCCAAGCTCCTCCTCAATTTCCTGCGTCAAATCGAAGGAATTTCTAGCTTCTCTGTCAAGCTTATTTATAAATGTGAAAATCGGGATATGCCGCATAGCGCAAACCTTAAAAAGTTTTCTAGTTTGATTTTCCACGCCCTTTGAAGCGTCAATCACCATCACCGCCGAATCAGCCGCCATAAGCGTGCGGTAGGTGTCCTCCGAAAAGTCCTGATGTCCAGGCGTGTCGAGAATGTTTATGCACGAGCCCTTGTACTGAAACTGCATAACCGACGAGGTGACGCTGATACCCCTCTGCTTTTCAATCTCCATCCAGTCGCTGACGGCATGGCGAGCGTTCTTCTTTCCCTTAACAGCGCCTGCCTGCGCTATCGCTCCGCCGTAAAGCAATAGCTTCTCTGTCAGTGTGGTTTTTCCAGCGTCAGGGTGCGAAATAATCGCAAAGGTTCTCCTCCGTGAAATTTCCTTTTCCAATTCAGTCAAAATATTCTCCTCCAAGCTTAAATTACAATTTTTAACGAAACAAGCAGACTAAGCCTTTTCGCTGTTAATTCTTCAAAATTTCCTGTACAATTTCAATAGGCGAAAGCGAGCCGTCAACGCAAAAATCGCTGTTCCTACGGTAAATCACGCTTCGCTGATTGTACCTCTCAAGCAGCTGCTCTCTTGTGGAATTGTAAGCAATCGGACGCCTTTTGTCGCCCTTAATTCTCGCATAGCAAAGCTCAAACGGCGTGTCAATATACACTACGCTTCCCAAGCTCCGAGCAAGCGCCGAATTTTCGTCCCTAAGAAGCGTGCCGCCGCCTGTTGCGACAACTCCGACCGAGCAGGGAAGCGAAGCAAGCGCATGGCTTTCAAGCTTGCGAAAATAATCCTCGCCCTTAAGCTCGAAAATTTCAGAAATGCTCATTACCTCCTGCCTGACTATGTACTCGTCGAGGTCGACAAAATCCCTTCCGAGCTTCATAGCCAGCTCCTTGCCGACAGTGGATTTGCCGCTCCCCATAAATCCACAGAGAAAGACGGTCTTACCTTTGTTTAACATTATATCACTCCTCATTTTTTAAAGAATCAATAAAACTAAATTTAGATTTTCTGCAAATGCGACTACTGACGATAATTTACATAAAATCCATGACGATGTCGGGGTATGTTAGACGTACGCAAACCAAGGGTCACTCTTATCTTAAATCATTTTTAAGGGTCATTAAGGGCATATCGACCCTAACGTCCCTATCGACCCTTAAAGTTAGTTATATTGTCAAGCTCCATGCTTGCCACACCTCTGTGAGTATTGCACAAAAATATCTGTTGAAACCTGTACAAACATATGATTTTTCTTTTACTTTAGACATATTTCATTAAATGTTGCACGTTTGTGTGCAACAAAAGCCCGAAAAAAGCCTATTTATAGAGGGGTATTTTTCTTGAGAGGCGAATTCAAGCCTCGTTAAGCTCCTCTGAATCACACAAATTTAGGAAATATATCTAAAGAAAGGATGTAATTTTATGAAAGAAATGAAAACACTGTTGCAGGAATGTATCGAGGACGACCCTGAGAGGATGAAGGATTTCAGGCAGACGCACCTCGGTGATTTGGTAGAAAATAACATTCCTAATCTCCGAAATATGACAGCTAAGGAGCTTCTTGGAGAAAATTATGAGCTCAGACCGCCAATTATCAGCGGCTTGCTCTGTCAGGGAACGTACATACTGGCAGGCTCGCCAAAGGTTGGCAAGAGCTTTCTCGCTGCGCAGATTGCAATTAACGTGAGCAACGGCACTCCTCTGTGGGGTCATGACGTCCGCAAGTGCGGCGTTGCCTACTTCGCTCTTGAGGACAGCTTTGCCAGATTACAGCAAAGGCTTTGCATTATGGGCAAAGATGAAGTCTTTGACAATGAAAATCTTTCCCTCATCTGCGACAGCAAAACTCTTGGCGACGGTTTTATCGAACAAATTAGGTTATATTTGGATTTGTACCCGTCAACAGAGCTTGTCATCATCGACACCTTGCAGAAAATCAGAGGCTTTGATGGCGATTCTTACAGCTATTCCAAAGATTACGAAATTATTAAAGCTATCAAAAACATAGCAGATTTAATGGAAATCACAATTATCCTTGTCCACCACACTCGCAAAATGAAGTCGGACGACTGCTTCGACATGATCAGCGGCACGAACGGTTTGCTCGGCTGTGCGGACGGAGCATTCATTTTAGCCAAGGAGGAGCGCACCTCCGACATGGCGATTTTCACCGCTTCGGGGCGAGATATTGCCGATTCTAGGCTGATTTTGAGGCGCAATTCCAAGACGCTCGCATGGGATTTTGAGCGCGAGGAGGAGGCTCACAAGCCTGCACATGATGAAATCATTGACAAAATTGTCGCCTTTATGCAGAGCAGGAAGCTTGTACAGTGTACTCCGACAACGCTCTGTGAGGAGGCGAAGCTTGAGTGTTCACCACTGGTTGTTAAAAAGAAGCTTAATATTTACAAAAATATTCTGCTGCACGAGCATTCTATCAAATTCAGTTCTAAAAAGTCAAATGGAGACCGTTTGATAATCCTTGAACGTGTTTTGGATAACTAATCAAAGGGTCGGCAGGGTCGGTAGGGTCGGTAGGGTCGGTATGCCCCAAGTGACCCTTAAAAATGATTTAAGGCGAGAGTGAGCAGCCTTGATATAGCTTAATATGAGCTTTTGCTCTTGTTTGTTTGGCAATCAAGCTAAAGCCCAGTCTCAAACTAGCCTCTGAACACTCTCAATAATCCTGTCAATCTCTTCGTCGGTGTAGCTGTCGCCATCCCAGATTTCGTGCGCTTTTACCGCCTGCCAAACCAGCATTGCCATGCCGCCTGCACACCTTTTGCCGTACTCCTTTGCCTTTTTGAGCAGCTGCGTCTGACCGGGATTGTAAACCACGTCAAAAACTGCGTCGCTAGCCCTGATTACCTCGTCGCTCACAGGACAGGCGTCAACTTTAGGATACATTCCCACAGGAGAGGCGTTCATCAGCAGGTCGTAGTGAGCTGCGGCGTCAATCTCGGTGTTCAGCACGATTTTGACGCTTGCGTTAGGCTTCATCACCTTGATTTCCTTGAGCGTCTGCTCTGCAAGCGGCAGGTCGGATTCCAAAACCGCAATTGTCAGCCTTGCACCTGCCAGAGCCGCTTCAATCGCCATCATTCGCCCTACACCTCCGCAGCCGATAAGCAGCGCCTCGCCGCTCAAATTGACCTCCATCGCCCTAATTGCTTCGAGAAAGCCCACGCAGTCGGTGTTGTAGCCGATACGCTTGCCGTCCTTGCAGTCAATGCAGTTCACAGAGTTGTAACGCTTCGCCGTTTCGCCAAGCTCATCTAAAAAGTCAATGATTTTAACTTTGTACGGTATCGTCACGTTTACCCCTTTAAGCTCGTTAAGTTTGACGTCCATCTCACCAAGCTCACTCGGCTCTAACTCAATCACCTCATAGGAAAATTCTCTTCCCTTAAGCTCAAAAAGAGCCTTGTGAATTGGAGGACTCATCGTGTGTCCAAGTGTTTGTCCTAAAATAGCATATCTTCTTTGCATAATTTTCTCTCCTTATGGGATATTTAAATATTCAAATTAAAATTTAGTCAACTACCATACAAGCTAAAGTTATGGAGTTTTGCAAAGCAAAGTGAAAGTCAAAACAAAGATTTGAGCAAGCCCAGTTATTGTTTAGCCTCAAACCAGCTTTCGCCGCAGTGAACGTCCGCCGTCAGCGGAACTGAAAATTCCTTCACTCCGTACAAGGCTGATGCACCCTCCATTACCGATTCCATCTCACGCTTTAAAAGCTGAGCCGCCTGCTGTGCGAAGCGCTTCGGTACTTCGAGAATAAGCTCGTCATGCACCTGCAAAATCAGCTTAGCCTGCGGCAGCTCCTCCTTCAGCGCATTGTAAACCTTTACCATCGCAAGCTTGATAATGTCCGCCGCCGCTCCCTGAATCGGCGCATTCATCGCCGCTCGCTTGCCGAAAGCCTGCACCTGCTTGCTTGAAGATTTAAACTCGGGAATGTATCTTCGCCGTGAAAAAATTGTCGTCACATAGCCGTTTTTAATTCCAAAGTCTACTGTTTCATTCATAAACTTTGTGACGTTGGGAAAGTTGTCCAGATAGCTCTGAATGTACCTTTTCGCCTCCGCATAGCTTACGCCTATGTCTTCCGACAGCGAGTAGGCTCCAATGCCGTAAATAATGCCGAAGTTCACCGCCTTAGCCGCATGGCGCATTTCCTCCGAAACAAACTCCTCGGGTAGGTCGAAAACCTGCGCCGCAGTCGAGGTGTGAATGTCCTTGCCGCTAAGGAAAGCCTGACGCATATTTTCATCGCCGCAAACGCTTGCAAGCACTCTAAGCTCAATCTGCGAATAGTCTGCGTCAATCAGCAGACAGCCCTCCTGCGCCGTGAAAAAGCGGCGCATTTCTCGCCCTATCGGCTTTCTCACAGGAATATTCTGCATATTAGGCTCGGTTGAGCTTATCCTCCCCGTTCTCGTTTCCGTCTGCTTAAACA
The DNA here is from genome assembly GCA_021202895.1 of Ruminococcus sp. Lineage (GTDB taxonomy): Bacteria > Bacillota > Clostridia > Oscillospirales > Ruminococcaceae > YE71. The sequence goes on along the minus strand of JAJQCE010000024.1, from coordinate 155,615 downwards.
CGCTGTGAACTCTCCCGTCAGCGTGAATCTGCTTTAAAAGCCCGTCCACATAAGTGGAATTAAGCTTTGAAAGAGTGCGGTATTCCAGCACCTTCGGCACAATCGGGTGCTTGTCCGCAATCGCCTCAAGCACCTGCGCATTTGTCGAGTAGCCGCTCTTGGTTTTCCTTTTGTTAGGCAGGTTTAAATCCTCAAACAGCACCTTTCCGAGCTGTTTCGGACTGGAGATGTTAAATTCACACCCTGCAAGAGCGTAAATCTCCTCCGTCAAGCCGTCAAGCTGCGTCTTAAGCTTCTCTCCGAATGCTCTTATTCCGTCAGCGTCCGCTTTCACTCCGTAAAATTCCATCGAAGCTAGAACCTCGCTAAGTGGCAGCTCAATTTCATTAAAAAGCTTAATCATTTCATTAGCTTCAAGCTCCTGCTTAAGCCTGTCGGACAACGCCGCAAGGGTTGATACGTCGGCATACTCCTTCATGTCGCTGCGGTAGCTCACCTTGTAGTCAAGACAAAGCCCCTCGACCGTGTACTCACTCGAAAGCGAATTGAGCAGATACCCCGCTAAATCGCAGGAAAAGGTCAGCCCCTTAAGCTGAACCCCTCTTTCAAAGCACCACCTGTAAGCGTCCTTTGAGCAAAAGCACCGTTTCTCATAATCGCTTTCAAAATAAGCCCTGATAACCTCCTCGTCAGTCGTGAAGTAAACCCTTCCTTTGCACTCAACCGAAAGCGCACCGCCCTCAAGCGTGAAAACCGACTTATCTGTAATTAAGTCTGCGCTCTCAAGCTTAGCAACCTCAAGCGGAGCTAAATCCTTCGCCTCGACAGCCTCGTCCTTGTGAGCGTTCTCTCCGACAAGCTCCAGCCGTTTCATAAGCCTGCTCATCTCAAGGCGACTAAGCAGCTCTCTTAGCTTGTCAGCCTTTACCTCACCAATCAGATAGCCTTCCTTGTCCCTATCAATCGGAGCTTCAAGTACAATTGTCGCTAGATATTTGCTGTTAAACGCATCCTCTCTGCCGCTTTCAAGCTTATCTCTGACCGACCTCGTGAGCGTCATACTGTCCAGATTTTCGTACAGATTCTCAACGCTCCCCTGCTCTGCGATAAGAGCCGAAGCCGTCTTTTTTCCTATTCCCCTAACGCCTGAAATGTTGTCCGAAGCGTCTCCCATAAGCCCCTTTAAATCGATAAGCTGCTTAGGCTCAAGCCCATATTCCTCCTCAAAGCTCTGCACGCTGTATTCCAGCGTTTCACGGTTTGTCGCAAGCCGCACTGTACAGCTGTCGCTCAAAAGCTGCAAGCTGTCACGGTCGCCCGTCAGAATAACGCACTCGTCCTCGCCCGAAAAAATGTTTGAGAGAGTTCCGAGAATGTCGTCCGCCTCATAGCCTGCACATTCGACCGTCCTAACTCCCATATCGCCCAGAATCTCCTTGATAAGCGGCATTTGCTGAGCAAGCTCGTCCGGCATACCCTTTCTGTTCGCCTTGTAGCTCGAATCCGCCTTGTGCCTAAAGGTAGGCTCTCGCCTGTCAAAAGCCACAGCCACGCAGTCAGGCTTGACCACGCCGATTTCACGCAGATATATATTCATAAATCCCGTAATAGCGTTGGTATACTCTCCCTTTGAGGTAGCCAGAGCCTTTATCCCGTAAAACGCTCGGTTCATTATGCTGTTGCCGTCTATAGCAAGTATTTTCATAGCCTACTCTCCTCCGTTTAAATTATCCAAGCGAAAGCGAAGCGACTGCGTTTAAGCTCTCGTCCGCTCTCCTGCCGTCAAGAAAATCATAGTATCCCTGACAGGCAATCATAGCTCCGTTGTCGCCGCAATATTCCAGCTTCGGCATATAAAGCTTAATTCCACTTTCCTCGCAAGCCCTTTCAAAGCTCTCCCTGATTGCCGTATTAGCCGAAACTCCGCCTGCGATGACAAGCTTTTCGCTGCTTTCTTCTCTAGCCGCCGCCAAGGTATGCTCAACCAGAATTTCAGCGACAGTGCTTTGAAATGAAGCCGCCATGTCCTCACGGTTGATATGCTCACCCTTTTGCTCTGCGTTATGCACAGTGTTTATCACCGCCGTCTTAAGCCCTGAAAATGAAAAGTCAAGCTCGCTCCCTGCAACCCTTGGTTTAGGAAGCGCATAAGCCTTCGGGTTGCCGCTCCTAGCCGCAAGCTCTATATATTTTCCTCCAGGATATTCATATCCTAACACCCGTGCCGCCTTGTCAAAGCATTCTCCAGCCGCATCATCTCTCGTCCTGCCTAAAAGCTGAAAATGCGTGTAATCGCTCACTGAAATTATATGCGTATGTCCGCCTGAAACCACAAGACACAGAAACGGCGGTTCAAGCTCCCTGTGAGTGATGTAATTCGCCGCAATATGCCCTGCAATGTGATGAACAGGCACAAGCGGCTTTTTCGCCGCCATCGCAAGCCCCTTAGCAAAGCTCACGCCGACAAGCAGCGCGCCTATAAGCCCCGGCGCATAGGTCACAGCCACAGCGTCAATCTCCGAAAGCTCACAGTCGGCTCTTTTCAGCGATTCATTGACAACCTGCGAGATATTTTCTACATGCCGCCTCGAAGCTATTTCAGGCACAACTCCTCCGTAAAGCCTATGCTCGTCAACCTGACTTGCAACTACGTTTGAAAGAATCTCTCGCCCGTCAAGCGACACCGCAGCCGCAGTTTCATCGCAGGAGCTTTCAATTCCAAGAATTTTCATAGCCTTGCTTCCTCTCAATTTAAAGTACAAAAATTTGTACACTTAATAATCTCCGATATATACGCTCTTAAGCTCGTCCGAGCGTGAGCCGTCCTCGTTGCAGGTGAAAAGCGTTCGCTCAACCTTTAAAAACGGCGAGCCGCCCTTTCTGCCCTCCAAAAGAACAAGCCAAGGTTCACTGTCCGAATTTTTGGACACTAACCTCATTCGTTTAGGCTCGATTCCGCACGCTCTCATCTGACACATCATGTCGCACAGCCTCTGCGGACGGTTGCAAACGCACAGCCTGCCGCCGTATTTCAAAGCTCCTGCCGCCGCTTCGCAGACGTCCTCAAACCTGCAAAGCACCTCGTGACGAGCGTTCACAGCCGCTTCGCTTTTGTTCTTAAGCCCCGTGCCGTCAAGCTTGTATGGCGGATTGCAGGTGATAACGTCAAGCTCACGCTCGGGCTTGTACTCCTTTAAATCCATGCGGACGACAGAGAAAGCTTTCAGTCCGCTTTTTTGTACAGTAAGCCTTTGCAGAGCCGCAGCCTCCTCATCGATTTCCACCGTTTCAATTTTCTTAGGCTTAAATCGCTCCCACATCACAGCGGCGACAATTCCGCAGCCTGAGCAGAGGTCGCAAACGCTGTCGATATGCCTTGGAGCGGCAAAATCCGCAAGCAGAAAGGCGTCCGTTCCAAAGCGGTGATTTTGAGAAATATACAGCGAAATACCGCCGATTTTTTCAGCCGTCAGCCCCTGAATCTCCACTTTTATCAGTATCCTTTTTCTTAAATTTAGTCATTATGTATGCGTCCTCTTTAGGGTTGGAGTAGAAATTTTTCCTAAGTCCCACCTGAGTAAATCCAAAGCCGTCGTAAAAGCTGATAGCCGCCGAATTTGAAACTCTGACTTCAAGCGAAAGCGAGCTGCACTCGCCGCATTCGTCAATCGCTCTTTGCATTAAAAGTGCGCCGATTCCCAGTCTGCGCCTGTCTGCTCTCACGGCAATGTTGTTTATTATCGCAAGCGGAGGAGTGAGCCACATATTCACAAAGCCTGCCGCTTCGCCGTCAAGGTAGGCGATAAACGTCCGCGAAAAGTCAAGCGAAAGCTCCTCGTGAAACTGATTAAGCGTCCACGGATTGTCAGAGAAGCACTCCGCTTCAATTTCAGCCGCCAAAGCGTAATTTTCCTCGCTCATCGCCCCTATTTCAATCAAATCAGCCATCATTCTTCTCCAAAAGCAAAGAGTAGAGCTCTCCCTTTGAAAAGCGTGAAACCCTTGCTATTTCCCGACAAGCGTCAGCAGGACGCATACCCTTGTTCACCAGAGCCTTAACACGCTCAAGCGCCGCTTCAGGAGTGTCCTCACTGTCAGGAGAATGCTGTGCGCCCTCCACGACAAGCACAAACTCACCTCTCGGCTCGCTGTCAGAATAAAGCTTGATAGCCTGAGAAATTGTCGTGCGTATTACCTCCTCGTGAAGCTTGGTTAGCTCTCGGCAAAGTGAAATTTTCCGCTCGCCCAGAAATTCATACAGCCGCTCAAGCGTCCGCTTAAGTCGGTGCGGAGCTTCGTAAAAAACGAGAGTAACGTCAAGAGCGCAGACAGAGGCAAGCTTATTTTTCAAAAGCCGCTCCTGCGTCGGCAAAAATCCGACAAAGTAAAATCCGTTCGTGTCAAGTCCGCTCACTGCAAGTGCCGAAACAACAGCGCAGGCTCCCGGCACTGCTCTCACCTCAACACCGTTTTCAGCGCACAGCTTTACCAAAAGCTCTCCAGGGTCTGAAATGCAGGGCATTCCCGCATCGGTTATAATCGCCGCACTTTCTCCGCCAACCAGCCGTGAAATTATCCTCTCTCCCGCCTCACGGGCGTTATGCTCATGGTAGCTCACCAACGGCTTTTTTATCTCAAAATATTTAAGAAGCTTAGCCGAAACGCGAGTGTCCTCCGCACAGATAAAGTCCACGCTTTCAAGCGTCTTTACTGCTCTAAAGCTCATATCCTCAAGATTGCCTATCGGCGTTGCCGTCACATAAAGTATCCCCATCTTTTTCACCGTCTAAAATCCTCTGCGCCATATTCTCAAGCTGCTTAAGCTCGACAAGCTCGCTGCATTCACGTCTTAAAGCCGCCGCTCCCTTAATACCCTTGACATACCAAATCACATTATGCCGCATCTCACGCATTCCCTGATACTCGCCTAGCTCCTCAACCGTCATCCTAGCGTGCCTAAGCATAATCTCAATGCGCTGCTCAAGCGTCTTTGGCGGCAAAAGCTTACCTGTCTTAAGATAGTGAGAAACCTCCTCAAAAATCCACGGCTTGCCGTTGCTCGCCCGACCAATCATCACTAAATCACAGCCTGTTTTCTGATACATCTCCTCGCACCTTAATGCCGAATCTACATCGCCGTTTCCGATAACGGGAACGCTCACCGCACGCTTAACCTGCGCTATAACATCAAGATCCGCCTTGCCCGAGTACATCTGCCTCCTCGTCCGCCCATGAACAGCAATTGTCGCCGCTCCTGCCTGCTCCATAGCCTTTGCAAACTCCACAGCGTTAATGCTGCTCTCGTCCCAGCCTGAACGAATTTTAACCGTGACTGGACACTGTGAATTTTTAACAGTTTCCCTAACTATCCTTTCGGCTCTCGCCGTATCCTTCATCAGCGCACTGCCGCTTCCGTTAGAAACCACCTTAGGCACAGGACAGCCCATATTTATATCGATTATATCAGGCGAAAATTCGTTAAGCTTGTAAGCCGCCTTGCCGACAAAGTACTCGTCCTCTCCAAAAAGCTGAAGAGCGCAGGGTCTTTCAGCATCGCTTATCAGGCACATCCTTGCCGATTTTTTATCGCCATAGACAAGCCCTTTAGCTGAAATCATCTCACTGACGGTATACGCCGCACCGAACTCGGCGCAGATTGTGCGATAGGTTTTATCCGCTACAGACGCCATAGGCGCAAGCGCGGCAGTTTTTTCAATTTCCACATTGCCAATTAAAATCTTTTCCATAAGTCTTTACCAACAATTTCGATAAATATGCACTAGTATTTTTATTTAAAGCGGAGCAAGGCAAGCTAAACTTGCGTACACACCGCAGGTTTGTACCCACACCGCAGGTTTGTACCCACACCGCAGGTTTGTACCCACACTGCAGGTTTGTACCAGCTTGCATTGAGAACGCTGTGCAATTGAAAGAACTTTAGTTTTTCTACAAAAAACAAAGGCTACTTTCTTAAAGCTCGGAGCGTAAGTAACGCTTGTTCCGTATGGAAGTAGCGTTGGTAAGCAGCATTAGCGCCGCACGGTACTTGTAAGAACATTTGTGCTGTATGACACTAATGTTACTTATCATGTCGCTTACAGCCGCCTAAGAAGGCGAGGGGACACCATACTTTTATTATAACACATTTGAAAGCAAAATGCAAGCACAAAACTAAGGTTGTAACGGAAATCAATTTTAGTAAATGATTTGTAACAATTTATCAAAGTCTGGCAAGCAATCAAGCATGATGTTAGAAATCGCTTTATTAGAATTGCATGAGGCTTTAAAAAAGCTTTCGGGCAATAAGCAAACTGTCTGTGAAGTACTGCTTTCAGCCGAAGAAAGCTATCTTATCAAAGGCAAAAAGGTGCCTTCTAAAGCTGTAAAAGCTAAAATCACGTCTCTCAGCACTGATGATATAGAGTACGTTGCCACCAATATGTACGATCGCATTGATTCCATAAAAAATAAAAAGTCGTACATAATAGCCGATTTATGCAAACAAGCTGACTTTCCATGTGACTGAAAAAAACGTTTTAAATGTGGTATATCTGACATTTTCATCGCAGAAACAGCGGACTTTTTGCGAGAAAGGTTGTAAGCAAAGAAAAAATTTAACAAAAAATATTTTTTTGAAATTGCATTTTAAAATTTATAAAAGTATATAACAAAAGGCGACGCTAACGATGTTGTAGATTCAAAATATGTTTATTTTGATGAAGTTAAGGGAAAGGTTTTATTTAACATTCCTTACATAGGAAATATAGCTTACGGCATACAAGGAAATAAGCTTATATACATTCTTATTGGGATTATTATCTTAAACATCATCATCTCTGTCATCATTTCAATAATCAATAAAAAAGAAAGAGCGGATTGACAAATTCAATCCGCTCTAAAACTAACCATATGAAAAGACAATATTAGATTTAATAGAAAACTTTAATATCATTATACGCTCAAAACAAATGTTTGTCAATTTCTAAATAATATTTTTGTCACAATGCACAAAAATCAAACAAAAATATGTGCAAGATGGCAAAAATTCAAGCGGACAGATGCCTAAAAAATAAAAACAGAAAGCTTCCATTTCCAAGAGGATCAACTGGTCATGATGATCGTTGGAGATGAAAGCTTGCAAAATTGATTTTTTTATGGTATACTAGAAAGAATAGGAAAGCAAGGTTAAAGGGGCGGATAAAATGGAGTGCATTATTTTTGTCGGAGGAAATTCAGAGCCAAAACTGCCTGATGGAATAGACGCTGAAGGGGCGTACATCATAGCCGCTGACAGCGGATATATAAACTGCCTGGAGCTGGGCTTAAAGCCTGATCTGGCGATTGGAGATTTTGATTCGCTTGGATTTGAGCCTCATATATGTGAAACGAAAGTATTTCCAAAGGAAAAGGACGACACTGATCTTATGCTTGCGGTCAGGTATGCGCTTGAAAAGGGCTTTAAGGATATAACAATTTTGGGCGCGCTTGGCGGAAGATTTGATCACACATTTGCAAATGTTCAGGCTTTAGCTTTTATTCTTGAAAACGGTGCGATTGGCAAAATAGTCAGCTGTAATGAGAGAATTTCACTATTAAAGCCAGGAAAATATACTTTTGAGAAAAGAGAGGGATATTCCTTGTCGTTTTTTGCATATTCTGAGGAGGTAAAGGATTTCAGCGTCTGCGGAACTAAATATTTTGTTGAAAACAAAGCTCTTAGAAATTCCTTTCCGATTGGTATTTCAAATGAGATATTAAATGAGGCAAAGGTGAGCTTTAAAAAGGGGATTCTGCTTGCGGTGGAGAGCAAAATCAATTGATGGCTTTGTTTATTCTTAACACTTTTTATTTACTCTGCATAATATGAAAGTACAAACAAAAAGATTTGGAGGTACTTATTATGAAGGTTGTAGTTGTCAAGTCGCCTAAGCTGTTAGCACCTGTACTTAGAATGATTTTTAAAATCAAAAAAGAAGATTGCTGAAATGTTTTTACGGCGGAGCAAAAGGCTCTGCCGTTTTTGTTTTTGAGGCGAACTTGACTGTAATTTTTAAAGCGTTTTGTTTCATATATATTTTTGAGGTGGTAAAATGCTTGTTATAGAAATTTTCAATATTAAAATTCGATTTTATTTTGGATTTTTCGCAGCTCTTTGCTTCTATTTTTTTGTTTTTAAAATCGACAGTCTGGGAATAACTGCGGCACTTGTCTGCTGTTTACTTCATGAGCTTGGACATTTGTTTGCAATGATTATTTTATCGCAGGTTCCTGAACAAATTTGCTTTTATTCTGGCGGAATAAAAATAATACCGAAGTATTCGCAGATTGACAGCCGAACGATACAGACTGTAATTTTATCGGCGGGATGTGCGGTAAACTTTATTCTGGCAATGATTTCGTTTGCCGCACATTTAGATAAGCTTTTTGAAATAAATCTTTCGCTGGCTTTTTTTAATCTTCTGCCTTTTTCATTTTTTGACGGCGGCAGAATTGTTGAGCTTTATACTTCTTCAAGGGTGAGAAAACTGCTGCTTTTCATTATTTTAGCGGCTCTTTTGACGCTGATATTTGCTTTTGGAGAATTTGATTTGCTTTTATTTTTATTTATTGTCTTTTCGGCTGTGTCCGAGCTGGTGATAGGTTAAGTTGACAGCATAAGATTTATATGGTAAAATGATAATGATAGTCGCATAGTCTTTTTATATAAAAAAGCTATTGACAGTTAAAGAAAAAAAGTACTATGCAAAAATAAAAAAATGTGATACAATATAAATATGATTTCACGGATTAGGAGGAAGCTATGACATTAGTTCAGCTTAAATATGTAATTGCCGTGGCGGGAGAGCATTCTCTCAACGAGGCGGCAAAGAATCTTTATATTTCACAGCCGAGTCTTTCTTCGGCTATAAAATCTCTTGAGAATGAGGTGGGTTTTGAAATTTTCATTCGCTCAAAAAATGGAATTACTCTTTCTCCTAAAGGGCGGGAGTTTTTAGGCTATGCAAAATCTGTGGTTGAGCAGTATGATATTCTTGACGCAAAATATATTTCTCAGATAAATCAAAAGAAGCGATTCAGCGTTTCGATGCAGCACTATACCTTTGCGGTAAACGCATTTGTTGAGCTTGTAAAGCAGTATGGAATGGACGAATATGAGTTTGAGGTGCATGAAACCAAAACTCACGAGGTCATTGACAATGTTAAAAACCACACAAGCGAGATTGGTATTTTATATTTAAATGAATACAACAAGGCGGTGCTTACGAAGATTTTTGCGGATTCTGGGCTTAAATTTGAGCCGCTGCTGGAGTGTGGAATTTATGTTTATTTGCGCAAGGGGCATCCGCTTGCAAATCAAGAGGAAATAACTATGGACGAGCTTCAGGATTATCCGTGTTTAGGCTTTGCGCAGGGAGATCACAACTCCTTTTACTTTGCTGAGGAGGTGCTTAGTACATATCAGTACAAGCGTTTTATAAGGGCAAACGACCGCGCAACTTTGCTTAATCTTATGATTGGACTTGACGGATTTACGCTTTGCTCTGGGATAATCTGTGAGGATTTAAACGGCAGAGATTACTGCGCCGTAAAGCTTAAGAGCGATGAGAAAATGACGATCGGCTACATTTGCCGCAAGGACGCTATTATGAGTGAAATAGGCAAGAAATATTTAGAGGAAATTTCAAAGTACAAGCAATATACTTTGGACTGATTGAAGGGAAGATTAAAATGGCAAGAAGGATTGAAACAAAATGTATTCACATTGTAAGTGAGGAGGCTGAAAATGCGCATTACGGTGCGATAAGCTATCCTATTTATCAGACGGCTACCTTTTCTCATAAGGGGGTAGGTCAAAGCAGCGGCTATGATTATACAAGGCTTCAGAATCCGACAAAGGAGCAGCTTGAAAAGACAGTTGCGCAGCTTGAAAACGGAACTGACGCATTTGCTTTTACATCGGGCATGGCGGCGATTGACTGTCTGATGGAGCTGTTTGAGCCTAATGATAATATTATTTCAGATTCGGATTTATACGGCGGAAGTATTCGTCTTTTTCAGAATGTTTCGGCTAAAAACAAGCTGGAATTTACCTCAATTGACTGCTACAAGGAAAACATTGAGGACTATATAAAGGAAAATACAAAGGCGATTTTTATAGAAACGCCTACTAATCCTATGATGAACGTTACTGATATTGCAAAGACTGCTGAAATTGCAAGGGCGCATAACTTGATGTTGATTGTGGACAACACCTTTCTTTCGCCGTATTTTTCTAATCCGCTTGATTTAGGAGCTGATGTTGTTGTTCACAGCGGAACTAAATATCTTGGCGGGCATAACGACACCTTGTCGGGATTTTTGGTTACAAAGAGAGCGGATATAGCTGAAAGGCTTGCGTTTATGATAAAAACCACAGGCGCAGGGCTTGCACCGTTTGACAGCTGGCTTATTTTAAGAGGTATAAAAACGCTTGGAATACGTATGGAAAGAGCGCAGGAAAATGCTTTTAAAATTGCGCAGTGGCTTAAGGAGCAGAGTGCGGTGACTAAGGTTATCTATCCTGGACTGCCTGAGCATCCTGGTTATGAGATTATGAAAAAGCAGGCAAGAGGATTTGGAGCAATGATAACCTTTCAGGTTAAGGACAAGGAATTTGCGGAGAGCATTTTAAACAGAGTGCGTCTTATTAGATTCGCAGAAAGTCTGGGCGGAGTGGAAACGCTTATCACATATCCTACCACGCAGACGCACGCAGATGTCCCTGAAGAGATACGGATTAAAAACGGAATAACCGACAGCACGTTAAGGCTTTCAGTCGGAATTGAAAACGTTGAGGATTTGATTGATGAGCTGGAAAAGGTTTTTGGAGAATTGGAAGGAAAATAAGTATGCCTGAGAGAAATCTTGATTTTGACAGAATAATAAACAGAAAAAACACAGACTGCCTTAAGTACGACTTTGCAAAACGCAGAGGTATGCCTGAGGATGTGCTGCCGCTCTGGGTTGCGGATATGGATTTTGAAACCTCGTCATACATTGAGGACGCTTTGACAGAGCGTATCAGGCATGGAATTTTCGGTTACAGCGAGGTTCAGACGCCGTACTTTGAAGCGGTTGCTGGCTGGATGAAAAGGCATCACGACTGGGAGCCAAAGGAAAAGTGGCTTGTAAAGACGCCGGGTGTAGTTTTTGCACTCGCTATGGCGGTAAAGGCATATACAAATGTTGGAGATGGAGTGCTTGTTCAGCTTCCTGTCTACTATCCGTTTTCGGAGGTTATAGAGGACAATGGGCGGCGAGTGGTGAGCAATACGCTGTATCTGGGCGATGACAACCGCTACCACATTGACTTTGAGGATTTTGAAAGAAAAATTGTCGAAGAGAAAATAAAGCTTTTTCTCCTGTGCAGTCCGCATAATCCTGTGGGCAGAGTCTGGACGATTGACGAGCTTGAAAGAATGGGCGACATTTGTTTAAAGCATGGAGTTATTGTTGTCAGCGATGAGATCCATCAGGATTTTGTCTTTGAGGGAAAGCACACGGTTTTTGCTAAAGTGAAAAAGGAGTTTGAGGATATATCTATAATCTGCACATCTCCGAGCAAGACCTTTAACCTTGCGAGTATGATGATGTCGAATATTTTTATTCCAAACAGAGATTTAAAATGCAAATTTAAAAAGCAGCTTGACGCTGCGGGTACAAGTCAGCTGGGAGTAATGGGACTTGTAGCCGTTCGGACGGCTTATACAAGCTGTGACGAATGGTATGACGCTATGAAAAGCTATGTGTGGGATAATATAAGGTATACTAAAGATTATGTAAATCAAAAGCTTAAGGGCGTAAATATGGTGACGCTGGAGGGAACGTACCTTGTCTGGCTTGATTTCAGAGAAACTGGTCTTTCGGTTGACGAGCTTGAAGACCTGATTGTGCATAAAGCTAAGCTTTGGCTTGACAGCGGCAAGGTTTTTGGAGAGTGCGGAAAAGGCTTTCAGCGGATAAACGTCGCTTGCCCGAGAGCAACGCTGACAGAGGCTCTTGAAAGGATTAGGAGAGAGCTTGAAAAATTGAATAGTTAGATACGCTCTGATTTCTTATGCGCTTTGTTTTGCAGGCGAGTATCTGCATGATGAAGTGCTTTTTTGTAAAAAAATCGGTTTGACGATTATAGAAATTGCCTATAATATATAATAAAAATCCCGTATAAGTAATTTTTCAAAAAACACTTGACAAAGCTTTTTAGATGGTGTATAATAAGCACATAAAGCATATAAAACCTATTTGCTTACTAGGTTTTAAAATTAAAAGCATTTATGGAGGTATTATTATGAGCAAGGTAAAGGAAAATGCACTGGAGCTTATCGGAGGCACTCCGATAGTAAAGACGAAAAACTATTCAAAGAAAGCGGGAGCTGAGAATGCTGTAATTTTAGCGAAGCTTGAGTATCTCAATCCCGCAGGCTCTGTAAAGGACAGAATTGCGCTGGCTATGATTGAGGACGCAGAGAAAAAGGGCTTGCTTAAGGAAGGGTCGACAATTATCGAGCCTACAAGTGGAAACACAGGAATCGGACTTGCGGCGGTTGCGGCTGCAAAGGGCTACAGAGCTATTCTCACGCTTCCTGACACAATGAGCATTGAAAGAAGAAATCTTCTCAAGGCTTACGGCGCAGAGCTTGTTCTCACAGAGGGAGCAAAGGGAATGAAAGGCGCAATCGCTAAGGCTGAAGAGCTTAAGAACGAGGTTGAGGGAGCAGTGATTTTAGGGCAGTTTGTAAATCCTGCAAACCCTGCTGTACACAAGGCGACTACTGGTCCTGAGGTATGGGATCAGACCGATGGAAAGGTTGACATTTTCGTTGCGGGCGTCGGCACAGGCGGAACTGTAACGGGCGTAGGCGAATATCTCAAGGAGCAAAATCCCGATGTCAAGATAGTAGCTGTTGAGCCGGCAGGAAGCCCCGTGCTTTCAAAGGGAACTCCAGGAGCGCACAAGATTCAGGGAATTGGAGCAGGCTTTGTACCTGATGTTCTTAACACAAAGATTTATGATGAGATTATTACAATTGAGAATGAGGATGCGTTTGCGGAGAGAAGAGCGTTCGCTTTGAGCGAGGGAATCCTTGTAGGAATTTCTTCGGGAGCTGCTCTTAAAGCTGCGGTTATTTTAGCACAGCGTCCTGAGAACGCAGGCAAGACTATAGTTGCGCTTTTGCCTGATTCGGGCGACAGATATTTGTCAACGCCTCTTTTCAACAACAATTGATTTTTCTGGGAGCATATCGGAGATGACTGTGTATGGAAAAAGCGGCGGCTGAAAAAAGGACGTTAATTCTGAGTATTTCAGCATAATAGGTCAAATGCTTAAGGAAATGAAATGTGGCAGCACTACTCTGATTGTTCATGACGGCAAGGTAATTCAGATTGATCAAACAAAAAAGCATAGATTGAAAAGCTGACTGGAAAATCGGAGGCTTGTTTCAGGTTTAAGCTTGGCAAGCCTCTGAATTTTCCGTTGATGATGCTGTAGCCGTAGGAAAGGCATAGGTCTGCAAAACCGAAGTTGTTGGTTCAAATCCAGCCAGCATCGTTAAAAATATTTGAAAGAGAGGCGAAAAATGTCATAATTTTGCGCTTGGCAAGGATGAAAAATTGATATGATAAAATCAGAAGAAGTGTTTAAAAAAATCTGTGATTAGATTTTCGGCATAGCCGCTGAGGTGTTATATGAAAGAAAAATCAGTTAAATTGAAAATTACAGGAATGAGCTGCGAGCATTGCAGGGAGAAAATTTCAAACGCTCTTTTGTCTGAAAATGGTCTGATTGATTTAAAGCTTACTCTTTCAGGAGATGCGCAGATAGTCTTTGACGAGGAATGTATTACACTTGAAAAAATCACTGATGTAATTAAAGAGCTAGGCTATGGTGTGAAAAGTTCAGGCGGCTTGCTGTATCCTGTTTTAGCTTTGGCTGTGATTTTTATCAGCTTTATTTTGCTAGATAAAACTAATGTGCTTAAGCTTCTAGTGCCCAGTCAGCTTGCAGACGCTTCTATGAGCTATGGTATGCTGTTTTTGATTGGAATAACCACCTCTGTTCACTGCATAGCTATGTGCGGCGGAATCAATCTCACGCAGTCGCTGCCAAAAAGTTCACAAAATTGCGAAGGTGATTATAAAGGCAAAAAAATCAGCGCAAAAACCTTTTTATCTGCTTTGCAGTACAATATCGGAAGAGTTGTTTCCTATACGGCAACAGGTGCGGCTCTGGGCTTTATCGGAACGATTATCGGCGGCAGCGGAGATGTTTCTGATTCGCTTCAAGGATTTTTAAAAATTATCGCAGGGCTTTTTATGCTGGCAATGGGGCTTAGAATGATAGGACTTTCTATGCCGTTTTTTTCGGGTTCAAAGCTGTTTTCTAAGCTAAAAATCAACAGGATATTTTTAAAGGTGCGCAAGCCGTTTTTGGTTGGAATTTTAAACGGATTTATGCCTTGCGGACCGCTTCAGGCTATGCAAATTGTTGCGCTGGCAAGCGGCAGTGCGCTGACAGGCGGCTTATCGATGTTTTTCTTTGCACTCGGTACGATTCCGCTTATGCTAGGATTTGGCGCTGCTGTTTCTGCTCTGGGAAGAAAATTTACGCCGATTGTTTACAATATTGGCGCAGTGCTTATTTGCATTTTTGGAATAGCAATGCTTGCGCAGGGTGGCAACATGACGAACCTTTATACGCAAGACACACTGCTGTTGGTTTTGATATTTTTATCCTTTACGCTGCTTTGTCTGGGCTTACCCTCAAAGCTGAAAAAAGCAATCGGAGTATGCGTCACGACCGGTGTTTGTCTTGCTTATGCAATTGGATTGAGAGTAATTTCATCTGACTTAAGCGACGAAAACTCAATCAGAACAGAAAACGGCAGGCAGCTTGTAAACAGCGTACTTTTGAGCGGTTCATATCCCGATATTACTGTGCGTTTGGATATGCCTGTGGAATGGACGATAACTGCTGAAGAGGGAAGCATTAATGGGTGCAATTATATGATATATATTTCAGAATACGATATTTCTTATGAATTTAAAGAGGGAGAAAACGTAATAGAATTTACTCCCACTGAGAGGGGGGATTTTACCTATACCTGTTGGATGGGTATGATAACGGGAACAATTCATGTTGTTTAAACTTTTGACGAATGAGGAGCTATTGAAATGAAAGGAAAGTATTTTTGTTTAATTACTGCGTTCGTATTATTGACATTAAGCGGCTGTGGAAATTCTGATGTTGAAGTATCTGAAGAACAAAGCTCTACGGCTTCTGAAAAAAACGAGCAAACTATTTCTGAAGGAGAAGGCTTGGAAATTGAGATTTCTGAGCTTTCAGAAACGGTCAGTTTTTATCCTTTGGTGGTTGACGGCACGGAGATGGAGGTAATAGCCTGCAAGGATTCGGACGGTAATATACGCACAGCGTTTAACACCTGTCAGGTTTGCTACTCGTCAGGAAAGGGCTATTATGTTCAGGAGGGCGATTATCTTGTCTGTCAAAACTGTGGAAATAGCTTTACGGCAGACCAGATAGGAGAGGAGTCGGGAGGGTGCAATCCTTATCCGATAACCGATTCGGACAGAGCTGTCAGCGACGAGACCGTGACGATTTTCTATTCCTTTTTGAAAGAGCAGGCAGAGATTTTCTCGAACTGGAAGGCATGAGTGCGGCTATTGTTTTTATTTGTTTAGTTTGTACAAAATAATATTCTCTCGTTTGTATAAATGAGAGAATTTTTTTTAAAAAAATTAGTCATTAGTGTTGACTTTATTTTTAGTTGATGATATAATGTTGTTGTGGGTAGATTTGACTCATGAATATTTATATTTATAATTATTAGGAGGTGATTTCAATGAAATAGGTAATAAGAAAAATTGCAGCTTTGGGAGCTGCTATGGTGATAGCTGGCAGTTGTTTTAGTGTAGGAGCGAGTGCAGTGATTACAGCAACAGCTGATTCCTATACAGGAACATATATGAATATGATCGTTAGTGTATATGACTATAATACTTCAAATGGAAAGGTTTTTGCTAGAAATATTACAACCTATAAGAAATCAACCAAGAGATATGTATATGCTTCTGTTTACTTGTATAATAGTAGTTTGAGTGCTTTATACATGGAGGAAGATTCATCCTCATCTTTGGAGAAGGGCGATATATTAACTCCTAACATCACAAAAAATAGTCCTAATTCAGTATATGCCAGATATAAAAGTTATGTCAGAAACACCACAAGCTCATCAAGCAGCAAAATTGAAAATAAAACTATCACTATAAAATTCAGGTAATAAATCAAAGGGGCTTATACTATGCTTTTTAATCACTCTGATGCAAGGACAACGCTAAGATACATAGGACTGCTCCGTGAAGAAAAGGAGCGAATGTATCAAAGTGTAAATTTAGGCATGGAAAAATTTTAAGGAAAACTGAATAAAAAACATTCATAAACCACTTGATTTTTTGTTTAGTTTGTGATATAATGAAAATGGAAATTTTATTACAATCAGAATTTTAAAGAATTTTAATTAAGAGAATAAGGAGGAAAATGTATGTGGACATTTTTAGCAATTTGTGTTACACTAAAGGAAATTATAGAGGAGAAAACACAGCCTAAAATCCCTGCGGAGAATTGGAGGAACTGGCCTTTAATTCAAGAAGATCTCCAAAAAGGGGTTAGCTCCAAGGAGCGGCTTCAAAATCTAATAAATGGAAAATATTACTTGCCGTATGAGATTGATCCAAAAGAATACTATGAGGAGCGTGCACACCAAAAAATGGTAAAAAAGTTGGGCTTTGATCCAGATGATTCGCCACATTCACTTTTCTATGAAAAATATCATAGAAAAGAAAACAATGATGAATAAAAATTGTAATACACTCTCACACGCTCTCACAACCGTTCTAAGAGGTTTTAACGGAGTAACAGTTATATAAGGGGCTACCCTAAGCAGAAAGTCGCTCAGAATGGCTCACAGAGCGTGTGAGAGTATTTTGTAGTTGGAAAATTTTTCAGGTAAAGGAGAGAGAATAGTGTATTGTGAAAAATGCGGTAAGACTATACATGATGATTCAGAGTATTGTCGATTTTGTGGAGCAGCTCAAAATCGAGTTGATTTTTCAACAATGTCAACAACGGAGAGTTGTGTAAGTGTTATAAAGAAAAACAATAATAAATGGAAAATATTTTTGCTAATTGCGTGTATTGTTGCAGCTGTTGTACTAGTATTTGGAATTATTTATACACATAATAGTACTGATAGTGCAGACGGAGAAAATATTGTAATCAATCAATCAGAATCAGAGTATGTATTTAGTTTAAGTGACGAAGAATCAGAGGAAGAAATTTTAATAGATGAATCATCTGATGATGAATCTAATCTGTTCAAGGACTATGATATTTATGCTAAGCAAATTGTAAAAGACTATTTAGCGACAACTGGAAACGCAAATTTTATATATATCGTTGGAAACATTTATAAGGTACGTATTCAATACGATGATGATTTTTCAACTATTTGTTATTTTGATTATTCTTTTGGAGATGATACGGAAAAAATCACTGTAGTATATGTTGATGGAAAATATATCGGTTGTTCTGACGATGCTTTTGAAATATCATCTTCTGAACAGTATGAGATTGCTTTGGAAATAAAAGAAAATAGAGAATATTTTAGTGAAAAGCAGCGAATTTCAATTGCAAGAGCAATTGTGAAGGATTCGCCTGTAATAATTTTAGACGAAGCTACCGCAATGTCGACCCTGAAAATGAAAGGGAGCTAATGCCTGCAAATGTTCCTGTGGACGCTATTTCACCATTTATACCAACGTCTAGCTGATAATAAATCATAATCACTTCTCAAAAATGGAGTGGTTGTACATAATGTTCAGCCACTCCGAATTTTTAAAGGAAAGATAATAATGGGAGAATATTGTAATGCTTAAAAGTGAAAAAACTATTGAGGAAAAATGTATATTCGCCCATCAAATGCGGATAAGCTTATGAGAAAAGCTCAGACTGCAACGCAGACAGTTTATATATGGCATGACAGGATACGGCAAAACGCAGTTTGTAATAAATTTTTTTATCATAAAAAGTATGAGTATTACCGTGTAGGCGATAAATCCTTTAAGCTTAAGTGTGTCTGAAATGGACGCACTTTTGTTTTGACAAAGAAAAATGAAATTTCGCTGAAAAAAGCAGCAGGACTATTGAAAAATAAAAAAATGTGTGCTATAATGAAAATAGTAAATAATGTAGGTTTTTAGATGGTTGCAAAGGGAAGCTGATGTATGAGTACTTTTAATACAAATAAATTTTCTGCGCTTACGCTTCTTTCAAAAAAGAGCAGACGAAAAGCTATGATACCTGCGGCAGTATTTACTGCCGTTATAGGTGTTAGCTTCGGCGCATATTTTTATTATAATCTGACATATTCATCAGGCTGGCATACGAATGATGAGGGGACATATTATATTCTAAGCTCAACTCATGAGCGCGTCGTTGGACTTAAGCTTATAGATAACACCTCGTATTTGTTTGATGATGACGGCTATATTCTTACAGGTTGGCAGGAGTATGACGGGAACACCTATTATTTTGACTCGTCAGGCGTTATGCAGAAGGGCATTATAAAAATTGACGGCGAGGAATACTATTTTTCAGATGAGTCAGGTATTTTCAAAACCGGACTTCAGGACTTCAATGGCGAGGAATATTATTTTAACGACCATGGTTTCCCCGATACGGGCTTTGACAGCGATGGAGAATATTATTATGACGAGTCGGGAAAACGGATAACTGGCTGGGCTGAAATTAACGGTATACAGTATTATTTCTTTGAAGACGGAGAAAATGAGGGTCAGATGGCGAAGGGCTTTACTGAGATAAACGGCAGCACCTATTACTTTGCTTCTGATGGTCATATGGTTACGGGTGAAACAGTCATTGAAGGCGATATGTACGATTTTCAAGAGAACGGAAGTATGTTCACTGGCTGGAAAAAGGACGACAAGTATTATATGTATGCCGATGAAAATGGAGTTTTTGCGCAAGGCTTTTATGAAATTGACGGCAATACCTACTACTTTGATCAGGACTATCATATGGTAACAGGCTGGAAAACAATCGGCGATTATACCTACCATTTTGACGATCAGGGCGTAATGACATACGGATGGTTTGACGATAATAATCAGACCTATTACTTTACTGAGGACGGTTCGGCGGCTAAGGGCTTTATTAAGCTTGAGGATGAATATTATTACTTTGACAGCAAGTTCAGACTGCATACTGGTTGGCGAACCACCAAAAAGGGAGTCTATTATTCCGATGAGGACGGTAAGGTCGCTCAGGGCTTTCTGCTTGACGGAGCTAATGTATATTTCTTCAGCCAAAAATCTCATAAGGCTCAGACAGGCTTGACTAAAACTATTGCTTATACTGATGAGCAAAAGGATAATATAGAAACCTTTGAGCATGATATGAAAATACTTGAAAAGCTTGAAAAGGCTGTTGATAAGCTTGATGATGACGATGCCTATGACGAGCTATTAGATACGCTTGATGATATAAACGCACTGGAAACAGCATATAACGATGGTGAATATACTCAAACACGTTATGAAAGCACTTTGGAGAGCTATAACGACTCTGTAGCTCAGCTTTTGGAGGATATGGAGCTTGAGCTTGCAAAAAGCAGCGTAAATCGTCTGCCGTATATTGCGAAAACCTATTTAAACAGTGATTCCTACGAATATGCTTTTCTTGAAGCATATGAAGATATAGGCGACAGCATTTATTATCAGCATTATTTCAGCGATGATTATCTTATGCAGACAGGTTGGGTAACAATTGAGGACTATACCTTTTACTTTGATCCTGTTACAGGTGAAAAGGTTACAGGCTGGCAGGAAATTGATGATGTAAGCTATTATTTTGGCGACTTCGGTGTTTGCAACACAAGCGGCGGCATTCTTTATGTAGAGGGCGAGGAGTATCAGTTTAACGAGGACGGTTCAATTTCGTCAGGGCTTTCAGTGACAGAGGATGGTATTCGTTATCTTGATGAAAATGACGAATGGCTTGTTGAATCGTTTAAGACTGTAAGCGGCGACAAATATTACTTTGATGAGGACGGTTACGCTGTAACAGGCTGGAAACGTGTGGACGATGTGCTTTACTATTTTGACAGTGACGGCAAGCTTTTTGTTGGAATTGTTCAAAGAGATAGTAACAGAACCTATTACATGACAAACAGCGGTGCGGCAACTGATACATGGATAAATACAGATGACGGAACCTATTTCATGACATCAGACGGCACAGCGGCAACAGGCTGGTATGAGGTTGATGGGATAACCTACTACTTTGATTCAAATGGCATTTTGCAAAACGGTTGGACAGAAATTGACGGAAAAACTTACTTTCTGAAGGACGGCACAATGCTCAGAGGTCCTGTTACCATTGACGGCGTTTATTATGTAATCGGCGATTCGGGCTATATAAAAGAGGGCTGGACCACATGGAATTCAAGACGCTACTACACAAATTCCAAGGGTATTCCTTACACTAATACAACAAAGAAAATAGATGGTGTGACCTATAAATTTAGCAAGTCAGGTATTGCGACAGAGCAATAAAAAATTCTCCGCAGAGGGTAATTCCTTTGCGGAGATTGTATTTTAGGGTGTGTTGACACTATCCGAAATGTTTGGATTGCAGGTATATTTTTCGTAGTTCAAGGCAAAAATTCGCAGGCATACTAGACGTATGTCAAGAATATTTAATGTAGAAATACGGGAAATAGACCTGTAAGACAAGCGTTGAGCGATAGTGTCAACATACCTTAATTTAGGATTTCTGTACACGCTAGTTTACGCTCATTCCATTCACGCTAACCTCATCGTCAAGCTCGATGACAAGGCATCGTCTGCCACCGATTGTCTGCGTTGTCACCTTGTCGGCTGAAGCCTTTGAAATGTTGACGGTTATCCCCTCCGCTTCAACTACCGTTTTTCGCTCGACTAAATTTGAAGCGATAAGCGGCTTTTGATCGGTAGCGCTTTCAAAAACCTTCGGCACAAGGTCAAGCTTGTCCTGCGGTATGCCCGATTCCCAGAGTATAGTTTTCATCCTTCCTGCGTCTACCGTCGCAGGCTCTGTTTCGTAGGCGGTAGAATCGACATATTCACGGATTTTTTCGTTGACGCAGGTGATTAAATCGTAGTCAAGCTCGTCCGAAGCAACATTGCTCAGAATCTTGTGAAAAGCCGCTTTTTCCGAAACAGCAGACATTGTAAACTCGCAGCCGAGTGTGTTCTCGACAAAGGAAACGTTCGGCTTTTTGTAGGTCTTGGTATAGTGCATAACCGAGTTCACATCTGGAGCACGGTCGGAGAAAACGGGAAAAAGTATTCCGTCAGACGGAGTGCCGACTATTCGGTCAAAGGTCGCTTTTTTCTCAATTTTTCCGTTGTCGTCGTTAAAAACAAGACCGTCGCTTCTTAGCTCGACAGGGCAAATTGCCGCTATGATAAAGCTGTAGTCAAAATCCGCTTCATCTGTAGTTTCGTCCATCTTGTTTTTCTTAAGCACCGAGTATGTACAATGGGCAGCAAATACCGCCGTGGTTGAAATGCAACTCTGCGCAAGTCGGTTTACCAGTTCAGCGTTAAGCTCGTCATTTTCAAGCTTTGATTCGAGCACCTTGTAAAGAAAGCTCTGTGCACCGTCCTCGTCATACTGTTCCTTTGGGAAAGCATATTCGCGCAGATTCTTCCCTAAAGTTCCTGAAAGCGTTTTTCTCAGGTTTTCTAAAATAAGCTCCGCCTCGTCAGAGGGCAGAAGATTGTAAAGCGAGGTGCTTTGATAAACTATATTTTTCTCGCTGTCAACAAATGCCGAAAGCACCTTGCCTATGCTGAAAAGTCCACTGTCGGTTGACAGGTTCTTTTTTATTTCGTTTATTTCTTTTTTGTTCATTGCCGCTCCTTTAATATACTGCCAGATAATTCTTGAGCTTCTCAACCGTCTTTTCGCCGATTCCGTCAATTTCGGCAAGCTGGTCTATGCTGGTGATTGTTCCAATGCTTGCACGGTAGTCAATTATGCTCTGCGCCGTGACCTCGCCCACTCCGTCAATTAAAATAAGCTCGTCAAATGTCGCTTTGTTCACGTCAAGAGGAAAAGCCACATCAGATGGCACACTTTCATCAGCCTGCACGCTTTCGCTTGATTCCTCCTGCGAATTGTCAGAGGCAGTTTCCTCACTGTCTTGAACTTCATTTGACGAGCATTCAGAGCTTAAATTGGCACCGCTTGCTTGTGAAGTGTTTTCAGAGGTGGATTTTTGTATTGAAATTTTAGTTTTCTGCTCGCTTGACTTTTTTTCAAAAAGAAAACCGGCAATAATGCAGGCGGCAGCCGCGAGGATAGTAACAATAATGCAGACGCTGTTGTCCTTGAGAAATTGTCCTAAACTGGGCTTTGTATTTTCTTTTTTCATTTTAACCTCCTAATAAGCACGGCTGCCAGAGCTGACAGCCGTTTAGCTTGTATATTTACGCTTCAAGCTTGCTTTGAGCATATTTGTCAAAGGTTTTCTCGTCCATTGATTTTCCATAGTAAAAGCCTTGTATTATATCGCAGCTTGTTTCCTTAAGAAACAGTGATTGCGACTTTGTTTCAACTCCCTCGCAAAGCACGCTCATTCCAAGCTTTTTAGCCATCGTGATTATGCTCTCAAGCACGGTTTTGTCGTTAGCGTTCAGCTCGTCGTTTTTTAGAAAAACACGGTCGATTTTCAGCGTGTCAATGCTAAGCGTACTCATTACATTCAATGAAGAATATCCCGAACCAAAATCGTCCATTGAAACCTTTATCCCCATCTCACGGCAGGCGTTTATAAACTCATTCGCCTTTTCAAAATTCTTGATGTAGATATTTTCTGTCAGTTCAAATTCAAGATACTCAGGCGGAATTTTATACTCGTCAAGCAGAGCTTTTATGTAGGGGATAATTCTGTTTGAACGCAGATGTACTCTTGAAACGTTCATTGAAATCGGAATCATCGGCAAACCCTCGTCAAGCCTGCGTTTTAAATATTTAAATACCTCCCTGTAGACGTAAAAATCCACTTCGATAATGTTTCCGTTTTTCTCGAATAAGGGTATAAATTGATCTGGATAAATAAAGGTTCCATCGTCACGCTGCCAGCGTACAAGTGCCTCCGCTCCGTAAAGGCTATCATCGGCACAGTTGATTTTCGGCTGATAATATACCTTTAAATTGTGGTTTCTTATAGCACTTGGAAGCTCGCTGTTGAGATATTCCTGATAGCGAATATCCTCCATCATTTTATCTGAAAATACATTCGGACGCCGTCTGTTTTCGCTTTTGGCAAGCTTTCTTGCTAAATTTGCATGAGCAATAGCCGTTTCAGCGGCAATGCTCCTGCTCTTGATGAAACAAATGCCTGTGTTAAGCCTTGCACTTACATTAGGGCAGATTTCATGAAGTTGCTCGCTCAGCTTTATATTTGAATCAAATATAAACGAGTCAAATTTTTCTATAAAATCCTTGTCGATTATTGAAGCTGTGACAAAGTTGTCAGAATGAACTCTTGAAATCATAAAGCCGGGAATTTCGCCGCTACCCTGTGCGAAGTAATTCGCCGTAACCTTTAAAACCTCGTTTCCCTTTTCGTAACCGTACATTTCATTTATGTATTTAAAATGATGAATGTCAGTGTATACTATCGCAAAATACAGATCAGGAGATGAGCTGTAAATAAGCTGGTTGAGCAAAATCACAAAAGAGCTGTAATCCATAAGTCCAGTCAGCGAGTCTTCACTTGCTTTGTCCTTTGAACCTATTCCAAGCTGTTGGGAAAGAAGCTTTGCAATAACTTCAAAAACAGAAATTTCATTGTCGCCCCACTCATGCTCCTCGTCAGTAGAAATAACGTCAAGAATGCCTAAAAAATCGTTTCTGTCAGTTAAAGGCAGCGTTAATAAACTGCCTGCGTTCTCGACTGTATCGCCAATATAATCAAGAAAATTGTCATCGTTTATGCTGACTCTGCATATGCCACTAACAAGAGAACTCCAGATTTTCTCATCGATTATCTTTGTTTTTACATCGTTGTCGGGCAAGCTAGAGTCACTGTACTGTTCAAAGGAGCATATTAAAGAGCAGGGAAGCGAATCCACTTCACGAACCCTTATGCACAAAAAATCTGTTAGGCTGAATATCTGTTCGGCAATACTCTGCATTGCAATTTCAAGCGAGCTGTTTTCAAACGAGTCTAAGGTGAATTTTATAACATTCAGGCAATCAGAATCACTGAGAGTATAACCACTGTAAGCATTATTAGTTTTCAAAGTAAAAGACCCCTCTTCTATCTTCACTTATCAATTGCTGTTACGGTAAATATTTCTAATTAAGACTAGTATATCACAAAATCATCAAAATGTCAATAAATAAAAAGAGGTCATAGAATGTATGAACTGTAAATTATTATACCCAAATTATTAACTTTTTTCATTTTTAACAGGTGCCTTTGCTCAAATACACACTTTGTTTACGTTTTTAAATGCGTGCTTTTCATAGATTTAGGCGCACGCTTGAAAAAATAACCAACAATTTTTTTCAACCTGAAAACGATTAATTATGTACAAAAGATAAAAAGTGAAAAAAGGGTATTGAAAAAATCGGAAAAGTACTGTATAATAGAATTGAGAGAAAAGCTCAGACCGCTTATCCGCACGGCGGCGGCAGGTCACTAATGCTGCGGAGGAAAGAGGAAATGTAAATGTGTAATAGTGAAAAAAGGTATTTAGACAGCTCTACAAGAGTAGCTCCTTTAGGACTTATAGCTATGAAAGGCGCAAGTGAGCTAGGCAAAGTTATTGACAATTATCTGCTTGAGTGGTCTGCTCAGAACGGCTGTGACGATGTTGATGAGGGTACGTTCCTTATTGATGTCGATTGTCCAAGATTTTCATCAGGCGATGGCAAGGGCTTGATTAAATCTACAGTACGAGGCAAGGATTTGTTTATTCTCTGCGATGTAGGAAATTACAGCTGCACATATGATATGTACGGCAGACAGAACTGTATGTCGCCTGACGACCACTATCAGGATTTAAAGAGAATAATTCAGGCAGCAAGCGGCAAGGCTCACAGAATCAATGTGATTATGCCTATCCTTTACGGCGGCAGACAGCACAGACGCAACTACCGTGAATCGCTTGATTGTGCGGCAGCTTTGCAGGAGCTTGCTTCGATGGGAGTCCAGAACATAATTACCTTTGACGCACATGACCCCAGAGTTCAAAACGCAATTCCGCTTACAGGCTTTGACAATATAATGCCGTCCTATCAGGTGCTTAAGGCTATGCTCAAGACTTTTCCAGATATGGAGTTTGACAAGCAGAACTTTATGATTGTTTCTCCCGATGAGGGTGCTATGAACAGAAATATGTATTATGCGTCTGTGCTTGGAGTTGACATGGGTATGTTTTACAAGAGGAGAGATTATTCGACAGTTGTAAACGGCAGAAACCCGATTGTCGCTCATGAGTACATGGGAAACGATGTTGCAGGCAAAAATATTTTTATAGCTGACGACCTTATTTCCTCAGGCGAATCAATGCTTGATATTGCTATTGAGCTTAAAAAGCGCAATGCGGGCAGGATTTTCTGCTATGCGACCTACGGAATTTTCACGAACGGTCTGGACACCTTCAACAAGGCTTACGAGGAGGGTACGATAGATGCGGTTTTCGGCACAAATTTAACATATCGTTCTCCGCAGCTGCTTGCTACTCCTTGGTTCCACGAGGTTGATTGCTCAAAGTACATTGCTTATTACATTTCCACATTAAATCACGATATGTCAATTTCTGACGTTATCGACCCGCACCAGAAGATTTCCGCTCTTCTTAAAAAGTATCACAAGAGATGATTTACGCAGCCATTGTCGCAGGCGGAAGTGGCAGTCGTATGGGAGCTGACAAGCCCAAGCAGTTTTTAGAGCTTGACGGCAAGCCGATTATAATACGCACGATAGAGCGTTTTGTCAAGTGTGGGAAAATAAATAAAATTTATGTCGGAGTTCATGCTGACTGGCTGGACTTTGCGCAAGGGCTTGTTGACGAGCTTTCAACAGAAGCTGATGTTGAAATAGTAAAGAGCGGAAAAGACAGGACTGAAACGGTATACAATATTCTTGAAAAAATCGAGAGCGAAAACGAGATAAGTGCTGATGACATAGTTGTAACGCATGACGGCGTTCGTCCGTTCGTCAGCGTAAAGGAAATTGAGGACAGTATTTTAATGCTTAAAAGCTTTGACGGTGTTACGCTTTGTCTGCCCAGTACAGATACCCTGCTTTGCTCGCCTGATGGAATAAAAATTGCTTCTGTTCCCGACCGCTCGCAGCTTTTTAGAGCGATTACTCCGCAGACGTTTAAGCTTAAAGCTTTGCTAAGTGCTTACCGCTCGCTTGACGAAAAGCAAAAAAGCTCGCTTACCGATACGGCAAGCATTTTTACATCGGCAGGGCTTGAAGTGGGGCTTGTGCAGGGAAATGAGCGCAACATTAAAATCACAACGCCGTTTGATATGAAAACAGCGGAGCTTTTACTTAAAGAGGAATAACAAACGCCGCACAGCGAGAATTTAACTCACCTGTGCGGCGCTTTTTATCTGCACATATTTAGAAAATACTCATGTACTGTAGGATTGTTGTTGAGCTCAGGATGGAATGCTGTCACAAGCATATTCTCCTGTCTGGCGGCAACAATTTTGTTGTCAACCTCAGCAAGCGAAACGGCAGTGCCTGAAACGCTTTTAATGTAAGGTGCGCGGATAAACGTCATGGGAATTTCGCCTAAGCCTGCAAAGTCAGAGTGTGCGGCAAAGCTTCCAAGCTGTCTGCCGTAAGCGTTTCTACAGGCGCGAATGTCCATCAGCCCCAGATGCTCTCCGCCGTTTTCAATCTCCTTTGCAAGCAAAATAAGTCCTGCACAGGTTCCAAAGACTGGCATACCGCCTTGAATTGCCGATTTTACATCATCAAATAAGCCAAGCTCACGCAGCAGCTTGTCCATGACTGTTGATTCGCCGCCAGGGATTATAAGCCCGTCAAAGCTACCGTAAAAATCGCTTTTTTGTCGGATTTCTTTGCTTTGAGCGTCAAGCTTTGAAAGCATTTTGGAGTGCTCCTCAAACGCTCCCTGAAGTGCAAGTACTGCAATTTTCATTTACTTTCCACGCTCCGCCATCAAAAGCTCGATTTCCTGCTCGTTTATGCCGACCATCGCTTCGCCCAGATCCTCCGAAAGAGATGCGAGCATTGAAGCGTCGGTGTAGTTTGTGACTGCCTTGACAATAGCGGCGGCACGCTTTTCAGGATTACCGGATTTAAAGATTCCAGAGCCTACAAATACTCCCTCTGCGCCAAGCTGCATCATAAGAGCCGCATCCGCTGGAGTCGCTACTCCGCCTGCCGCAAAATTCACAACAGGCAGCTTGCCGTTTTCACTTACATATTTTACAAGCTCAAAATCCACCTGCAAATCCTTTGCTGCCTGGAAAAGCTCGTCTTTAGGAATCGCAGTAAGACGCTTGATTTCACTCTGCATCATTCTCATATGTCTGACCGCCTGAACAACATCGCCCGTTCCCGGCTCGCCCTTGGTTCTGATCATCGAAGCACCCTCGCTGATTCTTCTTAAAGCTTCTCCTAAATCCTTTGCGCCGCAGACAAACGGAACGTCAAAGCGAGTTTTGTCAATGTGATACTTGTCGTCAGCGGGAGAAAGCACTTCGCTCTCGTCAATGTAGTCAATTTCAATCGCCTGCAAAATCTGCGCTTCCGCAAAGTGACCGATTCGGCATTTTGCCATTACGGGAATAGAAACGGCGTTCTGAATACCCTTAATCATCTTAGGGTCGCTCATTCTTGAAACTCCGCCTGCCGCACGAATGTCGGCAGGGATTCTTTCAAGTGCCATTACAGCGCAGGCACCCGCTGCCTCCGCAATTTTCGCCTGTTCGGGAGTGGTAACGTCCATAATCACTCCGCCCTTTAACATTTGTGCAAGATTTTTGTTAAGCTCGTATCTTTCGCTCATTTAAAACAACTCCTTTATTATTAAGTTTTATACTTCTTTTATTATTATAATTCCCAAAGAAGAAATTTGCAAATTTCTATTTTTCAGATGGGATAAATTTGATTTTGTGAAATTTACACAAAAAGTTAGGTTTATACTGCAAATTAAGAGTGATAATGCACAAGAAATTTTAGACATTTAAAAGCTTAAAATTTGAGCTAGGTGATTTTGCACAAATTTAGCCATTGTCAAACTTGACTTATTGTTCAAAAGGTAGAAAATCTTCATAATAGTACAGATACTCTTCGAGCGCAAGACCCTCTCTTCTTATAATTTCAGAATGAGGTGTTCCTACATAGCGGTAGTGCCATGGCTCGTAGGCTATGCCTGTGATATGTTCTTTCATTCTCGGATAGCGCAGGATAAAGCCGAAGCTGTCAGCGTTTTTGCAGAGCCAGCGTCCTTGTTTAGTGCTGTAAAAATCGTCCTGTGTGTCGTCCCAGTCAGGCGAGCAAAAATCCACTGCAAGCCCCGTCTGATGCTCGCTGTGATTTACTCGTGCAAGAAAGCGTGAGCAAAGCTTTTCAGCATCGCTCTCTTTAAGTCCCTCGCAGATATATTCAGCTTTTGTTCTGTTCCAGAGCATTTGCTGATATTTAGCACTGCGATAGCCCGACAAGGGCTTAATATGCACATTTTCATTTATTGCTGCTTCAAGCATTTTTAAGCACTGCTCAGCAGCCTTTGCTTCTAAAAGCACATTTCCCACAGCTTTCATGTTAGCACTGTAATCCTTGTCAACACCATGAACGGAATCTATAAGCGTTAGATAATTCACGATTTCACCTCCTAAATTTCCTCTATATATTTTATGCAGGAATAGCTTTGAGCGATACTGCATATAAATGTACAAACGGGTATATATAAAAAACCTTGCCGCAGATATGAGGCAAATTTTCACCGAATCTGCACAGCAACGTTTTTGTCAGATGTCCCAAATATATTTTTCAGAGGTGTTAAATCAATGGATTTTAAAAAATCATGTCGTTCATCGCTTATGGTATTTACCGCTTTCACAATAGTTCCGCTTAGCGTTAGTGAAATATGCAAGGCGGTTCCCAGCGTTTCTCAGACTGTAGTCAAGTCGGTCGCAAGAGAGCTTGGAATTGAGGCTTCAAAGCAGTCAAAGACTCTTAGCACTTTGTCTGAAAATCTGGTTGTAGGTACAAGCGCATATGATATGGATGCCGCTCCGCAGGAAATTGAAATTCCACTTGAGGAGGGTGAGGAAATCCCGACAGCTATGCCTTCACAGGAGGTGATTGACGCTTTGCCTTACCCGACAGACCTTACCGACAAGGACGGCGCAATTGAGAAAACTACATATGGAACATATACGTCAGAGCAGTATTTCACTTTGGAAAGCGGAGGTTAGGTTAGGAATTTGACTTCAATTTCAAATGACGAGCTTAAGGAAAGCAGCTCGCTTGGAGCTGTCTTTGATATTGAAATAGGTTCAAGTGAGCCGCAGATTATAATTTATCATACCCACACGACAGAAACCTATGAGCTGGAGGACAAGGACTGGTACGATGCTGATTTTACCGCTAAAACCACAGAGCCTGATAAAAATATGACTGCGGTTGGCGATGCAATATGCGAGCAGCTTGAAGCGGCAGGAATTACGGTTATCCACGACACGCTTGTGCATGACTATCCAAGCTACAACGGCTCTTATGAATCAAGCCGTGAAACGGTAAGCGAGCTTTTGGAGGAGTATCCGAGTGTCAAAATCGCTCTTGATATTCATCGTGACGGAATTGAAACCTCGGACGGCGTAAGGCTTGCGCCTGTGACGGAAATTGACGGTAAGGAAGCGGCGCAGATTATGATTATTTCAGGCTGTGATGACGGAACTATGGATATGCCGAATTACATGGATAATTTTCAGTTTGCATGTGCGCTTCAGTCACAGATTGAAAGTGATTACAGTGGGCTTACACGTCCGATTCTGTTTGACTACAGATTTTACAACCAGGATTTGACAAGCGGTTCGCTGCTTATTGAGGTGGGAAGTCACGGAAATACTCTTGAACAAGCGGTTTACAGCGGAGAGCTTATAGGCAAAGCTCTTGCAAATCTCTTTACATAAACGCATTAAAAAAATTGCCGCATGTTTGCGCTATGATATTTCTCAAATAAAAAAGGGGAGTGCTTAATAAAATATGCACTCTCCTTTGGTTATTACATCTTTGCTCTGTCCTTTGCGCGCTGGGTGTTGCTCAGCGTTCTTTTTCTGATTCTGAGCGTTTTAGGAGTCACCTCTAAAAGCTCATCGTCGGCTAAAAATTCAAGACAGTCCTCAAGGCTTAATATTCTAGGCGGAATAAGCCTTAATGCCTCGTCGCTTCCGCTTGCTCTTGTGTTGGTAAGGTGCTTTTTCTTGCAGACGTTGACTACAAGGTCGTCAGACTTAGGCGATGAGCCGACAATCATTCCCTCGTAAACTGGAGTTCCCGCAGTTATAAAAAGCTCTCCTCTTTCCTGCGCATTGTAAAGACCGTAGGTTACGGCATCGCCGCTTTCAAATGCAACAAGCGAGCCTGTGTGTCGGCGTTCAATATCACCCTTGTGCGGAGCGTAATCGTAGAACACCGAGCTCATAATACCCTCGCCCTTTGTGTCGGTTAAAAATTCACTTCTGTAGCCGAACAATCCTCTTGACGGAATCAGAAATTCAATTCTCATTCTGCTTCCGACAGGAGTCATCTGTGAAAGCTCACCCTTTCTTGAACCTATCTTTTCCATGACTGCACCTACACAGCTTTCAGGAACGTCAATTACCAACCGTTCAATCGGCTCGCAAAGCTTTCCGTCTATTTCCTTGTAAAGCACTCTTGGAGTTGAAACTGAAAGCTCGTAGCCTTCACGGCGCATAGTTTCAATTAAAATTGAAAGGTGCATTTCACCTCTGCCTGCAACTCTGAAGCTGTCGGTGGTGTCCGTTTCGGAAACTCTCAGCGAAACGTCCTTGAGAAGCTCCTTGAAAAGCCTTTCTCTTAGCTGACGTGAGGTTACATATTTTCCATCACGTCCTGCAAAAGGTGAATCGTTGATTGAAAATGTCATTTCAACGGTAGGCTCTGAAATTTTGACGAACGGCAGCGGCTCAAAGTGCCCGTATTCGCATATCGTATCTCCGATAGTGATATTTTCAAGACCGCTTATGCAGACAATATCTCCAGCTTTTGCGCTTTCACATGGCACACGGTTTAACCCCTCGATTGTGTAAATTGTAACGATTTTACCACGGTACTCTTTCTTTGTGTTGTGAAAATCTCCTACCGTCACCTCTTGGTTTACCTTAATTTCTCCTCGCTCAATTCTTCCGATTGCAATTCTCCCTACATAGTCGTTGTAGTCAATCGAGGAAACAAGGTACTGCATTGCTCCGTCAGCGTCAACCTCTGGAGCGGGAATGTAGCTTATTATTTCATCAAGCAGCGGAATAAGGTTTTCTCCTTCAACATTAGGATTCATCGAAGCCGTGCCATCTCTGCCGGAGCAGTAAAGTATCGGGCTGTCAAGCTGTTCATCGCTTGCATCTAAGTCCATCAAAAGCTCAAGAACCTCATCGCCGACCTCGTTAAGCCGTGCATCAGGGCGGTCGATTTTATTAACTACGACAATGATTTTATGTCCAAGCTCCAGCGCCTTTTGCAGTACAAATCTAGTCTGCGGCATAGGTCCCTCTGCAGCGTCAACCAAAAGAATAACTCCGTTCACCATCTTAAGCACACGCTCAACCTCGCCGCCAAAATCAGCATGTCCGGGTGTGTCGATTATGTTTATCTTAACATCGTTGTAGTAAATGGAGGTATTTTTCGAGAGTATTGTAATTCCTCTTTCACGTTCAAGATCGTTTGAGTCCATAACCCGTTCTTCAACATTCTGATTTTCCCTGAATGTTCCCGACTGCTTGAGCAGCTCGTCAACAAGAGTGGTTTTGCCATGGTCAACGTGAGCTATTATCGCAACATTTCTTAAATCTTCTCTAATCATATTTAAGCCGTCCTTTTTAATAATATTATCCTAAGGCAACATCGCACAAATAACTGCGGTATGAACTGCGTTCATACAAACAGCTTTGTGCGTCTGCTGTTTGCATATTTTCCGAAAAGCTACTTGAAATACGATAGTATTCGCCGCAGCACTTTTATCCAATTTAGCAAAAAATCTGATAGTGTATCTGGTACACAATCCTTGTGCAGTATTGCCCTAAACTATTATATCACATTTTTTGCTGAAAATCAACAAGCTTGTTACAGAAA
Organism: Ruminococcus sp.; assembly: GCA_021202895.1. GTDB lineage: Bacteria > Bacillota > Clostridia > Oscillospirales > Ruminococcaceae > YE71. The sequence goes on along the minus strand of JAJQCE010000024.1, from coordinate 123,114 downwards.
ATCTACCGCCTGTGTAGTGCTGCATTTGTGTATTATAACTAAACAAAACAAAAAAATTTTCAAATGCCTAATATTTTGGACATTGCTATATAAAAAAAGACAGCGCACACTCTTTGAAAAGTATGCGCTAGTAAGCTGCATTTGAATTATTCTTCCTCTTCTTCGCTGTCATCTTCAGAAGAAGTAGTTGTTGTAATTGTTGTTTTCTTGGTTGTGGTAGTCTTTTTAGTAGTTGTTGTTTTGGCTGTAGTAGTTGTTGTTGTGGTGGTAGGCATTGTAGTGGTAGTAGTTGTGGTAGTAGTAGTTGTGGTTGTTGGCTCTGTAGTTGTTGTAGTGGTAGTAGTGGTTGGAGCAGTTGTGGTTGTATTTGCAGTGGTGGTAGTGGTTGTGGTGGTTTCTGGTATAATAACCTCTGGCAAATCCTCTGAAGAGCTTTCTGAACTGTTGTCCTCCTCTGATAAATCTTCTTCAGACGAGTCTTCTTCGGATGATGAATCTTCCTCCGAAGAGCTTTCCTCGCTTGAATCTTCCTCTGAATCCTCAGAAGAGGATTCAAGACTTGAGGTTTCATTTTTTGTAAGTGAATCATCACTGTTGCTGTTTAACAGTAAAGCTAATAAAATTATGATTATTACTATAAAAACTGCGGAAATAGCTATAAGCATCCTTTTTTGTTTTATATCAGATGGGAGATCATCATTGTCATCATCCTCATCCTCATCATCGATGTATTCATCGTTGTATTGATCATCATAATCATCCGAATATTCATCGTTATAATTTTCATTATAATAATCTTGATTATCATTATCGATGCCATCTGAAAAAACACTGTCATCTGTCATTTCGTTTTCGGAAGAAAACAGTAGTGCTCCGCAGTGCTTGCAGGTTATAGCATCGCCTGGAATTACCCCGCCGCAGCGAGGGCAATTGATTTTATTCATCTTGTTCCTCCAATTTTTTCTTTTTATGTTTATTGTGAAACTGTAATGTAGCCTGTTACAAGGTCCACTCTGTAATTAATACTGTATCCGTTTTCATCTGTGTAAAGGAAGAACATTTCAACTGCGTCCGTTCCTCCGTTGTAGCTGTAGCTTCCGGTCATGTTATTTGCGGACATATAGTTTTCCCAAAGAGTGAAAACCTCGTCCCAGCTGTAGTATGAGCCTTCAGGTTCAAATGACGGAGCACCGTCTGTGCTTGCAGAGCTTGTAGTGTCTTCAGTTGAATCCTCAGCTTCTGATGAATCAGTGTCAGCGGCACTGTCCTCCGCAGACTCTGAATCTGTTTCGCTTTCCTCATCTACAGGATCAGAAGCTTCACTGCTTGCAGTTGTTTCCTCAGGCTCTTCTGAAACAGTTTCATCTGTAACCTGTGGAACATATTCAACCGCAGAGGCTGTGGAATCTTCCTCTGCTGATGCTGTTGTTTTCGGGGTCGTCGTTATCACTGCAGAGGAGCTTTCATCATCGCTTCCCATGCCAAACAGTCTGAAGCCTACACAAACTGCCGCTATAATTATAATCAAAATACCAACAGTTATGATTGCAGTGATAATAAAAGTACGTCTTGGGTCGTCCCCAGTCTGTTCATCACCTTCATCCTGGTAATCTGAAAGCTCATTGTCGTTTTGATAGGTTTTATCATTATCAGTGTTTTCAAGTTCATCTGCGAAAACCTGAAAGTCGGAAAAATCTGTATGATCATCAAAGCTATTTTCTGATTGTGATTCTTCGCTGCTATAGTATTCATCATAATCAGTATTTTCAAAGGACTCGCTGTTATCTTCTGTTTCGTTTTCATATGTATAGCCGTTTTCAAATGAATCTTTAGCTTCCGAATCATCTATTTCTGAAGAATCGTTGAGCGCATTTAAAAGATCTTCCTTGCTGTATATAATAGTTTTATCCTCACTGACAGCAGTCTGCTCGGAATAATTCTTTGCAGCTTCTATTGTTTCCTTGTCAATAGTGATTTCTTCCATGTCCTCAGCAGCAGCCACTGCTTCATCGGGCTGTATATCGTTTCCGTTTTCATCTATAAGCAAACGATGGCAGTATTTGCATATTATAGCCTCGTCTGAAATTTTTTTACTGCAAAAAGGGCAATTTTTTGTTTTCAATTAAATCAAATCCTTTCGTTTCTTGTTCCACAGCGACAAGAATCCGCTAAGCCGCTATAAAACCATATTAAAAAATATAAAAATCTCATTTATAAAAATAACACGTTCAAGCCTAAACAGCCATTATAGGTATAAAATCCAGTGAAAAAGCTGTACTTGAAGGCGATATTATTCAAATTCAAGGAGATACGCATAAAAAGCGCAACAAATGCGCTAATGAGCATATCTACTTTTTAATTATACAACATTTCAAAGAAGATGTCAACTTTTTTTTGACATAAAACTCGTTTGATACTGAACAATGTTTGTAAACTTACTATAGTTTTTATATGAACATTTTCTTTTTTTGCTGAAAAAATAGAAAATTGAGCAACGCATTATAAAGCTAAGAATCTAATTAGGAGATGCAAATCTGCCTATGTCAAAAAGGACAAACCTGATTTTGCATAAAACGCTGAAATCACGAGTAAATAGCAAATCAAATTGATTTAACAGATTAAATGTGATAGAATAATGTTCTAGGGCTTAAAAATGAAGAAAGACTAGCTGTGAAAAGTCAATAGATAAAAGAAAAAATCAGCGGAAATTTCAAAATCCCGCTTGACAAACTACGCTTAAAGAGATATAATATAAATGTATACATTATCCATTAACGTATAGGAGGCGGCTTTATGAAACAATGTATGGACGCTGAAAATCTGCATCGCAGATTAAAGAAAATTATAGGACAGGTTCAGGCTATTGACAGAATGGTTGATGAGGACGTTCCTTGCGAGGACGTTCTGGCTCAGATCAATGCGGCAAAATCAGCACTTCATGGCTGCGGTAAGGTGGTTTTAGAGGGGCACATCAAGCATTGTGTCAGAGATGGAATTGAAAACGGTGATGCGGATAAGACTATTGCCGACTTTACTAAGGCGGTTGAACGCTTTGCTAATATGAGTTGAAAATTGTGCGATTTAAACAAAAATAATTGCTCGCTTTTGTTTAAATCGCTGATTTTTTATTTCTTTATTGACAAACCCATACCCCCTATTGTATAATATACATATACCCCGATAGGTACAATTTTAGTTAAGGAGGACGTTTGATGAAAGCATTGTTAGAAAAAATGGAAGACCTGCTTGAGATAGGCGGTACAAAAAAAGACATCACCTTGCTTGCAATTTCTGCTCTTTCGCTTGTTTTTAGCTTGGCTGGGTTTGACGCTTTGCCGTTTGACGCAGCTTGGATTTCGACGGTTCTTTGCGGCTTGCCGATAATTTTAAAGGCAATTGCAGGGCTTATTTTGCGGTTTGATATTAAGGCTGATGTGCTTGTTTCCATGGCACTGATTGCATCGGTGTGTATCGGCGAGGACTTTGCGGCGGGTGAGGTTGCGTTTATTATGCAGCTTGGCGGATTGCTTGAGGATTTAACTGCGTCAAAGTCAAGAGAGGGCATTGAAAAGCTTGTTTCCCTGACGCCTCGCACAGCGCGAGTTATTGTTGACGGAGCAGAATCGGTAATCCCAGCTGAGGAGGTTGAGGTTGGTGCGTTAATAAGAGTTCTTCCAGGCGAAACTGTTCCTGTAGATGGAGTTATTATTTCAGGTCAGACATCTGTAAATCAGGCGGTAATGACGGGCGAGTCGCTTCCTGTGGATAAGGGTATCGGCGATGAGGTTTCAAGCGGCACTGTTAATCAATTCGGCGCATTTGAATTGCGTGCGACAAGAGTCGGTGAAGACAGTTCAATTCAGAGAATGATTCGGCTTGTACAGTCTGCGGACGCAGGTAAAGCTAAAATTGTAGGCATTGCAGATAGATGGGCGACCTGGATTGTTGTTATTGCGCTGACGGCTGCGGCTCTGACTTGGATTTTCAGTGGTGAAATTATAAGGTCTGTGACAATTCTTGTAGTTTTCTGCCCCTGTGCGCTGGTGCTTGCTACTCCGACGGCTATAATGGCTGCTATTGGAAATGCGACAAGCTACGGATTTCTCGTTAAGGAGGGCGATGCGCTTGAAAGGCTTGCGGCTGTTAAAAAGATAGCCTTTGACAAAACGGGAACGCTCACCTATGGAGTATTAAAGGTTGAAGAGGTTTTCAGCGCAAATAAAAGCTTGTCTGATAAAGAGCTTTTCTCTCTTGCGGCAAGCTGTGAATTAAATTCCGAGCATCCTCTGGGAAAGGCGATTGTCAAAAGCTTCAAAGAAAAATACGGCTCTCAGATTTCACAGCCCGAAGGGTTTGAGATGATTCCTGGTAGAGGCGTAAGTGCTTTGATTGACGGCGGGCGAATCATTGCAGGCAACAAAAAAATGCTTGACGAATATTCGGTTGACACAAAAGCAGTTGAAGCTGTCGCTCAAAAGTATATCGACCTCGGCTGTACTCTTACATATATTGCAGCTGAGAATGAATTGTCGGGATTTATAGCTCTTTCAGACGCAGTTCGTGAGGAAAGCGGGCAAATGATTGCTTCGATTAAGGAGCTTGGAGTCAAGCCCATTTTGCTTACAGGAGATAATGAAAATGCGGCAAAAGCAAAAGCTAAGAGCCTTGATATCAATGAGGTTAAAGCAAACTGTCTGCCAGAGGATAAGCTTGAGTATATAGCTTCTTTACAAAAAAATAATGACCTAATCTGCATGGTTGGAGATGGGATAAACGATGCGCCTGCGCTTAAAAAATCTCATGTCGGAATAGCGATGGGCGGAGTAGGAAGCGACATTGCTATCGATGCTGCGGATATTGCAATTGTTGACGACGAGATAAAGAATCTGCCGCATTTGCTGGCACTTTCAAAGCGTATGATGAGGACGATAAAGCTAAATCTTACCTTTTCAATGACGCTCAATTTTGTGTCGATTATTCTTGCGATTATTGGAACGCTTAATCCTGTTATAGGTGCGCTTGTTCATAATGCAGGTTCTGTGACTGTTGTAATAAATTCAGCATTGCTGTTGAAATGGAGGAATAAAAATGATCATTAGTATTATCGGAATTTTAATAGGAGCTTTGATCATCGGCTTTGGCTTGTATTATCTTATTAAGGAAAAGGCAGATGCTGATTCCAGAAAGATATACGGAATTTCCGTAGGTATCGGCGTAGTAATTTTCGCAGCTATGCTCATAAAGCTTCTTATTGAGGTATTGTAAAGATAAAAATTTCCGCCTGAAAATTCAGACGGAAATTTTTTTGTCTCGGAGCAAAGTTCGATGTAAGCTTGCTTAAAATCGGCGAATGGGTTATAGGTCAAGTAAAATCTCTGTAAATACGCCGTTTTCCCATATCAGACAGCGATGCTTTGAGGCTTCCTTCGGAATTGAAACCGAGCCGGGATTTATGCAGCGAATCTGCTTTTGCCCCTGCAAAATAATTCTGTCAGTCGGAATGTGAGTGTGGCCTGAAAGAAATATGTCGCCGTCGCTAAGCGGCGGGAGCTTTTCAGGTGAGAAGATGTGACCGTGCGAGCAGAATATTCTCTGCCCGAAATCGCAGACCCATGCGCTGTCGGATAGAATAGGAAAATCAAGCACCATCTGATCAACCTCTGTATCACAGTTTCCTCTTACGGCGATAATTTTATCACTTAAAGAGTTGAGCATTGTTATAACATTTTTCGGAGAATAGTCATCTGGCAGGTCGTTTCTCGGACCGTGATAAAGCAAATCGCCAAGAAGTATAAGCCTGTCGGCACTAAGCTCTGAAAAAGCGTTTATCAGCTTTTCACACCAAAGTGATGAGCCGTGTATGTCTGAAGCGATAAGATATTTCATTGCGGCTCCTTAATTTCAGCGGAAAAGAGACTGTTGAGATTTTTATATTCATTCTTTAGCGCATTATAAAATTTAAGACCTCTGCTTTTCTTGAATTTTTTAACCATGGCAAGATAAAATTCCTTTGGAGTTTTGCTGTTGAGAAGATCGAACCTTATAAGCTCAAATTCATAATCTGTGTATTCCAAATCCTTGAGCAGTGCTTTCATCAAATTTTCTCCCTCTATAGAAGCAGGACTTTTGTTTGATTTGAGAAAGACATTTTCATCAGCAGGAATATCTGCAAGCTCATCTTTAATTTGCTTTTCGTCTGATGCTTTGCCTTTGTCGGCGTCATCTGAATAAAGCTTGATAAATTCATCCTTTACAAGACGGTAAATCTGACTTGCAAGCGATTGACCAAAGCGGCGGACAAGGTTTTGGTGAAGCTGTTCGGTAGTGAGCGAGCTGTTCATTTGAACGATAACTCCCGAAAACTCGTCTTGTCCGATTTTTTTATCGAGAATAGTATGCAGACGCTTTTTTGCAGCAACGTCAACCTTTCTGAATGAATCGCTGTTGTCCTCCTGATTTAATTCTCCCCTTACAAAAGCATTGAAGTCGTAACGCACAAGATTAAAAATCACCTCTGCACGCTCAGGACCAAATCGTGTGGTAAGATTATCTATAAGGTCGTTTTCATTTACCGAATAGTTTATCATAGATACAGTTCCAGAAAATTCGTCAGGCGTAATCTTTTTGTCAAGCGTTGAATGAAGACGCTTTTTCATAGCATTGTCAACCTTTTTAGGTTTTCCCTCAGCATTTGATTCGCCAATATAAGTCATAAATTCAGGCTTTATGATAGTGTGAATTTCGCTTCCTCTTGCCCAGCCAAGCTTGTCTATAAGATCTAAGCAAAGGTCGAGGTCGTTGTCGGATTTTTCCATAGAGCCGAAAACTGTCTTTATCTCTGCTGGAGTAGCCTTGCTTTTTAGAATATCTGAAATCCTTTTTCTAAAAGCCATGTATTCTTTGTCTGTGTTTGCTCTTTTATCATCCTGTTTTGCTTTTTTATCAGGCTGTTTTTTTTCGGCTTTTTTATCAGCTTTGTTCGTTAAACCTATATCTATAGGTTTAATTTTGTCAAGCTTAAGCTGCATCTCAATCGCACGGTCAAGCTTTGATTCAATATTGCTTTCGCTTTCATCTAAATAGGAGTTTAAAATATCAAGCTGCTTTTTTATAAAATCAAAATTTTTTTCAATTGTTTCAAATATGCCCTTTTCAAGTATTATTCCAAAATCCTCGCTTAGAATTTTCTTTAGCTCAAATGGATTCCTTGCGCCCTTGAACGCTAAGCATAGAACGTCAATTTCCGAAAAGCCATCAGGAGTAAAAGCCTTGAGCAGCTTTTCCTCATAGGGAGAGGCTTTTTTTAGAACGTAATTATCGTTGTCGTGTTCATCTGTTACAACTGCCGCTGATGTGACAAATTTATCCTCGGTATTTGAAACAAAGTATTTTTTTCCTTGGAATGAATCAGTTGAATCGCGAAAATCTCTTTGCTTTTTGGGCGTGTGTGAATGTATGTTAGCATCTGAAAAGCTTTTTTTGACAACAAAATTGTCGCTACCGTTAAAGTTAAATTCAAAAATCCTTGAGGAGTTTGCAGAAGCCTCATATTCATCGTCATAAATATTTTCATGAATGTATGCGCTTATGTCCTCATCAGGATTCGTTCTGTTTGCATAGTTCATAGCGGATTCAATGTTCGTGCATCTGTAAACCGAGCAGTATGTAATGTCTGGAAATGTGTTTTTCCAAAAGTCATGGAGCTTGTCAAAGCCCTTGTCGTTGCTTATTACAAAAATGTGAGTGTTGTTTCCCTTGGCTACAAGGTATCCCATGAGCGAGCAAAGCTGAAAATCAAGAGCGTTTTTTCCTCCAACTCTTACCTTCATGTAGTCAATCTTTGCCTTAGCCTGCATTACCATGTAGTGCATTTCAAAGCTTATTGTGTCAGAATTTTCACTGTAGAAAATTATAACATGGTCTTCCTCGTTAAGGCTTTCAATTCCTGTAAGTCCTTTGGACTTTACATTTTCAAAATCAATAAGAAATGATTTCATACAAATTTTTCCTTTCAAAAAATATTTTTGACGAAAAATCACAGTCTGAAAAAATTAGTTCTTCAGGAGCGTTTTGCCCCTAATTTTCTTCGGATAAAAAATACAATCGTACAAATTAAAGCAATTAAAAAAGCAGATATGGCTGCGATAATAACAGCAGTCTTTTTATTTTGCTTTTCAAGCTGTGCGGCATTTTCCTCTTCAAGAGCATACTGCATTGCAGCTTGAGCATCGTAGTAGGTGTAAACCTCGCCTTCTATTAGAGGCTCAAGCACTCTTGCAATTTCCTCGTGTCCTTGCGCATTTGGGTGAATGTCATAGTTGGAAATGTTGGTAAGCTCCTGTGCTCTTCCTTCAAAGCTCTGAGCAATGTCGGCAACTAAAAAATTGTTGTTGTCGCTGCATTCAAAAATAATTTCGTTTAGTCTGCTGATTTTTTCATCCGCAAGCTCGTCAAGAGAAGTGATGGAAAATCCATCAAAGGGATTGTATAGCGTCTGCACGAAAAGCTTTGCATCCGAGCATGAAAAAATCGAATTGACAATCTGAGGCAAAAGCTCTTCAAATTCATCAAGCCTTTTGTCAAGCTCATCGCTTAGTGAGGTAAACCTATCAAGCCTTTCGCTCAGACTCAAATCCTCAGCGAGAATTTCCCGAAAGGGTCTTAGCAGGTCGTTTCCTCCAATGGAAAGTACAATGGCATCGGCATCTGTAAGCATTTCATCGTACTCTCCTTGTGAAAGCTTTTCAAGCAGATCAGAGGACGTCATTCCGTTTTTTGCAGCATTTTCCGAAGAAAATCCCGCTTCATCGTCAAGCGCGGAATCAAATATTGCAGAAAGTATATTTGCGTATGATGCACAAAGAGTGTTGTTATCGCTTGAATATCCATCGAGCCCATAGCCTGCCGCAATCGAATCTCCCAAAAAGACTATGTGCGGCGGATAGTTAGTTTCAACGATAAAATCACTGCTTTGCGCATATGCGCAAAAATTAACGGAGAGTAAATATATAAAAAAGACTGCTAAACGAAAAACTAAATTTATGCGACCGACCCTTTTCATATATTATCACCCTCTGAAATACACTCATATATTATAATACAATATTATCGGGAAAATGTCAATATGCTTTTTGCAAATATTTTGAAAATAAAAGGTTTTTTAGACGTCAAATTTATTTTTATAATGCAAATTCCAACCAAAAAACTTAGCTTTCGTCAAGATTTCTCTCGATTTTCATGTATTTTTGTTAAATAAAAAAAATATTGTTAAGCTCTTGAACTGTACTAAATTTTGTGCTATAATATATATGTAAGCAAAAATAATATGTGACCGTCGAAAGAGGCGATGCACTGTGCAAAAAAAGTTTTTTATTTCAAAAAATTCTGACAGCATATCCAATGCTTCACGGGTATGCGCTCCCGAGCTTGACAGGTTTAGACGTATTGAAAAGCTTAATTTAATGCTTGCTAACGGTTGGGAGATCAAAGGCTTTGAAAACTCGGAGAATGATTCGACAGGCTCGTATTTTTTGCTAGAGAAAAGAGTTTAATAAGGGTGCCTGACAAACCCCTTGTTGCATCTGCACAGCGATGGTTTTTGTCATATGCTCATAAAATTTTGCCCTGATTAAATCTGGGCGGTGAATTTTGCAGGGTACTTGATTGCTGTCATTTACATCGAGTTCGCCTATGCTAACGCTAAAAAATTGTCGATTTATTGTGCAGTATGTACAAACAAAGCACAAAAAATACCGCTTAACTTCTCACAATTTTGTGTAAAAAAACGCTTGACAAGCGATAAAAAAAGTGATATAATAATTAGAGCAAGGAACAAGGACGTTCGATCAGACGGCATAGTTATACCCGTTTGACCGAACTTTTTTTGATTTTAACGGCGATGGGGCGAATGTGGTTTGTAAAAGTCAGATTCGTAAAAACTAATTTATAAGGAGGAATTTGTATGCTGCGTGAGGGTGAAGTAAGGATACCGTCAGGATGTGCGATTTCAGGCGTCATTTCTAAAAGCGGAAAGAACATTAACGGAAGAGAAATGATAACGTCGATTTCTACAATGCACGACCGTTCAAACGGACTTGGCGGCGGTTTTGCGGGCTATGGAATTTATCCGCAATATCCTGAATTGTACGCTTTTCATGTATTTTACGATGGAAATGAGGCTCGTGAGGAGTGTGAGAGATTTTTGGACAGTCATTTTGACATTATAAATCTGTCTAAAATCCCTGTTCGCAAGAGCGATAAAATTATCGCCGAGCCGCTTATTTGGAGATATTTTGTCGAGCCGCTTAAGACAAAGCTTAAGGATTCAAAGCTTGATGAAAAGGAATATGTTTCGCAGTGCGTTATTCATATCAATTCAAACATTGACGGAACCTACGTCTTTTCCTGCGGAAAGAATATGGGAATATTCAAGGCTCTCGGCTATCCTGAGGACGTCGGAGAGTATTTCAGACTAGATGAGTACGAGGGCTATGCGTGGACGGCGCATGGAAGATACCCTACTAATACTCCCGGCTGGTGGGGAGGAGCGCATCCGTTTGGAATGCTTGACTATTCAATAGTTCACAACGGAGAAATTTCAAGCTATGACGCAAACAGAAGAAATATAGAGATGTACGGCTACAAGTGTACTCTTCAGACAGACACTGAGGTAATTACATACATTATAGATTATCTGTTAAGGAAAAAGGGACTTAGCCTTGAGGAAGCGGCAAAGGTTATAGCTGCGCCGTTTTGGTCTACAATAGACCAGCTGCCTGAAGAGGAGGCTGCGGTAGAGCGTTATCTTAGGGCGGCATATTCAAGCTTGCTTATCACAGGACCTTTTTCAATAATACTTGGTTTTGAGGGCGGGCTTATGGCTCTTAACGACAGACTAAAGCTGAGAAGCATGGTTATCGGAGAAAAGGACGATATGGTTTACATGGCGTCGGAGGAATGTGCTATACGAGTTATCGAGCCTAATCTTGATAAGATTTGGTCGCCGAACGGCGGTCAGCCTGTCATTGTAACGCTTGACAGCTACAAGGACAAGATTTTTGTAAGATAGTCAGCTTTCGCCTGGCTTATTCGTAAAGAAGGGATGGTATTAAAATGGCTATAGATTATCTGTATCCTGAATATGAGGTTGTTAGAGATACTAATAAATGTATCGCCTGCAGAGTCTGTGAAAGACAATGCTCAAACGAAGCGCATTTCTATGATTCGGAGCAGGGAAAAATGGTCGCTGACAACGCAAAATGCGTATGCTGCCACCGCTGTGTTTCACTATGTCCGACAAAAGCGCTTAAGATTGTAAAGAGCGATCATACTTTTAAAATAAATGCAAACTGGACGGGAAAGACAATTACCGAGGTTTACCGTCAGGCAAATTCAGGCGGAGTTTTGCTTTCGTCAATGGGAAATCCAGAGCCTTTTCCGGTCTACTGGGATAAAATTCTGCTGAACGCTTCGCAGGTTACAAATCCGTCGATCGACCCGCTTCGCGAGCCTATGGAAACTACTACATATCTGGGCAAGAAGCCTACGGAGGTGGTTCGTGACAAGGACGGCAGACTTGTAAACAACATGGCTCCGCAGCTCAAGCTTACAACTCCTGTGATGTTTTCAGCTATGTCCTATGGTTCGATAAGCTACAATGCTCACGAATCGCTTGCAAGAGCCGCTGAAGAGCTTGGAATTTACTACAATACAGGCGAGGGCGGTCTCCACGAGGACTTTTACAAGTACGGCGCAAATACAATAGTTCAGGTAGCGTCAGGACGTTTCGGCGTTTCAAAGGACTATTTAAATGCAGGTGCGGCGATTGAAATTAAAATCGGTCAGGGCGCAAAGCCTGGTATCGGCGGTCATCTTCCTGGAATAAAGGTTTCAAAGGATATTTCCAAAACGAGAATGATACCAAAGGGAGCCGACGCAATTTCACCTGCGCCTCACCACGATATTTATTCGATTGAGGATTTAAGACAGCTTGTTTTCTCGCTTAAGGAGGCAAGCGATTATAAAAAGCCTGTTATAGTAAAAATTGCGGCTGTTCATAATGTTGCGGCTATCGCTTCGGGTATTGCAAGAAGCGGAGCGGATATAATCGCAATTGACGGCTACAGAGGCGGAACGGGAGCTGCTCCCACAAGAATCCGTGATAATGTAGGTATTCCGATAGAGCTTGCGCTTGCAAGCGTTGACGCTCGCCTTAGAGAAGAAGGAATCAGAGATAATGTTGCGGTTGTAGTCGGCGGTTCGATAAGAAGCTCGTCCGACCTTGTAAAGGCTATTGCTCTCGGTGCGGATGCCTGCTATATAGCTACCTCAGCCTGCCTTGCGATGGGCTGTCACCTGTGCAGATCCTGCCAAAAGGGCAAGTGCAACTGGGGAATTGCGACACAGCGTCCTGAGCTTGTTAAAAGGCTTAATCCCGATATTGGATACAAAAGACTTGTTAATCTTGTACGCGCATGGGATCACGAAATTAAAGAAATCATGGGCGGAATGGGAATCAACTCCATTGAATCGCTCAGAGGAAACAGACTTATGCTCAGAGGAATCGGTCTTTCGGACAGAGAGCTTTCAATTCTCGGCATAAAGCATGCAGGAGAATAATGACGGGTACAAAATTTAAGTCGAGAGTGAGGATGGTTTTGCTATGAAACGAATTTATGTAAATGAAAAATGGTGTCTTGGCTGTCATCTCTGTGAATATTACTGCGCATATGCAAATTCGGGAAAGGACAGCATGGTGAATGCTCTTAAGGGAGTTGCGATAAATCCTAAAATACAGGTGGAGGAGGGCAATGGAATCAACTTTGCCGTTTCCTGCCGCCACTGTGAAAATCCGCTCTGCGTTAAGAGCTGTATAACAGGTGCGCTTACGATTGAGGACGGAGTTATTTCCTTTAATCACGATAAATGCGTGGGCTGCTATACCTGCATTTTGTCATGTCCTTACGGCTGTATTATGCCTGACAGCGAGGGTCATGCGGTTCAGAAGTGCGAGCTTTGCACAAAGAATGCCTGCGGAGAGCCTGCGTGCGTATCGGGCTGTCCGAACAACGCTATAGTATTTGAAGAAAGATAAGGAGGGACGAAAAGTGAGTAAGATTGTAATTATCGGAAACTCTGCGGCGGCAATAGGCTGCGTTGAGGGAGTAAGAAGCGTTGACAAGTTCTCTGAAATACTTATTATTTCAAGTGAAAAGTATCATACATATTCGCGTCCGCTTATTTCCTACCTGCTTTATGGGAAAACCGATGAGCAGAGAATGAAATATCGTCCCGATTCCTTTTATGCGGATAACCTTGTAGATGTGATGCTTGGAAAAACAGTCACAGCTATAGATCCGAAAAAGCATAATGTAAAGCTTGAATCAGGAGAGGTTATAGGCTATGACAAGCTGCTTATAGCGACAGGCTCGTCGCCTTTTGTACCGCCTATGAAAGGGCTTGATACAGTTGAAAACAAATTTACTTTTATGACGCTTGACGACGCTCATGCGCTTGGTGAAGCGATTAAGCCTGACAGCAAGGTGCTGGTTATAGGAGCAGGACTTATTGGTCTTAAATGCGTTGAGGGAATTGCTGATAAGGTGGGACAAATTACCGTTGTAGATATGGCGGACAGGATTCTCCCATCGGTGCTTGACGCAGAGGGAGCGCAGATTGTTCAGGAATCAATTGAAAAGCACGGAGTGAGCTTTTATTTAAACGACAGCACAGATGAAATTTTCCCTGACAAAGCAATTTTAAAGAGCGGTGCAGAGGTTGAGTTTGATATTTTGGTTGTCGCAGTCGGAGTGAGACCGAATATTTCTTTGCTTAAGGATGTAGGCGGAGAATGTGGGAGAGCAATAAAGACTAACAACAAGTGCGAAACATCGGTTAAGGATATTTATGCGGCAGGCGATTGCACGGAATCTTACGATATAACAATCGGTGCGGAGCGTGTGCTTGCACTTTTGCCGAACGCTTATCTTCAAGGTGAAGCTGCGGGTGTAAACATGGGCGGCGGCGAGAAAACCTATGATAACGCTATACCTATGAACGCAATGGGAATGTTTGGCTATCATATGATTACCGCAGGCTCTTATGACGGAAATGTTTATACCGAGCGAGAGGGCGAAAATTATAAGAAGCTGTTTTATAAGAATAACCGCCTGATGGGATATATCATGATAGGCGATATAAAAAGAGCGGGAATTTATACGGCTCTGATAAAAAATCAGACGCCGCTTGACAGCATTGATTTTGAGCTTATAAAGCGCAAGCCGCAGCTTATGGCATTTTCAGCCGAAAAGCGTTACGCAGATCTGGCTCAGAGCCACTAAAGCACGACAAGGAGGAATCATATATGAGAATACAGGTAGATTTAATGCACTTTCAAAAGCTGAACGAGATGGTAAAGTCGTGCGATGATGAGGTTATAGAGCTTGACAACTGTATAGGTCAGAGATATATAGCGGCAGGTAAAAAGAACGGCAGCGTTATTATAAACGGCACTCCTGGAAATGCGCTCGGAGCATACCTTGACGGGTGCGATATAGTTGTAAACGGTAACGCTCAGGACGCCTGCGGCGATACTATGAACAAAGGCTCGATTACAATTTATGGTTCGGCAGGCGACGCTACAGGCTATGCTATGAGGGGCGGAACGATTTACGTTCGTGAAAATTCAGGCTACCGCACAGGAATACATATGAAAAGCTATATGGAGCACATTCCTGCGCTTGTCATAGGCGGAAAGGCAGGAAGCTTTTTGGGCGAATATCAGGCAGGAGGCTATATAGTAGTTCTTGGCATTGGATATGAAAACAAAAACGTTGTCGGACGCTTCTGCGGTACAGGAATGCATGGAGGAAAGATTTTCTTAAGAACCAACAAAGCTCCTTGGGATTTGCCTGCGCAGGTTAAGTATAAGGAAGCTGATTCAGGAGATATGTCGGAGATAAGCGGCTATGTAAAGAGCTTTTGCGAGAAGTTTGAAATGAATTATGACGAAATAATTAACAGCAGATTTTTTGTTTTAACTCCCGACACAAAAAATCCATACAAACAGCTTTACACGGACAATTAAAAAGTGTATAATAAAAAGAGGAACAGCGGATTTCACTGTTCCTCTTAGCTTTAAAGCTTTGCGTTTTATCAGTGAAATTTTTATTTTGATATATTGAAACGGAGGAATTAAAATGGGCTATACGGGACGAGAGGTTTTGGAATTTGTTGAGGAAAACGATGTTAAATTTATAAAGCTGATGTTTTGTGATGTATTCGGCAATCTTAAGGCAATTTCTGTGCTTGCAAATGAGCTTCCAGGCATTTTTAAAAACGGATACAGATTTGACGCTTCACAGATGGATGGGTTTATGGGTGTTTCTGATATGGATCTAGTGCTTAAGCCTGTGCTTGACACGCTTTCGCTTTTGCCATGGCGTCCTCAGCAGGGCAGAGTAATGAGGCTTTTTTGCAGTATTTTCAGAGAGGACGGTACTCCGTTTGAAGGCGATGGCAGACACTACCTTAACGATGTGGTTTTAAAGGCAAAAAAGCTTGGACTTGATTTCAAAGCGGGAACCTCATGCGAATTTTATGTGTTTGAGTTGGATTCCAAGGGCTTGCCGACAAAGATTCCTCACGATAATGCAGGCTGCTGTGACGTTGCGCCTGTAGACAGAGGAGAAAATTTAAGACGTGATATTTGTATGACTCTTGAGCAGATGGAAATTTATCCAAGCAGCTCGCGTCATGAAGCGGGACCAGGACAAAATGAGATTGATTTCAATTCCTCTGCGCCGATAAGTGCGGCGGATAATCTCATCACATTTAAAAATACCATAAGATCAGTCGCTTCAATAAACGGACTGTATGCTTCGTTCATGCCTAAGCCGCTGCCTGACAAGAGCGGCAGCAGCTTGCAGATTGTGCTTAATTGCAAAAATAACGGCAGTGATGTTTTCAAAAGAAAGGACGGTAGGCTTACAAATTTAGCGGAAAAGATGATTGGCGGACTGATAAAAAATCTCCCTGCAATGACACTTTTTTTAAATGGTATTACAAATTCCTATTCAAGAATGACTGCGATTGATTCAATGAAATATTCCTTCTGGACAGATGTAAATATAAATGCTCCTATTAAACTTAAAACTACAAGCGATGGAACAGGTGCACTTATTGTACGTACTCCTGACAACACCTGCAATCCGTACTTTGTACTTGGACTGATACTTAACGCCTGCATTGACGGAGTGAAAAGCGGCTGCTCTTCGCCTGAGGCTGTAAAAGCACTTGACAGCTCAGACAGCTTTGAGACAAGCTTTGAAAAGATACCGTCAAGCCTTTCACAGGCGGTTGCGGCGGCTGAGGACAGCGATTTTATAAAAAACAGTATGGACAAGAGAATGCTTGCGTATGTGATGGATAAGAAAAAGGAAATGTGCGCAGATTTTGAGCAGGCGCAGAATAAGGAAATTTACGAAACAGTCAAGTATTTCTACACGCTTTAAGCTAAAAGCATATCAGAACGTCTTTCAATAAATTGTTGAGGGAAAAACGCAGAAACTACAAGGGGGTTCTTATATGGAAAGAGTGCTTATAGCTTCAAGCGGAGAAAAGGCGACAAGCGTTATTGTAGGTCTTGTCAAAGAAACATATCCAAACTGTCAACAGGCGGTTGTAAATACTGGAAGTGAAACAAGGAGGTCTATTGCTCAGAATGATTATGATGCTGTGCTGATAAATTCTCCGCTTTCCGACGAGTATGGGCACGAGCTTGCGGAGCATATTACACAGTCTACGCTTTCGGGCTGCATAATGATTGTAAAGGCTGAAAACAGCGATGAGGTATCGTACAGCCTTGAGGATTACGGAGTCGCTGTGATTTCTAAGCCTATAAATAAAAAAGCCTTTTACGATTGCCTGCATCTTGTAAACGCTTCAAGAAAGAGAATGCTCGGACTTCAAAAGGAAAATATCAAGCTTCATAAACGGCTTGAGGAGCTAAGGACTATAAACAGAGCAAAGTTTGCGCTTATGCAGTATTTAAATTTCACGGAAACTCAAGCGCATAGGTATCTTGAAAAGCAGGCTATGGATATGCGCTGCACAAAGCTTGAGGTGGCTAAGGAGGTTATAAAAACCTACGAGCCGTAATTGTGTATGGAATGTTAAAAAATGTTCCTGCAAATGTAAAAGACATAAAAAAGGACTTGAAATAAAGCGTAAAAGAGTGTATAATATTATTGTTGTAAAAGTAATATTTGCAATGACAAAATTTAAAATATAATAACGGAGGGTGTTTGAAGATGTTAGTCTCAGCTAAAGAAATGATGCAAAAGGCGGAAGCCAATCATTATGCGGTAGGACAGTTCAATATTAACAATCTTGAGTGGACAAAATCCATTCTTCTGACTGCACAGGAGTGCAATTCGCCTGTAATTCTTGGCGTTTCTGAGGGCGCAGGAAAGTATATGTGCGGTTACAAGACTGTAGTAGGCATGGTAAACGGTATGCTTGAAGAGCTTGAAATTACCGTTCCTGTTGCTTTGCACTTGGATCACGGTACGTTTGAGGGCGCAAAGGCGTGCATAGAGGCAGGATTTTCCTCAATCATGTTTGACGGCTCTCATTATCCTATAGAGGAAAACATTGAAAAAACTACCGAACTTGTTAAAACCTGCAATTCTCTCGGACTTTCGATTGAAGCTGAGGTTGGAGCTATTGGAGGCGAAGAGGACGGAGTTGTAGGAATGGGCGAATGTGCTGATCCCGATGAGTGCAAGATGATTGCAGACTTAGGTGTTACAATGCTTGCCGCAGGAATCGGAAATATTCACGGCGTTTATCCGTCAAATTGGCCTGGACTTTCATTTGAAACGCTTGCGGCTGTTAAGGAAAAGGTTGGAGATATGCCGCTTGTACTTCACGGCGGAACGGGTATTCCTGACGATATGATTTTGAAAGCTATTTCGCTTGGAGTTGCAAAGATCAATGTAAATACCGAGTGCCAGTTGGTATTCCAGGCTGCTACAAGAAAGTACATTGAAGAGAAAAAGGATCTGAGAGGCAAGGGATTTGACCCGAGAAAGCTTCTTGCGCCTGGTTGCGATGCAATCAAAGCTAAGGTTAAGGAGAAGATGGTACTCTTCGGATCTGTAGGAAAGGCATAAATTAAAATTTAATAAATGAGTGTAGCCTAGATAACCACTCAATAATAAAAACAAGGAGAGATAAATAATGGAAGCTTTAAGCACAAGAAGAATTGTAAAATCAGGAGTGATTGCAGCAATTTATGTGGTTTTGACAGTCACTTTATCGGTACTGTCGTATGGAAGTATTCAGTTCAGAGTTGCAGAAGCACTTATGCTGCTGTGCTTGTTCAGCAAGGATTATGTTGTTGCGCTGACGCTAGGCTGCTTTATTGCAAATATCTTCAGCATGGTAGGCGTTATTGATACGGTAGTAGGAACAGCCGCAACGCTTTTTGCAGGAGTATGTATTTATCTTTCGAGGAACAAATTAAACTTTTTCACAGCTTCGATTTTTCCAGTACTGTTTAATGCGGTATTTGTCGGACTTGAGCTGTGGATAGTACTTAATGCGCCGCTTGTTTTGTCGATGATTGAGGTGGCAATCGGAGAAATTGTATGCGTTACCATTGTCGGCGGACTGCTCATGAAAGCGCTTTCTAAAAACAAAGCGTTTATGAGCATGATAAAAAACGAGCAGGAAACAATTTAGCAAACTAGGGCGGGCAATAGCTCGTTCAGTTCATAGGGTCACTCGGATTTTCTTTGAAGATTCGGTGTTTTGAAAGAAAATTCGAGGATTCTATTTTTATATGCAGGTGTGGCGGAATAGGCAGACGCGCAGGCTTCAGGTGCCTGTGACAGCAATGTCGTGTGGGTTCAAGTCCCGTCACCTGCACTTTTTTAACCTTGAAAGCTCTGTGCTTTTGAGGTTTTTTATTTTTATGTTTAGCATTGATTAAGCGAAATACATTGATTGTAAAATTGTACAAATTTGACGTCAAAAATTGTGCAACAATACAAAATTTATTTTTTTTTGGAAAAACTATTGACAAGCTGAGGAGTATATGTTATGATTAATCTAAAGCATATATATGCTTTGAAAATTATTATTTTTAGGAGGTTTTAAAATGACTAATTTAAAAAAAAGGGTTACAACAATGGGTATTGCGGCAATGATGGCGGTAAGCATGATGGGTATTAATGCAAGTGCATATACAAATCTTTGTAAAAGTGGAGCAAATTGTACTGCTTATAAATCAACTAGTTCTTCTGTATATGCATCAACTTCATCAGCAGATGGAAGTTCAAATTCTGTAAGTGTCACAGTAACACTTTATTACAAAAAGAATGGAGTCAAATATAACACAGGAAGTGGTAATTCAGGAAAAACTGCGGTAAGTACTAATTGTTCTACTCCATCAGGAGGAACTTTTCAATCTGCTACAATTGTACATAAATACAAGAGCGCAACCGTATTTACAGGATCACTTGTATAAAGTAAATTATGAAGGTGTTAAGGGAATTGCTTTTTTTGCAATCCCTTAATGATGTCTTAAAAGCAATTATGAAAGGAAAATCATTAATTGAAAAAGAAAATTATCTTTTTAATATCCGCTTTGCTCCTGTTTTCTTCATGTGGCAATTCAGATAAAAACAGTGATTCTGATAGCACTGAATCAAGTGAAGTTAAATTTAATGGAAATCTTGCAATTTGCGGTGAATATGCTTTTGACAATCCGACAATGAACAACGATTTGCTTTTTTTTATGGATTTTGAAAGCGGCAGCTACGAGGTTTTTTGTGCTCAGCCAGACTGCAAGCATCAGACATATTCGGAAAATCCTGATACAAAATGCACTGCAGCATCGCCTTACGGAATGATGTATCATTATGCTTTTACATATAATGACGAGCTATATTCAATTTGCCATAGTAATTTAAATGAGTTTATTATTTATGAGGCTGATACGGACGGTCTTAATCGAAAGAAAGTTTTTACATCAGAAATTTCATTTTCTACAATGATATATCCGTATTTTATAGATGGAAATCTCGTTTTTGTGGGTACTAGATATAACGTTGACGATCTGGAAACTCAAAATATCACAGGTGAATATTATTTATGTGTTTTAAATTTCGATGATTGGACTTATAAAGAATTAGCCGATTTAGGCGAAGAAAACAAGGTAATTTTTAGCATGAACAGCTTGTATATTTACGATAATAATGTATATATCGGATTTCAAGAAGTAGTCAGTGATGAGTATCTTTCAAAATTTATGTCGTGTGACATGAGCGGTAATTCAAGCGAAGAATTGTTTAAATCAGATAAAAATTTAGTTATAAACAACTATATTGATGACGAAGTTCTTTATACATTATCAGATGATAATAACATTTCAAAGGCATATTCGCTTGACTTAAACAGTGAAGAAAGTGAGCTGTTATTTGAATCCGACCGCTACGTTTATGAATTATATAGAAAGGATGATGATATATTTTATATATATAGTTATGAAAATTCTGATTCGACTGAAACCAGAGGCGTTAGGCTTTACAGCTTAAAAAACAACGAAATAACGTTAGAAAAAGAATTTGATGATGATTTCTATCTCGGTATAGAAGCTCATATTTCTGATGTTCATATTATTCTTTATCAAAATAGCGAGCAGGACAGCTTCGGTATTTTGAGTGATGAGGATTTTTGGAGCTTAAATTTTGAAAACGCACAGTTTTGTTTTGAGCAATTAGAATATTAAGAAGAAAGGGCGCTTGTAATGAAAAATAAATATTTAGCTTTTTTAGTTTTTCTATCGATGCTAGGAACGTCATGTTCGTCCGTTTCGGATTTTAGCAGTCAAGGATCAAATGGAGAAAACATTGATGAAGAGGAAGCTTTGTCAAGTGATCAAACAGAGGTTATCTATAGCACTGACGAAAGCGGTTTTTGCAGCTTTGAGGTTGACGATGTTGAGCCTAATACATATGATGGCAAAAACAAACTAGTTTATTTAACAAATTATGATGCATTTGCTGTTTCTATTGACCAAGAAATAATTTATGATGAGGTCGCTATAGAAAATGCTGTAAATGACTATCTTGATGAAAAAGGGTATGATTTTTATGTAGATTTTATTTTAAATGGCGAGATGGATTATATAACTGAAGAATTAAATCAAAATTTTGATGTCTATGAGCAAATGATAGAAAATGGCGAGCAGGTTGATATTGTCAATACTGGTTACTCATTTGAGTATTTCGACGGTTATGCTGATACTTTTGATTTGTTTGTTGAAAATGGTTATTTGGAGCCGCTTAATGATTATTTTGAAAGCGAACTTGGGGAAATTTTTTATAACCAGTTTGATGAATTAGTTTGGGCGCAGACAACAACCTTTGACGGAGTTATTTATGCAAAATCAAGCATTTACGATTTAGCTGTTCCTTTAGTTTTAACTTTTGACGAAAGCAGTTGTGAAAGCTATAATCTCGATATTAGTTCAATTGAAAGAATTGAGGATTTAGAACCCTATCTTGATTCGTTTGCTTCTGATGGTTATAGCGGATTGTATCTTAGTCCAGATATTGATTTATATTATGAAATTCTTGGCTTTTATAAATATAATGGTATTTTCATCAATGCAGAAACAGGTGAACCTGAAAATATTTTTGAGAACGAAACTGCAATAGAATATTTTAAGCTAATAAATGATTATGTCGAAAAAGGATATATTACTAATGGAATGAATGAATATCTGCCTCTAATTTGCAGCGTTGACATTGCAATGCCGCTTTATAATAGTATATCAACTGTCATTTCTAAAGGATATTTACAGGAAGAAAGCATAAATTGTGCTGTAGGAATTTCCTCCAGCAGTGAAAATAAGGAAAGTGCTTTTGAACTTCTAGCACTGTTAAACACTGATGAAGAGCTTGCTGAATTGATTTATAATGGTGTTGAAGGTAGAAATTATACCGTTATAGACGGCGTTAAATGTTTAAATTATCACGCTTTGCCGTTTTATGACGTCAATGAAACTATGACTAATCCAATTATTGCAGATTCAAATTCTAATGATAATCCTCAAAAATCTGAAGATGTTGAGCTATGCAATGAAAATTCAGAGATTTCTGCATACTATAAATTTGAAGTTTCAGACGATTTACAAGCTAAGCTTGATACGATTGCTGAAATTTATGATGAATTTTATGGTTTGTTTTATGGTGATTATGGTGACTATAGCGGATATGAGGATATGCTTGAGGCAGCAAATGAAAAGCTTGATGCTGCTGATATTGACAATGCTCTGGATGAAACTAATAATCAGTTGAAAAAATTTGTGCATTTCAATTCGTGATTTATAAAAAAATTATTTTTGATTTTGTCATATTTTACAAAGCTTTAAGTAAAAATTTGTGCAATTATACAAAATTTCTTTTTTTTTTAAAAAAAACTATTGACAAAGCAATGGTAGTATGTTATTATTAAATTGTAACATTAGTATATTTAATATTAGCGGAATAATTTCAACAGGAGGTCTTAAAATGACCTGTTTTAAGAAAAGGATAGTAGCAATCGGCGCAGCTATGATGATGGCGGTAAGCATGACGAATTTTGGAGTTTCAGCTAACACAAAAACAGGTACCTTATCTGGGTATTCTGTTAAAGGAACATCTAAGGTGACAGCTACAACGGGTTCAAGTTCAACATCAACTTCTGCAAATACAACAGCGAGAGTGACGGGAACATATTCTTATGTTAATACTTCTACATTAAAAACAGGCCAAGTTTCTAAATCTAATGGATATATGTACTCTGCGTCTGTAAGCTTTTCTGCTCCGTCAGGTTGTAGAAGCGTGAAGGAAAAAGCGACACACTCTGTTACTTATTCATCACAAAGTTGGAGTGCATCTACTTCTGCTACCTACTAATTAAAACATATAGATTTTAAAGCGTTATATCTATATGTGTATAACGCTTTAATTTATGAGGTGTCTAATGAAAAAAACAAACTACTATTGTATTTTGTTAATTACATTATCATTATTTTTATCGTCGTGTAAATCCTCTGATTCTACTGACGAAAGTTCAAATGAAAATTTAAATGTCAGTATGTCATCGCTTTTAGATTACAGCTTTACGGATAAGGGCATTACATATATTTCAGATGAAAGTATTCTTCATTATTTTGATATTGAAAGTGGCTATGATACCGCAATTTGTTCAAAGGCAAATTGCACCCATGAGGGTGAGTCTTCGACAAATCCCACACCTGATTGTGATGGTTTTGTTGAAGGAATTGACACAACCTGCACAGCTGTAATTGGAGATAATTTATATTTTCTTTATACTCCAAACATTGATAACGATGATTATTCAGGATTTTCATATAAAAAGCTTTGTCGTGCTGATACAGACGGCACAAACAGAAAGGATATTGCAGAAATTTCTGATGCGCAGTCGATTACCGTAGCTCGTTATAGTGAGAATTATCTGATATTAGGCTACTCTAGTACTTTCGATGAAAATGGAGAAAATCTTGAAAAATCCAGGTCAACTGTTTCTGCAATTAATTTAAACGATGGCACAGTTATTTCTACAGATGTTAAAGAAAACTATCAAGGACAAATTAGAAGCGTATATATTTCAGATGATGATATTTATTATGCTTATTTTTATCTGTCTGAATCTGTAGATTATGATGAATGGGATCTTGATTCAGAAGAATTTTCAGAATATATTGATAGTATTTCACAATTGGAGATAATCGATTTTAACATTAAAGATAATAGCGAAAATATATTATGGTCGTCAAATGCAACCTGCAACGATATGAATTATGGATATGTTTGTGTAAATGATAAAATACCTAAAATAATCAGACTTTCAGATATGAATATTTTTTCTTTTGAAGCAGAGTATTCAGACTGCTCATTTACTATCGATAAAGATGGTGTAATAATTCGCAACAGTGAAAATAAAACATATTTTTTAAACTTTGAATCCGAAGAAATAGAGGAAATTCAGATGGACGCTGATACAGATTTCATAATTTCAGCGGTGACTGATAATACTATTTTTTTAAATTACTATAATGAATCTGATTACGTAATGGGTTGTATAGAAAAAGAGGATTTCTACTCTGGCAAAATCAATTCATTAAAATTTATAAAAAAATTTAAATGAAGAATGATTTAGAAAGGCTAAATTATGAGAAAAAATATTTTCTGTATTATATGTGCTTCAACATTCTTTCTTTCCTCTTGCTCAAAAGCTACTGAAAGTGAGAAAAAAGAGACCGATTCCGTTACAAGCAGTACTGAAAACACAAGTGATATTGAAACTTATGTTGAGTGGGCAGTGCCAGATTTAGTAAGTATTTCAGACGAAAATGTTGATCTGTTCAACAATATGCTTGCAGAAAATGGCTATGATTTCGGTCTGAAGATTACAACATTAAGCTTTGATAATTATAATAGTGAACTAAAAAGCATTTCGCCTGACATTGCTTTTACAGGCTTTGATGATGACGACACTGATGTCGCAGAAGAGCTTATTTCTTCAGGATACTATAAAAATCTTGACAGCTATCTTGAAAATAGTGAGATATATTCGCAAATTTCTTCAATGCTCTGGGACAGTGTGAAATATAACGGTAGTATATACACCTTTCCAAACTGCACTGCTCAGGACATTGGAGTTAAAATAATTTTCAATCTTGACAAAATTGGCGAAGAATCTGCCGAAAGCTTCAGCGGAACAATTTCTGAATTAAGCGATATACTTGGCGATGACGGTATTCTTTTATATCAGCTTAATGGCTTTGAATTTGTTTCATATTATGGATATGAGCTGAACGAGGGCGTTCTTATTTCGCAAGATTGCGAGGTTCTTAATCCTTTTGAGTGCAGTGATTGCATTGACTGGCTTAGCGAAATGAATACCTTATATAATGATGGAAAATTAATTGATGACGACGATGAAAGCGATGACTGGTCTATTTGTATCACCAAGGATACAGAAAGAATCACAAAAGAAAACATATATACCTTTTCTACCAAAGCTATTTTAGGTACAAGATATTCTGCTTCAACTGGTATCTTGTCGTCAAGTGAAAATAAAGATGCTGCTTTTAAAATTCTTGAGCTTTTACACAGTGATAGTGGTCTTGCAAATTGTCTGATTTACGGTTCAGATTATGAAACCGTTAATGGTTATGCTGTTGACAGCAGCGGCGAAGTGATAGATAGCTATATTAATAAACTAATTTTTGGTTTAGATGAGAGCTTGCTTTGGACAGGGGATTATTTATTAAAATTTGATTTACCTGAGGATAAAATTAAATATTATGACGAAAATGTTTTGGAATCTCCAGCCATGGATATTCACTTAAATAATGATCTTTCAAATCAAGTTGAATACAATACTGAACTTTATAAAAGTGATAATTTGGATGAGGAGATACAATCTCTAAAACAAGAATTAGAAGCTGCAAATATTGAAAATTTAATCTCTGAGTTTTCAACTGAATTGTCAAAGAAATAATGCCCTGATTCTTTAAAAAAAAATATCTTTACATAATAATGCACAAAAACTTCAAATTATAATTGTCTATATTGCTGAATTTTATTTAAAACATATAAAAGCCTTTGACAGACTTGATTTTTTGATTTTTCAATGATGGAAAGTGCTCCGCTTTGTGATAAACCGCAATGCTCTCATACTGAGGAAGATGATTGCAGCGTATACGGCTATTCCTTGTTGAATGGCAGCGAATTTGATTATTTTTTAACGAAGCAGATAAAACCTTGACAAAACTTGATAATAGCTATGACATCGTTTATATAACTAAAGTTAAAGAAGCAGTATTTTTAATTATAAATGATGAAGAGGGAACGAATGAATACTACAAAAAGGCAATTACACAGTTGGAGGGCTAAATGATTTTAACTTTAGAAAATTTAACGAAAAACTATGGCGATTTTACCGCCCTTAAGAGCTTTTCATATGAATTTAATCCTGGAGTTTACGGACTTTTAGGACCAAACGGTGCAGGAAAATCCACGCTTATGAATATAATCACCGACAATTTAAAAGCAACCTCTGGAAGCGTTAAATTTGACGGAAAAAGCACGGTTGAAATGGGAGCGGAATTCAGAAAAATACTCGGTTTTATGCCGCAGCAGCAGGGCATTTATCCAAATTTTACACTTGAAAGATTTCTTTACTACATGGCTGCGCTTAAGGGCATGAAAAAGCAGGATGCCAAATCGGATATTGAACGGCTTCTCAGCCTTGTAAACCTTAAAGACAGTACAAATAAAAAGCTTGGCGGATTTTCGGGAGGAATGAAGCAGCGAGCTCTCATTGCACAGGCTATGCTTGGTGATCCAAAGGTTATAATTTTAGACGAGCCGACGGCTGGACTTGACCCGAAAGAACGAATCAGAATCAGAAATTTAATTTCTCAGATTGCTTTTGAAAAAATTGTTATAATTGCTACTCATGTAGTTTCCGACGTTGAATTTATCGCAAAAGAGGTTTTGCTTTTAAAGCAGGGAGAAATTATCGACAGCGGCGCACCGCATATTCTTTGTGAAAAAATCAGCAGCAAGGTTTATGAAATAAAAACCGATGAAAAAGGCTTAGAGGAAATTTCAAAAAATAAAAAAGTAGGAAATATTTCAAAGGATGATAAAAAAATTTATGTTAGAATCATTTCAGACGACACTCCAAGCGACTTTAAGTTTAGGCTTTGTAAACCTGATTTAGAGGACTTGTATCTTTATTACTTTGATTAGGCGGTGAAAAAATGCGAATATATTTAAGCGAGCTTGTCAAGGTTTTCTGCAAAAAAAGCACGATTGGAATTTTTATTTTTTTAGCTGTGTTAAACGGTATTTTGCTTTATGTAAATGAAAATCAGAGTAATGAAAACTACACCGCCGCACAATATAAGACGGTTTTTGCAGATTTAGATGGATTGGACGCTCAAAGCGCATATGAACAAATAAGCTTGCGTTGTCAGAAGCTTGAGCTTATTCAGATGCTTTCCTTTGGCGAGGATATTTCTGATATGCTAAATGAATATCCGAACATTGACGGCGATGAGCTTATGAGTGAATATGAAAGTAAAAGCTATTTGGTTTATACTGACGATATTTTTAATGAACAGCAGCTGATGAAGGACGTGCTTGCAGAGGTTGAGAGCTGTGCAAATTATACCGATTATCTTGAATCGATAGATCAGACCGCCGCAAAAATGGCCAGCATTTCTCTTTTTGCAGATGAGGATTCCTTTAGCTATAAAAATATTCAAAAAACCCCCGATGATTTTATCAAATTAAAAGGCTCAATGCTTGAAGTTGCGCCTTCAAAGGGTGTTGAAATGGCGACCGATTTTCTTGCGACAGATTTAATCGGCTTTTTAATGATAATGACAATTTCCGTTATGATTTTGACCAGAGAAAAGGAATTAAATCAGATTATTCTTTCAAGAACCACATTTAAAGGCAGAAAAAATCTTGGCTTTTCAAAGCTTTTAGTTTGCTTTTCTGCGGCTTTTGTCGCAGTAATTCTTCTTTATATCGTTAATTTTGCAGTTTCATATTTCACATATGGATTTGGAGATTTGTCAAGACAAATTCAGTCGGTCTATAATTTTAACGACAGTAATTTGAGACTTAGCGTGCTTGAATTTTTTCTGCTTTTTATTGCTTCAAAGCTTTCAGTTTATCTTTTATTTGCAGGGCTTATCTTTCTTTTTTCAGTTATCTTTGACTCCGCCATTAAGGTTTATGCTTCGCTTTTTATAGCTATTGCGCTTGAGGCTGTGCTTTATTATACGATACCCTCCGCAAGCTATCTTTGCCTATTTAAATATATCAATATTCTTGCATATGCAAACACCAGCGATATTTTTTCGCAGTATTTAAATCTAAATGTTTTTTCTTTTCCGATAAATTATATTCCTGTTTTTATTGTTTCGATTTTTCTTTTGATATTGATTTTTTCTTTCATATCAATATTTGTTTTTGATAAAAAAGGCGTTATAAAAAGCAAATCAAAGCGCCTTAATTTTGCAAGTCTCAATCTCTTTAAAGGATGTTCGACAAATCTTTTTTTGCAGGAGTGTTATAAGATTTTTATAGGTGGAAAGGCAGCTTTTATTTTAATTATCTTTTTAGCAGCTGTAATAGTCACCTATAAACCGATGAGCGAAAGCTTTTCTTCTGCGGACGAGGTTTATTACAAGCAGTATATGCTTACGCTTGAGGGCGAATATAATCAGGAGAAGCAGGAATATATAAATGCTGAAGCGCAGAAATTTGAGGATGCTCAAAATGCAATGTATACCCAGCTTGAATCGGCTGATGAGGGCATTTTTGTTATGATGAAATATCAGGAAATTCTTGCTCCGCAATTTGCTTTTGAGCAGGTTCTTTCTCATGCTGAATATTTGCAGACCACTGAAAACGGCGAGTTTGTCTATGACAGCGGCTATAAGCTTTTAATGGGTGATGTATCAGCTTCAAACAAGGATTTGACGCTTGCCCTTACCGCAATGGCAGTTCTTATCTGTTCACTCACCTATGTTTATTCTGTTGAATATCAGACAGGCGCAAACGTGCTTCTTAAAACCTCGAAAAGAGGGAGAAAAACGACGTTTTTTATTAAGCTTTTAATAGGAACGCTAATCATAGCTGTAATTTTTATTCTGACTTATGCTCCCTATTTTTATAACGTTCTTTCAACCTACGGCACAAGGCAGATTGATGCACCCTTGTGTTCGCTTGAAGCGTTTGAAAATTGGAGCATCAGCATAAAGCAGTACTTGATTTTGATTTCTGTTGGAAGATTTCTTGCTCTGTTTCTTGCAATGCTGATAATTTATTTTCTTTCAAGTAAACTAAAAAGCTTTATCTCTACATTTGTGGCGGCTACGGCAATTTTGATTGCTCCGATTTTGCTTTCGCTTCTGGGGATAGACTTCTTTGATTATTTTCTCTTAAATCCGCTCCTGATTGGAAATTTGTAAAAAATCACTTGCAACCTTGATTAGAATGTGGTATAATAGAAATAACTCGGTTACCATGTTTCAGGATTTAAAAAGGAGCAGATTTGTTGTGAAGTATAAAATTAGCGCACCTGTATTCGGTAAGTATTTTACCGTTCCATGCAGTGCTGTAGAAAATTTCATAAGGTTTGCGGACGCTGATTTTTACAAGGCTTTGCTCTGTGCGCTTTGTACAAATGAGAGCGTTATTGATTCGCTTGAGCTTTCTAAGCAGTGCGGCTTGAGCGTTGGAAAGGTTGAGGACGCACTTGAGTTTTGGAGCAGTAGCGGTGTAGCTTGCTTTGAAAGGCTTACAGAGGATAAAGAACAAAATACTGAAAAGGCAGTTCCTAAGGCGCAGTCTGAGAATCTTCCAGTTTGCCTTACTGAGGCTGTAAATCCGATGAAAAAGACTGCTTCTGCAACGGCAAAGGTTCGTTATACAACCAAGGAGCTTGCCGAAAAGGTTGAAAAGAATAAGGAGCTTAAGCTTCTAACCGATGAATTGCAGAAAATTTTCGGTCGCCCGATAAATCACACCGAAACTGCCGCTGTACTTAATTTGTATGAATATTATGGATTTTCGGCTGCTGAGATTCTTATTATACTTCAATTTTGCGTTGATATAGGCAAGAAAAGCATGGCTTATGCTGAAACGGTTGCAAAGGATTGGTTTTCAAAGGGAATTACCGAATATGACCAGATTGAAGCGGAAGCTCAGAGACAGCTTGCTTTGAGAGATTACAGCAATAAAATCAAAAGTGATTTTGGTTTGGAGGGAAGTCTTACCAAGAAGCAAAGGGAGTACTTTGAACAGTGGCAGGCTTGGGGCTTTGATGAAAAAATCGTAAGCTATGCCGGTGAAATTTGCAGAGATTTAAAAGGAAAAAATATTCTTAACTACATAAATGGCATTTTGAAAAACTGGCATGAAAAGGGCTTTGATAAGCTTGACGATATTTTAAAATATCAAAAGGATTATAAGGAAGAGAAAAATCAGGAGAAAGAGCCGTCCTATGATTTAAAGCTGTGGAGGAAAATGGCTGAGGAGTTTGATCCTGATACTATTAGCTTTGAGGAGGACGAAGCATGAGGTACACAGAGCAAGCGTATGAAAAAACAGAAGCGGAGCTTGCACAAAGACGTCAGCGTTCAGCTGCTGAGCTTGAGGAGAAAGAAAAATTTGTCTACTCTAAAGCTCCTGAAATATACACACTCAGGCAGTCGCTTAAAGTAAGCTGCATTAAGCTTGTTAAGCTTGTAGCCTCTCATGACAAGGACGCTTTGCGCAAGGCGGAGGAGCTGAAAGAGGAAAATTTAGATATACAGAAAAGAATAAAGACTATGGTTTATGATTTGACAGGCGATGAAAATTATCTTGAAGCGAAATATGTCTGTGAAAGGTGTCACGATACAGGCTATGTTGAGGGAATCCGCTGTGAATGTGCCAGTAAGCTTTTAAAAAGCTACACGATAAATGAGCTTAACAAGCAAAGCTCTATAGCGCTGCACGATTTCAGCGATTTTCGTTCGGACTATTATGACAATGAAGCGCTTAGCAGACAGATGGTAAAATACAAGAATAATTTTGTCAGCTTTTGCGAGCATTTTCCAAAGGTATCTCAATCGTATTTGTTTATAGGCTCAACAGGGCTGGGCAAAACCTTCTTGTCGTCATGTATAGCTAAGACTGTTATTGATAAGGGCTTTTTCGTTGTGTTTTCCTCTGCACCCGACCTTCTAAGGAGAATTGAAAATGAGTATTTCAGACGAGAGGACGGAAATACTCTTGATACAGCATTAAACGCCGATCTTCTGATAATTGACGATCTTGCGTCAGAATTTAAGAACAGCTTCAACGATTCAGCTGTGTACAATATTATAAACGGCAGGCTCAATCTGAAAAAGCCTACGATTATTTCAACAAATCTTGACGAAAATCAAATGAATAAACGCTATGACGAAAGAATAACCTCAAGACTTTTAAATGAATACACAACCTTTCTTTTCTTGGGAAAGGATATAAGACAGGTGAAAAATGTCGTGAGAGCGAGAAAAAAATAGAAAAAATCCAAGATGGGATTTTTTGCAAATTGAAATACATTTTTCACTGACTAAAAATAAGTGTACATGACAAGCATAAATATTTTGGGCTTAAACAGAACAAAGGAAAAGAGCGGTTCATCATGAATCCGCTCTTTTTGTTATTTTGCAAATTTTTTCGACTGTTCAACCGCTAAACGGTCGCAGCGTTCGTTTTCGGGATGCCCTGCATGACCCTTGACCCAGACAAAGCTTACCTCGTGAACCTCAAGAAGCTGCAAAAGCCTTTTCCACAAATCGGGATTAAGAGCAGGCTTTTTGTCTGACTTAACCCAACCGTTTGCCTGCCAGCTTTTAGCCCAACCCTTTGTTACAGAATCGATTATATACTTTGAATCGCTGTAGAGCGTCACCTTGCAGGGACGTGTGAGAGCTTCAAGCGCTTTGATTACCGCCGTAAGCTCCATTCTGTTGTTTGTGGTTGAAGCTTCGCCGCCGCTCAGCTCCTTTTCAGCCTGCCCATATCTTAGCACAGCCCCCCAGCCGCCTGGACCAGGATTGCCTGAACAGGCACCGTCTGTAAAAATCTCAACACTTGTCATATGCCGCAGCTTTCGCAGTCTTCACAGTCCTCAATTCTGCCGACAATCGGCACGGGATCTATTCCGTTTCTGCGATAGTAGTCTGAAAGCGCCGCCTTTGTAGCCTGCTCGGCTAAAACAGAGCAGTGCAGCTTTGCAGGCGGAAGTCCGTCCAGAGCCTCGATAACCGCCTTGTTTGAAAGCTTGACTGCCTCTTCAATAGGCTTGCCCTTGATAAGCTCGGTAGCCATTGACGAGGTGGCGACAGCCGCACCGCAGCCAAAGGTTTTAAACTTTACGTCTGTAATTATTCCATTGTCGATTTTGAGATACATTTTCATTATATCTCCGCACTTGGCGTTTCCAACCTCTCCGACGCCGTCGGCGTTTTCTATTTCACCGACGTTGCGAGGATTGGCAAAGTGATCCATAACCTTTTCACTGTATATCATTTCAATTCTCCTTTTATAAAAGCAATTGTATGTTTGTTTAAGCCTTGGGAGTGCCGTCAGGATTTAATCCTTCCGTTGAGCAAATTCTCTCCCACAGCGGCGACATTGAACGCAGCTTTGTTACCACCTTAGGCACAGTTTCGATGATGTAATCAATCTCTTCTTCAGTTATATCCTCTCCAAGCGAAAGTCTTAAGCTTCCGTGAGCAATTTCGTGGGGAAGTCCTATTGCAAGCAAAACGTGCGATGGATCAAGCGAGCCTGATGTGCAGGCTGAACCTGACGAAGCGCAGATTCCGTTTAAATCAAGCAACAGCAGCATACTTTCGCCCTCAACGCCTCTGATTGAGATGTTCACATTGCCTGCAAGACGTTGTGTTGGATGCCCGTTCAGACGTGTCTGCGGAATTTGCAGGATTCCATCAATGAGCTTGTCCCTTAAAGCGGCGATTCTCTCGGTTTTTTCAGGAATATCTGCGCAGGCATCTGTGATTGCCGTTGCGAGACCTACAATTCCGGGCACGTTTTCCGTTCCCGCACGCTTGCCTCTTTCCTGCGCACCGCCTGCGATCAGGTTTGGCAGAGCGATTCCCGTTTTGATGTAAAGTGCACCGACGCCCTTGGGAGCGTGAATTTTATGCCCTGAAAGCGAGAGCATATCAATGTTCATCTCCTTGACGTTAATCGGCACATGACCTACAGCCTGTACAGCGTCTGTGTGGAACAGCACCTTTTTCTGTCGGCAGAGCTTTCCGATTTCAGGAATCGGCATGATAGTACCGATTTCATTGTTCGCAAACATGACGGTGACAAGGCAGGTGTCCTCTCTTATAGCATTTTCAACCTGCTCGACAGTTATGCGTCCGTACTCGTCAACGGGAAGATATGTCACCTCAAAGCCGTGCTTTTCGAGATATTCACAGGTGTGCAAAACCGCATGATGCTCTATGGCGGTTGTTATGATGTGCTTCTTGCCCTTTTTCGCACCGATTTCAGCCGCACCTTTGATAGCCCAGTTGTCAGATTCTGAGCCACCAGCGGTAAAGTAGATCTCGTTGACCTTTGCGCCAAGGGCATTCGCAACCTTTTCTCTTGAAGCGAGAACTATCTTTGCGGCGTCCATTCCAAGATTATATATGCTTGAAGCGTTGCCGAAATTTTCAGTAAAAATAGGCAGCATGGCGTCAAGCACATTCTGCGTAACCTTCGTGGTTGCGGCATTATCAGCATAAATAAAGCGTTTCTCCATTTTTCTAAGTCCTTTCTATACCTTAAGTGCCGGTTTCATTTTTGGAATTTATGTATAAACCAGTCGCTGCTTTTTGCTGTAATCATTATATACCTTTTTGATATAAAATGCAAGTCCTTTCTGAAAAATTAATAAAATATCTCATAAATATGCCATTTTAAAAATAAAACAGCTCTGCAAATGACCTTATGAAGCCTTTTGCACCTGAGAATAGCTATTTTTTTCTTTAAAAAAGCTGATAGTTAATCTCAACGTAAAATAAATCAGCACTCCAAGCAGACAGCCTGAGAAGTTCATTATCAAGTCGTCAGTCTGAAGCTCGCCCAGCCGAGTAAAATATTGTGTAATTTCTATAAAAAGTGTAAAACCCAGCCCGCAGCAAAGCGTTTTCAAAGCCTCATGCTCCTTAAAGAAAAACGGCAAAAATATGCTTGGAATCAGAAACATCATAATATTAAGGAGCGCTTCGGAAAGAGCATACAAATCCTTTTGCACAAAAATCTGATTGACAAACTGTATTTCTAAGGTGCAGCGGTAATAGCTGTATGGAGTACGCATTAAAAGCGTTGTCACAAGCACATTAAATATATAAAAGTACAGGAGAGCCGCCACTGCTGTTCTTAATTTGGAGCAGTGCTTTCTCTGCATAAGATAAGCAAGCAAAAAAGTGACGCCGCAAAGATAATCGCAATAGCGCCGTTCCACCGTGGAAAACGGTTTTCCAGCGCAAGCATAAAGCTTTCTTTCATTGTGCATCGCTCCTTTTGGCAATAAAATTCTGAAAATTCAAAAGCCCATTTGCCTTTAAATCAATTGTACCACAAAGCAGAGCTAGTTTCAAGGCTTTTTTTGTAAAATTCTGTGTTACAAGCCTGAGATGAGGATTTGAAAAGCTTAAATCAACTGGCTCTGTCAAAAATCTTTCACAATTCAAACATAAATCGTTGATATAAGTTTGATATAATATCCTTGTATTTCTCAAAATGAAAAAAGGAAGTGATTTTGTGGCTGATTCTAATGTTACCAAGCGTGCTTTGGCGGATAGTCTGAAAACCCTGATGGAAAGCAAAAGCTTTGCTAAAATAAGCGTAGGCGACATCTGCGAGGGTTGTAATATGAACAGAAAAAGCTTCTATTATCATTTTCGTGATAAATACGACCTTGTAAATTGGATTTTTTATACTGAATTTGTCCATACCCTGAATTATTCTCCTGATGATAATGGTTGGCAGCATTTCATCGACGTATGCAAGTATTTTTATGAAAATAAGCGTTTTTATTCAAAGGCGCTTAAAATTGAAGGACAAAATTCCTTTAGGGAGTACTTCAAGGACATTCTTGAATCTATTTTGTTCGAATATTTGAAGTTTTATTTTGCCGATGACAAGGATTCAGTTTTTGCCGCAGAGTTTTTTACCGATGCGATTATTTCCTCGCTTATTCGTTGGCTTACATCTAAAAAGCTTTCAACGCCAGAGGATTTTGCAGAAAGAGTTCACCGCTGTGTCAGGGTGGTTAAGGGATAGAATGGAGTTAATTATTTGATGTTATTCAAATGTTAGCTCCTTTAATTTTTGAGCAAAGGCAATTTGGTAGTTTATTAAATAGTCAAAATTACCAAAAATAAATTACAATTTCTTTGATAATGATACAATTTATCGAAAATTTGCAAATAAGAGCAAATTTAGCCTTTTATCTCTTGACAACAGGGGAACAAATGTGTTATAATAAAAGTATGATGTCCCCGCCTCTTAGGCGGCGGGTGCCATTCTGACTTTCAGTAAGGGATATAATCCCCCACTGAAAGTCAGCGGAGCTGGTAAGAACATTTGTTTCAGATGAAACTAATGTTCTTACAAGTTCCGTGCGTAACAAAAGTTACTTACGCTCCGAACTTTTATTGCAAGCGTTCGCAATCAAGCTTAAGCAAGCTTAGCTTGCCTTGCTTCGCTTTAAATATCAATTAAGATAGTTTAAATTACAGCGATTATTTTTAATCAGGCAACTGATTTTATTGCAATAAATTCACTACAAAAGGGAGAGGATTGACTTGGACAATAATAACTATTTTAACAATTCCGAAGCATTATCATTAATGAAAGTGTATCCAACCTTGCGCCGTGTTGTTCTCGAAGCATTTGACGCACACCCGATGAAGCTTACAAGAACCCAGCAAATTCTTTTGCTGGCACTTAACAAAGAGGAAATGCTGAGCATGTCGGAAATCGCACGCAGAATTTGTACCAGCAATGAGCAGGCGACTCGTGCGGTAGCGCAGCTTGTAGATATAAGCTTTGTCAGCCGTTCGCAAAATGCCGCCAACCGACATACAATAAACATATCGCTCACAGATAAAGCCAAAAGTTACATAAACGAAATTTCAGCAAATGTATTTAAAAAGCTTGACATTGCCTATGATGAAATAGATGACAACCAATCAGAAGACCTTTCCAAATGCCTTGATTTTATTGCAAATTTAAACGGTCACTATTGATGTTGACTTGATAGGGATAAGCTTTATGTTCAATAAATAAGCTCTGCGAAAAAGCAGAGCTTATATTATGCAGGTTTTCTCTTCAGCTGTTTTCAACCTATTCAGGACTTGGCACACTTGCAACCTCATTTATTGAGCTCCACCTTACACACCCCTGACCATACATAAGGTTTCATCACTTAGTATACCGCAACGACTGTAAAGTTTCGTCAGTATACCCAGAACTCATGTTCCTGCATAACAGGTTTCCCTGTTTCTATTATTATTATACCCCATTCCATCACGTTTGTCAACCCCTTTTTCAAAAATCTGCAACATATTTTCACCTTGCTTGCCAAAATTAAAGGCTGTGAAAAAATCCACAGCCTTTTTAAAGATTTCCACTTATACGGTAGGACGCACCTCTTGTAAGATTTCCACTTATACGGTAGGACGCACCTCTTTTTACAGAAGTCTAGAACTTCCATACGATAAGACTAAGCTTATCATTTTTATTATACCACATTTATTCTAGTTTGTCAATCTTTTTGTGAAATTTTTTTGCATCGCCTGATTTTACCGAAAAAGGGCTTGCAATTTGTAATAAAAAAGTGTATAATAATAGTAGAAAAGGTTTTTTGATAGATATAGGAGAGTAGAAATGGCTGAGAATAAAAATATAAATGAGCAGCTTTTCAAGGAGGAAATGGCTAAGAAAATTTCGGGCAGCGTAATGACTAAAAGCAATGAGGACATTAAAACGGCTGAACAAAAGAGGCGTGATTCTGGCGCTACATATCCCGAACGCAGATATGCTGCGCCTAAAGCACAGCAACCGACTGCAAATTTAAAGCGTAAGAGTGCTTCGGCTAAAAAGCGCAAAAAAGCTGAAATGGAGGCTAAGCGCCGTAAAAAGAAATGTAGACAGCGCACTTTGATTGCTTGTCTTGTTGTTTTTGTGCTGCTTATCGGCGGAGCAATCACAGGTACAGTGATGTGGTATCAAAGCGGCAAGGCGCTTTACGATGGAGTTTTTCTTGATAACACCTATATAAATGATACTGACGTAAGCGGAAAAACCGCTGAGGAGGCAGCAGAGCTTGTCAGACAGGATTCTGATATTCCCGATTCAATTACAATTATAACTCCTGATGACGAAACGGTTATGATTAAGATGACTAGCCTTGACGGTGAGGATAATATCGTAAACAGCGTTGAGGATTTCTATAACGGTCAGGACCATGCAGGCTGGTATAAGTCCAGAACTGAAGAAACGCACTACACTTTTACCGTTAAATATGATTACGACAGAGAACTGCTTTATGATGCTGTTTATGAAAAAATCGTTGCAAATCAGGATGAGGCAGTTGAGCCTGAGAACGCCTATATTCAGCGCACCGACGACGGCTTTGAAATTGTGGACGAGGTTATAGGCACGGTAATTGACGAGGATAAGGTTGAGGATTTGTATGACTTTATCGATGGCTTTCTTGACAGAGGCGATTACTCGATAAGCCTTAAAAACTGTAATTGCTATAAATCGGCGGAGGTTACAGCTGACGACCTGGCTGAAGAGCTTGAAAAGCTTAATTCACTTTACAATGTTGAATTTACCTTTGATTTTACATACACAACTGAAACACTAAGCGGAAGCGAGGTTATAGATTGGATTACCTTTGAAAATGACAATGCGCTTGACGGCTATACCGTTGACGAGGATAAGGCGATGGAGTATGTAGAGAAGCTGGCTGATGAGTACGATACCTACGGCAAGGACAGAACCTTTAATTCCACGACAAGAGGAGAAATTACCGTTGAGCAGGGAAGCGGCTGCTATGGCTGGTGGATTGATCAGGAAAAGACCTGCGCATTGCTTGTTGGTTTGATAGAGGACGGTATTTCCGCAACTACTGAGCCGTACTACTATGTTAATCCAAACTCACAGTATACCTATACCTGCAATGCCAATGTAAGAACGGCGGACGATGATATAGGCGATACATACTGCGAGGTTGATTTGGAGGAGCAGCATTTTTGGTACTATAAAGACGGCGAGCTTGAGTATGAATGTGATATAGTTTCAGGCAAGCCCACAGAGGAAAGAAATACTCCGGCAGGAGTTTATAAGCTGTGGTATAAGGAGCTTAACAAGACGCTCACAGGCTCAAATTCCGCAGGCGAAACATGGTCAACCCCTGTTACCTATTGGAACAATATCTCGACTATTGGCATCGGACTTCATGATGCAACATGGCAGTCCTCCTTCGGCGGCACACGCTATGTAAATTACGGCTCACATGGCTGTATAAATATGCCGTATAACGCCGCAAAGTATGTCTATGAAAATGTAGAGCTTGACACGCCTGTTATAATGTACTGGTAAAAAGGACGGCGCAGAGATGCTGTTGAAAAACTTCTGCGTCGTTTTTTGAAAAATATTGATAAAAAGGGTTGATTAAAAATTTATTTTATTGTATAATAAAAATAGAAGTTCTGTTGAAAGTAAAAAAGCAAAATTATTCAACTCGTCAGGAGAGCATAACTTATGAAGCAAAAGCGCAACAATCCATTCGTTTCCGCAGGTCTGACCGCAATAGCCGTTATTGCGGCTGCTATGGTTATGATTTATATTGTATTCCAAAGAAGCGAACTGGCAAGTATAATTCAGTCTATTCTGGATATTCTCCAGCCGTTTTTAATCGGCGGAGTTTTAGCTTATCTTTTAGCGCCGCTTTGCAATAAATTTGAAAATATGTTTATCAGACTGCTGCCGGACAAGCCCAAAAGCAAAAAATGGGCGTTCGGATTGTCGATAACCTTAAGCTCGCTGACCGCACTGCTGATTTTTGCGATAGTTGTAATGCTTATTGTTCCTGCAACAATTGACAGTTTGGTTTCAATCGTTAAGGCTGTTCCTGACTATATAGTGAATTTTATAGCGTGGGCAAATGAGAAGCTTGAAGCATATCCTGATGTTAAACGCTATATGATGAATGCGGTTGACGTTGTGTATGAGCGCCTTGAGGATCTCACCGCCGATCTGACTACCTCAATGCAGACGATTCAGCCTATGCTCAGCGGAGTCGGAAGCGGTATAGGAGTGATTCTCCAGTTTTTGCTCAATGTAGTAATCGGATTTATAATTTCTATATATTTTCTCATTTCACGCAGAACCTTTGCACGTCAAGGAAAAATGCTTATCTATGCGCTTTTTCCGTCAAAGACGGCTGATATGGTGTATGATGAGATTCTCTATGCCGATAAGATGTTCAGCGGCTTTTTAAGAGGCAAGGTACTTGATTCGATGATAATAGGGATAATTTGCTTTGTTGTCCTTAGCATAATGAATTATCAGGACGCCGTGCTTATAAGCGTTATTGTCGGAGTGACAAATATAATTCCGTTTTTCGGACCCTTTATAGGCGCAATACCGTCCGCACTGCTGATTTTAGTTATCGAGCCTAGAAAGGTAATATGGTTTATAATCTTTATACTCGTTTTACAGCAGATTGACGGCAATATTATAGGACCTAGATGTATGGGCAGCACTACAAAAATGTCGGCTTTTTGGATTCTTTTCGCAATACTATTCTTCGGCGGGATAATGGGTGTTGTCGGTATGATTATAGGCGTTCCGCTCTTTGCAGTCATTTACGATATTGTCAAGAAGTTTGTATATAACAGGCTCGAAAAGCACGGCAAGACCTCGCTTATGCCTGCTAAAGCTACAGATTCGGGCGGTGCGGCTGCGGATGACAATGATGAAGCTGACGAATATAAAGAGGAGGCTTCGGATAAGCCTGACGGGCAGGAAAATGACGGACAGTCAGACAGCCAGTCTAAGGGAGTAAAGCTTCTCAAAAAGCTTTTCGCCGTAAAAAAATGATGATAAGGAATAAAATCACAAGCACCTCGCAGGATTCAGAGGTGCTTTTTAGCGTATTTTTTGCTTGCTGAAATTACTATTGCATGCATATTCAGTTAATAACTTCCAAAAAATAGAAAAATAAAAGGAAAAATTTTCTAAAAAAATTAGCTGTGCTTTGTGATAAAAATGGTTTATTTAAAAAGGAAAAAACAAATCCATAAAAAAATACTTGATTATCTTTTAAAAATGTGATATACTGTATAAAGGACATCTTGCCGCACATCTGACGCAAGGCTTTGCCGCATTTGCACAGCAACAGCTTTTGTCAGATGCTCTATAGTGCATAAAGCACCGAATTTGAAAGGATGTAAGTGATTGATGAGAAATAAAAACAGAGATCAATTTAAGAGACTGATTACTTTCTTTTCATCGTTTCTTATAATTGTACTGTTCGGATATGGATTTTCCGTTATATGGTATTCATCCTATAACAGTGAGATGAACGACCCATTCTGGTATTATGGAAATATATTGATGGTTGTCATCTATGTCTTTGTATATGTGCTGAGCGCAAACAGCTTTAGCGCATTCAGGCTGGGTTATTTAAAGGCGGGGAGCCTTATTGGCTCTCAGACGCTGGGTATACTTCTTACAAATGCGATTACCTTTTTAGAGATCAGCCTTATAGGACGAGGACGGCTTTCAATTATGCCGCTGCTTGGTCTAACCGCTGCGGAGATTGTAATTGCTATTGTCTGGTGTCTGCTTTTTACAAAGCTGTTTGAGTGCATTTATCCGCCCAGAAAGATGATTATAGTCTACGGCAATCGAAGCGCACAGTATTTAGTCAAGAAAATGAGCAGCAGGGTTGATAAGTACATAATAAACGAGTCTATCAGCTGTGACGAGGATATAGAGCTTATAAAGGAGCGGATTTTGGAGCATGAGGCTGTGATTATCAGCGATATTCCCAGCAAGCTGAAAAATCAGCTTATGAAATTCACCTTTGAAAATAATGTGCGCACCTATCTGAATCCTAAGCTTTCGGACATTTTAGTCAGGGGAGCGGACGAGTGCAATTTGTTTGACACACCGCTTTTGCTTTGCAGAAATGACGGACTTTCGTTTGAGCAGCATGTTATCAAGAGGGGAATGGACGTTCTCTTTTCTGTGGTGCTGTCGGTTATTGCTTCGCCGTTTATGCTTATTACCGCACTGGCAATTAAGCTTTATGACCGCGGTCCAGTGCTGTATTCGCAGGAAAGACTGACGGAAAACGGACGAATTTTTAAGGTACATAAATTTCGCAGTATGATTGTTGACGCTGAAAAGAATGGGGCGCAGCTTGCGGGGAAAAATGACGACAGAATCACGCCTGTGGGCAAAATTATCCGCAAGATTCGCTTTGACGAACTGCCGCAGCTTTTTAATGTGCTTAAGGGGGATATGTCGTTTGTGGGACCTCGCCCTGAGCGTCCGCAGCTGGCGGCTGAGTATGAAAAGGATATGCCAGAGTTTCGCTACAGACTTAAGGTTAAGGCAGGGCTTACGGGCTATGCGCAGGTTATGGGAAAGTATAATACTACTCCTTATGACAAGCTGAAGCTGGATTTGATGTACATTGAAAGGCAGTCGCTGAGGCTTGATTTTAAGCTGATTCTCATGACTATTAAGATTGTTTTTGTGCCTGACGCTACTGAGGGCGTTGACGAGAAGCCGATTAAAACTGAGCGTGAGGAGCATAAGGAAGAGCTTGAAAGGGTTTAAAAATAAAGCTCCTTGGCGAGTTGCCACGGAGCTTTTTCATGCGGGTGACAGGACTTGAACCTGCACACCATATGGCACAAGAACCTAAATCTTGCGTGTCTGCCAATTTCACCACACCCGCATTGCACATCTATTTAAAGCGGAGCAAGGCAAGCTAAGCTTGCTTAAGCTTGATTGCGAACGCTTGCAATAAAAGTTCGGAGCGTAAGTAACTTTTGTTCCGCACGGAACTTGTAAGAACATTAGTTTCGTCCAAAAAAATGTTCTTACCATGTTCTTACCAGCTCCGCTGGGTTTCAGTAGGGGATTATATCCCCTACTGAAAGTCAGAATGGCACCCGCCGCCTAAGAGACGGGAGACATCATACTTTTATTATACCACATTTTTTTGCATTTGTCAAGAGGGCTACAACAAAAAAATTGTATTTTGAGCAAAATGGGTTTAAATAGGAAAAATGGGTTTAATTTGTATAAGTTTAAATTTGATAATAATGATTTGGAAAATGAATATTTGTAACGATATGAATTTCATTTGAAATTGTTAATATAAAAACTGTGCAAATCCAACAGTTTTTAGGCGGAGAATTTATTGAAAATGATGAATTTTGACTGATTAAATGATTTTTTTTAAGGGGGGGGGGGTTGACAAAGTTGAATAAATGGTGTATAATTTTTTTGATAGTGAAATATGATGTGAAATTTTGAAATGACTTTTTTAGCGTCTGATGATTTGGAAAAGAAAGGACGGCGCTGATTTGGAAAATACTAGCACATTTAAAAAATATAGAGTCCCGATTATAATTGTTGCACTGCTTGCGTTTGCGGTTGCCTGCGTGCTTTCGGTTTTTGCAAACAGCGACACCAAAGTTAATAAGTCGGCGACTAACAGCTTCACGCCTGCGGAGATTGAGGTTGCGGTAACGGAGAGCGGAATTGACTCATCTTCATATGCTGATATAACGGAAAAAACTAATACCGTAACTTGGTCGGAGGACACTTCGTCTGATGAAAACGGGTCTGAGGTTGTATCTTATACGGCTTCAAAGCCTGTTGAGATTACGACAACTAGCGCTGCTGACAGCAATTACGTTAAATCCTACGTTCGTGTTGCTTTAGTTCCCAGATATGTGACAACGCTTACAACTACAAGCGAATATGAAGATGAAAATAGTGAAACTCAAACATCTACAAGTGAAATTGACGTTGATATTCAATCGGGTGATGCTGCGGAATATGGGCTTGAATCTTTTGATGAGCTCACAGCGGTAACTGATTCAGATTCGCTTGCAGATGGCACGGCGACTTCTTTCACCAACGGCGATGTTACCTTTACTTTAGCTGATGGCTGGTCTGAATACTGGTTCTACAACTCGGCTGATGGGTATTTTTATTACAAGACTGCCGTTGAGGCGGGAGATACTACCGAGCAGCTTTTAGCAAGCGTTACAATTTCAAGTGACACGTATGCAATCCTTGAAGAATATGGCATCACACTACAAATTGATGTGCTTACCGATGCGATTCAGACGGAGGGCGGTGCGGTTGACGCTCGTTGGAGTAATGTTTCAATTGATGAAAACAGCTCGCTCGTACAAGCGACAACTGCTACAGCGGCAACGGAAGAGGCTACGGAAACCACTGATGATGGCACAGATGACGAAGATGACTAACTCTAAGATTTACATACAGATATAAAAATGGAGCAAAAGGAAAGTGGTGAGCTTTACCGAGATGAGTGATGAGGTTAAGGAAACGGCGGTCGAGGGTGATTCGCACAGCGGTAAGGCTGTCGGGTTGGCTGTCTTGAGGGTTTTTAGAAATATCTTCATTTATTTGCTGGCGATTTGCATTATCATTGCGGCTTTGATATTTGCGGCTGACAGGAGCAATGACAAGTCGATTTTCGGCTACCGTTACTACACGGTTCTTACTCCCTCGATGGAGCCTGAGCTTTCGGTGGGGGATTTGGTTATCGTAAGGGTTTGCGATGCGGACGAGATTGAGGTTGACGATGTTATTACCTTTAATCCGTCGAGCGATTACGATACTTATCTTACGCATAGAGTTACGTAGAAGTTTGACGACTACGAGGGCACGGGCGTTACCTGCTTTACAACAAAGGGCGACGCTAACGAGGACGAGGACGGCTTTTTGCTTGACGAGAGCAGGGTTATCGGCAAGGTTACGTTTAGTATTCCGAAGCTGGGCTACATAATCAAATTTGTTCAGCTAAGATGGTATTTTGTAATTGCGATTATTGTTTTGATATTTATCTTCTTTAGGCTGCTTAGGATTTATCTTGAACCGTCTGAGAATAAAGGAAAAAAGGCTGTCGAGGAGCAGTCTGAAAATAAGTAAATTAACGCATTCTCGGCGTTTAAATATAGATATTATAAAAAGGAGTTTTGAATTATGACAAGTACAACAACTACACAGAACAAAAAGAAAAATGCCAAGCAGAAAAGGGCGTTGGTGGCGTCTGTTATTCTCGCCGCTTTAATTGCAATCGGCGGCACGTTCGCTTGGTTTACATCAGAGGACACGGTAGTCAACGAGCTTAGTGCGTCGAGCAGCTACGGCGTATCAATTACTGAAGATT
Source organism: Ruminococcus sp. (assembly GCA_021202895.1). GTDB lineage: Bacteria > Bacillota > Clostridia > Oscillospirales > Ruminococcaceae > YE71. The sequence goes on along the minus strand of JAJQCE010000024.1, from coordinate 78,990 downwards.
TCACACCGCCCGAGCAGTGGACTCCGGGACAGACTATCACAAAGGAAGTTGCGGCAGTAAACACAGGAAATGTTGCGGCATTTGTTAAGGTTGAACTGACGGATACATTAAGCTTGACGTATGAAAGTACATCAACAGATATTCCAAGTGCAAATGGGTCTGATACTTACGTGACGCTTACTTCTGATGAGGTAACCTCGCTTCAGGCGGGCGGACAGCTTGTTTATGCGGCAGGTGAAACAATTACTGACAATACTGTTTCTTCTGAGGATTATACACCTTCAACAACAGGGTTGTATGTTTTTGAGCGTTCGGATGGTACTTATGTAGGGTATTATTATGATGCAGATGATAATATCTATTACAAAGTAAGCTCTATCAGTGAAAGTGAAGGCACATATACAGCTAGTTATGCTGTTGAGAAAACGGTTGATAATGCTACAATCACTTTCAGTTCTACAATTTTAGGTAATGCAAGTACAGGCTGGTACATCACGGCTACATATGCTGGTACTGATACAAGTTCAACTGCTGACGACATCGTAATTAACATTTATCTTGACGATGATTATAAAGATAACTGGACAGCGGTTTATGACACTGACACGTGGACATTCTACTACAACCACGTTCTTGGCGCAGGTGAAACATCTGAGCTGCTTGTAAAAGCTATGGAGCTTGATGATGACGTTACTGCTGAAGCTTATACTTCATTTACTTATGATCTGAATGTAGCTCTTGCTAGTGCACAGGCTGTTACAGAAAACGTTGGAGAAAACGGAGTTGGCGAAGTTAGTACAGAGGCTGTAAACGCTCTAGGATGGGGATATGAAGCATCGATTGATGATAATAATAAAGTCTATGTGAATGAAGAGGGAATCATTGTTAAAGATGCAGATGATGAAACGAAAGTGGCTAACACCACAACAACAGTAACTTGGTCTGATCCTAGCGCATCAGGTAATGGTGATTAAACAGAAACAGAATAAGACTAACCCCAAGCGAAATCAAAAAATTTCAAGATAAAAGCTGAGATGACGCCGCAGGCGGCGGCGTCGGAACGGCTTGCAGAGATAAAGGCGTTGGCAGGACAAAGGTCTTGCATAGAATTATGAAAGGAGAGCGGCTAATGAAAAGCGCAGTCAAATTTACTTTGTCAGCATTTCTGTCTGCCGCTCTGATTCTTTGCAGCACGCTTTCGGCGGCTGCGGAGGTCACACTGCCCGATGGAACGGCAGCGGGACTTCTGGAAGAGCTGACAGTTATGGACAGCGATGGCAACGCAGTGAGCGAGGACGGCGAGTATTTTTTCTATGTGGAAAATATGCAGCCGGACACAGAGTACACTAAAAATATTGAAATTATGAACCTGCGAGAGGACAAGGCTTATCACATTTATTTCTATGCCGAGCCGATAGGCTGGAGCGGAGATTTTAACCTTGAGGACGGCTGCACGGCAGTTTTCACCCTGGACGGCGAGGAGGTTTTTACAGGCTCAGTGTCAGGACTTAGCTCTGACGGCACTGTGAATTTAGCGGACGAACCTATTGATTTAGGTCTGTACGAGCCGAACGATTCTGCGACGCTTAGCGTGTCGATAACATGGACGGGCGACACAGCGGACTATTTTAAGAATTATGGCACAAGGCTTGTAAGCTCTGATGGAGTGGAAATTTTGGAAGCTGAAAGCGGCGACAACTATATCGAGGGCAAGGTGTGGTTTCGGTGGATTTTTTATGCGGCGGTTGACGAGGAATACACGCCTCCGAACACTGGAATTTTCGATTCCGGAAATATTGGATATTTCGCAGTAATTGCGATTTTGGCAATACTTATAATTTTTATCCTGATAGCCATTTTAATTAAAAAAAGACGTAACAGCCGTGAAAACGAAGATACTCAGGGCGGAGAGCTAAATGGCGCATAACAAACTTACATACGTAAAAAAAGCAGCGCACATTCTGACGTCGTTAGTATTTGCGCTGATGGCTTTTATAGGAATAGCAATGATTGCTCTGTACGCTTTCGGCTACAGATTCTATGTGGTGAAAACCCAGAGCATGAAAAATATTTACCCCGTTGGCACACTGGTTTTAGTTGACAACACTGCACCGGAGGATTTAGCCGAGGGCGATGTGATTTCATTCGTGACAAGCGGCGATGCTGTGGTAACTCACAGAGTGGTAGAAAACGACACGGAAAACGAGCAGATTTACACCAAAGGCGACATGAACAACACCGCCGATTCCACCCCGTCAGACTATCAAAACGTCCTTGGCAAGGTGGTTTTCGGAATCCCAAAAATAGGTTCTCTGGCATTTTACACCAATAGCACAACCGTTCGCAGAGTGATAGTTGTAATAATCTGCCTGTTGGCGGCATATCTGCTTTTAGGAGCAGCTTTCACACTTGTCAGATGGATAAAAAGCAAAAGGAGGGAACGCAATGAGTACGAAAATTAAAGAGCTGTTCAGCTGCAAGCGCACAACTTATACAATCTGCATAATAGTTCTGCTTGCTGCGCTCCTAATTGCAGGAATCACACTGGCATTTTTCACCAGCAGAGACACCGTAACAAACGAGCTTGAAGCGCAGGAGTACCAAATCTCACTTTTAGAGCCGAGCTGGTACTCAAGCGGCAAATCTGACGCCAAGCTGAGCGAGCCAGGTATGACGATAGCCAAAGACCCATACGTCCTCAACAATTCCGACACCGAAGTCTATATCCGTATGCAGATAACGATAACGGACGAAAACGGAGAAGACATCACCAACTCGGCAAGAGGCAAAGCGATACTTTCTGCGATATATTTTTATTCCACTTCAACAGATGATGAGGGAACTTCATATCAGCTTTATGAGTTTGGCGATGATGGTGTATCGAGCCAAAATTCTGCGTTCTACTATTATGATGATGATGATAGCGATGCTGTAACAGACGATGAAGACAGCACAGTTACATATGATTATACAGGTTGGTTCTACTATACAGGTTCAAATTCTGCTGAACTAGCCGCTCTAGCCGCAGGTGGTAATACCGAAAATTTGTTCGACTATATTTTAATCCCAGTTCTGAAAGCTGAATACGACGGCATTTTCGACACCGACTATAACATAATAGTCACCGCTCAGTGCGTTCCGACTGGAATGGTAGAAATTACAAGCTTTGGCGATGATGATGAAAATGGCGACATAATCGCAGGATATTTTGACGATTATCAGGATACATATAATAACGCAAACGTGACCGATGAAGAAGACTAAAGGCAAGCGCAAACGCCGTATTGCGACTGTGATTATAATTTTGTTAATTTTGATAATTATTGGCGGCACGGCATATTACTATTTCAGTCAATCAAGCGAAACCAATACATCAGAGGATTACGAAGCGCAGACTCAGATTTATTCTTCAGTCAAGCCGAGCGGTGAAGAAAGCGATGAAGTCAACCTTCTAGCCGACGCTCAGGCGATAAATCCGCAGATGGTAGCATGGCTCAACATTCCAGATACAGCGATAGACTTCCCCGTAATGCAGTGCGAGGATAACTCCTATTACCTTAAGCATAGCTTTGAGGGGGATTACAGCGTGTACGGCTGCCCGTTTCTAGACTATAGAAACAGCTCCGATTTCACCGATTTTAACTCGATAATCTACGGTCACAACTACTCGAACAAGTACATTTTCGCCCCACTTCTGAACTTCAAGAATCAGACCTACTTCAACGAACACCCGACTGGCACGCTGACGCTGGAGCATGAAATTAAGACTATAAGCTTCATAGCCTGCGCAGTTGTGGAAAGCGACGCATTTGTTTACAGCGTGGTTCACCCTGCAAAATCTGACAGAGAAACCTATTTAGAGATGCTTTCAGATGTTGCAATCTGCAAAACCGACTTTGAACCAAGTGAGCTTACCGAAGAAAATCTGGTGGTTCTTTCAACCTGCACAAGGGACAGCAACGATTCGAGAACGATTTTAGTTGGATATTTAGAATAAAGCCGCTTTGCTTTCAAGGCGGCTTTTAACGCAAAAAAGCTGTAGACATAAGCCTACAGCTTTTTTATTGGCGCGGATTTAGAGATTCGAACTCTAGCGCCGTTTTCACGACCTACTCACTTAGCAGGCGAGCCCCTTCACCACTTGGGTAAATCCGCATACGGACAGGGTGGGATTCGAACCCACGGTACGTTGCCGTATCACCGGTTTTCAAGACCGGCTCCTTAAACCACTCGGACACCTGTCCAAAAGTAGAAAGCTTGCTCCGACATATTCGCCGAACCACTTAATTATTTTACCACAAATTCGCTCTGATGTCAAGCGGATTTTTAAATTATCTTTCCTCGAAATTGATTTTTGTACATTTTGCACAAATTAAGCTGCGAAATTCGATAAAAAGCAGACGCATTTCACAACACATCTGCTTTTTAAATTGCTTAAATCAAAGTCCGTCAGGATTGTTTTTGGTAAAGTTCCAGCCGTCCTCCGCCATTTCGTCAAGACCGTACTTAGCCGTCCAGCCGAATACCTCCTTAGCCTTGTCGGTATTTGCATAGCACCAAGCTATATCGCCTGCTCTGCGAGGAAGAATCCTGTAGGGAAGCTCACGTCCGCAAGCCTTTTCAAATGCGTGGAGCACGTCAAATACGCTTGAACCCTTGCCTGTGCCGAGATTAACCGCCTCAACTCCCTTGTGTTCAAGCACATAGTCCACGGCGCAGAGATGACCGTTTGCGAGGTCCATAACGTGAATGTAGTCGCGCACTCCCGTACCGTCAGGTGTGTCGTAGTCGTTGCCGAAAACGCCTAAAAATTCACGCTTTCCGACTGCAACCTGTGCGATGTAGGGGAAAAGGTTGTTCGGTATGCCGTTAGGATCCTCGCCTAACAAGCCGCTCTTGTGCGCTCCGATCGGATTGAAATATCTCAGAAGCGAAACGCTCCACTCTGGGTCTGAAGCGCAAACGTCAGTCAGAATCTGCTCAATCATCACCTTTGTGTAGCCGTAAGGATTCGTTGAGGTGTGAGTGGGCATAGTTTCAACATACGGCACAGGATTGTCAACCCCGTAAACAGTAGCCGATGAAGAAAAAACTATCCTCTTGCAGCCGTTTTGGCGCATAGCCTTAATCAGCATAAGCGTGCCAGTAATGTTGTTGTGGTAGTACTCAACCGGCTTTTCGACCGATTCGCCTACCGCCTTAAGTCCTGCAAAGTGAATTACAGCGTCAATGCTGTTCTCTTTGAAAACCTTGTCCATCTTGTCAAGCTCCAGAATATCCAGCTCGTAAAATTTAAAATCCTTGCCCGTGATAGCCTTTATGCGCTTAAGCGCTTCTGGCTTGGAATTTGAAAAGTTGTCAACGACAACAATGTCATGCCCTGCATTTAAAAGCTCAACACAGGTGTGGCTTCCGATAAAGCCAGCTCCGCCTGTGACTAAAATATTTGCCATAAATCAACCAGTCCTTTCGTAATAAGCTTTCTACGTATATTATACCACACCTTTAAATTTTTTTCAAGTGTTTAAGCAAACAATTTTTCATAGGTTTACCCTTGCTTTTTTGCATATTTTGTGATACAATAGGAATATGAATCAGAAAAGAAGGAGAAGCCCTATGCTTAAAGCTGTTTTGTTTGACATGGACGGACTTATAACCGATACTGAGAAGCTTTTGTCACGCTTTTGGTGTGAAGCCGCCGCCTTTTACGGCTATCATATGACGCCCGAGCACGTTCTCGGAATACGCTCACTCTGCTCAAAATATTCCGCACCTCACCTGCGCTCAATTTTCGGAGAGGATTTTGATTACCCTGCCGTGAGAGCTAAGCGCATTGAGCTTATGGACGATTATATATCTAAAAATGGAATTGAAGCTAAGGCAGGACTTTATGAACTGCTTGACTATATAAAGCAGAGCGGACTTAAATGCGCAGTCTGCACAGCTACCGATTCTCAGCGGACAAGACGCTATTTAAGCTCAATTAACGCACTTGAACCGTTTGACGAGCTTGTGTGCGGAGATATGATTAAAAACGGCAAGCCTGATCCAGATACCTACCTTGAGGGAGCGGCAAAGCTTGGATTTTTGCCGAACGAATGCGCGGCGCTTGAGGATTCGCCTAACGGGATAGAATCTGCATATCGTGCAGGCTGTATTCCGATAATGGTTCCCGATTTGTCACAGCCTGATGAGGAGCTTAAAGCTAAAGTTTACGCTGTATGCGACAGCCTTGCTGACGTCACAGACGTTTTAGATAAGCTGCTAAGGCTTTAGACAACACTCATTTAAGTATTTTTTAGCAAACTACTGCAATTTGTCTGAAAAAATCAAATATTCAAAGAAAAGATTTAACAATTTGACTATTGACAATTTTTAAAAAATACTATATACTTAGTATGTAAGCATGAATCGGTTGATGAATTACTCAGGGAGGGGGAGTTGATTTATGGATCATTCAAAGGTTATAGTTACGATTATCACAATTTTAATTGTGTTTGTCGCTTTGCCTGTGGGTATTTATAATTACTATTTCAATTATCAGAATAATCAGTTTACTGCTTTAGAGGATAAGGATTATGAAGCCTACACAACAGAGGACGGCACATATTCAGTAGAGCTTAAGGATCCCGCTACATTCGGCGGATCTGAGGATACTACAAGCCTTAAGATTTATGTTGTGGATAATGAAACGCAAGAATATCAGTATATTTGCTCAAAGTCTATCAATTATAGGTCTACTGAGATTAGCTTTTTAGAGGACAGCTCAGAGGGCTGTGTTGTCACGGTAATCTTTGAGGGAAGCGATGACAGCGACAGCATAGAAATTGACTGTGTTGAAAAGAAACGTGCTGACAAAAAATTTTTCGGATTGTTTTAAAGGCATAATAAAGAGCCGATGTTACGGCTCTTTTCTCTTTTATTATTATTATTATTATTATTATTATTATTATTCGGCGGAAGTATCATCACTTTCAGCCAGCGATTCACTTTCGGATGAATCCGAATCGTCCGTGCCGGCAATGGAGTTCGTTACCTCCATGTCAGTCGTGATTATGCCTGCTTCATACTGCATATTAAACATTTTCCAGTGCCGCCCGATTTTTCCTACATAGCAGTTCATTCGGAAGGTTTCGCTGCCGTTTTCGCCGCTGAAGGTAACGTCAGTAACTACGAGAGCGGCTTCTGTGATGTTCGGAGTTGTTCCGTATGCCTCCTCGTAGCCGTCAAGACTGTACTCGGTGATGGTTTCATAGCTGAGAATCTCGTATTCAAGCGTAAAGTCTGAACCGTATTCTGTGACAAAATCCTCTTTAAAGGCAACCATGTATTCCTCTTCGCTGTAGCCTGTCTGGACTAAATCGTTCTCGTAGTCGTCCTTCATTTCGGATGGAAAGCAGGAGGCGTAGCTGTCGAAATCCTCGTTGATAATCGCCTCATAGTACTGTGCGACAACCTCTGTACATTCCTCGCTGAATCCGATAGTGCCCGTACCAAAAAGCGTGCCGAAAATCAAAACTGCAACGACTATAATAACAATGATGAGTATACGAAGCTGTTTCGGATTGTGCTTAAGCCTGCCGTTGCTTTTTCGCCTTGACTCCTTTGCCTTGTTAAGCTCGTCATAGTACTCCGTTTTTTGCTCTTCGGTCATAAATCTCACAGGCGTAGTGCTTTTCTTGTACCTGCTGAGAGTCTTGCTTTCAGAGTTCGGATTTCCGTATCCACAGTGTTCGCAGTATTCTCCGCTGTATTCCTTTCCACAGGATTTGCAGATTTTAGCCATTTGAAAAATCCTTTCCTTTTCAAAAAAGTAAACCGCCGCACAGTGTGCTTAAGGCAACAGACACACAATATTTGTGCATTTTTTGCCTTAAAATTCAGACTGTAACCTTTTCGTCGTTAAAATAAATAACTGCGTTTCCGCACTGTATGTCCCAGAGATTCAAACCTGTGTTGTAGCTGTTTCCCGATTTTGTAAGATGCTTGAAGTTGATGTGATGCTCGTAAGCCTTAACAAAAATCGCATCATATGATGTAGTTCCCTCTGTAATCGTGATAAGCGCTCCGCTTTCAAGCTCGTTAATTGACATATTTGTCTACCTCTTTCTAAATTTTTTGTACTTTCGTACCTGACTATGTTTCTTACTTTTATTATACTCCTTTTTTTTCAGCTTGTCAATCTCTTTTGTATGAAAAATTCTTTGCGCTATTGATTTAGACAGAACTTTTTCAAAGCTTCCTACGACAATTTGTCAAATCGAATAATAAATTATCAAAAATCTATGAATAATGCGCCTGCGCTATTGAAAATCTTTCGGTTTTAGTATATAATATAAAGTGGGCTATTTTGATAATAAATATCCTTTTCACAATTTTTGTGATGTAAGGATTAAATTTTTTGAAAGAAGGATTTTGTATGTTAGATATCAGAATCGAGCGTACCACTACGCCAAAGGAAAAGCCGGCGGATGAAACCAAGCTTGGCTTTGGGCATATTTTTACCGACCATATGTTTGTTATGAACTATGACACAGGAGAGGGCTGGCATGACCCCAGAATAGTTCCGTTCGGAGATATTTCGCTTTCGCCCGCCACTTGTTGCCTGCATTATGGACAGGAAATTTTCGAGGGCTTAAAGGCATATAGAACAGCCGACGGCACAGTTCAGCTTTTCAGACCTGATGAAAATTTCAAGAGAATGAATATTTCTGCTGAGAGAATGGTTATTCCTCCTTTTGACGAGGAATTTATGGTTGAGGCGACCAAGACTCTCGTTAAGCTTGAGGAGGACTGGGTTCCTCATACTGACGGAGCATCGCTTTACATAAGACCCTTTATTTTCGCTACAGATGATTATGTAGGCGTATGTCCTGCGGATCATTATCTGTTTATGATTATCCTTTCGCCGTCAGGCGCGTACTATTCGACAGGTCTTGATCCAGTTAAGATTTATGTGGAGCAGAAGTATGTCAGAACGGTAAGAGGCGGAACGGGCTTTGCAAAGACCGCTGCAAACTACGCTATTTCTCTTAAGGGACAGGACGAGGCTCATAATCAGGATTACGAGCAGGTGCTGTGGCTTGACGGAGTAGAGCAGAAGTATATCGAAGAGGTTGGCTCTATGAACATCTTCTTTGTAATTGACGGAGAGGTTGTTACTCCTCAGCTTACAGGCTCTGTTCTTTCGGGAATTACCAGAAAGTCCGCTATTGAAATTTGCAGAAAACAAGGATATAAGGTTACCGAGAGAAAAATCTCGATTGAAGAGGTATCAAAGGCTTATGACGACGGCAAGCTTGACGAGGTTTTCGGAACTGGTACAGCCGCAGTTATTTCCCCTGTAGGTCATCTAAAATGGGGAGATAAGATTATGATTATAAATGACAACAAAATTGGCAAGGTTTCTCAGATGCTCTATGATACGCTTACAGGTATCCAGTGGGGTAAAATTGAGGACGAGTTCGGCTGGATAGTTAAGCTTTGAGCCACTTGAAAGTGTATTGTAAAAAACAGCGCACCTGCATCTAACAGGTGCGCCTTTTTCTTAATTGCAGTATGAATCAAAGTAGCAGGAAATTGTTGTAAATATTCCCTTTTTAGAGCCGTCTATTTTGATATAATCAACTTCTGCGGAGGAAAGGTTTATGTTTCCATTGCTTAAAGTAACTGTGTCAAGTAAATCTTCGCCTTTGTATCCCACGTATTTATATTTTGCGTATTCTCTGCCTTTGTCTGCATACTGAATCTTTTGTTCTAGCTGAACGTTTAGGTTGTATAAAAATTCCTTGTCCTGCTGATAGTATTTTTGCTTTATGATGTTTCTCTCTGCGGCATAGGAGTTTTCCAGTTCGTAGCTCCAGTCTCCATCGCTGTCGTTTGTGTAGGCTTTGGAAATCAAATTTGTTAGATGCACTCCGCTTTCAGTGTATACAATCTTTTCCGTATCGTAGCTGTAAGCGGTATTTCCCGAAGCCTTGCATACAACTTTGTTTGCGCCTATTACAACAGGGAAGCTATCGTAAGCTTTGAGCGTATAGTTGCAGATAGAATCCCATATTGTAGTGTTGTCGTTGATGTAAAGGTAGTTTACAGCAGAAGTGCTGCTTTGGTGCGTTATCCCATAAAAGTCTAAATCCGTGTCAAGCAAAGTGTCAAGATTAGGCGAGGATAAAATTCCAGGCTCTGATAAATTTTGCCCTAACAGCATTGTAAATCCATAGGAGCTTATTGTCACCGTATTTTTTCCGCTCGTTTGTCTGCATGAAACCTTGTCCGCAAAGCCGCAGTGCAGAAGCTTCGTTTGGTAATAAAAGCTGATGTATAAAATGTCTGACGGCTCACAGCTTCCTATAAAGGTTCCGCTGAATTTAGTGTATCCCGTGTATCGCTCCTTTTCAAAGGTGAAGCTTACACCTTGAGTCAGAGTTATATCTCCGTCCGAAGTTGTAATTGTAAGAGTGAAATTGTTCATGCTTCTACCTCCGTAAGAGTAATTTCACAAGTAGCAAATTCCTCAGATTCAGGAGAACTGATTTTCCCCGTCATAAGAGTTAGGTTTGAAAATAAGGTTGCGTTAATTCTTATGCTTGAAACGTTTTGGGCAAGCGATTTTAAAAGTGCTCTGTATGTAAATATTTTACTGTGAGATATTCTAGTCTTGAGATAAATTATCTCGCTTGCACTTGCGGCCTTTATTCTGTAAAGATCTCCGTCAATAAGAGCTGAGTCCTCTACCTTGTTTGCAATTGTAAATTTCAGCGTTTCAAAGTAGTAGACACTTCCATTATATATAACAGAGTTTATAACACCTGTAGAATTCATTCCTATTCCTCCTGTTCAATTGATGTAATTAATATGGTGTCAAAATCCTGCTCAAGCCTGCCATATTTGATGTTTTTCTTTATCTGAGAACAGCTTAATTTTGAGATTATCATCTCTGAATTAAATAAAATTTCACTAAGAGCGGTTTCCGTCATCTCCTGCAAAGCATCTGCATCGTAAAATCCTTTTTTGCTTCCAAAGCATTGAACGTTCAAAGAAACCTCCGCACGGCATAAATCTGAAGCTGCTTTAGAATATTGGTTGAGGGAAACCTTGTTTACTGTAATGAGCGCAGGATACTCCGCACTCATCGCCCCATTTGTCTTTAATCCTAAATCTGCTTCGTAAATTTTACATGGACTAAAGCCTGCTTCAGTCAGTCTTTCACTTATGTAATCCGTCACTGTCTGACTTATCAACATTCAATTTGCTCCTTTCAAATTTTAATAAACGCAAAGTCCTTCGGCTCTGCAATTTCCGCACAGTAAAGCTGCTTAAGCGCATTGCTTCTCATTCTTCCAGATGCTTCAAGCTGGTATTTGTCCGCTCTTGTCAGCGTGACCTCCCCGCTTTCACTCATGACTGCCTGCTGTCTAAGGTAAAGCTCAAATGAATAGTCGTACACTGCAACCGCTGCCGCAGCATATTCACAAAGGCTCACTTGTACGCTGGTCAGCTCATCATAAGAAACGCTCAGATGAGAAAGTACAAAGTCCTCTGCATTTTCCAGCAGCTGAGAGTGTTCAAAATCATCCTCGCTTACACCCGTTGTTCTTAAAAATATTTCTTTAACATTGTCAAAGCTTAAATATTGCAAAGGTATTCTCCTTTCATATTTTTATAGAAAAAGGGACGGCGAACCGCCCCTGTTTTAAATTTTTGGATTGGATTTTTTATAAAGATAATTAAGTTTTTACTTATGCCAGCTGAAGCTTTTTTACTGCATCGCTTGTCAGTACCGCAAAGCCGCACATGATTGAAGCTGCAATGTTGTCTGACTGTGTTGAAATGAGCTTGTCGCTGTCAACGATAACATCGGTTCCATAGATAACCTCAGCGGCGCATTTACTGTCTATTCCAATTGCAGTATCCGAATCAAGTGCAGAACACTTGACAATAGTTACACCATATGGAGTAACTACCTTGCCGCCTGACATAAAGTCTGTGACGCAGTACTTCATCTCGTCAAGTGCTAAAATCTTAGCCATCATTTCAGGTGAAGCAAGCATGACGTCCATGTCGTATTCGTCCATTGCCGCCCAGAAGGAAGCAAGATCCGCATAGGTTATATCGGATGAATATGTTGAAGCTTCAGCGGCGTCAGATAACACTTCGATACATTTTGAATTTATAGCACGGGAAATCTGTGCGCCCAAGGTGCGAAGTATTACTCCAAATGCTTCAAGACGCTGCTTGCGGATTGACTCGTATGAGCAGGCAAGCTGTCTTCCGAACTTTGTAAGAGCTGAAGATGAGGAAGCAAGTGTAACTGTAGTTTCAGGAAGAGTCGCCAACTGATCTATGTCAGCTTCTTCACCATCTGCGGTCATTGTTAAAGCACGAAAATCAATTGAATCGGTGTAGGTTTGAGCCGCTGTGATGTCGGGTAGAATTGAAACCGAGTCCATTCCTTCCTTTATCTGACGGCGAACGTACTCAGGAAAAAGCACGGCTGAATCAGTGGAGAGGAAAAACTTTTCCACTCTGTCGCAGCAGTTTCCCGCAACCTTAATGTCGAATCTCTTTAGCTGACGCTCAAATGCGTCTAAGCCCTCAAGCTCTGTTCCCTTGTAGTCACTGTCAGGATCAAGCTCCGCAAGTGCCTGTGTGAAGCTCTTTGACGTGATTGAATATAGTCCCTTTTCAAGTTTTACATCTGTGTACATAAATAATCATTCTCCTTTTTTCATTTTAAATTTCAAGTTTTTAGCGGCATAATTTTCACTTGCCGCAAGTGTGCTTTTAGGCGTTTGCACCTTTACCTGTTTTCTTGTTTGCTCTTTAAAGCTAAGAAGCTGATCAATATCCATATTAGCGCATAACGCTCTTGTTGTTTCGGGATTAAATGCAGGTACGCAAAATTGTCCCAGTCGGATAATCTCCGTTAAAATATCGTCCTTGGCTTTTGATATGTCAGCCTTGCTTTTTTCAAGCCTTCTCTCAAGCGATTTTGTCAAATTCTCATTGCTTTCGCTTACTTTTCCATCGCTTATACTTGTCAATGACTTTGTTACTCCGGCATTTGGCTGCGCAGGAATTGCGACAAAGGACCATTCGTATGCGTCTGTAACGCCGTCTAAAATACCCTCGCAAAGCTTTCCGCTGTAGTATTCGCCTTTGATGTGAGAGCAGGATGAGCTTTTTTTGTCCTCGCCGCATATGCTGCAAATTTCGTGATTTACCGAGCAGCATACGCTTACCTCCTTTTTGATTCCGCCGTCAATTTCCTTGATAAAGTCGGAATTTTTGTCGGTTCTCATCATGTAGGCTTTAGCTTTCAGATAGGTGTAAACCTCACCTGAATGCGTGCGTTTTTCGGGCTCTTGAAGCAGCTGCGTTGAGAAAATTCTCGCAGTTTGATTTGCTCCCTTTGGGTCGTGGTCAAAAATTCCCGTCTTGCCGACAAAAAGCTCTGCAAGCTTCCTGAGAGAGGCTATTGAAAATCTCTCGTTATCTCTGTCCGTTTCGTTGTCGCAGAGAATTACCGAAAAGATATACACCTCGTCCTCGTTAAGCTTACGTCTTGAAAGCTTGTTGATAAGCTCAAGCTCATTCGATAATTCATTGTTTTCATTAGTTTCCATAGCTGTTTACTCCTTTCAGATTTTGTTCAAGCTGTGCTGTCTGCGCACGGTACAAAGCCGCAAGCGCAAGCGATTCCTCGTCCTGCAAATTTACATTGTCCCACTCAACGCTGACTCTTTTGTTTATGCCCTCTGTGGCGCAGTAGAATCTGACTATTTTCATTATAGCCTGAGTGAGAAGCCTGCGGTAGTAGTCGATTTCGCTTGTCAGTATATCAGCCTGCTGACTGCTCATGCGCTCGGTTGTAGACCAGTTCAGTCCCAGAAGGAAGGGTGGAATAGAAAGCTTTGCTATAAGCTGTTCTAAAATCTGGCGAACCGGAATTTCCGTGTCGAGCATGATTCCATCAGCGCCGATAACCTTAATATCAACATCTCCCACAGCGACAAAATCCTTAATGCAGCCTGCCTTTGATGCCGCCATGCCGTCAGACCATTGCTCGGCTATTTCAACTGCTCTTTGCTTTGCAAAAGCCGAGTCATTTTCCGTTGACGGCTTGTAGGTTACGGCATAGCGCACATTTCCCGCACGGTCAAAGTTTTGTCCGACAGCCTCGTAAATCCGCATAAGCACTGAGCTTAGTGCTGGAAGTCCTCTCAGCAGAGATACGCCGCTTGGATTTTTTGGCGTGGGATTTTGCGCTGTGTAGAGCAGCCGCTCAGGGTGAGCAGTGCTAAGCCTTTCTCTGGTCAGGATACTGTAAATTTCATAGCCCTGCTCATTTTCCGTAGGACGCACATTGTAAAGCGTACAGTCTGCGCAGTAAAGTCCTGACAGCGAATGTGTGCGGCTGCTCACGAGAATTTCTCCGAACGCTCTGCCGTAGGTCAGCAGTGAATCGAGGTAGATTTCGCTGAAGGTTTCAAGAGAGCTTCCCGATACGCATACAGGTAAGGTCGCAAAGAAGTCGTTTATTCTCTGCTCGGTTGATTTGTCGTCACAGCTTAATTTAAAGCCGCAGGTTAGTCTGACTATTTTTGAAATAGCCGCATCGATAATCGGTACCTTTGCACGAAGCTCCTCGTATAACCCCTCCTCAAAGGTCAGCGGATGAGGCGCAAGCCTGAAGCCTCCCTGCTGTGGAGCGGATGCGCTGATTTCACTAAAAACTGTTTTTTGCTTATTATTTTTCCTTTTCAACTAAAAGACACACCTCCCAGTGTATTAAATTATCGTTCCAGCGACATTACAAAAAAGCAGTCGTCGCCTTTATATATGTCGCTTACAAAGTAACGCAGATCGTCCATTGCGTGGTCGTTTTCCTTAAGTGGGCGATCTGCCGCCGCCGAGTCGTCCCAGCGGTAAAGGGAAAATTCACGAATACAGTCGGTGCAGGCGGAGGAAATTTTTATTTTGCCTGAGCTTAGCATATCGCCGACACGCCTTATTCCGCTGAGAACATCATTTTTAGCAGGCGTTACCGCAAATTTTCCGTGACGGCGAATACAGGTGATAAAGGAAGCGGCTGAAGGGTCGCAAATTATCTTTTCAATTTTTCTGTCGCCGCAAAGCCGTTCTAAAGCTGCATAGTGTTCTTCGTCCGTTCGCTGCATACCTTCTTTTTTAGAATCGTAATAGTATTCGCTGATACGATACCATATTCCGTTTGAAAGTCCCCACAGTCCGAAGCTTGATGGGTTTACAGTGCCGTAGTCACAGCTTACTATATACCTTTCAAAGCTTTCGGGAAGCAGTCTTGCAACATGAAGCTTTTCCTTGAACATGGGGTAGATAAGACCTGTCACATCGCACCATTTTCCCAGAATAAATCTTTCGTAGAAAGCTCCGCTGTAAAGTCTTTTGTAGCGATCCTTGATTTTTTTGGAAAGAGCAGGATTATCGTCAAGTGTAAAGTGAAGATGGTAAAGCCGCTTTTCTTTGCACTTGTCTATCCATTCCCGTTTGAACCAATGTGAGCTGCTTTCTGGATTGCAGTTAAACCACAGCTTTGAACCCGGCACAGAGCATCTGGCAACTGCCTGCTCGACAAAGCTTCTAGGCATCAGCGCAGTTTCATCAAACAGCACTCCGCTTAGCGTCATGCCTTGAATTATTGCCGCAGAGCCCTCGTCCTTGCCACCGAAAATATAGTATCTGTTGCGGTATTTTGCAGAGGAAATTTCAATGTAGTTTTTTGAAGCCTTTTGCTCAACGTTAAATCCGATTTCCCTTGAAAAAGCGATCAGCGGTTCGAGAAAATTTCTTTTTACAGAGCTTATTGTTTTTCCGCATATCGCAAAATTTGAATGATTAAAGCTGAGCATTGACCATACGACAAAGGAATATGACATACAGGTTGTTTTTCCGGATCTGACTGCGCCATCGCAGATTATACCGTCAAATTCGCAGGGCTCTTTATTTTTCCACCATGTGAAAATTTTTTTCTGTTTATCTGAAAGCATCTTTAGCTTCAAGGCATATCATCCTCTCGTTTGCCGTAGATGGCAGTTATTAGATTCTCCGCACTGTTTTCATTTGCCTGTTCGCTTTCCGCAAGGTAAAGTGCGTCAAGCGCCTTTTGCCTGTCGAAAAATTTAATTTCAACCACTCCCTTGCCGCATTTGATTTCACTTACTCCGTACAAATCTAAATTTTCAATCATCTGCGGAGTGACCTCCTCAGAAAACGCAAGCTTTACAGCGTCGTTATTTCTTCCGAAAGCTATCCGCCTCAGACCCTCTGACGCAGGACAGCTTATTCTGCTTTGCTTAAATTCCTTTGCCTTTTTAAATACCTTGGCATTAATCATCATTGCAACTGCGTCAAGCGGTGAAATATCAGCCGCTTTAGCAGCCTCATAAATGTTACCACATTCAGAATATTTATAGGCAAAAATTTCGTACTTATTTTTCATTTTTTATCCTTTCTGCATTGTGCTGAATTTTGGAAATTTGCACGAAGTGCAAATTTATAGGGCTTGCTATGATAAAGAAAAGCATGAGCGAAATTTTGAGCAAGCCCAGTTCCCACACTCGGAATACTTATAGGCGAAGATTTCGTACTTATTTTTCATTTTTTTAACCTCCTGTTTTTCCTTTTGGAATTGGTAAATTTCGCTCACTTTATTTTCGACCCCCTTCATAATTAGGCTTTTTTCGCACTTTTGTTGCACAAAAATGTGCAACAATTAACGAAATATGTCTAAATTAAAATTTAAACTGTTTGTTTGCACAGATTTAAACTCTTCAATTTGTACTATATGCACAAAAAAATCCGAGCCAAAATGGTTCGGATTTACAGTAAATTATTTACAAATATGGATATTAGGAATTGTACAATTGTTTTTCAATCAAAAGCTGGACGTTTTTTTTCAGTACGATTTCTGTAACGAGTTCATCGTCTGAAAATGTTGTTGAGAGATGTATTCCGTTTGTGCCGCCCAGAGCTGTTACTGTGAGGTTTGAATTATCTAAGGCAACAAAGCCTTGCTTTGAAAGGAAATTCAGAATTTTTTCTCTTTCATCCTGTGCGTTCGAGCCGAGTTCATCGGCTTTTTTCTGAGAAAGCTGTTCAAGGGTGAGGGGCTTTATTATTCTTTTAGAGGAGAGCTGTTCAGGGGAATTGGTATTGCTGTGCTCTGGATTTTTATCTGTTTTAGCTGCAAAGTCGTTAATCACCCTGACAAAATCCTTGCCGTAGCGTTGAAGCTTATTTTGTCCTACTCCTGAAACATCTGAAAATTCGTCAAGAGTTTTAGGAAGCTTACGGCACATATCGTGGAGAGAGGAATCGGGAAAAATTATGTAAGCGGGAACCCTTGCTTTTTGAGCGATTGAAAGTCGAAGCTGCTTTAAAAGCTCGAAAAGCTCCTCGTTTTCCTCATATCTTCCCGATGCTTTTTTAATAACCTTAGGCTTTGTTTCGCTCTTCTTTTTAAAGCTCATCGTCACGTTTTTGCCGTCTATAAGCACTTCTTTTGCGGAGGCAGTCAACACAAGAGCGTCATGCTCGTCCTTTCTGATATAGCCTCTGCCGCAAAGTCCCTGAATAATCTGGCGGATTTTTTCTCGTTTAACATCTGTTATAATTGCATAGGTGCTTAGACTGTCAAGGCTCATATCAAGGAGCTTTTTATTTTTAGAGCCGCAGAGAATATCTGTAACCATCGTTTCTCCGAATTTAAGATTTCGCTGTTTAAGTCTAAAGATGCAGGAGAGAATTTTCTGAGATGCTATTGTTACGTCCTCGGTTACACAGCCGTTTTCGCAGGAGGAGCATTTGCCACAGTAGTCGTTTGATTTTTCACCAAAATAGCTTAAAATAAAGTGTCGCAGGCAATCTGTAGTTGTGCAGTATTTAACCATCTCGTTAAGGCGCATATAATCACGCTGACGAAGAGCTTCGGCAAGAGTGGGGTCAAGCTGTGAGTCCTCTGCTGTTTTATCAATTAAAAATCTGTTTGTGCGGATATCCTGTCTTGAAAAGAGCAGTGTACAGAGTGCTTCAGAGCCGTCGCGACCTGCTCTGCCTGCCTCCTGATAGTAGCTTTCTATATCCTTTGGCATATTATAATGAATTACAAAGCTGACGTTTGATTTATCAATTCCCATACCGAAAGCGTTAGTTGCCGCCATAACCTTAACTCTGTCGCAGATAAAATCCTCCTGATTGCGTCTGCGCTCGTCATCGGAAAGTCCTGCGTGGTATTTTAAGCAGGGGATTCCTACAGAATTTAAATAGTCGTACACTGCTTCTGTATTTTTTCTTGTGCTGCAATAAATTATACCTGATGAATTTTTTGATTGCTCGACAAGCTGTCTGGTTTTTAAAAGCTTATTGTCAGGCTCGCAAACGCTAAAGTAAAGATTCTTTCTGTCGAAGCCTGTGGTTACGGTATAGGGATTATTAAGCGCAAGCATTTTTACTATATCTTTTTTCACAGCGTCTGTGGCGGTGGCGGTGAATGCGGAGATAATCGGGCGGAAGGGGAGAGAAGCCGCAAACTCGCGTATGCTTACATAGGACGGGCGAAAATCCTGTCCCCACTGAGAAACGCAGTGCGCCTCGTCAACTGAAATCATGCTGATTTTCGCATTTTCAGCAAAGCTGATAAAGGAGGGCGTCATTAGTCTTTCGGGGGCTATATAGATGATTTTATACTGATTGTTTCTTGCTCTTTCCATCACAATTCCCAGCTGGCTGGGATTAAGCGAGCTATTTATGTAGGCGCAGCTTATGCCTGACTGAATCAGCGAATTTACCTGATCCTTCATAAGAGAGATAAGCGGTGAAATTACAACAGTTATTCCATCAAGCATAAGCGCAGGAAGCTGGTAGCAAACCGATTTTCCTGCGCCTGTAGGCATAATGGCGAGAACATCTCTGCCTGAGAGTATTTCATCTATTATTTTTTCCTGACCATCTCTGAAGGCTTCATATCCGAAGTAATTTTTCAAAAGCTTTTGTTTCATATCGTTTTCTGCCTTTAATTATAAATATCAATTTCCATTTTGTCGAGCAAATCGTTAAGCTCTTCATCGCTGAGTTTTATTGCTTCGTCAAAGGTGGTGCCGTTATCCTCAAGCATTTGCTCTGTGACTCCCATGAAATAAAGTGTGATTTTTAGCTGCGTATCCTCGTCAATATTTTCATTTGAAATATCGCTCCAGCCTGTTATGTCGGGCATTACAATTTCTGAACCCTCCCATGAGATGGAATTTATATCGGCGGTAGTTGTTTCATTATCGCTTTTAGCTGTGAAGCTTAATAGGTCGCCTGATTCTTCGTCAAAGGTAAATGTGTAGGTTTCATTAGCTGACTCTGATGAATCTCCTGAGGAGGTGTATATTTCTGTGACTATGCCGTCTTGCGAGCTTGTATCTGTCAAGGAATCGCCCTCGCCGATTTTTAAAAAACCGTTTCCGAAGCCGCCAGTTTCATCAGTGAGCTGATAGCAGCAGATGTCCTCCATAATCATGTATGTGGCGGAATCAACCGTATAAAACTCAGTTACAACTCCGCTGAGCGTCATAGATACATAGCCGTCGCTGCCGTTTTCAATCATGATACAGGGCATATCGGTTTCGTAATCTGTGCCTGAAATAACCATGTCTATATAATACTGCCCTGCGTCAAGGTTATCTGAAAGCGTTTCGGCGTAGGTTTTTTCATCTGTAAATTCATCTGTGCTTTCATCAGCAGAGCCTGAGCAGGAGGAGAGGCACAATGCCGTTAAAGCCGCAGAGGTGATGATTTTTAAAAAATTCATAGATTAAGCCCTTCCTTATTGATTTTTGTACATGATTTTTGTTTTTATGTCAACATTGTTATATGCCATTTTGAATGTAAAGAAAACAGTAAGGGGGTAAATAAGCATTGTCAAGGGGTAGATGATAAGAAGTGTTGATGAAACGTCCTCGATTTGCATTGAGGGAGCAAAGATATTTATATATCCCCAAAGTCCAGAGTTTAGAATTTTAAAAATAAGCACTGTCGAGCCTACTACGTCAAAATAGGACATCAGCAGCAGGATATATGAGAAAAGTGCGGGAAGCATGGCGACAAGACCTAGCTTAAGACCGAAGTTTGAACCTGTGTCGTCTCCTCTTATGATTTTTTTTGTATGAGCTTTAGCTCCCTCTTTAAGTCCGAAATCCGCAAGCACGCATATATAGAGCAAAAGTCCGATAGTTCCAAAAATAAAGTTGCCTGCATTACCGAGCATGAGCGTCATTGCAAGGAGTGAGAGGAAAATAAACGCTCCGAAAAAATCGCACTCAAGCCATTTTAAAAGAGCTAAAAGCATAGCGTGCTTTCTATCATAGGTTTCATCGGACGAGTAATCGACAAGCTTTTCTTCGCTCTTTTCCTGTTCTTCACTCACTAAAAAACATCTCCTAAAAAATAGTATCAGCCAATTTCAGCTGATACTATTATAGCACATTTATGTTCGTTTTTCAAGCGAATAAGACAAATTACACAAGCTTTTCACATATTACGTCAACTTTTCGTTTTCACCGTATAAACGGAGCTGTATTTGCCGAACTTTGTTACCGACGAAGCCTTTTTATAAGCTCTTATGCGGAATTTGTAGGTTGTATTTTTGCTAAGCCCTGAAATTCTATAGGTGGTTGTCGAGGAGGAGGTGATGGTTTTTATCGTCACCCAAGACTTTGTTTTGCTGTTGTAGCGTTGAATTTTATAGCCTGTGCAGCTAACCTTTTTCCAGTTAAGTCTTATAGCTGTAGAGGTTTTAGACGAGCTTGTAAAGCTAGTGGTTTTAGGTCTTGTGACGGTAGTCTTTACTGACGATGCATAGCTCCAGGTTGTTGTGCCGCCTTCTTTTGTGTAGGCTTTAACCTTATATTTATAGGTTTTAGCAGCGCTAAGACCGCTGTCGCGGTAGGTTGTAGTGCTGCCGCTTTTAATCGTCTTAACCTTGACATACGTCTTAGTTGTGGAATCATAGCGGTAAACTCTGTAACCGTCTGCGCCTGAAACCTTGCTCCAATT
>JAJQCE010000024.1:0-57809 GCA_021202895.1 Ruminococcus sp. | reverse complement strand
TGGAATCATAGCGGTAAACTCTGTAACCGTCTGCGCCTGAAACCTTGCTCCAATTGATTCTCACCGCATTTGTTGTGCAGGTGAAGCTTGATTTAATCGATGGAGTTTTAGGTCGGGTGACAACGCTTATAACAGATGAGTAATCGCTTAAAATTGTGGTGCCGTCATCGGTGACATATGCTTTGATTTTGTACTTGTACTGAGTTGCAGAGGTGAGTCCGCTGTTGCGGTAGGTTGTAGTACTGCCGCTGGTGATTGTTTTGATAAGAACCCATGATTTTGTTGAGGAATTGTAGCGGTAAATCTTATATCCGTCTGCGCCTGTCACCTTGCTCCAATTTATTCTGACTGCGCTTGATGTGCGGGTAACTGTTGATTTAACTGTCGGAGCGCTCGGCTTGATTTTAAAGGTGATGGTTTTTGAGCCTGAATAGTTGCCTGTAAGAGTTACTTTAACAGTCGCTATACCTGGATTTGTGTTGTCTGAATATTTTACAACATAATCTGTTGTTTTAGTAAGCGTAGTTGAGCCATCCTTAACAGTTACGGTAGGAGTGATAGCAGAGCCTGTGTAGGTCTGAGCACTTATTGATGAAACGGTAGGCGTGATTGACTTTTTATTTACCGTGATGCTTACGCTCATCGTGGTCTCACTGTAGCTGTCTGTTGCCGCCGCCGTTACTGTGATGGTAGCCGTTCCCTTTTTCTTTATCGTCACCTTTCCTGCGCTGGACACGGTTACAACGCTTGTATTAGATGATGAGTAGGAAAGCGAGCCTCCGCCGCTGGTATTGTTTTTAGCGTCAAGAGTAAATGCGGAATCTCCGTAGGTCTTGGTGTAGCTGGTTGTGCCGCTTAGTGACTGACTAAGCTTTGTAGTGGAGCTGTCGTAAGGAATATCGGTATCGGTAACTCCCATAGAGTCCATTATTGCGGCTATGACGTCAGGGTCGCTCCAAAGTAGCGTTGAGCGGTTAAGGTGACGGTGGTTTTCGTTATATGAGGTCGTAACCTTGACATTGTTGTCCCAGAGCAATGCGGGAATGGAATATTCCTTTGCAAGCGAGTAGAAATAATTTGCCCACTCTATTCTTGCAGAGTTATTATCCTTGTCAGAAATTCCTGTTTCGCCTATTACAACGCCGATTCCCTGAGAGGTGAAATTACTGTAGAGCTTCGAGAAAAGGCTTGTGATTTCTGACTTTCCTGATGAAGTAAGCGAGATGTAGGATGAAGAGGTAATATCAGTTTCACTGCCCAAGCAGAGATTATAAGGAGTGTATGCATGAATTGACAGAAGTATTCTGTTATTTGACTGTGTGATCGGATCTGTGGGGAGGGTAAATCTGCTCACCGTTGCGCCGTCAATGGAGGCGTCATAGCCTGGACACATTATGTATCTGGTTTCATTTTCGCCGCCTGAGTCACGGATTGTGTTTACAATTTCCTGATTAAAGGTATTGATAACCGAAACTGCGTCTACGACCTCATCAGGAGGACTGCTCACGTTAAACCACCATTCATAATCTGAACCGATAAGGCGGGGTTCGTTGAGCGTTTCAAAAATCAGATGCTCGTCATAATCGACAAACTCCTCGCTTATCTGCGCCCAAACAGAGGTTAAAAATACAAGTGATTCTTCCTCATTCTCGCTGTCGGGATAGTAGTAGGAGCTGTTGTCGTGATGAACGTTGATAACTACGTACATTCCCTCGTCATACGCATAGTCAACTACCTCTTTAACTCTCGCAAGCCATGCGGAGTCTATAGTATAGTCGTCGCCTGAGGTATGTTTTCCCCACGATACGGGAATCCTTACAGTGTTAAAGCCTGCGGCTTTAACTGCGTCAATCATGGCCTGTGTGGTTTTGGGATTTCCCCAGGAGGTTTCGCTGTTGACGGTTGACGAGCCTGTAGCGTCAAGCGTGTTGCCTAAATTCCAGCCTGCTCCCATCGCTTCAAGAAAGCTCTGGGTTTCAGAGTAGCTTGACGAAGCCGCCGATGCAGTTGGCGAATAGGCAAACATTGTAGCGGACAGAGCCGCCGCTGCCATAAGACTGACAGCCCGTTTAAAAAAGCCTTTTTTCATTGTGAAATTTTCCTTTCAAAAAACTAGCGAATAAATCGCATAAAATAAAACGATCTTCTAAAATTAAGTATATCATATTTGATTTGATTTTTCAAGCGTTTATCACAAAAAAATTCGTTGTTTTTAAAAAAAATTATTGATTGCTGACAAGGCTTTTGCAATTATGACAGATTGACAAAAAAATAACGAATTAAGCATGAAAATTTATATTATTCTAATTTAAGTTTGAGATAAAATGAGATAAGATAAATCGAGATTTTTTTGAATTATTTGCCGCTGATACTCATCCGACATTACCCATTTGTATACAGCAAGCACAAGCAAAGCTATTATTATGACAATCAAAATAATTTCGAGTGCTTTTTTCAGATATTTTTTCTTGCTTCCGCCGCTTTTAATGTATTCGTCTGTCAAATGTAAAATTCGCTGCTTTTCATCATCGGTTAGCCTGAAAGCTTTAAGATCATTTGATTTTACATAGCCTGAAAGCTTTGCCTGATAAATCATGTAGCGATATGCTCCCGCTCTGCCTTTAACCCAAAAGGTCTGGGCGTATTTTTGCAGCAAAAAAGCAAGGCTTTCCAGCGCCTGCGCACGGTCGCTTTCGTTTTCCATAAGACTTGAGAAAAGCTCATTTCCTCCGTAATAGAGAAACTCCTCTATTTCACTGATTTTTCTCATTTTATCCATCGCCCTTCGCAACATCGGAAAGCTTGGCTCCGAACTTATTGTATATATCATAAGCCATACTTACCTTTGGCGGCTTGCCGTTTAGCATTTTGTATAATCTTTCGCCGCTTTCACTGTCAACGGTTGAAACAATGCTGCTTAGCTTTGTTCTGTAGCACTTTGCATTTATTTTGCTTATTTCATCGTAAAGACCGGTTAAATGTGTTACAAAAAGCCCCTTCACTCCAGCGGCAGCCAAAATTTCAAGATGAATTTTAGCTATTTCTAAACATTCGGCAGGCGTAGTTGACTGGAGCGATTCATTGAGAATAACGAGGCTTTTGTCTGTCATATTATCGCATATTCTTTTTAATTCTTTAATTTCAACTGTAAACCTGCTTGAATTTATCCCGCTTTCTTCTTCTCTCGGAAAATGTGTAAAGATATAGTCAACAGGTGAAATTTCAGCAGCCTCACATGGCACATAAAGCCCTGTTTGCGCAAGCAGACAAGCCAGACCCACCGCTTTTGCAAAGGTCGTTTTTCCTCCGTTATTAGCTCCTGTAACTATGTAAAAGCCGCTGCTTTCATCAAAGCAAATGTCGTTGGTAACTATTTTTTTGTCAAGAGCGGAATACGGATTGTCCGAAACAAGCTCACGGTAAAAGCTTAAATCATATACTCCTTTAAGCTTTATTGAATTTTTGTTTTTCTTAGTAAACTTTGGTCTGCACATTTTCATGCCTCTTGCTCTTACATTTTTGACAAATCTTGCGGCGGACGCATAATAGTCAAGTTCATTTTCCAGCTCGTCTAAATCTGTAAACATATCGCTGCGATAGCTCATAAGCGTCTGGGAAATTTTTTGAGCAAACTGCCTTGTGTACTTGCTTAGCTCTCTGAAAAGTGCAGTATCTATATCCTCTGGAGTGTGTCTTGTCGCAGAGTTAAAATGCTCCTCCTCTGAAAACTGTTCGCTGCCCTCGTAGGTTTTAAAAACAAGCTTTTCTAAAATGTTTCCCTTTGGATAAATTTTATCGTAGCCTATTTCAATAATTCCTGCCGAATCGGGGAGCATATTTGAATCAAAATTTATTCCGACCTTAACGCTTCTGATGGTCTTTGAAAAAGCTTTGCGAAGCTGTGAAAGATTCTCTGTTATTTCTGATATTTGCCCGCTTTGCGGCAACTCCTCGAAAAATGAAAAAAGCTTTTTCATAGCTTCGGATTTTATCGCATGAGATGTCTTTTTGCAAAATTCATTTATTTTGTTTATACAGCTAACAAGCTCGTCAAGATTGTCCATGTGAAGTTTTATTTGCATAAAAGAATTAACATAGTCGTCCGAGCTGACCACATCCGTATTTTTGCCCAGAAGCTCGCTTATCAGACCTCTTAATTCGTCGCTAAGCTGTGGGATGTTTATAAAATCCTCCAAGCAGTCAAGGCGGTAGTTCAGAGTTTCGGTATCATCGGTAAAAGCTCTCATCAGAGAGGTAACCAAGCCTATATTCATTGGAGAAATAAGCCTTGCGGCATTTTCAGCTCCAAGGTTTACAAAATAATCTGTTGGAAAATTTTCAAATGCTTTTTTTCTTTCTTTCGCATATTTTTTTGCCTGCTCTGTAGGAAAAAGCAGGCTGACATCGCTTGAAATCATTTTTTGCTCCTCTCTTTTTTGTCATTCGTCGCTAAGCTTAAGTGCGCCGCTTAATTTTTTTGAGGTAAGCATAGCGCATGGAACAATATAGGAAATTAAAATATAGACTGCAATTATCAAAAGATATACTGCAAGCTGATTTTTGCTAAATGAAATTACTGTTGTATTGAATAATCCCAGGACCTCAAGCAGATTCATGCCAAGCAAAGCTATTATCAGAGAAATAGCGCAAATCAAAGCGTTGTAAATCACACTGATAAGCGTCACATTTTTCTTTTTTGCTCCGCATAGAAAAAGAACGGAATAGTTCTTCATGTTATTTTTACAGTTGATAGCGTTTACACTCACCGAGCCTAATAATACAAGAATATATACAGCCGCCATTATCGGAAGCAAAGTATAAAGCTCGTTATAAACTAGCTCCTTACTGTTTTTTCGCAGCTGAGAAAAGCGTATTGCAAAGGATAAAACCGACATTTGTTCGTTCACATATTTTCTGTTATACAGCTTTTCATCGCTTGAAATATTATCGTTGTATTTAATAAAAAGCGAATCGGACATTGTTGAAAGCAAATTGGTTTTCTCCCATTCGCTGTCAAGGAAAAACAGTACGGGCTGATTATATACTCTTTCATTTCTTGAATAACCGTCCAGTTCGAGAAATTCCGCAATTTCCTCATCTGAATAGCCCTTGTTTTCAAGCTCGTCGTTAAGACAGCTAAAATGTCTGCTTAACATATACTGATAGGTCGGTTCTGTTGATTCATAGCTTGAATTTACCGCAAGAAATTCCTCGTCGTCCGCTATCACTCCTATAATCTCAACGTCAATCGTTCCGTTCTCGGTTTCAAAGCTTATAACATCGCCTTTGTCATAGCCGAAATTATTTTCAGTTATCACTGCCTGCGCAATATCGGCGGTTCGGTCTGAATCAGTTATCCATATTCCGTCTTTTATCTGTGGGGTGAAAAGCTTTGACGAGTAATCGTCATAAATAAGAGCGTAAGCGGTTTCTGCTTCGTTTGTCTGAGAATTTATTCCCGTTCGCAGGGAGGAGAAATTTACAGTTGCAATAAAATCAACATTTTTCAGGTTGGATTTAATCTCATTCGTGCTTGTGAGAAGTCCTAAATCGCTTGTGTCATCAATAAAATATCCTGAGCAGTATAACCCATCGCCGTCAAGCAAGGACTCAAGCTTTTTGTAGGAATCAGATTTTTCTTCTACTGCCGAAAGCATTACAGAGCCGAGAGCAAAAACGGCAACAAACTGAATTATAATAAGTATATTTATAAAAATATGTTTTTTAAAGCTGTTAGCTATAATTTTCAAATACAGCATTTCATACCCTCCAATCGTTTTCAGGCAGGCTCTTATGAAGCAAAGCCAGATTAAGAAGATATGATACAGCCGCATATACCGCAATAATTTCTGCATATACGGTAAGGCTGTAGGCTTGCGCAATCAGTGAAAATTTTTGTGAAAGCAGAGGCAAAATAAGCTTGTCATAGACAAAAGCTGATATAACGCTTATCGGAATTAGCAAAAGCATTATCTCATTTGCCGTTGAAAGGCAAAGGCTTGAATTGATTCCGCCGTAAATACGCATGATGTTTAACTGTCTTTTTCGGCTTATTATTATGTAATTATAAAGTATAGAAATATTCAGCGCAGAAAGCAGAGCGATAAGCAAAGCGATAATTATCACAGTCAGGTAGTATGAATTATTTGATTTTAAATCCATATCTGTTTCAATGAGGTCAACTCTATCTCCAAAGAAATTAGTTATGCCTGTTGTAAAAGCTTCATATTCAGACTGGGTGATTTTTTTATTAAGAGCAAAATAAACTCCGTCATCTAGTTCGGTATCGTTCGGTATTGAGCTAAATGGCACATAGACGCTGTAAAAGTAGTAGTTACTGTTATTAGGATTTATTGTGCCTATTACCTCATATGTATTTTGAAAAACTGTGACAGTATCTGAATAATCAGGCGAAGGAGTCATTTGAAATTCATTTCCGCTGCCCATCACTACAGCCTTCATTTCACCGTCTGCATATTCCTGCTGAGTGAAAAAACGACCGTCCATTATAAATAAATCGTCTATCATTGTATCAAATACGTTATTTGAATATTCAAAGCTGTCGTCTTTAAATTGAAGATAAAAAAGCAATCGGAGTTATTTCGTCAAGTCCGCTCACTTCGGCTGAAGAAAAGCAGGTGATGTATGAAATATCAGACATTTGTTCAGAAGGAACAGCTTCAACGAAGCTTGCTAAATCCTCCTTTGTAACGCTTCCCCGAATCGAAAAGCCTATTGCGTAGCTGTCAATTTCACCGTCCTCAATATTTTTGCTGTACTGATAAAACAGACCTATGCCAAAAAACAGTACCATAAAAGAAACGAGCATAGAAGCCGTCAATATTACAAACATCGCTGTAGAATTTTTAATTAAATTTCTAAGGTTAATCAGCACATACATTGAAAGCCTCCGAAATCAGATTTAGATTTTCTTCCTACTTTTATTATATCGTTTTTTTATTTATTTGTCAATAGCCCTGTTTTTGTAAAGTTTCACAAACTTAAGTGTTGAAAATTGTGCAGTTTTTAGTTTATAATTTTATTATTTGTGCTGTTGAGATTAACAAAGAAAATCAGATTTCATATAAATAACCAAAGCGCAGCTATATTAAAGCTGCGCTTTGGTTATTTTTCTTTTCTAAGCTTAAGATAATTGGACATAAATTTTTTCGTTCCGCAGCTGTCAAAGGCAATTTCAATCAGCATATCGCCGCCCATAGGCTCACAGCTTATGATTACTCCTCTGCCGAATTTTGGATTCGGGTGAATAACCACATCGCCAGGCTTGTAGGTTTCACCGTCTGAAATTCCGCTCATGCTGTGTCTGCGGCGTTCAAGCACATCGCTTGCTTCGTGGGAATAGTCGGGCTTTTTCGGCTTGGTGTTGGCAACGTAGACAGGCGGATTCTCCTTTTCCTTTTCTACATATTCATCAGAAAATTCCTCGAGAAAACGTGACGGTTGGTTTGAACCTGTCCTGCCATAAAGCATGCGTGAAGTGGCATAGCTTAAATACAGCTTTTTCTTTGCTCTGGTTAATGCTACATATGCAAGCCTGCGTTCCTCCTCAAGCTCCTCATCGCTTTCTGAGCTTCGTGAGGACGGGAAAATATTTTCCTCAAGTCCAGGAAGAAACACATTGTCAAATTCAAGTCCTTTAGCCGAATGTATTGTCATAAGAGCTACATAGTCCTCCGAAGTATCAAGGCTGTCAATATCTGTGTAGAGCGCAATTTCCTCTAAAAAGCCCTCAAGAGAAGGCTCTTCGGCATTTTCCTCGTAATTAAGCATTGAGGATTTAAGCTCTGCGATATTTTCAAGCCTTGCTCTGCCCTCATCTCCGTGCATATTGAGCATTCCACCGTAGCCTGTGCGTTCTAAAACCTCGTCAAGAAGCTGTGACGGCAAAAGCATTTCTGAAAGCTCGGTAAGAGTATCGAACATCTGTGAAACCTCAAGCAGAATCTTGCTTTTCTTTGCAATCGGCGCATAAGAGGCACTGTCGCGAATTACTTCAAGCGGCGTAATGCCAAGGTCGGAGGAAATTTGTTCGATTGAGGTTATTGTAGCGTCGCCGATTCCACGCTTTGGCTCGTTTATAATTCTGCGCAGCCGCAGAGTATCCGATGGGTTATTAAGCACGGCAAGGTATGAAATAACGTCCTTGATTTCCTTGCGGTCGTAAAATTTTTGTCCGCCGAAAACAACATACGGTATACCCTCGCGAATGAAATGCTGTTCAAGAACATTTGATTGAGCGTTCATTCTGTAAAGTACTGCGTGCTGGCGGTAGCTCATACCGTTCTCAACATTTTCCTTTATCACAGCGCAGATATGCCGTGCTTCTGAACGTTCATTGAGCGCATGGTATTCGTTAATTTTTTCACCGTCGCCTGCGTCTGTCCATAGGTTTTTACCTTTGCGGATTTTGTTAATTGAAATCAGCTCGTTTGCGGCTGACAAAATATTCTGAGTCGAGCGGTAGTTTTGCTCTAATCTAATAACATCGGTCTGCGGGTCGCAGTGAAAGTTCTTTTCAAAGGAAAGAATATTTTCAATTGTCGCACCTCTGAATTTATATATACTCTGGTCGTCATCGCCTACAACGCAAAGGTTGTTGCTGCGTGAAGCAAGCAAATTGATAAGCTCAAACTGAACTCTGTTTGTATCCTGATACTCATCGACCAGAATGTATTTGAACAGATGCTGATAGTGGTTAAGCACGTCCTCGTTTTCCTTAAAAAGCTTGACGGTATTGAGCAAAAGGTCGTCAAAGTCCATCGCATTTGAGGATAAAAGATGTTTATTGTATGACAAATATATTTTTGAAATGTCACGTTCTCTGACATCATCCGAGTGTTCTTTATAGTATTCCTCAGGCGAAACCATGGTGTTTTTTAAGGAGGAGATAACGTGCAGGCACATTTTAGGCGGAAAGATTTTGTCCGACAAATCAAGCTCCTTAAGCACTGATTTAATTAGTCTTGTGCAGTCGTCTGTATCATAGATTGTAAAGGAAGCAGTGTAGCCGAGATATGAAGCCTCACGGCGCAGAATTTTTGCGCAGGCAGAGTGGAATGTAGAGGCATTAACCTGCAAGCCGATTTCGCCTAGCATTTTTTCTAAACGCTCTTTCAGCTCGTTTGCCGCTTTGTTTGTAAAGGTTATCGCAAGGATATTCCATGGATTTACGGTGTTGTGAGAAATAGCGTGAGCAAGAGAAGCGGCATTGTCGCTTTCGCCGTCAGCATATGATTTTACAAGCTTAATATCCTCATCACTGGCATTAGCTTCGTCATATGAGTAGGCGTCGCCGAAATAAATCATATTGGCAATACGGTTAATAAGGACGGTTGTTTTTCCGCTGCCTGCACCTGCTAAAATTAAAAGCGGTCCGTTAATTTTATAAACAGCCTTGCGCTGCATTTCGTTAAGAGAGCTGAAAAATCTGTCAAGTGCCTGTTTTTTCAAAGTGCCAAAATCACTCATTTTAAAAAATCTCCGTTTCATAAAGTTACATCAAATTCTTTTCTTATAATAAATTATACAACAAATCAATTGATAATTAAAGAGAAAATTTGTTAATTTTCTTTAGATATGCCCTTTATTAAAATATCAGAATAATACTAAAACAGATGTCAATAATAAAGGAAGTAAAAACCTTTTGAAAGGAAACGATTAAGATGAATGCGGTAATTATTTGCACTAAAAAAAACGAGGGACTTTATCCTGTGAACGAGCATACTCCCGACAGTATGCTGAGAATTTCAGGGCTTACGCCTGCAAAAATGGCGGTTGATTCGGCGATAAGGGCAGGAACGGAGGAAATTTATGCGGTTTCAGATTTTCTGAGTGAAAGAATGAGCTGTTATTTTGATATGTGCGGATTAAAAAAAAGGGTTGAATTTGTACAGATTGAAAATAGCTTGAGCGAATGTCTGCTTGAGCTGGCGAAGGAGGAAGCTTTACTGGTAATTGAAGCAAAATCTGCGCAGCAGCTTGATTTAGCTTCGCTTGTTAAAACATTTGAAAAACACAAGGGCAGTGCGTTCAGACCGAGTGCGGCAATAGCTGTAAAAGCTCCATCTGATGAAATAAGCGGAATACCCACGAGAAGCGAAAAGGGGATTTTGTGCGAATTTTACGATGAATTTTCAACGGCTCAGGACTACAACGGGATTTTCACGGGGTGCGCTGTGCTGTCTGAGCGCCTTTTGGAAGCTGCCGCTCAAAAAAAGCTTGAAAGTTTAAATGAAATTATTTCATTCTCTCTTTCAGAAGCTGACGAGATTTTATCTAATTTTGACAGCGAACTGTTTCTATCGCTCCATACTCCTGAAGCCTACAGAAAAGCGGCTCTAAAGCTTTTGGATGAGGGGATAGTTTCAGACACTGCTGTAAAGCTTTCAGACGGAATATACGCAGAGGAGGAGCTTTCGCTTTCTGGGATAACGCTTATCGCGCCTGTTTATGTGGGAAAGGGCGTACGATTTGAA
This sequence comes from Ruminococcus sp., assembly GCA_021202895.1. Taxonomy (GTDB): domain Bacteria; phylum Bacillota; class Clostridia; order Oscillospirales; family Ruminococcaceae; genus YE71. The sequence goes on along the minus strand of JAJQCE010000024.1, from coordinate 47,313 downwards.
AAGGGATGTGTTGTTGAAAATTCAATTATAGAAGCAAATGTAAGCATTGGCGCAAGGTCGGAGCTTTGCGGATGTATCGTGTCCGAATCGGCGGTTATTGAAGCGTCAGCTTCGGCGAAAGGCTCGGTAATTTGTGCCAAGGCGGTTGTTTCGTCTGCAGCAAGGCTTTTTGAAAACTGTGTTGTCGGTGAAAAATCAATAGTGGGTGCAGGGTGCGAGGTTGAAAGTAATGTTAAGATTCCTAGTTCAAAGCATATGCTTGACGGAGAGATTGTGAGTGAAGCGTCAAATATTATGCTTGACGATGAGTGCTGCTGCATATCGCTCAATCCGCAGCTTTCTCCGTCTGAATGTGCAAGGATAGGTCATGCTGTAGGTTCGGCTCTGGAGAGAGGGGACTGTATAGTATGCGGCTGTGGTGAGGAGGAAGCTTCGTTTGCGCTTTTGAAAGCATTTGAAAGCGGTGCGGCGGCGTCCGGAGTTACAGTTATGTCGATAGGCAGGGCTTTAAGGCAGCACGTTATGTATCTTGTAAATCGCCTTGGAGCGGATATGGGGTGCTGTGTAAATATCGGCTCGTCAAAACAGATTCTGCTGATGGAAAAGGGCGGACTTCCGTTAAACGGGAAAATCCGCAGTGCAATAGAAAGATGCGGTGCGCTTGGCAGGTATCGCACAGAAGCGTATGACAGCTTTGGCAAGCAGCTTAAGCTTGAGGATTCAAAGGAGCTGTATGAGATATTCCTTGAACAGCATTTGCCCAAGACTTTTCACGGAGTAAATGCAGATGTGAGGTGCGCAAATCCAGAATATGCCAGGCTTGCTGACAGACTTGTCAGGAGCAGAAACGACACTGACGGAGAACGGATGATTTTTCACATTTCAAGCGACGGCGTCACCTGCACCGCATACACGGAAAGAACGGGATATGTTGTAAATGAAAGGCTTGTGCTTTTGGCGGTCAAGGCGGCGTTTGAAAAAAATATCCCTGTGTCGCTGCCTTTTACGTTTCCTTTGGCGGCGGACAGGATAGCTGAGGAGCGCAGTGGAAAGCTTTATCGCTATTTCAATTCTCCTCTTGATTCAAGCGATGAAGCGGCAAGGAAAGTAGCTTCTCGTCCAGACAATTTTTTTGTAAGGGACGCTTTTGTGCTGATGTGCAGTATTTGTGCATATTTATCTGAAAAAGGGCTTAATCTTGCAGAGGCAACCACTGATATACCAAAATTTTATTCATCACAGCGTTTTGCGGCTGTTGAGGCAAGTGCGAATGATATTTACCAGCGACTTGAATGCAAAAGAGAGGGCGGAGAGGGCATTGTTATGAGCGGTAATGATTCACGGGCAATGGTGCGTCCTTTGCGGCACAGGAGAGGGATAGTGATATTTGCAGAAAGCACAAAGGCGGAGACTGCGGCATCGCTTTGCGATGAAATTATTGAAAGTCTCAAAAAAAGCTCTGATTAAGCACTTGACAAGAGAAAAAAAATAGTATATAATAGAGATTAGATATTTTTGTTCGTGAGACTTTTGAAAAAATGTAAGTTTCTGTAAAATGCGGTTTGCAGAGATGATTTTGCGAAAAATGGCGCATATAAGCCTTTTCGTAGCTTGAAACGATTCTTTAAATGCACCAATATGTTATTGCAGGGGATCGAAACAGGTATTCGGACTGTCATGTCATTTGACAGCTCGTCTACATATATTTTTATTATTTGACGAAAAAAGCACAATATCAAATTTTAGTAAACGAAAGGAGTTTGGCGGCGGCGAAGAAATAGATACTGAACGTTTTGTATTCTAAATGCCGCTGCTCGAATTGTACAGCTTAAGCCACAGACTTGCTGTAGATCTGTGTTAAGCTGTGCAAAAATAATTTAATGGCTATACAAAATAATAACAACAACACAAGCAGGTACAAGGTGGGTAATCAGGAGAGGAGAAGCACGACGGTTCACAAGAGCTCTTCACATTCGACTGCTCACAGCAGCGTTTATAATCAGACGCAAAGACGATTTTCACCTTTGAATGCAAAGGAAATTTCCTCGCAGGAGCGCAGAACAACCGCTTCACGCTCCAGCTATTCGACAAAAAGCGGCAATTTTTCGGCTCAGAGCAAGGCAAGAGAGCCGCAGAGAAAGACTCCTGTTAAGATTATTCCGCTTGGCGGACTTAATGAGATAGGGAAAAATTTCACTGTGATTGAATGTTCAAACGATATGTTTATAATTGACTGCGGACTGGCATTTCCTGACAGTGAAATGCTTGGAGTGGATATTGTAATTCCAGATTTTAGCTATGTTGAGGAAAACAAGGATAAGCTAAGAGGAATTGTGATAACTCACGGTCATGAGGATCACATCGGCTCTATTCCGTATTTTCTCAAGAAAATAAACACACCGATTTACGGCACAAGGCTTACGCTTGGGCTTGTTGAGGGAAAGCTCAAGGAGCATGGACTGCTCAATTCTGCAAAGCTTATACCGACTGAGCCCAGAAGCACGATAAAATTAGGCTGCATGGCGGTTGAATTTATAAGAGTAAACCACTCTATCCCAGACTCTGTTGGCATGGCGATTTATACGCCTGCGGGAGTACTAATCCATACTGGAGATTTCAAGGTTGACTATACTCCGATAGAAGGCTCGGTTATAGACCTTGCAAGGTTTGCGGAGCTTGGAAACAGAGGAGTTTTAGCGCTCATGTCTGATTCGACAAATTCAGAGCGTCCGGGATATACTATGAGCGAAAGGACTGTCGGGGAAAGCTTTGAAAAGCTTTTCACTAAGGCGGGCGGTAAGCGCATAATTATCGCTACCTTTGCGTCAAACATTCACAGGATTCAGCAGATTGTAAATATCGCAAAGGAAACGGGACGCAAGCTTGCGGTTTCGGGAAGAAGTATGGTTAATGTTATCGGAAAGAGCATAGAGCTTGGGTATCTCAAGATTCCCGATGGGCTTATGGTTGATATAGATGATGTTTCAAGCTATCCTGCTGAAAGGATGTGCGTCGTTACGACGGGAAGTCAGGGAGAGGCGATGTCGGCTCTGACGAGGATGGCAAGAGGAGAGCATAGAAACGTTACTATTTCAAGCGAGGATTTTATCATAATTTCGGCTAATCCGATACCTGGAAATGAAAAGTATGTAACCAAGGTTGTAAACGACCTGCTAAGGCAGGGCGCAGACGTGGTGTATGAATCAATGTACGAGGTTCACGTTTCAGGACACGCCTGTCAGGAGGAGCAAAAGCTTATACTTTCGCTCACAAAGCCTAAGTATTTTATACCTGTACACGGCGAGTACAAGCATCTGATGAAGCATGCGGCTACTGCGATGAGCGTGGGTATTCCAAAGGAAAATATTATTATAACTGATATTGGCTCTGTTATAGAAACGGACGGAGTGGATATGAGAGTTACGGGCAAGGTTACTGCGGGAAATGTTCTGGTTGACGGTCTGGGAGTTGGAGATGTCGGAGCGATAGTGCTTAGAGATCGCCGCCGTCTTGCGGAGGATGGACTTATCATCTGCTTTGCTACTGTTGACAGAATAAGCGGAAGAATCCTTGCGGGTCCTGACCTTGTGTCAAGAGGCTTTGTGTATGTGCGTGAGAGCGAGGAGCTTATGGAGGAGGCTAAGAAGCTTCTGACGGAAACGCTTCAGAAGTGCCTTGACAGAGATGTCCATGACTGGAATATGATAAAAACAAAGATGAAGGATGTTATAAGCGAATTTATTTATTCAAAAACGCAGCGTTCTCCTATGATTCTGCCTGTTATGATGGAAATAGTTGAGTGACGATTTTTGAAAGGAAAGAGAAAATGAAAGGAACAAGCGGTATTCATTTATTTATAAGAATTACTACAATCGCACTTGCCGTTTGCGCAGTTATTTCATCGGCACTGCTTTCACAGTCTGCCGACTATGACAGCGAGGGCAAGGCTTTTCTGGTAATTTCAACGGCTCTGGCAGTGCTGCTGATATTTGAATATGTGATGTATGGAACCTCGACGAAGAAATATATTGCAAAATCGGCGTCTCAGATTAACAAAACCGAAAAGGAATCGCTGCTTAATTTCCCTGCGCCTACTGTGATAATTGATTCAGATAACTGCATAGTCTGGTACAACAGACATTTCGGGAGAAAGGTATATACACAGGAGGAGGCATATGGGCTTGATATAACTGAGCTTTTTAAAATAGATATAGATCAGGCTTTCACCGCTGACGGAGATACTGTTTGTCACAACAACAAATTTTATACGGTTACAGGCATAAGAAATTCTTCGGGAGCAGGTATGTCTATGCTCTATTTTTCCGACAAGACTGAGCTTGTGGAGCTTAGCTATGAAAATCGTATGTCACGGCAGTCTGTTATTATCATCATGATTGATTATTACGAGGAAATTCTTTCCAATATTAAGGAAAGTGAAAAGGCTCACATTCTTGTAAACATAGAGCAGCTTATAGAAAGCTTTATGGAGGGTACGACTGGAATATCCCGCCGCAGCGGAAACGATAGATTCTATGTGATTTTAGAGGAGAGGTATCTTCAGCCGATTATTGACAAGCGCTTTGAAATTTTAGAGCAGGCTAGGAAAATTACTGTCGGAGAGCGTTCTAACATTACTCTTTCGATAGGCATAGGACGCGACTCGCAAAATCTGGCTGAGAGTGAGAAATACGCCAAGCTTGCGCTGGATATGTGTCTTGGAAGAGGCGGAGATCAGGCGGCGGTGAGAACCGAAAACGGCTATGAATTTTACGGCGGACTTTCAAAGGGAATGTCAAAGAATACTCGTGTTAAATCAAGAATGGCAGCAAATGCTCTGCTTGAAATTATAAATACATATGAGCGTGTGTTGATTATGGGACACTCTTTCGGCGATTTGGACAGCATAGGCTCTGCGACAGGACTTTGCTCGGCGATTAAGGATATGGGAAAGGAGTGCTATGTTGTAGTTGACCCTGAACGCAATTTGGCAAAGCTTATGATTAAGCACGTCATTGACAACACGATAAAGAGCTATTATATTTCTCCGAGCGAGGGCTTTTCAAGGCTTACCGACGATACGCTTTTGATTATAACCGATACTCACAATCCTGATTTAGTTGACTCACAGGAGATACTCAGGTATGCAAAGCATATTGTTGTTATCGACCACCACCGACTTATGGTTAAGTCGATTGAAAACAACGAGCTGTTTTATCATGAACCGTCCGCTTCGTCAGCGTGCGAAATGGTAGCGGAGCTGCTTGAATATTTTCCTGAAAGTGTAAAGATTTCCTCGCCGATTGCTGAGGTACTGCTTGCGGGAATTATGCTTGACACAAAGAATTTTGTTATGAACACAGGTGTAAGAACCTTTGAAGCTGCGGCATATTTAAGAAAGCTTGGAGCGGATACGGTGGCGGTAAAGAAAATGTTTGCGAATACGCTTGATACATACAGAAACAAGGCAAGGATTATTGATTCATCGGAAATTTATCACAAGTGCGCTATAGCCTATGCGGAGACGGACAGTGACAACATTAAGGTTTCGGCGGCAAAGGCAGCAGACGAGATGCTTGAAATTTCTGGTGTAAACGCATCATTTGTGCTGTATGAGCTTAACGGAAAAATGAACATTTCCGCAAGAAGTCTTGGAAGCTACAATGTTCAGATTATAATGGAAGCTTTAGGCGGCGGAGGTCATCACCAGATGGCGGCTTGCCAGCTTGACACAGATTTGACGGGCGCCAGAAAAATGCTTTATGAAGCGATAGATGATTATATTAGAAACAACTGATAAAGGGAAAGGATGTTTTATATGAAGGTTATTTTACTTAAGGACGTAAAGGGTTCCGGCAAGGCTGGAGATACTATCAATGCGGCTGATGGATACGCAAGAAATTATCTGCTTAAAAACAAGCTTGCGGTTGAGGCTACGGCTAAAAATCTGAATGAGCTGGAGGGTAAAAAATCCTCGCAGCAGCACAAGCTTGACGTTGAAAAGCAGGCAAATGAGGAAATCGCTTCGCTTCTTGAGGGAAAGGAAGTGGTTTTAAAGGTTAAGGCGGGACAGAACGGAAAGCTTTTTGGAGCGGTAAAGTCATCAATGGTTGCCGATGCGATTGCTCAGCAGTATGCCAAGAGGATAGACAAAAAGAAAATTGTACTTAACAGCGAAATTAAAAGCTTCGGGGATTTTTCCGCTGCAATAAAGCTTTCTCAGGGTGTTAGCTGCACAATAAATATCAAGGTGGTCGAGGAGTAATATGGCTGACAGCTTTTCTCAAACATATACAGAGCTTTCGGGCAAAAAGCCGATTTATGCACCCGAAGCCGAGCAGGCAGTTTTAGGCGGAATACTGTTAGATCCGTCCTCGCTTCCGAGAGTTATAGAAATCTTAAGACCTGAGAGCTTTTTTGTGCCTGTACATAAGAGTTTATTTTCAATAATGATGCGTATGTTTACCAACGCAAGCACAGAGGACATCATCACGGTAATAAACGAATCGGTTGCAGAGGGAGTCTTTGAAAATTCTTCAATGGCAAAGACGTATCTTTCCGGACTTATGGAGGCTGTGCCGTCAACTGCGAATATTGAAGCTTACTGCAAAATAATAGATGAAAAGCACCATATCCGCAGGCTGGTTGAGATTGCCAACGATATTGTTATAAAGGCAAATGAGGGAACAGAGGAAGCGCAGTCGCTTCTGGATTTTGCGGAGCAGAGTATTTACGATATACGCAGCGGTGAGGTTCAGGGATTGACACGTATTGACAGCGTAATAATCAGTACGTATAATCATTTGCAGGAAATAAGCGGAGAGGACGCTGACAAGCATAAATCTGCATCGTCAGGCTTTGCTCAGCTTGACGCTGTGACAAACGGACTGAACGAGTCTGATTTGATTATACTTGCCGCTCGTCCAGGCGTCGGAAAATCAGCGTTTGCGGTTAATATTGCGGTGAATATGTGCAAGCGCACCAAAAAGGATGTGGCTGTCTTTTCACTTGAAATGGGGAATGAACAGATTGTGTCACGTATGCTCTCATCTGAGGCATGTGTGAACAACAACGCTTTGAGAACAGGTGAGCTTGAAACTGAGGACTGGAACAAACTGGTGACTGCGGCTGATCAGTTGTCGAAGCTGCCGATATATCTTGACGACAGCGCAGGAATAACAGTTCCTCAGATGAAAGCGAAGCTGCGCAGACTTAAAAATTTAGGGCTTGTAGTCGTTGACTATCTCCAGCTTATGGAGTCGCCTAACAAACACACAAACCGTGTTACCGAGGTTTCGGAAATTACAAGGCATCTAAAGCTTATGGCAAAGGAGCTTAACGTTCCAGTTATTGTGCTTTCACAGCTTTCGAGAAGCTCGGAAAAACGTGATGATAAGCGTCCGATGCTTTCAGATTTAAGAGAATCGGGTTCTATTGAGCAGGATGCCGATATAATACTGTTTTTGTACCGTGATTCATATTATGAAAAAACGGCTGAGAACAAGACGCTTGCGGAGTGTATTGTCGCAAAAAACAGACACGGACAAACAGACACTATAAATTTGAACTTTATCGGAGAATACACGCTGTTTCGCGGTATTGATTTAAGAAGAGAAGAAAATTAAAATGGTAAAGAAGGTAATTGAAACAATCGCAAAATATAATATGGCTCAAAAAGGGGAGAGATTGCTCTGCTGTTTATCAGGTGGTGCGGACAGTGTCGCTCTCCTTTTGTGCTTGTCAGAATTTACAGACAGCTTGTGCGCCTGCCATTTAAATCATCAGCTCAGAGGCGAAGAAAGTCTGCGTGACGAGAGCTTTTGCATAGAGCTTTGCGAAAGTCTTAATATACCGCTTGAGGTCAAAAGGGTTGATGTGAGCGCATTTTGCAGAGAAAACGGATATTCACTTGAAGAGGGCGCAAGGATTGTACGCTATAATTTTTTTGACGAGGCAAGCGAAAAATTTGGCTGTGAAAAAATTGCAACTGCGCACACTTTGTCAGACAGCATTGAAACTATGCTTATAAATTTGACAAGAGGGACGGGAATTTCAGGACTTGCCTCTATTCCTCCTGTCAGAGGAAATATAATCAGACCGCTGATAGAATGTACACGCTTTGAAATTGAAAGCTTTTTAAATTCAAGAGGGCAGGATTGGGTTACAGATTCGACAAATCTTTCGGACGATTATACAAGAAATAAAATCAGGCACAATATTGTTGAGCAGCTTAGACTTATAAATCCATCGCTTGAGAAAACAATGAGTGGGACGATTGAAAATCTGCGTGAGGACAATGAATTTATCAAAAGGCAGAGCGAGGAGCTTTATAACAGACTTTTGTCAAAGGGCGGAGTTGACTGCAAGGGCTTGACTGAGGCGGATAAGGCTCTTTCGGGAAGAGTGATTGCAAAGCTTCTTTCAGAAAGCTCGGTCGCTGTATCAAGAGCGGCGATAGAGCGTGTGAGAGGAATATGCGAAAACGGTGGCAAAGTTACAGTTGGCGACAAGCTTTATGCAGAGGCGATTGACGGAAAATTGTACATTATAGATGAAAAAAAGCGTTCTGAGCATATAGCTATAAGGGCGGAACTGGGAAAAGCTGTAAGCTTTTATAATAAGGAGGTTTTACTTGAAATCACCGAAAAAAATGCAAATGTTAACATCAATGCAACAAATTTCATCGCTGATTATGATAAAATAAATGGTGAGATTTTAATAAGGCAGCGTGAGAGCGGAGATAGAGTTAAGCTTATCGGCAGGGATTTTACATCGGATGTCAAGAAGCTTGTGCAGAGCGGCTTTGAGCGTGTTGACAGACTTTCAGCGGTTGTGCTTTCGGATAATGAGGGAGTGATTTTCGTGGAAAGGTTTGGATTTTCACAGCGTGTTAAGGCGGATAATAACACAAAAACCTATTTACTCTGTAAAATATCATAAAGCTGTCACAATTATAGTTTAAAATATGCAAAAAGACAATATAGATAAATCTGTGCCGCTATGTGCGGATTAAGAAAGGTAGTGTTTAATTGAAAAGCAGTTATAAGAGTATAATAATATATATTGTACTAGCGTTAGTGCTTATTTTCGGAATGGCTTATATGCTTTCTACTATGAGTACAGAGGAGGACGATACGGAATATTCTGAAATTATGAGATATTTTGACAATCTTGAGGTTTCGGAATTTACATTTGATTTAAATTCAGGAGAGCTTACCTACAAGCTCAAGGACGCTTCTGAAGCTGATGAGGCGCAGACCTACACAGTTCCTAACGTGAGCCTTTTTGTAAGCGAGGTTTTAGGCTCTGAGGACGCAAGCAATTACCGCAGGCTGTATGACGCTGAAAATCCTGATGATCCACTGGAATATGATTTGATTCCTATTTCAGACAATAGCTTCTGGCTTAATCTTATTCCTACGCTTCTTATGCTGGGAGTAATGATATTCTTCTTTGTATGGATGATGAGAAATGCTGGAGCGGGCAAGATGTCGGGCTTTGGCAAGACCAACGCTCATAAAGCGCCTGATTCAAAGAAGGCTACCTTTGAGGATGTTGCAGGTGCGGACGAGGAAAAGGAAGAACTCAGAGAAATAGTTGATTTTCTTAAGGACAACAAGAAATATAACGAGCTTGGAGCGAGAATACCTAAGGGTGTACTGCTTTTAGGACCTCCCGGAACAGGTAAAACGTTGCTTGCAAGAGCGGTCGCAGGTGAAGCAGGAGTAGACTTTTTCTCAATATCGGGTTCGGATTTTGTAGAAATGTTCGTCGGTGTCGGAGCTTCAAGAGTACGTGACTTATTTGAACAGGCTAAGAAAAATGCGCCTGCTATCATATTTATAGACGAGATTGACGCAGTCGGACGTCAGCGCGGTTCAGGTATCGGCGGCGGTCATGACGAGCGTGAGCAGACGCTTAACCAGCTGCTTGTAGAGATGGATGGATTTGAGGACAACGATTCTGTAATTGTAATGGCGGCGACAAACCGCAGCGACGTACTAGACCCTGCATTGCTTCGCCCAGGACGCTTTGACAGGCAGATTCTTGTGGGCTATCCCGATGTAAAGGGACGTGAGGAGATTTTAAAGGTTCATACCAGAAAGAAATCCTTAGCACCAGATGTTGATTTAAAGGTTATCGCTCAGACGACTGTTGGCTTTACAGGTGCGGAGCTTGAGAATCTTGTAAACGAAGCTGCGCTTTTGTCGGCAAGGAAGAACAGAAAGGCTATTGTCAACGAGGACTTTGAGGAGGCGGCGATTAAGGTTGTCGCAGGACCTGAAAAGAAATCGAGAGTAGTAACCGAGCAGGAAAAGCGGCTTACCGCATACCACGAGGGAGGTCATGCGATTTGCACATACTATTGCGAAACTCAGGATAAGGTTCACCATGTTACTATAATTCCGAGAGGGCAGGCAGGCGGCTTTACTATGAGCTTGCCTGAAAAGGATAAATCCTACGTTTCTAAAAAGGAAATGTACGAAAATATTGTAGTTTTGCTCGGAGGGCGTGTGGCTGAAAAGCTGGTGCTTGACGATATTTCAACAGGTGCTTCAAACGACCTTGAGAGAGCGACTTCGACTGCAAGAAATATGGTTACTCGTTATGGCTTCAGCGATAATTTAGGACCTGTAGTATACGGCAGGGGAGAGCATGAGGTGTTCCTTGGCAGAGATTACAGCAGTACTCCGAGCTATTCGGAAAATGTAGCCGCTGAAATTGATAATGAAATCAGAAATATTGTAGAAACTGCCTTTGAGGACTGTGAGGAAATTCTCAAGAGTCATATGGATAAGCTTGAGAGAATAGCACAGTATCTGATGAAGCATGAAAAAATTGACGGCGACGACTTCGAGAAGCTTATGAATGGCGAAATTTCAGTTGATGGAGAGCCTTTGGAAGTAGTGGAAAATTTGGCTGAAGTGATTGAGACTGAACAAAGTGAAAGCCTAGAGCAGGAAGCTGAAAATTCAAAAGAGGCTGACGCTGATAAGGAATAGTAAGAAACTAACAAGACCGCAGTTTGCACAAAATCTGCGGTCAAATTTTGTGCAAATTCACGAAAATTTTTTGTCACAAAAGAGCCTTGAACTCGGAATTATAGTAGGGAGGTGGAAAGCATTTGCAAACGATAAATCTCCAAGCGGCAAAAACTGAAATGGCAATTGAAAAGTACACACAGCTGGTGTATGGTATTGCTTTAACTGAGCTGAAATCCAAATCGGACGCAGACGATGTTTTTCAGGAGGTATTTTTGCTGCACTATAATAAGGAGCTGGAGTTTGAAAGTGATGAGCATGAAAAGAGCTGGCTGATACGCACTGCGATTAACTTTTGCAAAAAATACAATTACAGCACATGGTCAAAGAAAAGAGCTCCGCTTGACGAAGCGAACGTCTTTACGCTTTCAGACGAGGAAGAGAACAGAGTATTTGAGGAGGTGCGTGCGCTTAAGCCGAAGTATTCTTTGCCGATATATCTTAAATATTTTGAAAATATGCCTACAGAAAAAATCGCATATGTGATGAATATAAGTCCTGCGGCGGTGAGAAAAAGACTTTCAAGAGCGCGTGATATGCTGAAAGAAAGATTGGAGTGTGACTATTTTGAATAACATTATAAAGAGAATACATGAACAAATGAAGCCTGACAAACGGACTGTTGATACATTGCTTGAAAATATAAATAACGGCGACAGCAGAATCAGCGAGGTTAAAAGCTTGGGATATAAATGGCTGTATGCGGCGGTGCCTGCGGCGATAGCTCTGATCTGCATATGCGGCTATGCTGTAATAATTTCACAAAACAAAATTAACGTAGGCACGGCTAGTATAGAAACTGAGGACAAGGTTTACAATGAAGAAATTCAAGAATTTATTGACAGCGGAAATGACTGCAGTGCTTACGGTTATCAGCAGATTGAGCTTTCTGTGTCTGATTCTGAAAATAACGTTATAAAAGCGCAGGACGGTATGGTTACCTTTGAAATCAGCGCACAGCATTATGATGAAAGCGTTGATAAATCAAGACCGCATCAGTGTGAAATTACAATCACAAATAATTCTAAATGCAATATAGCGATAGATGTATCGGAAATTCAAGGCACAAGTATAGATTCGTTGACAATAACGACAATCTCCAGCAGCGAATATGTCTATCTTGAATCTGGCGCAGAAACGACAGTGGAGATAGCAGAGGGCGATATAAGCGAAAACGACAGCTACTTTGTTGTTGAATTTCACGAGGTAGAAATTATAAATATTACAGACAAGGTTGTTAATTCGTGTGGGCTTTTTGATTATTCCTATATGTGGGAGGAATCCTTTTACGATGATAGTGAGGACGGAGATTACATCTACACAGTTGAAACGTTTAATTCCCCTGATGGCGATGCGCTTCTGGAAATAGCTGCTTATGATGCGGAAAATATTTATTCATGGCTTGAAAGCATTTTGCTTATCAGTGAGGATTATGCGATTAGTGAGGATGAATTTCCTGAACGTTCTGATATTTATGGCTATACGATAACGACCTATTCAGGCGAGGTTTATACTGTATACTGTATTTCTTCAGATTTTGATCCTGATGATGAGTATGAGCATGAATTGAATTTTTCATGGGGGGAAATGTACTGCGATATTCCGTATGAGTATATAGAAGAGCTTACAACGATAATTGAGGAGTATTTAGCCTCACTCTCACTGGAAAATGATTCTTCTGGCGGAGATACAGATGTTTCAGATGCTGAGCAGATAGGCTATGAAAAGGTATCTGACAATGAGATAGCTTCGACCGACGGCGTTATAAGCATTAGCTATGTGTACACTGTTGAAGACAATCTTTTCACCTGCACGGTAACTATGACAAATAATGGCGAGTATGATTTGATTTCATATTACACAGGTCCAGAGATTTATGCGACTACAGATTTGACTGATACGAGTATAGGCTATAGCTATACTGCTATTGGCAGAAAGGAAATACTTGGCGCAGGTGAAACGCTCACATATGACGGAACATGGGAGCTTGAGGACGGATGGTACAGTGCGGACGTCAGCTTTAACATATGGGCAGAGTGCGAGGATACCGAAAACAATATAGAGTACGGAATGGACTATGACGGCAATGGGATAAAGGATTTAGACGAGGAGGATGAGGACGAGCTTCCTGATGAGGAAGATGTAATTCCTACAGAGGATAGAATAGGCTATATAGCTTTTACACTCGTAAACTCTGAACACTCCGCCTCTCTGACAATTGATTATAGTGCAGATGACATCAGCGAAAGAGAAGAAATCGCCTATGTGATTGACTCGGATGATAAGGACTTGTACATGAGTGCGCTTAGAACAATCACGCTTGAGGAAACAAATTATGATGGAACGTATAAATATACAGGCGAAACGCATAGTGTCTCTTCCGACAATGAGATTATAGCAAAAGGTGCGTTCTCTTTTGACGAAAGCATCAGCTACACGGCATATATTTATAAAATAGACGATGACACAATCGGAGTTGATTTAGGCGACTGGGAGCTTTCGATATTTGAGCTTAGCTTGGTCTAAAGGTGTTTAGGGAAATTAAAAAAAAATCCTTGTTTATAGTTGCATTTTGTAATAAAGTGTGGTATAATTGAATAGGTGAGTTAAGCCTAGCGGCATATCAGCCGATGGGCTTAACGCACTTTTAACGAAAGGATTGACAGCTTTAATATGAAGATTAAAGAAATGCTTGCAGGGAAAACCGATAATACATTTATACAATTTTTTCGCTATATTTTTGTAGGCGGTGTAGCTACAGTCGTTGACTGGGGAAGCTCTGCTTTGCTGTTTTATGTTGTTTTCGGCGGAAAATATGCTGTGGCGGCGAACGTAATATCGTTTGTACTGGGACTTGTAACAAATTTTCTGATAAGCACTGTCTGGGTGTTTAACGGCTCGAAAGTTAAATCAAAGCTTGCGGAGTTTGCAGGCTTTGCCGCAATTGGCGTTGTAGGCTTGCTTATTACAGCAGGCGTTACATCACTTTTTGATTATCTCCTTGCCGATACTACAAGCCTTTATCAGCTTATCGCCAAGGTCGCTTCCACTGCAATTTCTTTTTTTTGGAATTTTTTTGCGAGGAAATATCTGCTGTACAATAATAAATCAGATGATGGTGAAAACAATTAACAGTCCAGATAAATGGACAGCAAAATTTTTAAAGACAGAGGGTTAGTTATATGAAGAATGTAGTAATTATTGGAGCAGGTCCTGCCGGACTTACGGCGGCGTATGAGCTTTTGAAGGATTCAGGCTCAGAGCAATACAACGTCACGGTGCTTGAGGAGAGTGAAGTTTTCGGCGGAATTTCTCAGACTGTGCGCTATAAGGGCAACAGAATGGATATAGGCGGTCACAGATTTTTCTCTAAGGACGATGAGATAATGAAGTGGTGGAGCGAGCTTATGCCGATTCAGGGCAAGCCCGCCTTTGACGATAAGATTTTAGGCAGAGAAAAGCCGCTTGAAAAGGGCGGGCCTGACCCTGAAACCGAAGACGAGGTAATGCTTGTCCGCGACCGTGTTTCAAGGATTTATTACAATCATTGCTTCTTTGATTATCCTGTCACGATGAATATGAATACGATAAAGAACATGGGACTTGTAACTACTGCAAAGGCAGGATTCAGCTATCTTTATTCTTGCGTTAATAAGCTGCCTGAAAATAATCTTGAAAACTTCTATATTAACCGCTTCGGCAGAGTTTTGTATTCTATGTTTTTTGAGGGCTATACCGAAAAGCTCTGGGGCAGACATCCGAGTGAAATTTCCGCTGACTGGGGCGCACAGCGCGTCAAGGGCTTGTCGATTACCGCTATCATAAAGGATATGTTCACCAAGCTAATAGGCACAAAGAATAACAACAACGCTGAAACCTCGCTTATCGAGCAGTATTGGTATCCTAAATACGGTCCTGGTCAGCTATGGGAGCTTGTGGCTCAAAAGACGGAGAAAATGGGCGGAAAAATTCTGCTTAACCACTCTGTCAGTGAGATAAAAACCTCTGACGGCAAAATCACCTCTGTTATTTGTAAAACTGCTGACGGCGAAAAGGAAATTAAGGGCGATGTGTTTATTTCGTCTATGCCTATAAAGGATCTGTTAGGCGGAATGGACGTCAAAAACGATGAGGCAAAAGCAATTGCAGAGGGTCTGCCGTATCGGGATTTTGTCACCGTCGGACTTTTGGTAGATAAGCTTAAGCTTGTAAATAAAACTGACAAGAGGACACTGGGGAATATAGTTCCCGACTGCTGGATTTATGTTCAGGACAAGGGCGTCAAGCTTGGAAGAATACAGATTTTCAACAACTGGTCGCCGTATATGGTTAAGAACCCTGCTGAAACTGTGTGGATCGGTCTTGAATATTTCTGCGCTGAGGGTGATGATTTCTGGAATATGAGTGATAAGGATTGTATAAATTTTGCAATCAAAGAGCTTATAAAGATGGGAGTTATCAGAAAGGGTGCGGTTAAGGACGCTCATCGTGAGAAAATTAAGAAGGCTTATCCTGCGTATTTTGATACCTACAAGGACTTTGACGAGGTTGTGGATTACCTGAATGGGTTTGACAATCTTTTCTGCGTCGGAAGAAACGGTCAGCACCGCTACAACAATATGGATCATTCCATGCTTACTGCAATTAACGCTGTCAAGGCTGTTAAATCGGGCTCGGCTGACAAGAGCGCTGTCTGGAATGTAAATACGGAGAAGGAATACCATGAGCAAAAGTGATAACGAAGGTAAAATTGTTATCTCAGAAAAATATGTTGACGCACTAATTCGTTCGCTTGCCGCTCACCCTTATCTTTGGGCGCTTGCGGTCTGCATGTTTATAAATCCGTTTTATTTAGGCGCAGAGGAGAATGTTCCATCAAACGCTCTTTACATTGAAACGCTTCTTGTTTTGGCGGCAGGATATTTTGTTATTTACAGGCTTTACAGGAACAGCGTCTACAGCAAAAACATATGCGGCATTTTAGCTGTGGCTTTTATAGCCGCTGATTTTGTGTTGCTTAAGATTTATGCCAATCAGCCGACAAAGGGTATATATATGCTGTTGGGAGGCTGTGCGATAATATTTTTGCTTTACTATTTTTCTCGGACAAAAAATTTTTCCATGCAGCTTAATTCTCTCTTGATTTTAGCACTAAGCTTTATGGTTAAGTTTTATTACGTTTACTACACCTCTGTCTATACAAGACAGAATGACGTTCATAAATTCGGCGGCGAGGACGGTCATGCGGCTTATATCGAGTATATTTTGTATAATCACAAGCTCCCCGATTTTGACATCAGAGAGGTATGGCAGTTTTGCCACCCTCCGCTCCATCATATAATCTGTGCAGTTTGGATTGAAATAAGCGAGAATATTTTAGGCGTAGGCTACAACCCTGCAAGAGAATCTCTGCAAACTCTTACGCTGTTCTATTCAATGGCGATAATGATTACCGCCTATAAGATTTTTCGCCACTTTAAGCTTGAGGGTTTTGCACTTTATGTACCCATGATTATTGTCGCTTTCCACCCTGCGTTTATTCTGATGTCGGGAGCGATAAACAACGATGTGCTTTCGGTAGTTTTCATGATGGGAGCAATTCTCTGCACGCTGAAATGGTATGAAAATCAGACCTTTAAGGGTATACTGAAAATCGCACTTTGCATAGGACTTGGAATGATGACGAAGCTTACTGCGGCGCTTGTCGCTCCGCCTATAGCAGTGGTATTCCTGATAGTGTTTGTCAGAAAATTCAAGACGGACGGGAAGAAGCTTTTTGCGCAGTTTGCGTCCTTTGCAGTTGTCTGTGTTCCGCTCGGGCTTTGGTTTGAAATAAAGAATTATATAAAATACAAGGTGCCGATAACCTACGTTCAGGAAATGAGCGAAAATGTCACACAGTATATAGGCGATCAAAGCTTTTTTTCAAGAATCACGGATTTTTCATCATCGCAGTTTGACAGCGTGTTTGAGCAGTGGCTAAGCTACAGTGACAGCGGTGAGGCTATAAGCTATAACGAGTACAACCCACTTGTGACGCTGCTTAAAAATTCTCTTTTTGGTGAAGCTATAGACGAGTCTAATTTTTTAGGCGACAGCTATATGCTTGCCATATGCAGAATTTTCTTTTGGCTTGCGGCGGTTTTGGCTCTTATCTGCTTTGCTATGATGATTGTCACAATGTTTAGAAAAAGCTGCGGTATGGATACGGCGCAAAAGACGCTGTTCGGCGGTTTTTACCTTATGATGATGGTGAATTTTTACAAAATGGCGCACGACTATCCGTTTACCTGCACAATGAATTTCAGATACATAACTCCTACCGTTATAGTGACAACACTGTTTTTAGGAATAAGTATACGGGATATGAGTAGCAAAAATAAGGTCGGTAATGTGGCTTCGCTTGCTTTGTCTGCGGCGGCTTTGATTTTTGCGGCAATTTCTGTGATGGTGTATATTGTAGTTTGCTATCCGAATCTGCAATAAAATAAAGGAGTGATTCGCAGTGCTTGCAGAGCTTCAGACAAGTGCAAAGCAAATTTTGTTAGGAAATGCAATGCTTATACTTTGCTGTGCTTTTTATCTTGCGTGGTGGCTTGTTGCGTTCAGACCTGATAACCCAATAAAAGGTTTTAAAAGCGGCTGGCTATTGATACCCGCTGTGATTTTCGGACTTTTAGCGTTGATTGAAATTTTGCGTGGAAACAACTGCGTGAATAAAGCCGAGAAGGTGATTGACGGCAGTCAGATTGTCCTTTTTGGAGCCGCAGTCTATGTCGCTTTGCTTTTGGTAACCTCACTGCTTTTGAAACGTCAGGTGACTACCGAGCTTTTCTTAATTGTCGGCTGGGCAGTTGTGACGCTTCTGGAGCTTAACTCCTTTTTTGCACTTAACTGTTTGTCGAAAACTGCTGTGATAGTGTTTGCTGTAATCACCTTGATTTTTGCGGCGGCAAGCATGGTTTGCTATCTTTTGTATTATAAGCTTGACGGATTAAAGGGCTGTGCTGACGGTGCAGTGCCGCTGGTGCTTGTTGTAATAATGACTGCGGCAGTTTCACTGACGGTTATATTAAAAAACTAGAAAATCAGCCGCCTGATGCAGTGCTTCATCAGGCGGTATATTCTTGTATTTTTATTATTTACACGAAAAATTTAAAAAAATGTTACTAGACAAATTGATATATTTTGTGATATAATAAACTTTAGCTATGTGCAAATCAAAGGGAGCTTTTGAAAGGATAGATGAAAAAATGGCTAAGTCCAGATCAAAAAAGACAGCATATGATAATGAATCCATTGAGCTTTTGGAGGGCGCTGACAGAGTAAGAAAGCGTCCAGCGGTTATTTTCGGCTCTGACGGGCTTGAGGGCTGCAAGCATTCGGTGTTTGAGATAATCTCAAATTCAATTGACGAGGCTCGCGACGGCAATGGCGATAAGATTATTTTGACAAAATTTAATGATGATAGCTATATGGTTGAGGATTTTGGGCGAGGCTGTCCTGTGGATTATAATCAGGCTCAGCAGCGATACAACTGGGAGCTTGTTTACTGTGAGCTGTACGCAGGCGGAAAATACAATAACGCTATTGGCGAAAATTATCAGTTTTCGCTTGGCACTAACGGACTTGGTGCCTGCGCTACGCAGTATGCCAGCGAATATATGGATGTCACAGTTTACCGTGACGGCTTTGAATACAGTCTGCACTTTGAAAAGGGAGAAAATATAGGCGGACTTTCCAAAAAACCGTACAAGGGCAGACGAACGGGTACAGTACAGAAGTGGAAGCCCGACCTTGAAGTTTTTACCGAGATAAAAATTGAAACAGAATTTTTTGAGGATATGCTGAAAAAGCAGGCGGTGGTAAATCCAAACGTTTCCTTTGTTTTTAAAGAGCAGCAGGCTGACGGAAAATTTAACGAGCAGACCTTTTACTATGAAAACGGTATTTCTGATTATGTTGCCGAGCTTGTCGGAGAAAACGCACTCAGCTCCGTTCAGACCTTTAACGGTGAAAGGGTAGGACGCGACCGTGCGGACAAGGAGGATTATAAGGTTAAGCTGTCTATCGCATTTACCTTTTCAAACTATGTTAAGACGGCGGAGTATTTTCATAATTCCAGCTTTCTTGAACACGGTGGCTCTCCAGAGGAGGCGGTGAGGAACGCTTTTACCTACACGATTAACAGCTATCTTAAGAGCAATAACAAGTACAATAAGAATGAAAAGCCTATAACTTTTGCGGATATAGACGAATGCTTAGTTTTGGTTTCAAGCTCATTTTCTACAGAGGCGTCATATGCGAACCAGACCAAAAAGGCTATTACCAATAAGTTTATCAAGGACTGCATGAATGAGTTTCTGCGCCAGCAGCTTGAAATCTATTTTATTGAGAAGCCTGAAGAGGCGGCTAAAATCTGCGAGCAGGTGCTTATAAATAAGCGCAGCCGTGAGAAAGCAGAGGTTTCAAGGCTTAATCTTAAAAAGACGCTGACTGCAAATATAGATTTGTCAAATCAGGTGCAAAAATTCAACGACTGCCGTTCAAAGGACGTGAGCGTAAGGGAGCTGTATATAGTTGAGGGAGATTCGGCTTTAGGCTCTGTTAAAATGGCTCGCGACAGCGAGTTTCAGGCGGTTATCCCGATAAGAGGAAAAATTCTCAACTGCCTTAAGGCGGACTTTGCAAAGATTTTCAAGAATGAAATAATAACCGATCTTATAAAGGTTCTCGGCTGTGGAGTTGAGGTTAGCACAAAGTCAAATAAGGAGCTTTCAAATTTTAATATCAACGGACTCAGATGGAACAAGGTTATAATTTGTACAGATGCCGATTATGACGGCTTTCAGATTCGCACGCTTGTGCTTACAATGCTTTACAGGCTTACTCCGACGCTTATAAATGAAGGGTTTGTCTATATAGCCGAATCTCCGCTTTATGAAATAACTGTAAAGGAAAAGAGCGGAGAAAAGTCGTATTTTGCCTATGACGAAAATGAAAAGACCGAGATTTTAAAGATGATTGACGGCAAAAAGTACACGCTTCAGCGTTCTAAGGGACTTGGAGAAAATGAAGCGGAGATGATGAGTCTTACGACTATGAACCCATCGACAAGACGCCTTATTAAGGTTATGCCGTCAGATGTTGAGCAAACAGCGGAGGTTTTCGATATGCTTCTGGGAGATAATTTGCAGGGCAGAAAGGATCATATCTCTGAATTTGGTCATGATTATCTTGAAATGGCGGATATTTCATAAAAGGAATTGATTGATGTGAAAATTCTTATATATATACTGCTTCTGCTTGCGGCTGTGGTGCTTGTTTATTCTATCGCTGCAACGGCTAAGCTTTTTAAAAGCTTCGGCGCAGAGAAAGCGGACGAGCAGTTGAAAAAGTACCGCAACAGAATGATTGCAGCATATGTAACAGCGGTGGTTTTGATAACTGCGGCTGCGGCGGTTAAGATTTTTTTGATGTGAAAGGGTTTGTGTGGCAGCGCTTGAGAGCGTTAAAACCGTAATCAGACACCCAATAAAGAAAATTTGAAAAATCGGTCTATTGGAGGAATAATATAAATGCCCAGAAAAAAACAGGAGCCTAAAAAGAAAAAGGAACAGAAAATCCCTGACGCTTATATAGCAGGCGCAGGAACAGTAGTTGAGGAGCAGATAACCGAAACTCTCGAAAAGAACTATATGCCCTACGCTATGAGCGTTATTGTGTCGAGAGCTTTCCCAGAAATCGACGGGTTTAAGCCGTCACACCGTAAGATTTTATATACAATGTACAAAATGGGATTGCTTAACGGTCCGAGAACGAAATCTGCAAATATTGTCGGTCAGACGATGAAGCTTAATCCTCACGGCGATATGGCGATATATGAAACAATGGTGCGCCTTGCAAGGGGAAATGAAACTCTGCTTCACCCCTATGTAGATTCAAAGGGAAACTTTGGAAAGGCATATTCTCGCGATATGTCCTTTGCGGCGTCGCGTTATACAGAGGCCAAGCTTGCACCGATATGCAATGAGCTTTTTGGCGATATTGACAAGGACACAGTTGATTTTGTGCCTAACTATGATAATGAAATGCTGGAGCCCGTGCTGCTTCCTGCCGCTTTTCCGTCAATTTTGGTTAATTCCAATGTCGGAATAGGAGTTTCAATGGCTTCAAGCGTATGCTCGTTTAATTTGCAGGAAATCTGCGAAACGACTATTGCTTTGATGAAGCATCCTGACTACAATATAATTGATACTCTTAAGGGACCTGATTTTGCAGGCGGCGGACTTATGCTTTATGATGAGCAGACGCTTGATGAAATCTACCGCACAGGCAGAGGCTCTGTTAAGCTGAGGGCAAAGTGCGAGTATGATAAAAAGACAAACTCTATAAGCGTGACTGAAATCCCTGCTACTACAACGGTTGAAGCAATTATTGAAAAGATTATAGCGCAGGTTAAGGCGGGAAAGCTCAAAGAGGTTTCATATGTGAGAGATGATACCGACCTTGACGGACTTACCATAACTATCGATCTAAAAAAGGGTACAGACCCTGAAAAGGTACTGCAAAAGCTCTATAAGCTTACGCCACTTCAGGATAGCTATTCCTGCAACTTTAATATTCTCGTTCACGGCTATCCAAAGGTTATGGGCGTTTATGAAATTTTGGACGAGTGGATAAAATTCAGAATAGACTGCGTAAGACGGCGCACTATTTTTGAGCTTGCCAAGAAAAAGGAACGCCTGCACCTGTTGGAGGGCTTGGAGAAGATACTGCTTGATATAGACAAGGCGATAAAAATTGTCCGTGAAACGGAGGAGGAAGCTCTTGTCGTTCCTAATCTTATGATAGGCTTTGGAATTGACGAGGTTCAGGCGGAGTATGTTGCTGAAATAAAGCTAAGACACCTCAACCGTGAGTATATTCTCAAACGCACTAAGGATATAGACGAGCTTAATCAGGAAATTTCTAAGCTTGAGGATATTGCAGGCAGCGACCGTAAAATCAAGTCTGTTATTTCATCAGAGCTTAAGGAAATTATTAAAAAATATTCACAGCCGAGAAGAACGCAGTTTTTCTATCAGTCGGATATTGTCGAGCCTGATCTTGAAGATGAGATAGCTGACTTTAACTGCACGCTGTTCCTGACAGACAGCGGCTACTTTAAGAAGATTCTGCCCAATTCGCTTAGAATGGCAAGCGACCAAAAGGTTAAGGACGGCGACTTTGTAAGCCAAAGGATAGAAACATCGAACCGCTCTGAACTGCTTTTCTTCACAACAGGCGCAAATTGCTACAAAACAAAGGTTAGCGCTTTTGGCGAAACTAAAGCCAGTGCAATGGGAGATTATGTTCCCGCAAAGCTTTCCTTTGATGAGGATGAGAGCATAGTTACAATGGTAAATACTACCGATTACAGCGGGTATATGATTTTTGTTTATGCAAACGGCAAGGTGGCGAAGGTTCCGCTTAATGCGTATGAAACAAAGACCAACAGAAAAAAGCTTACAGGTGCGCTAAGCTTAAAGGCGAAAATTGTCGCCGCAATTCATGTTCTTGATAACGAGGAAATTATTCTGCGATCTTCAAATAATCGTGCGCTGATATTCGATACTGCATTGCTTTTGCCGAAATCCACCAGATCCACAGTCGGCGTTTCAGTTATGTCGCTTAAGAGCAAGGCGGAGGTTGTAAGCGCAGAGATTATTTCTCATGAAACGGCGGACGGTATAAGGAAATACCGCTGCAAAAATATCCCGTCAACAGGCTCTCCTGCCAAGGATTTGCCCGATCCTGAACAGCTTTCGCTCTGAAAATTCGACTGAAAAACAAAGCATTTGACAAAGCGGACAAAGTGTGGTATAATATAAGTGAGGGGAGAATAATTACGGAGGGAAGCTTATGGAATGTCCAAAATGCGGCAAAGCTGTAAAGGAAGACGATTATATTTGCCCATATTGCTCAACGCCGATAAAATCTGCGCCGCAGCAGACCGAGTCTGACGGCAAATCAAAGAAAAAGAATAAGCCGATAAAGGCTAAAGCCAAAAAGTCTAAATCAAAAAGCAAGGACGCTTTGTCAAAGAAACCGCTAGAGAAAAATGGTATTTCCAAAAATACTAAAATTGCGCTTGCTGTTTTGCTGATTTTGATTGCAGTTGTTGTGATTGTTGCTTTGTCTGTTTATTTTGTCGGTAAGTATAATGATTCAAAGAGCAAAAAATATGCTGAACAGGCTGCTGGATATATGGGTTATGGTATAACAAAGCTGAATGACGAAAGCGGAGTTTATTATAATGATGAGTCGGAATATTACGGTATTAATTCCAATGCGGCTTTTGACTATGATTATGTATTGGAAGACTCAGGCAGCGTGAGCGTTGACGGGATTTCCTATCCGTCATGGGCTGTGCTTGTTACTCTTAGCGATTCTGATTTTATAGAAAAGGTTGTCTATACCGATTTCAGCGTTCTTAAAAAGGATTCGAGAGGTCAAAAGCATGGTGAGGCAGTGAACCTTGATTCCTTTTCAAAGGGCGATAAGCGTTCTGCTCTGACAAAGTATATTGATATGGACGTTTACAGCATAGCTTATTATCAAAGTGGAATTGTCACCTATACCTACAAATATTACTATACTCTGGATAACGACGATGAGCAGCAGGCAATTCTTAGAGTGTCGTTTAATGAGGACGGAGAGTATCAGTATTATACAAACGAGCTTGTTTTTCCCAATAATATGTCTTAGAGCGTGAGATAGTTTGATTAAATTTCTTTTAATGATTTGTAAAGCTTGATTACAAACAAAAGCATAATGAGCTGATTTAGAAGGCGTAATGTTACAAAAGTGATACAAATTATTGCGCTTTTTCTACAGTTTCAGTCAGGCAGTTGCTTTTAAGTGCATTTTTTGATATTATTAAAATAAGGCTTGTGTGCCGAAAAATCACGAAATTATTTGTTGCAAAGGAGGATTTCTATGGATACCGATGTTAGGCTCTGCATGGGATGTATGAATGAGCTTGATGAAAACGGCGAGTGCAGCTACTGTACATATACCGATGATATACCGCATTTACAGTCGTACCTTGCTCCACATACGGTATTGGGCGACAGATATATTGTAGGCAAAATGCTATCGTACAACGGCGAGGGCGCATCGTATATGTGCTATGACACCGTTTCAAAGACTAAAGGGGTTATCCGTGAATATATGCCCGATACGTTGTGCGAGCGTGAGATGAACAGCAATAATTTAATTGTTGACAACGACTGTATCGCAAAGTATAAAACCTATATGTCAGAATTTCAGGAGCTTAACCGTTCTCTTACAAAGATGCGGAATATTTCTGGGATATGTACAAATAAGGATATGTTTTTAGAAAACAACACCTGCTATGTGGTTACAGAATACATTGAAGGTGTTTCGCTCAAAAAGTTTTTACAGGCAAATAAAGGCTATCTTCAGTGGGCGCAGGTTAAAAAGCTGTTTGTTCCATTGTTTACAACGCTGAGTATTCTGCATAACGCAGGGATAATTCATAGAGGTATTTCGCCTGAAAACATTTTGGTAACGACCGAGGGCAAGCTTAAAATCACAGGCTTTGCTATAAGCTCTATCCGCACCTCAAATACTGCGCTTTCTCCTGAATTTTATTCTGGATATACCGCTCCTGAGCAGTATACATCTCTTCAGTGGCAGGGTACATGGACTGACGTCTATTCGATAGCTGCCGTAATTTACAGAATTTTGACAGGATATGTGCCGCCAGAGGCAAGCAATCGTTTGAATAACGATACAATGATACCTGCCGCACGTATCAATCCACATATATCAAATCATGTGTCTAACGTGCTTTCCCGCGCTATGGCGGTAAACGGAAATGAAAGGATTCAGACGGTTACAGACTTGGTTAGTGAGCTTTTTAGTGCTAATCCGCAGCCTTCGCCGCATATCAAGGGTGCAACACAGACAATTCCTGTTGTAAAGCCGCAGACTCAGACAAACGAGGCTCGTCAGCCTAAGGAGCTAAAGCAGACCAAAAAGAAAAAGACAAGTGCTGTTACTGTGTTGGCTTTTCTGTTGCTTGCACTGCTTTTGGCACTAGGGCTTTTACTGCTGTATGAGGTTTTTTCGCCCTCTGATGGGGATGATTCCTCCTCAAGCACATATTCATATGCGGCAGCTGAGGATGATGAAAGCGAAATACTTATTCAGGAATCTTCTTCATCTCAGGCGGATGATTCCACATATGAGGAATCGCCTTACGGCACGGGTGCTGTAATGCCGAATCTGATAGGGCAAAGGTTTGATACAGTAGAAGCGCAGTTAGGCAACAGCTTTACCATAAGAACCGAAACCTATTATTCTGATACTGATGACGAGGGCATTATTTACGATCAGAGTATTCCTGAGGGAACAGATTATGATCCATCGCTTATGAATGAGCTTACGCTTACGGTTTGTTTAGGCTCTGCGACGGTTGTTGTTCCTGAATATTCAGGAGTAACTAAAAAGACCTACTTAAATCAGCTTGGCGATTTGAATATCAAGTATACGACGCAGGAGGAAACCTCTTCGACTGTAACGGCAGGCTATGTCACGAGAACAAGTGTCAGTCCAGGATCGACTATAAATGTTGAGGAGGGTGAAACGCTGATAGTCTATATCTCGTCAGGTCCGCCTGTATCTTCATCATCAAGCAGTTCGTCCTCATCTTCATATTCTTCATCGTCAACGTCCATCTTCTGGCAGCTCATCTGCGGACGATACCTCGTCAGATGCTGATTACTCAGATGATACGTCTGTGGACGACAGCTCTGAAAGCAGTGAAAATTCATACGAGTAAAAAATATTTTGAAAATGATTTAAGATTTTTGTAAAAGTGCTTGACAGACGGAAAAAATTATGGTAATATAATATATAGAAATGCTCTGTGAGTAAATTTGACAGTGCAAATGTAAAATCCGAACGTTTGGAGGAAAGGAAAATGGCAAAGAAAATTGGTGTGCTTACTAGCGGCGGCGATGCTCCTGGTATGAATGCGGCTGTAAGAGCGGTGGCAAGAGCGGCACTTTCAAAGAATATGGAGGTTCTCGGTATTCAGAGAGGCTATCTTGGACTTTTAAACCGCGATTACATTAACATGAGCGCAAGAACAGTTTCAGGAATAATTCAGAGAGGCGGAACCTGCCTTTATACGGCTCGTTGCCCTGAATTTAGGAATATGGATGGCGTTCTCAAGGCAAAGGGTGTCTGCGAGGAGCTTGGACTTGAGGGCATAGTCGTTATCGGCGGTGACGGCTCGTTCAGAGGAGCAGGTGATCTTTCATCTGTAGGCATTCCCTGCATAGGTATTCCAGGAACGATTGACAATGATATTCAGTGTACTGAATATACAATCGGATATGACACGGCTATGAATACGGCTATGGAAGCGATTGACAAGCTGCGTGATTCCGCACAGTCGCACGACCGCTGTTCTATAGTTGAGGTTATGGGAAGAAAAGCAGGCTTTATTGCGGTGAACGTCGCTATTGCGGTTGGAGCTGAGGCTGTTATTACCTTAGAGCGTCCGTATGACCTTGACAGCATTGCCGCTAAGATGATTAAGACGAGAGACTCAAAGGAAGGCAAACACCACTTTATCATTGTAGTTGCAGAGGGTGTAGGGCAGACTGAGAATATTTCGAGAACCTTGCAGGAAATGACGGGCATTGAATCGAGAGTTACTGTGCTTGGACATATTCAGAGAGGCGGTTCGCCTACACTGCGAGATAGAGTAATTGCCACAGAGATGGGCTATCATGCCGTTGAGCTGCTTGATCAGGGAATAGGCAACAGAATTGTCGGACTTAAGGACGGCAAGGTTTACGATATTGACATTCAGGAGGGTCTTGCTATGCAGAAGCCTTTCCTTGATGAAAGATATGATATTTTCTACGATACAGCTTATTAAATTCGCAAAATAGGTCGCTTGATTTATGAGGAATATTTTGAATAAATCAGAGTAGAAAACTGTGCGTTAAGTGCCGCTTGAACGGGGAGTTGTCAAGCGGACGAAAATGAGCGTTATGCTCTTGCGGTACAGCTTTCGCATCCCGCTGAATGTATAATTCACAGAAAATTAGCCGCTTGCGGTGTTCTGAAAAGAAGCTCTTTAAAAAGCCTTGAATTATGCACAAAGCATTTTGCTCGCATAAAAGGAGGTTATATTTATGAAGAGCTTTTTTTCGTTGTTTTCAGACTCCTCAAAGGAGTTGAAAAAGGTATCCACAATTACGGTGGCAGGAATGTTAATGGCACTTTCGATAGTGCTTAGAAGTCTTGCTATCAACATCACGGTAGACTTGAGAATTACATTTTCATTTTTGCCGTTAATGGCTATTGCGTTAATTTACGGTCCGTCGGTGTGCATTTTGGCAACTGTGGGTTCGGACGTCATCGGTTATTTTCTTGACGGCTATAAGGCTAGAGATTACAACTTTGGACTGCTGGCAGTTAAAATTATCATAGCGATAATTTACGGCATAATTCTCTACAAAAAGGCTACAGGCAAGCAAATTATAATTTTTGGAGCTATAGCCAGGATAATCGCCGTGATTATCGGGAATTTGATACTTAATTCCGCTGTGATGTACTTTTGTTACTACAATCCGAATTTTCCATTTATGTCGTCAAGCGAATGGCAGGCGTTTTGGATTTGGTTTTCACCAAGACTAATTAAGAACTTAGGCTTGCTGCCAATTGAGATAGTGCTGATTTCGGTTGCTCTTCCTGCAATCAATCAGGCGTATCATCTGGTTTTTGATAAAAGAAAGACAGCGTAAATTTTCAGAAAAAGCGTCGAGAGACGCTTTTTTAATTTTAAGTGTGAATTTTGAGATTTACAAGTGAAAAAAAGTTCATCATAAATATATTTTATGTTCATTGTGTAGTTGTTTCTTTAAAAATATGAAAAAATTGAAATAAATAGTTGACTTTCGTGCACCTAATGTGATATAATTTATGTAGAGAAAAAAATATGCAAAAGTGGGGACTGTGAATGGCTCTTGACGGAATATACCTAAGTCTTGTGAAAAAGGAGCTTGAACCGCTTGTCGGCGGCAGAGTTGATAAAATATATCAGCCGTCAAGAGAGGAGCTTGTGTTTTCCTTTCGTTTGAGAGGCGGTTCAAAGCGGTTGCTGATAAATTCGGCGGCAGGTACGGCTAGGGTTCACCTTACTAATTTTGAAATTGAAAATCCTAAAACTCCGCCGATGTTTTGTATGCTTATGCGCAAGCATTTGTCGGCAGGTAAGCTTAACGGTATAAGGCAGAACGGCTTTGAGAGGATTTTGTATTTTGATTTTGATTCGGCAAATGAAATGGGCGATATAGTCCGCTTGACTTTGGCTGTTGAAATTATGGGCAGACGCTCTAACATTATTTTACTTGACAGTGAAAATATAATTATTGATTCGATTAAGCGTGTGACGCCTGATATGTCGGCGGTAAGACCTGTTTTGCCAGGCATGGATTATACCTTTCCGCCTTGCGATGAGAGAATAAGACTTACAAGCTTTGACGCTGAGAAGCTTCTGGAAATGCTTCGGGATTACCCTAAAAAGAAAATGTCGTCTGCGCTTGTTCATTCGCTTGAGGGGATTTCCCCAGTGTTTGCAGATGAGATTTTATACGAAAGCGGCTGTCAGGATAAGCCTGTGGAGGACTATACGGGAATTGAGCTTGAAAGAATATGCGGTCTTTTAGAGCAGTCCTCTAAGAAGCTTAAAAACGGCGAACATTGCTTTGTGATGCTCAGAACTCAAGAGGGCGTGCTTAAGGACTTTTGTTTTGCGGATATTAAGCACTTTGGCACGCTTATGACTAAGGAGTACTGCGACAGTGCCTGTGAGCTTTTGGATATGTTTTATTCAAATCGTGATACGCAGGAGCGGATTAAGCAAAAGGCGCAGGACTTGTTCAGGTTGCTTACTTCGCTTTCGGAAAGAACGGCAAGGCGAGTATCCAATCAAAGGCTGGAGCTTGAAGAGTGCGCACAGCGTGATAAATTCAGGATTTTCGGCGATTTGATTATGGCGAATTTGTATCAGATTGGAAAGGGCATGACAGAGCTAAAAACTGAAAATTTGTTTGATGAAAGCTTGCCTTTGGTTACAATTCCACTCGATTCACGCCTTACGCCGTCAGAAAATGCGCAGAAATATTACAAAGAGTACAAAAAAATGGACACTGCCGAGAAAAAGCTTACGGCTCTTATTGAACAGGGCGAGCAGGAAAAGGTGTATATAGCTTCAGTTTTGGATGCACTTAACAGAGCTGACAGCGAGGCTGATATTTCAGCACTTAGAGAAGAGCTTTATGAACAGGGCTATATCAAGAGGAAGAGCGCAAAGAATAAGGCTGTTAAATCACTGCCGCCGATAAGGTTTGTTTCTGACGATGGATTTACAATTTTGGTTGGACGGCATAACAAGCAAAACGATATGCTCACTCTTAAAACGGCGCAGAAAACGGATCTGTGGTTTCATACACTGGGTATAACAGGTTCGCATACCGTTATAAGCTGTGAAGGAAAAACACCGCCGCAGAGTACTATTGAGCAGGCGGCAAGGATAGCGGCATATCATTCAAACGGCAGGCAAAGCTCGCAGGTGCCAGTTGATTATACGCTTATAAAATATGTTAAAAAACCAAACGGCGCAAAGCCGGGAATGGTTATTTATACAAATCAGAAAACTTTGTACGTAAAACCTGATGAGCAGGAAATCCGCAGACTTCGGTCAAAGTGACGGATTTAAGATTCGGGTTAAATAAAGGAGGAAAAAACAATGAGAATACTACTTGCAGAGGACGAACGTGAGCTTTCAAGCGCATTATCAGCGATTTTGAAGCACAACAACTATTCGGTGGACGCCGTTTATAATGGTGAGGATGCCGTTACATTTGGTTCATCGGGCAACTATGATGTACTTATTATCGACATCATGATGCCTGTTATGGACGGGCTTGAGGCGATTGGCAAAATCAGAGAAAAGGGTATTTCCGCACCTATACTTATTTTGACTGCAAAGGGTGAGCTTGAGGATAAGATTGCAGGACTTGACGCAGGAGCGGACGACTATCTGACAAAGCCTTTTGCTATGGGCGAGCTTTTGGCAAGACTCAGAGCTATGACAAGAAGAATAAGCGACTTTTTGCCGAACGAAATTTCCTATGGTGATTTGACGCTTAACCGTGCAAAATATCAGCTTACATCAAGAGGCGGCTCGGTTCGCTTAGGCAACAAGGAATTTCAGATTATCGAGTATCTTATAAGCAGTCCTAATATGCTTATTTCAACTGAAAAATTTATGGAAAAAATCTGGGGTTGTGATACAGAGACGGAAATAAATGTAGTCTGGGTTTACATTTCCTATTTGCGCCGCAAGCTTGCATCGATTGACTCAAAAACCAAAATTCATGCTGCCAGAGGTACAGGATATTGCCTTGAGTATGTTGAAGATGACGATGAAGAATAATAAAAATTCATAAAGGAAACGCAGCGCCGCCGCAAAAATCGGCGGTGCTGTATTGTACAGATTTATGTTTAGAAAATTAAGTGTTAAATTTTCAGTGATAGCGATTGTTTTGCTCTTTGTACTGGAGCTTTTGAGCGTTTGTCTGATTAACGGACTGAATTTTTATTTTACAACTCAGATGATTGACGAAACAATAACGCTTATAGCTGAAAATAACGGGACATATCCCGATAAGGAATTATCGGATGAAAAAGATGACAGACATTCGCTTCCGGACAGCGACAGCGTTGACGATGAAAAGCCAGACGATAAGAATTTGGAGGCTGAAAAGAAATATGTCACAAGATATTTCACGGCAATTTTCAACGAAAACGGTGATCTTTTGCGGATAAACACAGCCCATATAGCTTCAGTTGAAAGCAGCGAGGCGAAGGAATATGCGCTTGACGTCTTTGACAGCGGAAATGACAGCGGCTTTTATGACAGCTACAATTTCAGA
This sequence comes from Ruminococcus sp., assembly GCA_021202895.1. Classification (GTDB taxonomy): domain Bacteria; phylum Bacillota; class Clostridia; order Oscillospirales; family Ruminococcaceae; genus YE71. The sequence continues at coordinate 16,247 of JAJQCE010000024.1, read as the reverse complement.
TATTCTGTAATAAAGAGCGATAATGGCAGAACGCTGATTATTTTCTGTGATTTTAGCTCTCAGTTTTCATCAATTTTGAGAACGATAGAGATTTCATCTGTTATATTGCTGGTGCTTTTTGCAATATGCGCCTTTTTGATATGCGTCTTTTCAAAGCGTGCCGTAAGACCTGTTATGCAAAACATTCAGAATCAGCAGCGCTTTATCACCGATGCAGGGCATGAGCTGAAAACTCCGCTTGCCATTATCAGAGCGGATACGGAGGTTATAAGCTTAACGGCAGGGGAGAGCGAGTGGACGCAGAGCATACTTAATCAGACAGATCGCTTAAGCGACCTGCTTTCACAGTTTTTGATGCTCGCAAAATCGCAGGAGGCTCAGCGTTTTAATTTCACAAAGGCTGACGTCACTTCAATAACAGAGGCGGCGTACGAAACCTTTTCAACATATTGCAATGCGCAGTCAAAGACGCTTACGGCGGATATAGCGCAGGGTGTTTATTGCAGCGGCGATGTTAATATGCTTGAGGTTTTGATTTCCACGCTTCTTGAAAATGCCGTCAAGTACAGCTCTCCCGAAAGTGAAATAAAACTGGGACTCGAAAGCGGAAGCCGAAGTCTTAAGCTGTGGACTGAAAATTTGTGCGAGGATCCGCCTACAGGTGATCTCAGGCTTCTCTTTGAACGCTTTTACAGGGGCGACAGCTCAAGAACCAGAGAAACAGGCGGCAGCGGAATAGGCTTGTCGCTTGCAAAAAACATTGTAGATGCGCACAAGGGCAAAATTTACTGTACTGTAGAGGATAAAAGGGTAACTTTTACAGTGAAGCTTCCGCTTGGCGGTAACAATGCAAGCGTTTCAGATTGAGTTTAAGAGGACATTTTGGATAGTGTCCTCTCTTTGCTTGAAAAATAGAGGGCATCTCTAAACTAAATCACGACACAATTTGAATTTTGCCCATAAAAAATTTCAAAAAAAAGACTTTTCAAAAGCCTGAAAGTGTGTTATAATTATTTTGGACGAAATCTGTCCGTTAAACTGTTTGTTTAATTCGAGCGGCTCGTCCGCTCTTTTTAGAAAGGAATGTGTATGGAAGAGATTTTAAAGCTAGGCATTGACGTAGGTTCAACGACAGTTAAGACTGTAATTATAGACGATGAAAAAATAGTATATACAAAATATGAGCGTCATTTTTCAAAGGTAAGAGAAACTGTAGCCGAGCAGCTCAGAGCTATAAACAAGCTGTATAAGGGCAGGAAATTTAAGACCGCTATCACAGGCTCTGCCGGACTTGGAATTGCACAGGCAAGCGGAATTGAGTTTGTGCAGGAGGTTTTTTCAGCGTTTGTCGCTGTAAATAAAACCTATCCTGATACAGATGTTGTGGTAGAGCTTGGCGGCGAGGACGCTAAGATTATATTTCTCACAGGCGGAGTAGAGCAGCGTATGAACGGTTCGTGCGCAGGCGGAACGGGAGCTTTTATCGATCAGATGGCGCAGCTTTTAGGCGTCAGCGCAGATGAGCTTGATCGTCTTTCGCTTGAAAGCACAAGGCTTTATCCGATAGCTTCACGCTGCGGAGTTTTTGCCAAGAGCGATATTCAGCCGCTTCTTAATCAGGGAGCTAAGAAAGAGGACATAGCGGCTTCGATTTTTCAGGCGGTTGTAGATCAAACGGTTTCAGGACTTGCACAGGGCAGAAAGATCGAAGGGAATGTGCTGTTCTTAGGTGGACCGCTGTATTTCCTTAAGGGGCTGAGAAAAGCGTTTGTAAATACACTTCACCTTTCAGGCGACGCCGCTCGTTTTCCCGAGCTTGCGCCTTGCTTTATGGCATACGGCTGTGCGCTTCAGGCAGGGGATATTTCCGAGCCTATGACGATAGATGAAACGCTTGACAAAATCATCAATGCCAAAACGAGCGACAATATTGTAGTCGGCAAGCCGCTGTTTGAAAGCCGTGAGGAGTATGATGAATTTGTATGGCGACATAACAGATCCGATTTAAAATATGCCGATATAAAGGAATACGAGGGCGACGCTTATCTTGGAATAGACGCAGGCTCAACCACTACAAAGCTTGTGCTTGTAACCGATGATGGCAAGCTGCTTTATCAGCATTACTGCTCCAGCAAGGGTCAGCCGCTTGATATAATCGCTTCGCAGCTTGAGGAAATTTATAAAATCGCTAATAAGAATTTAAAAATCAGAGCTTCCGCTGTAACAGGCTATGGCGAGGATCTGATTAAATCAGGACTTGGCGTGGATTACGGCATAGTTGAAACGGTTGCGCATTATAAAGCGGCGGCGTTTTTCTGCCCTGACGTAGATTTTATCATAGACATTGGCGGTCAGGATATTAAGTGCTTTAAGATTAAGAATAATGCGATAGATAGTATTATGCTTAACGAAGCCTGTTCGTCAGGCTGCGGCTCTTTCATTCAGACCTTTGCGCAGGCGATGGGATATGATATAGCCGATTTTGCTAATTTAGGCTTGTTTGCAAAAGCGCCTGTAGAGCTTGGTTCGCGCTGCACAGTGTTTATGAATTCTTCAGTCAAGCAGGCGCAGAAGGACGGCGCAAGCGTTGAGGATATTTCTGCGGGACTTTCCTCGTCAATTATCAAAAATGCGGTTTACAAGGTAATCAGAGCAAAGTCTATTGACGAGCTTGGTGAGAACATAGTCGTTCAGGGGGGAACTTTTTTAAACGATGCGGTTTTGCGCTCATTTGAAAAGGAGCTTGGCAGAAACGTTACCAGACCTGCAATCGCAGGGCTTATGGGAGCGTTTGGCTGTGCGCTTTTTGCAAAGGAAAAATACGTAGCGAACAGACAAGCGTCTACACTTTTGACACTTTCGCAGCTTAAAGAGTTTGCGTATAATTCATTTAGCGCACAGTGCAAAGGCTGTACCGCTCACTGCAATTTGACGATTATAAAATATAATGACGGCAGACGCTTCGTTTCAGGAAACCGCTGTGAACGGGGCGCAGGTATAAAGCTTGAAAATAAGACAGAAAATATGTTTGAGTATAAATTTGAAAAGCTATATTCCTTTGCTGAGAAGAAACCAAAGGGCAAGCCGAGAGCCAGAGTGGGAATCCCTATGGGACTAAGCTATTATGATATGCTGCCATATTTCCATACGCTCTTTACTGAGCTGGGCTTTGAGGTGGTTTTGTCAGATGAAACCACGAGAGATACCTATTATAAGGGGCAGCAGACTATACCGTCAGATACTGTCTGCTATCCTGCAAAGCTTATGCACGGTCATATTGCTAATCTTCTTGAAAAGGGAGTTGACTTTATCTTCTATCCATGCATGAGCTATAATGCCGATGAGGGGCAGTCGGACAACCATTATAATTGTCCAGTAGTCGCCTACTATCCTGAGCTTTTAAAGGCCAACATACCGGAGCTGAATGATAAAAACTTTATCACTCCCTATCTTGATATAAACTTTAAGAAGAACACTGCGAAAAATATGGCAAGGGCGCTTAAGGATTATCACGTCACCGAAAAGCAGGTGCTTGATGTTCTTAACAAAGCGTATACTGAGCAGCTTCGCTTTAAAAAGCAAAATGAGCAGAAGGCTCTTGAGATTATTTCCAAAGCCAGAAGCTATGGGCAGAAAATTATCGTTCTTGCAGGCAGACCGTATCATATAGACCATGAGATCAATCACGGTATTCACAAGCTTATAACCTCTCTTGGTTTTGCGGTAGTTACAGAGGACAGCGTAGCGGCTCTGGTTGACTGTCCGCCGCTTGACGTACTTAATCAGTGGACTTATCACGCAAGACTTTACCGAGCTGCTGAATATGTCTGCCGAAACGACGATATGCAGCTCGTTCAGCTTGTTTCGTTCGGCTGTGGAATTGACGCCGTTACAACCGATGAGGTAAGAGCGATACTTGAGGAAAAGGGAAAGCTTTATACTCAGCTTAAAATAGATGAGATTACAAACTTAGGAGCTGCAAAGATACGCCTGCGTTCGCTTGCGGCGGCTTTGGAGGAAAAGGAGAACAGCAAAAGGGAGGCGATATAAATGAGCGGCAAAAAAGAGGGAAAAAAATATTCGGACAGAGTAAATCGCACTACATTTACCGAAGAGATGAAAAAAGACTATACCATTTTGGTTCCCGATATGCTTCCTATTCATTTTGAGCTGATAATCAAAGCCTATGAGCATTTCGGTTACAAGATGGAGCTTTTGACAAACCGTTCAAGAACGGTTGTTGACGAGGGACTTAAAAACACTCACAATGACACCTGCTATCCTGCGCTTTTGGTTATAGGGCAGTATATGGAGGCTCTTAAAAGCGGACGCTATGACGTTGATAAGGTTGCGCTGCTTATATCTCAGACGGGAGGCGGCTGCCGTGCCTCAAATTATATTTATCTTATAAGAAAGGCTATTTCAACGCAATTTCCGCAGGTTCCTGTTTTGTCGCTTAATTTCAGCGGACTTGAGCCTAATCCAGCGTTCCCTATGACAGTGCCGATTATTATGCGCCTAATTTACTGCGTTATGTACGGAGATATGCTTATGCTGCTGTACAATCAGTGCAAGCCGTATGAGGTGAAAAAGGGCAGCACAGACCGAATGCTTAAACGCTGGCAGAACCGATTAGGCAAGCTTATGGGTACAAAGGCTGATTATATGTCAACTAAGTCTATATACAAGGCAATGCTCAAGGACTTTTCTTCAATCGAGAGAACTAAGGAGAAAAAGCCTAGAGTGGGAATTGTCGGAGAAATTTATGTAAAATATTCTCCGCTTGCTAATAACGACCTGAACGAATTCCTTATGTCAGAGGGCTGTGAGCCTTATGTTCCAGGACTTTTAGACTTTGTGCTTTACTGTGCGTCCGATTTGATCAACGATGCAAGGCTGTATGATAAGCAAACACCCAGAACGGCGGCGTATAAGGTCGCTTACGAGGTGCTGTATAAGTTCCAGCAGGAGCAGATTAAGGTTATAAACGAGCATGGAGAGTTCTTCGCGCCGCATGATTTTGAACATCTTCGTCGCTGTGCGGATAAGTATATGAATCAGGGCGTAAAGATGGGTGAGGGTTGGCTTATAACCGCAGAGATGGCGGCACTTGCTGAAACAGGTACTGAAAATATAATCTGCACTCAACCGTTTGGCTGTCTGCCTAATCATATTGTAGCAAAGGGAATGAGCCGCGTTATCAAGGCGGCATATCCAAATGCTAATATTGTGGCAATCGACTATGATCCGGGTGCTACAAAGGTAAATCAGGAAAATAGAATCAAGCTTATGCTTGCAAACGCAAAACGCTAAAGCTTCATATGCCGCTTGCTTTCGTCAAAAGACAAGGCAAGCGGCTTTTTTATGCTGTAATAAAAAATCTTGTACCCTGCATAGGATATAAAAGTATTGACAATTATATTGTCATAGGAAAATTCTAAGTTAAAAAGGAGAGAGAATTATGTCAGGTTACAATATTTCATCCTTTACGCCAAAGGGCAGGGAGGTTGTCAGCGAGGCAATAGAGTGCGCAGGAGCATGGGGGCATACCTATGTAGGGAGCGAGCATTTGCTGCTTGCGCTTTCGGCAGTCAGCGGCTGTGTGGGCTCGCAGATTTTGAAAAAGCACGGTGTGACGCTTAAGAAAATAGAGGAAAGGCTAGAATGTATAGTCGGTAGAGGTACGCCTTGCAGACTTAGCAACAATGACTTTACACCGTCATGCGTTACGATTTTAAACGGTTCTGTGAATCTTGCTAAAAATATACGAGGTTCAGCCTGCGGAACAGAGTTTATCCTAGCAATGATCTTACGGCAGAATAAATGCTGCGCCGTTAAAATTTTAAAGAGCCTGAGCGTAAATATTAACAAGATATATTCTGATTGTGTCGGCGGCAACGAGCTTATCGCAGAAGCCTCGCAGACAAGGCTAAAAAAGCTTGAGCTTTACGGCAGAGAGCTTACTTCAAAAGCGGCTTGTATGGAATTTGACCCTCTTATCGGACGTGAAGACGAGCTAAGGCAGGTTTCAGAGATCCTTTGCCGCAGAAGAAAAAACAATCCTTGTCTGGTAGGCGAAGCTGGAGTTGGCAAAACAGCGATTGTAGAGGGGTTAGCATATAAAATAATGATGGGAGAAATTCCAAGCCGACTTGAGGGAAAGAGGATTTTTGAGCTTGATCTTACCAACCTTTTGGCAGGAGCAAAGTACAGGGGGGATTTTGAGGAACGGCTAAAGGACTGCATTGACGAAGCGGTGAGCGCTGGAAACGTTATACTTTTTATCGATGAAATTCATAATATCATGGGTGCCGGAGCGGCGGAGGGGGCGATTGATGCCGCAAATATTCTAAAGCCCTCGCTTGCAAGAGGACAGCTTAAAATAATAGGTGCGACAACCTTTGACGAGTATCGCCGTACAATTGAAAAGGACACTGCCGCAGATAGACGCTTTCAGAAGGTAGTGGTTGAAGAACCGACTGCGGAGCAGACGGAGCAGATTTTGTTCGGACTTAAGGAAAAGTATTCGGCTCATCACGGAGTTGAAATAGGTGATGAGGAAATAAGGCTTGCGGTGAAGCTTTCACAGAGATGTATTGTCGATTATCATTTTCCTGATAAGGCGATAGATTTGCTTGATGAAGCCTGCGCCGCCGAAGCCGCTAAAATGACAGGTGCGGTAAATGACAGCACGTCCTTTGAACGCTATCTTTCGGGAAAGATGAGCAAGGAAGAGTTTGTGCTTTCAAAATCAGAAGATTTAATGCCTAAGCTTTCGGCGAAAACACTATGCGAAATTACTGCAAGACGAAGCGGAATACCGTGCGGCATTCTTTCAAGAGATGAAAATGAAAGACTTTCAGAGCTTGAAGCAGAGCTGGAAAATGAGGTTTTCGGTCAGGAGGAGGCGATTAGTCAGGTAAGTGCGGCAGTGCGCAGGCTAAGGCTTGGCTTGTGCAGCTCGGAGCGTCCTGCGGGTAGCTTTGTTTTCATGGGAGCAAGCGGAGTAGGTAAGACGCTTCTTGCAAAAACGCTTGCAAAACAGCTTTTCCTGCGTAAGGATTCGCTTATAAAGCTTGATATGTCGGAATTTATGGAGCGTCACAGTATTTCAGGACTTATCGGCGCACCTGCCGGCTATGTAGGATATGAGGAGGGCGGCAAGCTAACCGAGCAGGTTAGAAAAAAGCCTTATTCGGTGGTGCTTTTTGACGAGATTGAAAAGGCTCATCCTGATATTTTTAATATCCTGCTTCAAATATTAGAGGACGGAGCTTTGACCGATTCATCAGGCAGAGCGGTAAGCTTTAAGAATACGTTTATTATTATGACTACAAATGCAGGTACAAGGCAGGCTGAAAATTCAAAGCATCTTGGCTTTGGCGAAAAAAGCTATGACGGTGTAAAGGCGGCGGGAATGGAGGAGCTCAAAAAGCTTTTCTCTCCCGAGCTTATGGGAAGAATTGACGAGATAATTTTCTTTAAACCGCTTGACAGAGATGCGCTTGCCAAGGCGGCAAAGCGTGAGTTGGAGGATTTTGAAGTCAGGCTTGCTTCTATAGGCGGAACACTAACTTTTGACAGCGAGTGCAGTGAATTTATAGCGCAACAGGCAATGAAAAAAAACGGAAATGTTCAGGCGAGAGAAATAAGGCGAATAGTTCGTCGCCAGGCTGAAAATCCTATTAGCGATATGCTAATAAAAAATAATGAGCGTGACTTTCATCTTACGGTTGAAAACAATGAAATAAAGGTAAAAGCTCATTTGACAGTTTAAAAAACAAAACCTCTGCGGTGCTAAAGGTGGAAAAAAGCGCCACAGAGGTTTTTATATTACATCGGTGTTATGGTAACGAGGCAAGCCTCATTATTTTATTTCAAGCCGTCTTGAAGCAGGTGCAGTAGGCTCCTTTTTTGGCATTGTCAGATAAAGTACTCCATTTTTGTACTGGGCGTCAATATTGTCTGTGTCAATCTGCGACAAATCAAACGTTCTGCGGTAAGCTCCGTAGCTTCTCTCACGGCGGATGTAGTTTTTGTTTGTATCATCGTCCTTTTGTGACGAATGTTCAGCAGAAAGAGTCAGCGTCTTGCCGGTTATATCTAGGTTAATGTCCTCCTTGTCAAAGCCTGGAAGCTCCGCTTCAAGTACATATTTATCTCCCTCGTCCTTAATGTCGGTTCTAAAGCTTGAAACCTGATTTGTTCCAAAATCGGAAAAGAAATCATCGTCAAAGCTCCTAAAAACATCTCTTACCGTTCTTTCAAAAGGTGTAAGTGCATACATAAATAATTCCTCCTTAACAGTTGTTCTTTTGTTTTTAATATTTTTCTTTTGTTGCCCATAAAAATTTTAATTCCACATTGGAATCAGTCCTTTCAAATTTTTGTTGTCTGCTTTCTCTTTTTCTTTCTTTTGTCTTTCTATATCTATATGATAAACTACTTATATGATTTATTGGTGAACTTTTAGTGAAAAATAGTTGAAATTTAGCACTATTAGCAGTAGAGTGCTAAAAATATCAGAATTGTTGAAAGCGAACTGATTTAAGAATATAGTATCCGAAATAATAAAAAAATATTCGTAATAAGCTAAAAAAATCCGCCGTTAAAAACGGCGAAATTAGTCAGGTTATTTTCTTTTAAACTTGTGCCAAAGTGCAAAAATCAAAGCGGAAATCAGCAGTGCGCTTAATGCTCCTAAAGAATCAATCGCAACATCGGTTATTTGTGAGGAGCGTTCGGGTACAAAATACTGGTGCAGCTCGTCTGTTGCGGCATAAAGAATACAAAAAGCCCACGAAACAATAAATGGACGCCATATTTTTTTCCGAAGTCTTTTAAATGTAAGAAAAAATTGCAGTAAAAAAATCGCAAGGATAAAATAAATGCTGTAGTGTGCGCATTTTCTGACTATATGCTGTAGGCTCTCTACAAACTCAGTGCGGTTTTCGCCGTCAAACCCTGAAAAGGACGGCACTAAAAGCTCACAGAAAAAGGATATAAATCCGCCGCTTGTGTCAGATGATGTATCGCCGTTTTGAGATGAAAAGTAGAAAATCAGCACACAGCAGGAAACAGACAATATTCCGAAAATTATTCGTCTGGCAAGGTTTTTCAATTGTTCATTTTCCTTTCCGCAGCGTCAATCAGCTTGTTAGCTTCGTTTGGCAGCCTTTCTTCAACGACCTCTTCAAGCAGAAATTTAAGCATATCGCCTATTTGACTTCCTTTAAGCCCTAAAGCAATCATCTCATTGCCGCCGACAGCTAAATCGTTAAGCTTAATACAGTCGTTTTCTTCTTTAACATCAATTGCAATCAACGCTAAATCGTCAAGCTCTTTAAGCTTTTGCTCTCTTTTAAAATCCGACTGCGCAAGCGTGTCCGCACGGCGAACCTCAAGATAGTCCATAAAGAAATCGTAGTCATATTTTGAAATGAATTTTTTCACGCTTTTTCGCCCTATGCCTATTCGATTGTCATGCTCTTTAATAAGTGCGCAAACTCTTTTTCTAGTGTAGTTGTCGCAGTTAAATCGCTTTAAAATGACGCCCGCATACTCTGCGCTTTTTAGCTGGTGGAGCTTAAAGTGCGATACTCCTTTTTCGTCCTCAAAAAACATATCAGGCTTGCCGATGTCATGAAAAACCATAACAAGCCTTATCAAAGGCTCAGGACGACTGAAGCTAACGCTTCTTGCAATATGCTCCCAGACGTCATAGCAGTGGTGAGGATTGTTCTGCTTAAAGCCGAAGCAAGGGGTAATTTCAGGAACAATCTGAGCGATGATCTCCTTGTATTCAAGCAAAACTTTGGTTACATTCCTTCCGACAAGCAGTGCTTTAAATTCTGAATAGAGCCTTTCCGCAGAAACGTTTTCCAAAAGAGAGCGCATCTGAAACGCCGCATCAGCAGTTTCCTTTTCAATTTCAAAGCCTGTTTTTGAAGCAAATCTTATCGCTCTTAAAATCCTGAGAGCGTCCTCGTCAAATCTTTTCTTAGGATCTCCTACACAGCGGATGATTTTTCTTTTAATGTCGTCCTGACCGTCAAATGGGTCGTAAAGCTCGCCCTTTAAATTCAGGCAGATAGCGTTCATTGTAAAGTCGCGCCGCTCAAGGTCGTGCTTTACATCACGCACAAAGCTTACGTTGTCAGGACGTCTGTGATCGCTGTAGCCGCCGTCTGAGCGGTAGGTGGTGATTTCAATCGGATTTTTTTCAATTAAAACCGTTACTGTGCCGTGCTTTATTCCCGTTGGTATAACGCTGTAGCCTTTAAAGGCTTTGATTGTCTGATTCGGCAGGGCATTTGTGCATATATCCCAGTCGTGAGGAGCAACGCCTTGTAAAGCGTCGCGCACACAGCCGCCAATGCACCAAGCCTCAAAGCCTGCCGCTTCAAGTCTGCGAAGCACTTCTTTTGCATATTCAGGGATTTTAATATCTATTTTTTTCATCTCTTTTATTTCCTTTGTATTTAAATTTTTCTTTTGCGGATAATAAGCATATCGCTTTGAAATTTTAGGAGGGGGAGTGTGAAATTTCTATGGGAATAATCAAACAGCGTCAGTCTTATTTTTCCAAGCTTTTGTTTGTGCTGTACGGCATTTTTGCATCGTTTCTCGAATGTTCTTTGAAGCTTCCAATTCTGTGCGGTGTATCAATGCTCCCACTTTTTACAGCTATAGGAGAAAAAAGCGTTAAAGCGTTGATAAAAAAGCTTGCTCCGTTTTTGAGCGCATATGATATAACAAAGACGTTGTTTGTCATTGAAATATACAAGGAGCTTGATTTTCCAAGAGTGATTTCGGTTTTTATCGGCTTTGTCGCCGCCGCCGCACTTGCGTTTCTGCTTTTGGCAAGTCAGGTTTTGTGTCTAAGCCTTTATCCTAGAATTTCAAGCGAAAAGCAGTATGATATAATTAAGCTCTCACTGCTTTTTTGCCTAAGCGAATGGCTTTGCGAAAAGGCAGGCTTCTTTTCTTTTCCGTGGCTTGGAGTGTGGGCGCAGTCGGACGGCGCAGACACACTTATGATTTCTGCGTCGCTTTTAGGCTGCCGTTTTACGTCATTTATTATACTTTTGGGTAACGGTATGGTTTATTTGATTTTAAAAAGCGCACAATGTCAGAAAAAAATTAGCTATATAAAAATCTCTGCTGCATATCTGTCGCTTGCTATTGCAGTTTTTATCTGCGGCAGTCTTGAAATATCATTGCTTAAAGAACAGGCTGAGGACAGTGAAAGCACTAATGTGCTGATAGTTCAGCTTGACAGCGAGGGCGATGAAAAAAATCAGCTTTCGGCAGGTGAAGCGGCTAAGAAATATATTGAGCTTATCGATAAAAATAAACAATCGTCAACTAAGTATGTTTTTCTTCCTGAAACTGCGGTAAATTCAGTTTTTAGTTCAAACAGCGCAGATTTTGTGGATTTAATAAAGTGTGCTAAAAGAAACGATGTGACAATTTTCACAGGCTGTCTTTTTGAAGAGGAGGGAAGCAGGTACAACAGCATAGCCGCAATTTCACCTGACAGCAAGGGCATAAGAATATATTCAAAGAGTCGCCTTGTGCCTTTTGGTGAATATATTCCGCTTACAAACAGCGGACTTTGTTCGAGCTGCTATGACACGGAGGTTTACCATCTGGGAGATTTAACGCTTGCCTCAGGAATCTGCGTTGAATCCATCTACTCCGAAAGCTTTCGCAGTCAGGTTCAAAGCGGTGCCAATCTGATTTTTATTCCGACAAATGATTCATGGTTTGGAAGCACCTATGCACGCTATGCTCATTTTCTCCACAGCAAAATCCGTGCAGTTGAAAATTCACGCTTTGTCGTCAGGGCAGGAAACTGCGGTATTTCCGCAATAATTTCCCCATGGGGAGAGGAAACGGTAATGTGCAACAGCAAAGATGCTGCCGCCGTATCAGGCATAGTGAGCCTTATAGAAAGCAAAAGCTCTTACACGGTTTTAGGAGATATTTTTATCCTTGCGCCGCTTTTGCTTGCGCTGGCAAGTGTGGCAAAGGCTCTTAGAAATCATCTTCATCATAAGTGATTTTAAAAAGTCGTGCGCTGTATGGCTTTGAAAGAGTAACGCTCAAAGTCCCTGAAGCTTTGTTCCATTGGAATTTTTCCTCGTTGAAGCTTGGATAAATACAGCTTACCCTTACGTTTTTACCCTTTAAAAAGCTTATCGGCAATGAAACAGCGTCCTTCTGCGGCATTCTGCGCCAAAGCGCAAGATAACAATATTTTTCGCACCTAAGTCCAAGCGAAACCCATTCGTCTGAAAATGACGATACGCCTAAGCTCCAGAACGGCAGAGCGTTCTTTATATCCTTTCGTATGCTCTTGTAAACCTTTATTCCCTCATTTACAAGCTCACTGCTTTGCTCGTCAATGTTTGCAAGATGTCCGCTCTGATGAATCCTGAGCAGCATAGCGTTAATCATATTAAAGACAACCGCTTCCTTGTCCTCGCCGTACATAGGAAAGCTCCAGACCGCAGCCTGTTCAGGAGTAAGAGCAAGCGGAGCGTTTGCTGCAATTGTGCAGTATTTGCGGTAATCGTCCTGATCGGAGGTGGATTGGATTGAGTATCTTGACATCATCATATAGTCCATTCTAAGTCCGCCGCTTGAACAGTTCTCTATTATTAAATCAGGATAACGCCTGAACACTCCGTCAAGCCATGAGATATACGCTCTCTCGTGATTGAGAAGTCCGTCGCCGAAGCTGTCAGCGTTATTCTCTGTTCCAATTCCAGGCTCAATGTTGTAGTCCATCTTTATGTAGCCTATGCCGTAATCTCTGACAAGTCTGTCAATAACCGAATCAGCGAATTTGCGTACCTTTTCATTTGAAAAATCAAGCTGAAAGCGCGAACGGTCGTACACTCTTTTTCCGTGGCGCATAAAGAAGCTCTCGTCGCCGAAATCTGCGTCAACGAGTGGACAGTTTATGCCCATGACTTCAATTTCCAGCCATACTCCGGGAATCATTCCCTTTGAGCGAATGTAGTCTGTGACCTCTTTAAGTCCGTTAGGAAACCGCCGTCTGCTTTCCTCCCATTGACCTACCTCGTCCCACCAGCCGCCATCAGCGTACCAGCCTGCGTCAATGCAGAAATATCCGCACCCTGCCTTTGAAGCGGCGTCAATAAGCGGAAATTCCTTTTCAGCTGTAGGATCTCCCCAGAGGCAGTTCATGTAGTCGTTGAAAATTACAGGAAGCTGCTCGTTGTCGCGATTTTTGCATCTGATTTTGCGGCGGTACTTTGTAAGCTCGCCTATTGCCTCGTCAAAGCCTGCACAGCTTACTCCGACAGCGCACTGCACAGAAACAAAGCTTTGGTTCGGCTTAAGCTTTTTACACCAGTGCGATTCAATTTCACTGGGACCTGAAAGCTGTAGATACAAAAATCCCTCTCTGTCGGAAATTTCCCAGTGCCATGAGCCATTATGTTCAATCTGCCAAAAAAGGAAGCTGTTCACCTCACGGTTAATCACCATTCCCATAGGAATGTATTCCTTAGCTGACCAGTTTCCCACATTTGAGCATGAAAAAACCTTTGAGGAGTGCTGATAAACCTTAGGCTGAGACTGTTCAAGCCCTAGCTGCGGCAATGTGTAGCTTTTCCACTGAACCTCTCTCTGCCATGAGTTGTGACAGACGCATATCTCAAGTTTCTCGTCCTGTGGCTTTAAACCCTCCTTTTCAATCCCTGTAAGGCAAAATGAGGATAAGTATTCAAGAGTCTGAGGAGCTTCTCCCTTATTTGTCACCTCAGTCCATGTTCTTACAACGCTTATGCCGTTAAAAAACTGAAAGTGTGAAACAACCTCGGTTTTTGTCCCATCGTCAAGCTGTGTGATTTCTATCTTTCGCCCAATTTGATTACAGGTGTCGTTGAAAGCTGAAAATTTCAAGGTGCAGCCGGGAGCTGTAACGACATACTTGTTTCCGTGACGCTCTCCCGGTCGGTTGATGCCTGACATCTGCACCTCGACAAGGTTAAATCCAAAGGTTCCGTTTTGCGAGGAAAGCTTGTCCTCGTCAAGCGGCAGGGCTGAAAAATGCAGCAGCTTAACCTGTTCGCTGTCGTCAATTTCAAGCACAAGATAAATTCCGTTCTCAAATATATCAATTCTTCTCATTGCTCTTCTCACTTTTTATCTCTAAAATTTTGTCAAGTATAATATCCGCAGCATCCGCTTTGCTCATACGGCTAAGTTGCTGGGTCTGTGTCTTTGTTATCATAGTTATGACGTTAGTGTCTGCGCCGAAGCCTGCGCCTATAATGTTAAGCGAATTAGCGCAGATAAGATCGCAGTTTTTGCTCTCCAGCTTTTTCTTTGAATTTTCATACAGATTCTCGGTTTCCATCGAAAAGCCACAAATTATCTGTTCGTCACTTTTGCTTTCACCGATTGCCTTTAAAATATCATCGGTTCGTTTTAGCTCAATCGTAAGCTCTTCGTCAGATTTTTTTATCTTGCTTTGTGAAACCTCTTTAGGCGTGTAATCCGCAACAGCAGCAGCCATAATGATAATGTCAAAGTCATCCTTTATCGCCATAATTTCATTATACATCTGTTTAGCACTTTCGACATTCTGAATTTTAACAAATTCAGGCATCTTGACACTGCATTGAGCGGCGACAAGCGTAACCTGTGCTCCTCTCATAGAAGCGCGTTCAGCGAGAGCTATCCCCATTTTTCCAGTAGAATGGTTAGTTATATATCTTACAGAGTCAATTTGCTCACAGGTTGCCCCTGCGCTCACAAGAATTTTCAGACCGCTTAAATCCTTAGGCTTGGCAATTTTTTGAAGCACCCATTTTACAAGCAGTTCAGAATCGGGAAGTCTGCCATCGCCAACATCGCCGTTAGCAAGCATTCCGTGTTCAGGTTCAATAATTTCATATCCATATCGCTTAAGCTTTTTGATATTGTCCTCAACTATAGGGTTGTGAAGCATATTATGATTCATGGCAGGAGCAATAAGCTTTTGACATGTGCAAGCCATTATAGTAGTAGTAAGCATATCGTCCGCAATTCCGTTTGCGAGCTTGCCAATTACATTTGCGCTTGCGGGAGCAATCAGAGCAATATCCGCTTTTGTTGCAAGCGAAACGTGTTCAACGCTGTACTGAAAGCTCCTGTCAAACGTATCAATCAGGCACTTGTTGTTAGTGAGCGTTTCAAATGTAACAGGATTTATAAATTGGCAGGCGTTTTGCGTCATAAGCACATGAACATTTGCGTGAAGCTTGGTGAACCTGTGAACACAGTCCGCCATCTTGTATGCCGCAATACTGCCCGTGACAGCAACAATAACAGTTTTTCCTCTAAGCATAAAATTCACTCCTTGAGCTAGTTTAATTTATTATACCACAAATTCCTCTCAAAATCAAGCCATTTTCCAACTCTTATTCTTAATTTTTCTGCGTTGTCAATAGATGTGACTTAAAATAAGAAAACACCGACCAGATAGGATAATTAAAGTTAAATTCCTTTGAAGTGAAGCATAGCGGAAAGAAAAAAAGCTTAAAGTTTACGCACCTATGAAAAGCCTATCCTTTAATAATTGAACAGGACTTTTCATTTCAAACGTCCGCATTCTCTTTCTATTGCTCTATATCAGGTGCTCTGCAAGCTTTTTGTTGAAATTATCAAGACTGCTGAAAAGCTCTCAGCAATAAAATATCGCTAAGCATTCCTGTTACTTCTTTCAACCTTGCCTATGTGCCATGGTGTTCTCGGTAAAATAAGCCTATGTTCCACTTCCAATTCTTTTAGCACAGTATCAAATGGAGATTCTGTATTTTCACTTATCTATTTATAAGTAAACTCTGTTCTGTTATCAGTTTAAATTGTCTGTCTTTTGAACGAAAATGGTTTTTGTAGCATTTTAGCATAAGCTGTTCTTCGGCCTTTGTGTGATGTTTCGGGCGATTGTGAGGTCAAAGACTTCTTTCTGAGCGACTGCCATCTTCTGTCATACCTTTTACGCTTAAGAAGCTTACTTCATACATTCTGCTTGTAAAGCTTTTTCTTTCTTGTTTGACAATTTTACTACCGTTTGACGTTGTTTGGCTGTGATAATCTTATTATATCATATATTGGTTGGATTTTCTCTTTTTATTAGCTTATATCATTTTAACACATAAAAAAGAAAACTTTAATTCCCACTTGACTGTAAAAAAGAATTATGATATAATATAAAACAAGAAAGC
>JAJQCE010000019.1 GCA_021202895.1 Ruminococcus sp. | reverse complement strand
GAATACGCACAGGTACGATGCGCAGTGCTTATCCATAAAGCCGAAATGATACTTACAAATTTAAACACAGATATTGATTATGAATAGCTGCGTCAAAGCTTTTTTTCGTTGTTTTTTTATTTATCAAATGAGAAAATTTTCTTATATTTTCTTTCTTACTTCTATTATACACCTATTTTTTACTTATGTCAAGCAACTAAAAATTTATTTTTTAATCTATTTCTTTAACAGACGCTTTTGTAATAAAAAATCTCCGCTCTAATTACAAGCGGAGATTAAAATATTTCAAAAGCTTTTTAGTTTTTCATCATTGAAGCAACCTCGTCAGCGAAGTTCTCTTCTTTCTTTTCAACTCCCTCGCCTCTCTCAAAACGAACGAAGTCAGAAACAATGACAGAGCCGCCTAGCTTCTTTGCCGAATCAGCAACGTATTTGCCAACACTCACCTTGTCATCCTTTACAAAGGCTTGGTCTACAAGGCAGTTTTCTGAATAGTACTTCCCTACCTTGCCCTCGACAATCTTAATCTTAACCTGTTCAGGCTTGCTCGCCATCTTAGGATCCTCTGCCATCTGCGCAAGCAAAATATCCTTTTCCTTGTCAAGAGTGTCAGCAGGAACCTGAGTTCTGTCAAGATATGACGGATTCATAGCCGCAACCTGAAGCGCACAGTCCTTTCCGATTTCATATACCTTTTCAGCGTCAAGATCTGTGTCAAGCTTAACAATAACGCCAATGCTTCCGCCACCGTGAACATATGAAACCAGCGTACCCTCAAGTCTCTTGAAGCGTCTGATAAGCATATTCTCACGAAGCTTAACAAACAAATCCTGAAGCGACTCCTCAACGCTCTTGCTTCCGCCGCTAATAGTCGCAGCCTTGAGTGCATCAAGATCTGCTGGATTCTGCTCGATAATTGTATCGGCAACGGCATTTACAAAAGCCTTAAATTCATCATTGTTTGCTGCAAAGTCTGTTTCAATATTAACCTCGACAATCGCACCTGCATTTCCCTTTACTACTGCGGCAACAATTCCTTCAGCAGCAACTCTGCCACTCTTTTTAGCCTGAGTAGCAAGTCCTTTTTCACGGAGCAACTCAATTGCTTTCTCCTGATCATTGTCAGTCTCCACAAGCGCTCTCTTGCAGTCCATCATTCCTACTCCCGTAAGACTCATTAAATCTTTAATATCCTTAACTGTAACAGCCATTTAATTATTCCTCCTGTTTTAAATTCAGGCAGACAGATTTTGCTGCCTGCCCATAAAAAATCATCATTCTTCAGAATCGTCCCGTTCGTCATCGTTATCATCATTATTGCTAACGTTATCCGAACCCTGTCTTCCCTCAATAATAGCGTCAGCCATACAACCCGCAATAAGCTTAACTGCACGAATAGCGTCATCATTTCCAGGTATAACATAATCAACATCGTCAGGATCGCAGTTTGTATCTACAATCGCAACTACAGGTATGCCAAGCTTTTTAGCTTCATTAACAGCAATCTTTTCTTTTCTGGGATCAACTACAAAGATTGCGCCAGGAAGCGTCTTCATGTTCTTGATTCCGCCTAAATATCTTTCAAGTTTCTCAGTTTGAAGTCTTAAATTAACAACCTCTTTCTTCGGAAGAAGATCAAATGTACCGTCCTCCTCCATTGCATGAAGCTGCTCAAGTCTTTTGATTCTCATTTGAATGGTCTTAAAGTTCGTAAGCATACCGCCTAGCCATCTTGCATTTACATAGTGAGAATCAGCTCTGAGTGCTTCCTCTTTGATCGAATCGCCAGCCTGCTTTTTTGTTCCTACAAAGATAACCTCTTGCCCATTAGCCGAGATGTCACGAATAAAATTGTACGCTTCGTCAAGCTTCTTTACCGTTTTTTGGAGATCTATAATATAGATTCCGTTTCTTTCTGTGAAAATGTACGGTGCCATTTTCGGATTCCATCTTCTTGTCTGGTGTCCAAAGTGAACGCCCGCTTCAAGAAGCTGTTTCATTGATACTACCGCCATTGCAGTAACCTCCTGTTTTTGGTTTTTGTTTTCCTCTGAACGGTTCAGCAGCATCCACACCCACCAATAGATGGGAACCAAGACGAATCCCCGCTCATGCGAATTACAATTGATAAAGTATGCAACTGTATAAACAGTCACACCCAAAGATTATTATACCACATTTTTAAAGATAATGCAAGAAATTTTTATTCGTCTATTTTAACAAACTTTCGACTGTAAAAGATCGAGATTTTGTGCAAACTGACTCCTTTGCTTGACTCACAAGGATTGTATCCTCACCAATCAGCGTGATTTCAGAGCATTTTATAACAATATCATCATCTCTGCCCATAATGCCAAACGCTCTTGACCTGCCGAAAATAATCAGCGACGTAACACTTTCCGTTTCAGTGTCAATTTCCACATCGTCTACATAACCCAGTCTGAGCCCCGTTTTCATATCTATAACCTCTTTATTCCTAAGAGCAGTAAGCGTACATAACATTTTTATCACCTCTGTATATAATACGCACGCTTATGATTGTCCTATTCCAAAACGTAATAATATCCGCCGTTAAGTTCAAGCATGGCTGATATACTCCATCCGTCTGTTGGAGAAAGAGAATCGACTAAATCTGTGCAGTCAGTATAATCCTTTACAAATAATTTCGCTACATCATCGTCAACATCAATTTTGCCCTCTTCATCTGATTCATCTTCGATTTCAGTGACAGTGCCTGCAAGTGCATTATATTCTTCTAATTGTTCTGAAGTAAAATTATAATTACTTGATAATAATACTACACAGTCAACATCTTTTTCAAAGCTTTCAATTTGCTCCATTTGTTCTTCCAAAGCCTCACCATATGTTGCAAATACATAATCAGTATCCTTTAGAAAATATGTTAAGTTTGTATAGGCTGTAAATTCGTCCTCCTCTGCAAAAATCACTAAACAGGTTTTACCCTCGAATAAATCATTGTCCAAATAATTGATATTCTTTGAACTGTTATAGATAAAGGGACTGGGATAATTAAGATTAACATTAACAGACATAACCACTGTTAAAAGCAAAGCAATATAAGCCTTGAAATTCTTTATTTTAGGAATCACACCAATAACTGATATTATCAAAGACATAGCTGCCGTACAAGCCATAGGATAAAGCATAAATACATATCTTATTCTGTAAATGCCCATATCTGATAATTCAACTATAAAATAAAGAAGCATAGTTACAACAATAGTAGTAAACGCAACAAAAGCAGGAATATAATTAGCTGATTTTATCCAGACAAAAAGACGTTTAAAAGTATTTTTCATAAGCTCTTTTGCTTTATTTTTAAATCGCAAAAACCACTCTTCTTTTCTGAACAAAAAGCACAGCGGTATGGCAACGGCTAAAATAATAACAATCGCTGCCAAAACATAGCTATATGCTGAATTTTTAAAAGCAGAAACATGAATCCCAAAATTATAAGCTGTAATATAGTTGAGCATTCTTTTAAACCAAAACCAAAAATTAACAGTTTGATTATAACCGCTAGCATTATAAAAAAGCTGCTGAATAACTGACGGAAATACAGCAATAAATAAGAACAATGTCGCTAATTCAGAAAGACCATATATAAACATCTTTCTAATTTTCTTCTTGAAAATAAAGTATATGCAAAAGCATAGCGTAAAAATTGCTATATAAGCAATAGCGGCATAGAGCGAAAGAAATGTAAGAAATGACGTTATTAAAATAGGCGGCAGGCATTTTTTTAAATCAAAATCATCACTTGTAAAAAGCTTTGCATTAAAATATGTATACATAGTCAAAAGCGCAGCTACAAGAGCATACTGTCTGATAAATATAAAAGTTGAAAGAGCACCTGTCCCCGCTCCATACAAAACGCAGGGAATTAGAGCTATATACTTTTGTTTAAGAAGTATTTTTGAAAGCTTGTACAAAAACACTTGAGTTAAAGCAAGAAAAATTAAATTCAGAAAGAGTCCGAAATAAAACGAAAAAGAATCAGGAAAGAAAGAGCATACAGTGTGAAGCAAAAAATAATATAGCGGCGGATGGCGATCTTGAGTCTGATTATAATAAACAGAAGCATATGAAAACTGTTCGCCCTCCTGAACAGTTAAATAGTCGTTGAAAAATTCGCCAGAAATCCATTCGTTGAAATTTACTTTTTTATTATTATAATTTATATCTCCTTCAACATAAACACTAGGCAAATAATAGCTGTTGGAAAGCCCATAGCTCCACATCTCGTCAGAATGAAAACCGTTTTTTACATTAATGAAAAAATACACTGTATAAATTGATTGCAGCAAAATTATTAAAATCAGCAATACCACAGGTTTAAGATATTTTGTAACCTTTTCTTTAAACGTTTTCATTAATTTCTCCTCCATAAAATCAAAAGATTTAGTAATCGATTATTATTATAACATATTCCAAAATAATTGTCAACACCATTTATATAGAAAAACCTACCCCAGCTTATCTCTCAATTTTTCAAGAGCCTTTTTCTCTATTCTTGAAACATAAGAACGTGAAATACCCAGTCTTTTAGCCGTTTCACGCTGAGTTAGCGGAGGAAGACTGCCTAAGCCGTATCTCAGCACTACAATTTCTCGCTCTCTGCTGTCAAGCTCGCTGTCAATACTGCGTCTTAGCGCACTAATCTGACTTTGTAGCTCGCTTTTTTCTTCTACAGACATATCTTCGTCAGCTACTATATCCATAAGCGTAAGGCAGTTGCCGTTTTTATCTACATCTACAGGCTCGTCAAAATGCACCTGAGCCGCAAGCTTTTTTGTTGAGCGAAAGTACATTAAAATCTCATTTTCCACACACCTCGCTCCGTAAGTAGCAAAGCGGCAGCCCTTTTTGTAATCAAAGGTTTCTACCGCTTTAATAAGTCCTATAGTTCCGATTGATATAAGGTCATCCATTTCGGACGGCGAACAGCCGTATTTCTTTACGATATGCGCTACAAGCCTTAAATTGTGACTTATCAGCTTTTCACGAGCGTTTCTGTCGCCTTTCTCCATAAGCTCAAAGCATTGACGCTCCTCCGCCGCACTTAACGGCTTAGGAAACTTTCCTCCGCCCTCAAAATGAAGCGCAAACAACAGAAAATGATTTGACAGCAGCTTAATTAAAATTTCAAGCATAATACACACCTCCCTTAGAAAGTAATCATATGCTAAAAAAACTGCAAATATTCTTACAATTCAAAGCTTAGGTGCTATTTTAAGTCTATGATTTATTTTAATTTTAACGGCTTTATAAATTCCTTTTGTTCATCTGAAAGCTTTAAGCTTTCACACGCTTTTTTTATTGTCATATTATGTACGTTTTTTTTAAGCCTGTACTGTGTTAAATATGGCAGTGACTTATCATACTGTCTGATTAAAGCTTCGCAGAAAAACCATGCCTGAGCCATTTGAATATAATACTCGTCATTCTTGACATTCGCCGCAAGCTCAAGATGCTCCTCGTCAAAGCCTTCGTCAAGAAAAAACATAAGCTGTACAAGTCCAAAACGCACAGTGTAGGTGCGTTCGCTTAAAAGCCATTTCCTTATCATTCCGATAAGCTTTTCAGGCTGCTGCCGCAGCACTTTCGGAGAAAACAAATCGCACGCCGCCCAGTTGTCTATATGCGGCAAAAAACGCTCAACAAGTTCCAAAGTCCTGTCAAAATCTTTTTCCTGCGAAATAATCATTCCATAGAGAAGCGTCATCTCATGATAAAACAGTGGAAGCTTAAGCGATAAAACCTCTTCCCTCCTGACGTCCTTTTTTATTTTAGCCGCAAGCTTTCTTAGCTGTGGAATACGAACGCCTATTATCCTTTCCTTACTAACATTCGGTAAAAGCGAAGAAATAAAATCACGGTATTTTTCATCACGCAGATTAAAAAGCTCGCTGATTATCTGTTTCTCAAAAGCCTCCATTGTTTTACCACTTCCCTTCTCACTTTTAAGCATAGTCTATCATTTTAAATTTATAATGCAATATATGTAAACAAACGTTTAATATTATGAGTGTTAAAATGTGCCAATTGTATTGGGCATTTAGCACAAATAAAGACTAGTTAATTAGTAAACAATGCACAAATGTTTCTTTTAAATAGGTTACAAAAAGGATATATATATTGACTTTAGGAGGAAAATATATTATAATAAAGATAGAAAGAAACTAGCCTGATGCAGATGCATTAAAGGTGGAAAGGAACAAATTATGCTTTTTGTTAAATATAGAAAATCATACCTTTTAATTTTTACAATGCTTACTATACTGCTCACTTCAATATTAACGCCGCTTTATGCAAGTGCTGAAACTCACGGATATTTTCATATTCCAGACGGAGCTGTGCCGCTTAACGAAGCTGTCACAGTCACAGTTGAATTTACTTCTACCGAAAGCATTGGCACTGCTTCGGCGGCTGTTACCTACAATGAATCCTACCTAACGTTTGAAAGCTCAGACTATGCCAGCGGCGGAAGCGGAATTATAAACATAAGCGCATTTCCTACAGACAATACCAATGACCTGATAATTACGCTGAATTTTACTCCCGTGCAAGAGGGCGTTTCTCAGCTCAACCTTACAAATGGAACGGTAACATCTCCAGACGGAGTTACTCTTTCAAGCTCTATTACAGCTTACGCTTATATAACAGTCGGTCCTGCATCATCAAGCGGCAGTGACAGCTCATCATATACTGATTCAGCCTCTGATGGCTCAAGCTACAGCGATTCATCATCAGCTGACGCTTCATCTGAAAGCTCAAGTGCTGATACAAGCGGACTTTCAGCGGTTTTAAAATCGCTCACAGTGGAAAGCGGAGAGCTTAAGCCTGATTTTTCACCTGGAATTTACGACTACACAGTTACTGTTTCACACGATGTTGACGTATTTGAGCTTGAGGGTGAAACGGCGAACGAATCAGACACAATCTGGTATAGCGGAGCAAAATATCTTGTTGACGGCAAAAACCAGCGGACGATAACTGTAACCTCCGCCGATGGGCTTACATCAAATGTTTACACAATAACAATTTATCGTGAATACGAGGATGAGAATATCTCTGAAAGTGAAGCCTCTGATGAAGCGGCAATAGAAAGCTCCTCTCAAACCCAAAGCAGCGAAGCGGACAGCTCCTCATCAAGCTTAACTGATGAAAGCGAAACTACAGGAATGGAGGATCTTCGAGATTCGCTTATGCCTGCGCTTTACATTGCAATGGCGGTTATACTTGTCGCTGTGATAATACTGATAGTTTGGATAAAGAGCAAAACCAAGGACGGAATGAAGTAAAGATAATTTTCAACGATTAAATTTTTCACAAGGAGAGAAAATAATGGTTGACGGATTTATAAAGGTTGCCGCCTGCACGCCGAAAATTAAGGTAGCGGACTGCGAATACAATGCCGAGCGCATTATTGAAATGCTGACTGAGGCGAGTAAAAAGGGCGTGAAGCTTTGTGTTTTTCCTGAGCTTTGCATTACGGGCTACACCTGTCAGGATTTATTCTTTCAAGACACGCTTCTCAACGGTGCCTTAGCTGCACTTATTAAAATTGCAAAGGCAGCCGAGAATATCAATATGCTAATTGCAGTTGGTTTACCTGTCAAAGCAAAGGGCAAGATTTTTAACTGTGCTGCAGTAATTTACAACGGCGATGTTAAAATGCTCGTTCCGAAAACTCATCTGCCAAACTACAACGAATTTTACGAGGCAAGACACTTTGCGGCATTTAACGGAGAGAGTGCTTTTATCGACCTTACAAAAGCGTTTAACGATGGCGAAAAGCACGGAGCTTTTATGCGTCAGGGATTGATTAGATTTGATAATTTGCCCGAGCTTGTCATCGGCTTTGAAATATGCGAGGATTTATGGGTAAGCAATCCTGTTTCCAATCGTCTTGCGCAAGCTGGCGCAACAGTCATCTGCAATCTGTCTGCGTCAAACGAGGTTATCGGTAAGGAGCAATACCGCCGTGCACTTGTTTCAAATCAGTCCGCAAGGCTTGTGAGCGGTTACATTTACTGCTCGGCTGGAGATGGCGAATCAACGCAGGACATGGTTTTTTCAGGTCACAATATTATAGCCGAAAACGGAACGATACTTACACAGAGCAGGCTTTTTGAAAATAAAATGACTATAAGTGAAATTGATCTGAAAAGGCTTGCGTTTGAGCGCAGAAAGCTTTCGACCTATGAGCAGGAAAGGAACTGCGATGAGAAGAATAACATTCCGTCAATCACACTCCCTGCACTTAATTTTGAAAAAACTTCGCTTACAAGGAAATATGAAAAAACACCGTTTGTACCGTCAGACTATAGTGAGAGGAACGAACGCTGTCATTTGATTTTACAAATGCAGTCGCACGGACTTATGAAGAGAATTTCGCACACAAATTCAAAATCGGTGGTGATTGGAATTTCAGGTGGGCTTGATTCTACTCTTGCGCTGCTTGTCTGCGTCATGGCAATGGATTTGTTAAATCGTCCTCACACGGATATTACAGCGGTGACAATGCCCTGTTTCGGTACAACAAAGCGCACTCGCTCTAATGCGGAATTTCTTTGCCGTGCGCTGGGAGTCTCATTCAGAGAGGTTGACATTTCAAAGGCGGTGCTTCAGCATTTTAAGGATATAGGTCACGACTACGAAAATCACAATGTGGTTTTTGAAAATGGTCAGGCGAGAGAGCGCACTAAGGTTTTGATGAATATTGCAAATCAGGTGAACGGGCTTGTTGTCGGCACGGGTGATCTCTCCGAGCTTGCTTTAGGCTGGGCTACCTACAACGGCGACCATATATCGATGTACGGTGTAAATTCAAGCGTCCCTAAAACGTTGGTGCGCTACATTGTTAAATACTATGCAGACACCTGCGATTATCCGCCGCTTGAAAAGGTTCTCAACGACATCTACGACACGCCTGTTTCACCTGAGCTTTTGCCGACAGACGAAAGCGGCACTCAAATCACACAAAAAACCGAAGATTTAGTAGGACCATATGAGCTTCATGATTTCTTTTTATACCACGGAATACGATGGAGCTGTGAGCCTAAAAAGGTTCTCAGGCTTGCCGAATATGCCTTTTCAGGAGAGTACAACCGTGAAACGATACTTTACTGGCTCAAAACTTTCTACAGAAGATTTTTCTCACAGCAATTCAAGCGGAGCTGTCTGCCTGACGGAGCAAAAATCGGTTCGGTAACACTTTCGCCAAGAGGCGATTGGAGAATGCCAAGCGATGCAGTTTGCAGGCTCTGGCTTGAACAGCTTGATGAGATATAGAAAAAACTGTCTGATTGTAATTTCAGACAGTTTTAGTATTAGAAAAAATAAATATCTTTTCTCACTTTATTAATTTAATGACAAAAAAGTATAAGCTTTAACAAACTTATAGCATATATTAGGCAATTTGTTAAGTACTTTATGGAAATTCCAGTAGATGTTATATATTTAGATATTTTTAGACATGGATATTTGTGCATAATAACCAGAAGTTTTGGCTTGCTAAAAATATATCATCCTCACTCCGAAACCACCAGCTTAACCCTGCAAACCTTTTCACTGCAAAAA
>JAJQCE010000016.1:26649-61254 GCA_021202895.1 Ruminococcus sp. | reverse complement strand
CGGAGTGAGCTATCTGCTTGCTGATTTTGAATTTGCAGGTCTTTCATAATCGTTTGATTATGCACAAAAATTCCTTGTTATTCTGTAAATATCTATTTTTGTCAAATGATAAATTAGTCGCACTTTTCACCATTTTTCTGCTTCAAAGCCTCGTTCAAAGTCTCGTGAATATCGCAGTTAATGCAAAGCGAACGCTTTTCAATTTCCTTTGGCGCATAGGCTTCGCCGAAATTTATCGATACAAAATACGAATTTCCATTCTGATAAGTCATTTTCCACAAAGGATACTTGATTATTGACGGTGTGTTCATTCCTACTCCAATCTCTAAATACAGCATTTCCAGCCCCTTGTGCCTGCGCAGAAAATCAGCGTAACGCTCCTGCGCTTTGTGCCAGCCCTCGTCCTCTACAAAGCTGCCGTCTGAACACAAATTCATTGTCATATCCTTGCCGCAAACAGGACATTTCGGCAAAAGCTCGCCTGGAATTTTCATATCCTGCTGACGCTCAAGCATTTGCGCTATCTGCTCCTCATTGTCATAGGTTTTATCATGACACGGCTGTGAGCACTGAAAAAGTCCATAATCGCCCTGCATGTAGAAAAGCTTGTGCTTATCAAAGCCTGCTTTCTGAAAACAGTGATCTACATTTGTTGTAATCACAAAATAGTCCTTGTCTTTAACTATCTCCTTAAGCAGGCTATAGGTGTTTTTTGGAGCGTCCATGTAGCGGTTTATATAGATATATCTGCTCCAGTAAGCCCAAAACTCCTCTTTGGTTTTAAAGTGATAAAAGCCGCCGATGTACATATCCTTAAATCTGTACTTTTCTATAAAATCCGAAAAATATTTTTCAAACCTTTCTCCCGAATAGTCAAATCCAGCCGAAGCGGAAAGCCCTGCGCCTGCGCCTATAAGCACAGCGTCAGCGTCACTAAGCTTATCGCAGAGAATCTCGATATTTTTCGACAAGCTCTGTGTATATTGATTCGTCCGTCTGTTTAAAAGCATTAAAAATCACCTCTATATCTCCTCTGTTTTCTATAACCGTTTTAAGTGCAATTTCAGCTGCTTTTTCACTTGGAAAATGAAACTCCCCAGTGGAAATACAGCAAAAGGCTATGCTCTTTAAATTATTTTGGTGCGCAAGAGCAAGACAGGAGCGATAGCACTCGGAAAGAGCTTCACAATGCTTTTCGTTAAGCTCACCGTAAACTATTGGTCCTACAGTGTGAATTATATACCTGCTCGGCAGGTTATACGCTGAGGTTATCACAGCCTTGCCCGTTTCAAGCTCACAGCCGTGCATAATCCTGTCGCACTCAAGCCTTAGCTGAACTCCCGCATAGGTATGAATCGCATTGTCTATGCACCTGTGATTAGGATAAAAGCAGCCTAGCATTTTTGAATTTGCCGCATTGACAATTGCATCACATTCAAGTGTTGTAATATCGCCTCTCCAGATATAAATGCCCTTTGCCGCAGGCGTAATCCATTCAGACTTATAGACCCTCTTTTTCTCCGTTTCCGCCTTAAGATATTCATCCTGAATTTTCAAAAATTCCTCTGAAGCTTCTTTAGGCATACGAACATTAAACAGTGCTCTTAAAAGCCGCTTGCTTTTCTCCTCGTCATCGCTTATTTCCATCTGTTCATTTCTTTCATCAAGCATGTATTTAATCAAATATTCTCTTCTATCCTTCTGAGTCATTTTAATCCCTCCAATTTAATCATACCACATAATTTACGCTTTGTAAACTAGGCACTTTTTTTACCATGAATTTTTTTCAAAAAAGCCGTCCTTTTATTCGGACGGCTCAAAAGCTATTTAAATCTTACCTTTATCGCATTAGCGTGAGCAGTCAAACCCTCCCTCTGCGCTATCAAGGTTATATCGTCCTTTGCCTGACAAAGTGCGTTTTCGGTGTAATAGATAAAGCTTGAACGCTTCTCAAAATTATTCACTGAAAGCGGCGAAAAAAATCTTGCAGTGCCGCTTGTGGGAAGAACATGGTTAGGACCTGCATAGTAATCACCTAGCGGTTCAGGTGCGTATGAGCCTAAGAAAATCGAGCCTGCGTTGTCAAGTCTGCCGACATATTCCATAGGATTTTCAAACAGCACCTCCAGATGCTCAGGCGCAAGACGGTTCGCAATTTCGCAAGCCTTGTCCTTATCACTGCAAATTATAATCGCACCATAATCAGCAAGCGACTGCGCTATAATATCCTTTCTCGAAAGCGATTCCATCTGCCTTGAAAGCTCCTTAATCGTTTCGTCCGCAAGCTTTTCACTTGTAGTAACCAAAATTGCCGAAGCAAGTCTGTCATGCTCCGCCTGCGACATTAAATCCGCCGCCACAAAAACAGGGTTTGCACTTTCGTCCGCAAGTACTAAAATTTCACTGGGTCCTGCAATCATATCAATATCCACTGTGCCGTAAAGCAGCTTTTTAGCGGTCGCCACAAAGATATTTCCTGGTCCTACAATTTTATCAGCCTTTGGAATCTCCTCAGTGCCGTAAGCCGCTGCCGCAATAGCCTGTGCTCCTCCGCACATAAACACTCTGTCAACTCCGCAAAGTGCCGCCGCAACAAGAATATCCTTGTTAGGCGTACCGTCCTTAAGCGGCGGAGTCAGCATTATTATTTCCTTTACGCCTGCAATCTTAGCAGGAATCGCATTCATCAGAACCGACGACGGATAAGCCGCCGTCCCTCCTGGAACGTAAATCGCGACTCTTTCAAGACCTCTTACACGCTGCCCTAAAATCACTCCGTCCGACTTTGTATTAACAAAGCTCTGCGACTTCTGACGAGTGTGAAAGTCGGTTATATTTTCAATCGCATTTAAAAGCGCATCGGTAAAATCGCTGTCCGCTTCGGTAAGCGCATCGTTAATTACCTCTCTGGGAACCTCATAATAAAGCGGAAGCTTTCCGTCAAACCTTTCGGTGTACTCCTTTACCGCCTTATCGCCGTTAATGCGGACGTTCTCTATTATCTCGCCGACTATTGCAGTAACCTTTTTGTCCGTTTCTCCGCTGCGTTTTTCGACAAGCTCAAAAAACTCCTCGTCTGCCTTGCCGTCAGCATATATTTTTTTTATAATTTCCATATCAAATCCTCCTAGCCTTTATGTGAGCATTTGCAGAGCAAATGCTTAGGACAGACAGTTTTGCGTAAGCAAAAACACAAGTAAAAGCTCAAACAAAGCTATGCGTTTGCCCAGTCTAGCTTTGTTACAAGCCGCTCTATTTCCTGCCTGCGTGTTTTCATGCTCACCATATTCACAATAAGCCTTGCGGAAATCGGGCATACGTATTCTTTAACTTCAAGTCCGTTTTCCTTAAGCGTTGTTCCTGTTTCAACTATATCTACAATTGCGTCCGAAAGCTCAAGCAGCGGCGCAAGCTCAACTGAACCCTCAATTTTAACTATCTCAACGTCCATGCCCTTGCTCTCAAAATAGCTCCTCGTCACATTCGGGTACTTTGTCGCTATCGTTTTAACATTGTAGCCGCTGTAAAAGTCACTTCCTTTTTTAGCCGCAAGCGCAAATCTGCACCTGCCGAATCCTAAATCTGCCACCTCGAAAAACTTGCCCTGCATTTCCATAATAGTGTCCTTGCCGACCACTCCGACATCGCACACTCCATGCTCTACATATGTAATAACATCGTTAGCCTTAGCAAGCACAATCTCTAAATTTTCTCCGTCAATCGGAAGTATCAGCTTTCTGCCCTTTTCTCTCACCGCCGTGCAGTCATAGCCTGCCTTTTCAAGCAGCGCTACCGTGTCCCTTTCGAGCCTGCCCTTGGTAAGCGCAATTCTTATCGGTTTATCCATTTTTTTATTCCTCGTTTTTACTCAAAGCTCTATTTTTTGAACATTTTCATTCACAGCGTAAATTACGTGTATGCCTTTTTTCAGCGCATACTCTTTTGTATCCTCAAGCGTGTCGAAAAGACTGTTTTCCACCGTAAAACCGTCCCTTACAAGCTGCTGACCGTAAAGCATCGCCTCAACCACATATCCCTTTTCGCCATAAACTATGCAGTCTGGAATACTAATCTGCGGAGCTTCTCCCAGCTTGCAGAGGTAGGAAGCTATCGCATCGCAGTTGACTCCGAAGCCCACCGCAGGCAAATCCTCTCCGAACTCGCCTAAAAGCTTATCATATCTGCCGCCCTTAAGAACGCTGTCGCCTATCCCCGTAAGATAGCCTTTAAAAACAATTCCCGTGTAATAATCAGTATGCCTTACAATTCCTAAATCTACTATTATTTTATCCTCATAGCCTAAAGCCTTAAGACGATTATAAACGCTCTTAAGATTATCAAGAATCTCTCTTATCTCATCGTCAATGTAGAGCATAGCCGCTCTGTCAAAGACCTCCTCGCCGCCGAAAAGACTAGGCAGTGCCTTAAGTGCCGTTATAACCTCGCTCTCTCCCATCTCATCAAGCATATCGTTAAGCGCAGGGTAATTTTTAGAATTGATAAGCTGCCTGATTTCCTCTTCGGTTCTCGAATCAATATTCAGCCGCTTAACTAAAACCTTGAAATAGCCGATATGTCCGATTTCAAAGCGAAAATCCTTTCCAAACGACGCAAGAGCTTCTATCGCCGTGCAAAGAGCTTCATAATCGGCACGCTTGGTGTTTTCTCCCCCGATAAGCTCTATTCCAGCCTGAACAACCTCATCAGAATGTCCTCTGAGCGAAGCGTTGTTTTCATATATGCTCTGATTGTAATACAGCCTGAGCGGCAGCTGTGCACCCTTTAATCTTGTAGCGACAAGCCTTGCTATCGGTATTGTCGAATCAGGACGCAAAGCTATAAGCCTGTTTTTTGAATCGCAGAGCTTGTAGATGCTCTCCTGCTGAAATGTTCTTGACGTTCCTAAAAAAACATCGTAAAACTCCATGCCTGTAGTTACAACCTCGCTGTAGCCGAATTTTGAAAACAGCGTTGTCAGCTTGTTCTCTGTCATTCGCCTTGCAAGGCATTCCTCAAACAGTAAATCCCTCGTCCCCTCTGGTGTTATAAGGTCATATCTCTTCATTGTCTATCCTCTTTCCAAGCAATTTATCGTAGTAAACTGCTAATATGCTATCAAAGTAGTATGTATAATTATATCATATCCTTTACGCCTTGTCAAGGGCAGTTGTTTCTTTAAAGTGAAATATTAGTTTCCTATTTGTAAAATCAAATCAGAATCCAAACAGCGTCGTCTGATTAGTTTCAGGCAAATCTCCGAATGCGTTGCAGCCTTTTAGCATTTCAATTACTGACTTTCCTATTCCGCTCTGAAGCTGAAATTCCTCAATTGAGATAAAATCGCCCTGCCGTGCGTTTTCGTACAAGGTCGCCGCAGCAATCGAACCTACACCGTTTATAGACGCAAACGGCATTCTAAGCTTGCCGTCCTCTATTCTGTAGATAAAAGAATGAGATTTATATATATCAACAGGCAGAAACTCCAGTCCTCTTAGCTTCATCTCATAGATAAGCATAAGCGTTTCTATCGTGCCTTCAGTTTTAGCTGTGCGCTGCTCCTTAGGCAGTGCCTTAAGCTCCTGAATTTTGCTTTTCACCATTGCCGCAGGCTTTACCGCCGTCTGTGCGTCAACGTCCTCTCCTCTTACTGTAAAGATAGACGCATAGAACGCAATCGGCTGATGAATCTTAAACCAACAAAGCTTAATCGCACTCGTCACATATGCCGCCGCATGAGCCTTAGGGAACATATACTTGATTTTCAGGCAGCTGTCTATATACCACTGCGGAACTTCATGGTCAAGCATATTCTGCTTCATCTCATCAGTCAGAAGCTTAGGAGCTTTTCCCTTACGGGTAATTTCCATTATCTTGAACGAAAGCTTTGGCTCAACTCCGTGATAAATCAGGTACGTCATAATGCTGTCGCGAGTTCCTATAACCTCTGAAATCGTGCAGATTCCGTTTTTAATAAGCTCCTGCGCATTTCCAATCCACACGTCAGTTCCGTGAGAAAGCCCTGAAATCTGAAGCAGGTCGCTGAAATTCTTAGGTTTAGATTCCAAAAGCATCTGGCAGACAAACGGAGTTCCCATTTCAGGTATTCCAAGCGTACCCGTTTCCCACATCAAGTCCTCCTCTGCTATGCCAAGCGCCTTAGTCGAAGTAAACAGGCTGTAAACGTCTGGGTCAGACATAGGAATCTTAGTTATATCAAGTCCTGAAAATTCCTCGAGGTACTTATATATCGTAGGTACATCATGCCCCAGCTCGTCAAGCTTAAGCAACGTATCGTGCATTGAATGGAAGTCAAAGTGCGTTGTAATAACGTCCGCTTCGTCCTTTTCGGCAGGGTGCTGAATAGGAGTGAAGTCGTAAATTTCATAGTCGCTTGGAACTACAACCATTCCTCCAGGGTGCTGTCCCGTTGTGCGCTTGACGTCAAGACAGCCGTTTATAAGCCGCTGAACTTCGGCAGACGGCACAGTCTTACCACGCTCCTCTAGATATTTCTTCACAAAGCCGTAAGCCGTCTTTGACTGAACTCCTGAAATTATTCCCGCCTTAAAAACATGGTCGCTTCCAAAAAGCTCTTCTGTGTATTTATGAGAGCTGCTCTGGAAATCTCCTGAAAAGTTAAGGTCAATATCAGGAGCTTTATCTCCGTCAAAGCCTAAAAATGTTTCAAACGGTATATCATGCCCGTCACGGTTCATATCACAGCCGCACTTGGGACAATTTTTTGGCGGCAGATCAAAGCCTGAACCCACCGAGCCGTCAGTGATAAATTCACTATGGCAGCAGTTAGGGCATACATAATGCGGCACAAGCGGATTAACCTCTGAAATTCCCGACATTGACGCTACAAAGGACGAGCCTACAGAGCCTCTTGAACCTACCTGATAGCCATGCTCAACGGAATTATGCACCAGCTTCTGCGCTATCATATACAAAACAGCAAAGCCATGCTTGATTATAGACTTAAGCTCGCGCTCCAGCCTGTCATAGACAAGCTTAGGAACATGCCCCTCATAGTACTGCGCTACTGAAACATCTTCGCCCTCTGGGACGACAATTTCCTCGGGGTCGCAGTCGCCATATATTTCACAGCATCTGTGCCAGCACAAATCCTGTAAATCTCTCGTAGCTCCAGCAATTGACGGAGTATAGGTGCCGTCAGGGAAGGCCTTAAGTCCTCTCTCAATTCTGTCAGCCACCATATTTGTATTAGTAACAACAACCTCAAAGGCTTTATCCTCGCCCAGATAAGAAAGCTCGTCAAGCATCTGATTGGTAGGCTTAAAATAGAGCGGAGCCTGCTTGTCTGCATCCTCAAAGCCCTTTGATGCCATAATTATCGCTCTGAAAACCGAATCTGATGGATCCATAACGTGAACGTCGCCCGTAGCGCATACAGGAATCCCCATTTCCTCTCCAAGCTCAACTACGAACCTGTTTATATCCCTTAAATCCTCCTGAGTGGTTATATTATTATACGGCTCCTTTTCGCTTAAAAGCATAAAGCCGTTGTTTCCCTCAGGCTGAATCTCTAAATAGTCGTAAAATGAAGCTATTTGCTTGATTTTCTCTCTAGGCTCTCCTCTCAGATAGCTCTGAATAAGCTCCCCTGCTTCACAGGCGGAGGCTACGATAAGACCCTCCCGATTTTTGACAAGCTCAGACTTTGGTATTCTCGGATTGCGCTTAAAATATTTCAAATTTGAATCGCTTATCAAACGGTAAAGATTTTTAAGTCCAGTGTTATTTTTAACAAGAATAATCTGATGATAGGTCTTTTCAGTCAGCACTTTACTGTCGTCGGCAAGCAGACTGTTAAGCATATCGGCTGTGATAATCATATGCGGATACATATCCATAACCATATTTGACAGCTTTACAAAAATTCTGCTCAACACCTCTGCGTCGTCGCTTGCTCTGTGGTGATTAAAATCTCCCATTCCAAAGTGCTCCGCTACAGTGTCAAGCTTGTGATTTTTTAGATCGGGGATTAGCTTTTTTGACATAACAACCGTATCCAGCGACGAAAACTCAAATTTCGTCCCTGCACGTTTTGCCGCCTCTCTTAAAAATCCACAGTCAAAATCCGCATTATGTGCTGCAAGCGTTGGATTATCTCCGCAAAATTCTTTGAATTTCTCCAACGCCTGCGCTTCGCTCACAGCGTCCTTAAGCATATCATTGGTTATCGAAGTAAGACCAGTAATAAATTCGCCAAGTTCCCTTTCAGGATTGCAGAGCATATCAAAGCTGTCCACAACCTTTAACCCCTTAAGCCTGACTGCGCCAAATTCAATTATTCTGTCTCCGCTTGGACTTGTTCCTGTCGTTTCTAAATCAAATACAATTATCTCATCGGTAAGCTTGGTCTTTTGCCAGCCTGTGTAAATCTTAACGTCGTTATTGACCTCATAAGCTTCTATTCCGTATATAAGCTTAAAATCTCCGCCGTCAGCATTTATGCTCCTTGTCATATTCATAGCGTCAGGATAACCCTGAACCACACCGTGATCGGTAATCGCAAGAGCCTTGTGTCCCCAGCCAAACGCACGCTTAACCAGATTTGACGGAGCAGCAAGCGCATCCATAGCCGACATATTGCTGTGGCAGTGAAGCTCTACTCTTTTCTGCTCGCTCTCGTCCTTGCGCTGCGTTCTTTTTACAAGCATTATATCGCTGGGAAGAAGATAAAAATTGTGGTCGTAGTCGTCCTCTGAAACCTTGCCTGAAACTATAAGCGTTTCGCCCTTTTTCATCATTTCAAGCATATCCGAAAGCTCGTCCTTGCTAAGGCGTCCTCTGCCCTTTCTTAACGAGCCAATCATTTTCATAGTAAAAGACGAGGTAAAGTCGGTAAAGGAAATCAGTGCTATAAGCATACCATTCTTGGTTTCATAGCTTTCAGTAAGAAAAATCTCTCCCCAGACCGTTATACTCTCTGTCATTTCGCTTGAGATGTTTTCCATAGCGGTGATAGTCTGAGCGGCTGAAATCGGACTTCCCATAAGCACCTTTGCACCCTTTGCCAAAATCGGCAGATCTGTAAAGTCAACATCGCATTCAGCAAAATTCTTATGCGTCCCACCGCCTGAAGACTGCTTTTTCTCCGCAGGAGGCGCAGCTGTCGGCAAATTCTCCATCTGCTTTTGCTGCATATTCTTATAGCTTTCAGCGTCAATCGAAAGAGTTCCTGATAGCTCTATTTTCACACTTTGAGAAAACATTTCATAAATAAGCGTCGGCAAAGCCGTTTCTATCCCTGCTTTTTTGAGTATATCCGCTCCGCCGTGCTTAAGCTTAATGGTAAGTACTCCGTCGCAAAGACTTGCTTTAGCATCGTCAAAAAAACCGTTTACCACAGGAAAGCGGCTTTTTAAAAACTGTATAAGCTCACTGAAATAATCTGCGCTCAGCTTATCAGGAGTGTACTTAAGCAAAAGCTTGAAATCATTTATTCCAAGAAGCTCCTCCATCGAACGCTCAAGCTCCGTCACCGCCGCAAACGGCGCTAGCTTGTCCATTTTTACAGTCAAAGCCATTTCGTTTACACTTTCACTGTATGTAAGCTTAAGCAGCTGACCATCTTCAAGAGATTTCGGCAGCTTTATATTATATCCCTCTAAAAATTCAGATAAGGTGTGTTCCGTCATAATTTTCACTTTTCTTTCGTTTAAAGCTTTTCTATTTCCTCAAGCAGCAGCGGCAGAATCTCCTGCTCCGATACCTTTTTTATCTGCTTGCCCTTTTTAAAAAGAACAGCGCAACCGTTTCCGCCCGCAATGCCTATATCCGCTTCTCCTGCCTCTCCGATTCCGTTTACAACACAGCCCATTACAGCTACGGTTATATCCTTGTCTATATCTTTAACTGCTTCCTCAATCCTTTTAGCAAGCGGTATCAGATCTATCTTTGTTCGTCCGCAGGTGGGACAGGCAACTATTTTAACTCCTCCGCCCTTTCCCAGAGCTTTAAGAATATCCTTCGCCGCATATACCTCGTTCACAGGGTCGTCTGTCAGAGAAACTCTTATCGTTTCGCCTATACCGTCAGCCAAAAGCGAACCTATGCCTATAGAGGATTTAATTATCCCCATTCTCTGCGTTCCTGCCTCTGTAACTCCAAGGTGAAGCGGATAAGCGCACCGCTTAGCTAACAGCCTATACGCTTCAATCATTGTCAAAACATCTGACGATTTAAGAGAAACCACTATGTTGTCAAAATCATTTTTCTCCAAAAGCTCAATATGCCGCATAGCGCTGTCGACAAGTGCCTGTGCAGTAGGTGAGCCGTACTTTTCAAGCAGATCCTTTTCAAGCGAGCCGCCGTTTACTCCTATCCTTATCGGCACTCCGTTCGCTCTGCATTTATCGGCAACCGCTTTAACCTTTTCGTTGCCGCCGATATTTCCAGGATTGATTCGTATTTTGTCAACTCCTGCCTCAACGCAGGCAATCGCAAGCCGATAGTCAAAGTGAATATCCGCTACAATCGGAACGCTCACGACATTTTTAAGTGCGCCGATAAGCTCCACAGCCGCCATATCAGGAACAGCCGCTCTGATAATTTCACAGCCTGCCGCTTCAAGCTCTTTAGCCTGATTAACGCTTTCCTCGATTTTATGCGCTTCTACATTAAGCATACTCTGAACATATATCCTTTTGCCGTCCAAGGTCAGATTGCCAACTCTAACAGGCTTTAGCGCTCTTTCCATTCTAAGTCTACCTCATCTTTCTCAAGAGCATTTGCGCCCTAGCTAAAAAGCTTTGTTACATCGCTCACTGTCACCACAACCATCAGAACCATCAGAACAGCCATTCCGACAAAGTGAACCATGCCCTCGTACTTTGGATTTACAGGCTTGCGGCGAACAAGCTCAATAAGCAAAAATATCAGCCGTCCGCCGTCAAGAGCAGGCAACGGAAGCAAATTAAACAGTCCGATATTTATCGAGATGAATCCGCCCATCACCAGCATATTCTGTGCCAGAGAAAGCCAATCTATTCCAGTTTCCTCAGACGTCTGCGAATCTATAACCTCGTCAATCTGCTCAACTATTCCCACAGGACCCGACAGATCATTAAGTGAATACTTTCCTCTAAGCATATCAAAGAGCGAAATATATATCAGTCTTGAATAGGTAAGCGTAGACTTAAACGATTCGCTCATCGCCGTCAAAGGATTAAGAGAAATCGGCTTTACCATGAAGTCAATATAAAGCGAGCCGTCCTCCGTGACAAACTGCACGTCCTCAAGCTCCACCCTTTCGCCGTCACGCTTTACAACCATGTCAAAAATTCCGTCCTCGTCATTTTGAAACTGATAGGAAATATCCGTTGCGGTAAAAATTCTCATACCGTTCACGCTTATAATCTTATCCCCTACTTCAAGTCCCGTTTCATGCGAAAGCGCATCGTCGTAAAACTTTGATACGGTAGTCGAGGTTATAGGACCTGAAATGCAGGTGTTTATCAGAATCAGCACAAAGCCCAGAATAATATTCATCACTATTCCGGCAATGACTATCGCTATCTTTCTTATCGGACTTTTTTTATTAAACGCTCTCTCGTCCTCGCTGTCCTCGTCCTCGCCCTCCATAGCGCAGTAGCCACCTATCGGAAAAGCTCTCAGCGCATACAGCGTTTCGCCTTTTTTTCGCTTAAATATCGCAGGACCCATTCCGATTGCAAATTCGTTCACCTTAACGCCGTTTTTCTTCGCCACAATAAAATGACCAAACTCGTGAATAACGATTATCAGCTCAAAAATCAAAATAGCAAATACTATGCTTAAAACCTTACTCATATGCCGTACCTTTCATTTTGTTCCTGTCTGTATCTATCTGTTTAAGCTTATTTTCTCTATTTTTTTCTTTGTAATTTCCCTTACCGCTTTGTCCGCTTCAAGCACAGCTTCAAGTGTCACCGCCTGTTTAAACGGCGTTTCCTCAAGTGCGCCAAGTACAAGCTCTCCTATCTGCAAAAATGAAATTTTCTCATCCAAAAACGCTCTCACAGCCTCCTCGTTCGCTCCGTTTACCGCCGCAGGAGCATTGCCGCCAAGCTTCGCCGCTTTTATGCAGGCTTTAAGGCAGTCAAATGTGTCAATATCAGGCTTTTCAAACGTCAGCCTGCCGTAATCAGTAAGTGAGAGATGCTCTGTCGGACATTCCATTCGTTCAGGATAGAGCAGAGCGTACTGAATCGGGATTTTCATATCCGGAACTCCCATCTGCGCTATCACCGAAAAATCGTCAAACTCGACCGCCGAATGAACTATACTCTGACGGTGAACCACAATCTCTATCTGCTCTGGCTTTAAATCAAAAAGCCGCATAGCCTCAATAAATTCAAGCCCCTTGTTCATAAGCGTAGCCGAATCTATCGTTATTTTACTCCCCATGCTCCAGTTAGGATGCTTAAGTGCCTGTGCAGGAGTAATACCTTTAAGCTGCTCCTTGGTTTTCCCGAAAAACGGTCCGCCTGAAGCCGTCAGGAAAATTCCCCTCACCTGTTCGGGTTTGTTTCCCTTAATGCACTGAAAAATTGCCGAATGCTCGCTGTCAACTGGGAAAATCCTCACACCGTTGTACCTTGCAAGGTTCATCACAAGCTCGCCGCCCGTCACAAGCGTTTCCTTGTTCGCAAGAGCTATGTCCGTTCCTGCGTCAATAGCTTCAAGCGTCGGCACAAGTCCGACCATTCCTACAACACTGTTGAGCATTTTGTCAACGCCCTTGAGCCTCGCTATTTCCTTAAGCCCCTCATCGCCGCAAAGTATTTTTACATTTGTGTTCTTAAGCTCTTCCTTAAGCGCATCAACACAGCTTTCATCGTAAATGCAGGCATACTCCGCTCCAAATTCCTTAACCTGACAAGCAAGCAGTGTGTAATTTGAATTTGCCGCAAGAGCTGCTATATTTATATTATGCTTCTTTGCCACCTGCAATGCCTGTGTGCCGATTGAGCCTGTTGAACCCAGTATAGATATATTCTGCATATTTTATTCCTTAGTCAACTAAAATTTAACAATCCAGCCCTGACTGATAAGCCAATACATAAACGGCGCTACCGTAAGCACGCTGTCAAAGCGATCCATAATTCCGCCGTGACCAGGCATTATATTTCCATAGTCCTTAATTCCTGCCTGACGCTTAATTTCAGACGCCGCCAAATCTCCCACAAGTCCGACAATTGCGCAAAGCATTCCTGCAATAAACACTACTCCGAACCTTACTTCTACGTCCTTGTTAATGAACGCTGTGTACACTCCTGAAATTATCAGCAAAAGCACTCCGTTTACAACCGTTCCGCCGACAACTCCCTCTATCGTCTTTTTCGGACTTATTTCAGGGCAAAGCTTGTTCTTGCCGAAAAATGTTCCGACAAAATACGCTCCCGAATCCGCAAGCCATGCGCCTGCAAGAGTAAGCACAACCGCAAACACTCCAAAGCTTTCATAGTCGTCAACCATCCACAGAAGCGTATGGAACGAGTAGCAGATAATCAACGTAATTCCTATAAGCGTAAACGGAAGCGAAAAGGCATAGCTGTTTCGATTTTTAAGATACAAAAGCAGTATCCCTGTCACAAACAAAAGCCCATAGATTTTAACATTAAAAAACGTGAAAAAGTCCTTG
The DNA here is from genome assembly GCA_021202895.1 of Ruminococcus sp. Lineage (GTDB taxonomy): Bacteria > Bacillota > Clostridia > Oscillospirales > Ruminococcaceae > YE71. The sequence goes on along the minus strand of JAJQCE010000016.1, from coordinate 47,600 downwards.
CGGTACACCATTCCTATAAGCATATCAACAGACGCAAAAGCAAAGCACACAGCGCACTCCGCTCTGTACTTAATCAAGCCCAAAGCTTTAAAAAGCTCATACAGCGCACCTACTGCAATCGCTGCCAGCGTAAGATTAAACACCCACGTATGTGCCAGCGCAAGCACAAATATAGCAAAAGCAATCGCTACCGCCGCAGAAATTATCCTGGTTCTCATAATTGTCACATCCTTTTCAATGTATAGGCATTTTGCTTGCAAAATGCTTAGGACGAACCGCACAAACGAAAAGCTCAAAACAAACTACTCGTTCGTCCAACGTTCCTCTCAATTTATATTCCCCCAAATCGGCGGTGTCTGTCGCTGTAGGCAATTACCGCCGCTTCAAGATCCTTTGGCTTAAAGTCAGGCCAAAGAATATTTGTATAGTAAAATTCCGCATAAGCCGCCTGCCATATCATAAAGTTAGACAGCCGCTGTTCTCCGCTCGGACGGATAACCAAATCCACATCAGGCGCTTTATCTCCGTCAAGCTTAGAGGTGTAAAGCTCGTTTTCCAAAGCAAGTGCGTCAATTTCACTAGCTTCCATCTCGCCCGACTGAACCTTGTACGCAAGTGCCCTCGCCGCATGAGCAATCTCGTCTCTTCCGCCGTAATTTATCGCAATAAGCAGCGTCATAGAATCAAAATGCAGCGAATCCTCCTCAACACTTCTCATCTTCTGCTGAAGCCGCTCACGTAGCATGGATCTGTCGCCGATAAAGCATATGCGAATATTCTCCTCAATAAAATCGCGGACCTCGTCAAGATACTTCTCAAACAAGTCCATTATCGCTTCAACCTCGTCCTTTGGTCTTTTCCAGTTTTCAGTTGAAAAAGCGTAGACGGTGAAGTACTTCACTCCTAGCTTCTTCGCATGACGGGTAATCGTACGAAATGTCTGCGCTCCCTCACGGTGTCCGACCTTTCTCGGCAAGCCTCGCTTTTTAGCCCATCGTCCGTTGCCATCCATAATCACGCCTATATGCTCAGGCACCTTAGTTCCAGCAGGAAGCAGGTTTTGTTTATCAGCCATTTACAAAATAATCCTTTCGCAAAAAGAATACGCTTAAATAGAAAGAATTTCTTCTCCCTTTTCCGCAACCTTAGCGTCAATCTCCTTGACATACTTGTCAGTGATCTTCTGAATTTTGTTCTCTGCGTGCTTTAAATCGTCCTCTGTAAGCTCTCCGTCCTTTTTCTTAGCCTTACACTTGTCCATAGCATCGCGGCGAATAGAGCGAATCGCAACCTTAGATTCCTCGCCCATCTTCTTTACGTCCTTAACCAGCGATTTACGATCCTCCTCTGTGAGCTGCGGGAATATCAGACGGATAACCTGTCCGTCATTCTGCGGATTTATTCCTAGTTCAGATGCCTGAATAGCCTTCTCAATCGGCTTGAGCGAGGACTTGTCCCAAGGTGAAATCATCAGCACTCTTGCCTCCGCAACAGATACGCTCGCAAGCTGATTTATCGGCATAGGCGAGCCGTAGTAATCAACCCTTATTTTGTCAAGCACTGTGGGATTAGCTCTCCCTGCTCTGACCGAACCAAAATCACTTACCAAAACCGAAATGGTTTTCTTCATTTTTTCCTCTGCCTTACTAATTACAGCGTCCATAATAAAAATCCTTTCTATATTGTGGCATCTGCGTAGCAAATGCTAGTAAGAACTCTTGTTTCATATGGAACGAGTGTTCTTACAACAGACCCAAACAAATGAAAAGTCTAAACAATGCTGTGGATCTGTACAATGTTCCTTTCTATATTACAAGTATATCTAAAAAACAGTATTTCAATATACCTAACCCATCTAAAAAAACAGTGCAAAGCTCAATTTATGATAGTTCCAATATCCTCGCCCATGCAGGCGTCGTATATGTTATCAGGGCGAGCAATGTCGAACACCAAAATCGGGAGATTGTTGTCCTTGCACATTGCCGCCGCAGTCGAATCCATAACCTTTAAATCCTTAGCCAGGACATCCGCAAAGGTTATTTTGTCATACTTAACCACATCGTCATACTTGTGCGGATCCTTGTCATACACTCCGTCAACCATCGTAGCCTTAAAGATTATATCCGCTTCAATCTCAGCCGCTCTAAGCGCCGCCGCTGTGTCTGTCGAGAAAAACGGATTGCCCGTTCCACAGCCGAAAATCACAACTCTGCCCTTTTCAAAATGCCGCACCGCTCTGTTTCTGATATACGCCTCCGCAACCTGCGGCATAGAAATTGCCGTCTGCACTCTCACCTGAAGTCCGCAACTTTCCATCCCGTCAGCTACCGCAAGCGCATTCATCGCCGTTGCTAACATTCCGATATGGTCAGCTCTCGTTCTGTCCATAGCACCGCTGGATCTTCCTCTCCAGAAGTTTCCGCCGCCTACAACAATTCCAACCTGAACTCCTGCGTCAACGCACTTTTTAACCGACTTGGCAAATTCATTTATTATATCATAGTCAAGTCCGGTTTTCTTTTCTCCTGCAAGTGCTTCTCCGCTTAGCTTAAGCAAAATTCTTTTATACTTAGGTTCCATAAAGCATTCACTCCCTTTTCCGCTAAAGCAAACTAGCTTTTTTCCGTTCAAAGTCCTCTTTTGCACAGCAGCCAAAGCCTAAAGCATGACATACTATGCGAATTAACCTCTTAGTAAATTATACAATATTCTGCACCGATTGTAAAGAGATTTTCACAACTTTTCTAAAAAAATTCAAATAAGATTTTCAGATTGTGAAAATTATTTTAATTATATTAGCTTAACCTCATCTATATCTGCAATTATTCCAAGCAAAAAGCTCCCCGCTAAAAAAGCAGGAAGCCATACTTCTAAATTCCCAAAAAATCGCTCTCCATTTCACGCTTTTGCGGTCTGTCCATAAGCGCAGAAATAGAATCTCCCAAATTGCCGCCCTCAAATAAAACGGAATAGAGCTGCTCTGTAATCGGCATTTCAACGCCAAGCCTTTTTGCCAGCTCGTGAGCATTTTTAGTACAGGAATATCCCTCAACCGTACCGACACGTTCAACCGCCTCATCAGGGGAAACTCCCTGACCAATCAGCATGCCTGCGCGCCTGTTTCGGCTGTGAACGCTGCAGCAGGTTACAATCAAATCGCCTATTCCGCTAAGTCCGCCAAAGGTGTTAGGATCCGCGCCCATAGCTACGCCAAGCTCGCTTATTTCCCTGATTCCTCTTGTCATAAGCGCCGCCTTTATGTTATCTCCAAGTCCCATTCCATCGCAGACTCCCGCCGCAAGCGCAATTACATTCTTAAGCGAGCCGCCAAGCTCACAGCCAAGAACATCATCGTTGACATAGATTCTGAAATGTGAATTTGAGAGGGTATTCTGAACATAATAGGACGCTTCTCTGTCATCAGACGCTACCACAATTGTAGTCGGCACTCCCCTCGCAAGCTCCTCCGCATGAGAAGGACCAGTCAGAATAGCGATTTTGTTGTCAGGGAAAGACTCCCTTGTCACCTGGCTCATCGTCTTAAGAGTTTCCTGCTCCAAGCCTTTCGCCGTGTTCACAATTATAGCTTCTCTATCCGCAAATTCAGCCGCTTCCTCGCAAATGCTTCGTGAAAAAGCGGTAGGTATACCTAAAATCACAAGCTCTTTGCCGCTTGTCTGAGTTATATCGGTAGTAAGCTTAACTGACTTCGGAACCTTTACGCCTGGCAGCTTTGCTTTAAGCTCGCCCGTTCTCTTTATCGTATCAATTTCGTCCTGAAACTTAGACCACACAGTAACCTCATGCCCTGCATCTGAACACATGATCGCTATCGAAAGTCCAAAGCCTCCCGACCCTAATATCATTATCTTAGCCATTTTAAAACTCCTGACTCCAAACTCCTACTAGGATTTCTTTCCAAATTTATTTTCCGTGCCGTTTTTTAAACGTATAATGTTCGGCTTGTGCATATAAATTATAAGTGCGCAAATAAGCACCGACATCAGAAGGTTTTCCCACCGTCCAGGCGTTCCTCTTACCGTCTGCGAAGCTATCGTGATTATTGGGAAAGCCACAGCTGCGCTTATAGAGCCTACCGACACATACTTTGTCGCCGTTAATACAATTGCGAAAACTACAATCGCACTTGCGCAGCTTATCGGATCTACAGCTATAAGCGTTGTAGCTGTGATAAGCACTCCTTTGCCGCCGTGAAAGCCGTAGTATATCGGAAAGATATGTCCAAGCATTGAGAAAAATCCAGCTACATAGCCTATAAATATTGAGTTGCCGAAAAAGGTAACGTCAAGCAGATTGCTCACTATAAGCCTAGCGGCAACTACTGCTATAATCCCCTTGAATAAATCGCATATAAGCGTAACAAGCGCATCTCTATTGCCGTAAACTCTCAGTACATTGGTAAGCCCTGCGTTTTTGCTTCCCTTTTCACGTATATCCTCATGCTCTAAAAGCCTCACGACAATTATCGCCGAATTAAGGCTGCCCCATAAATAGCATACCACTGCGACTGCTATAAGGCATACTGCGTAAATCATTCCGCATTTACCTCCTTACACGTCCTTTTGGTCACGCTCGCGGACAACTAACACTATCGGCGTTCCATCAAGCGAAAAGGTTTCACGGATTTGATTTTCTATATACCGTCTGTACGAAAAATGAAATAAATCCGCCCTGTTTACAAATATAACAAATGTTGGCGGCTTAGTTGACGACTGGGTTATATAGTACAGCTTGAGCCGCCTGCCCTTGTCCGACGGAGGCTGTACACGGGCGGTAGCATAGGCAAGCACATCGTTGAGCTTTCCAGTTGAAATATATGCGCTGTTCTGCTGCGCAGTGTACTTTATCATCTCAAGAAGCTTGTCCATGCGAGTACCGTTTTTAGCCGAAATAAATACAAACGGCGCATAGCTCATAAAGCTAAAATCGCTCTCTAACTTCTTTGTGTACTCGTTCATAGTCGAACCGTCCTTTTCAAGAGCGTCCCACTTGTTCACCGCAATCACAATCGCTTTGCCCTTTTCATGAGCATAGCCCGCAACCTTTGAATCCTGCTCGGTGAAGCCCTCGAGTGCGTCAATCACAACCACAGCCACATCTGCGCGGTCTACCGCCATGTAGGCTCTAAGCACGCTGTACCGCTCCACATTTTCAAACACCTTGGACTTTCTGCGGATTCCCGCCGTGTCTATAAATACAAACTTCCCATGGTCATTTTCTACATAGGTGTCCGTAGCATCGCGGGTAGTTCCTGCCATATCAGAAACAATCGTCCTCTCCTCTCCGCACAGACGGTTTATGAGAGATGACTTTCCCACATTAGGCTTTCCGATAACCGCAACCCTTATTACGTCCTCGTCATAAGCCTCCTCAGAATCTTCAGGAATGTTCTTTAAAACCTCGTCAAGCAAATCTCCCGTCCCATGTCCGTGAACAGATGAAACCGCTATCGGATCTGATAGTCCTAAATTGTAAAATTCATAAAATCCAGCAGGAAGTGAACCTACATTATCGCATTTGTTGACGCAGAGAACCACAGGCTTGCCCGATTTTCTCAACATAACCGCCACATCCTCATCCGCCGCAGTCACTCCGCACTTTAAATCAACAACTAAAATTATCACCTGTGCACTCGTAATCGCAAGCTCAGCCTGACGGCGCATGAGCATAAGCATATTGTCCTGTGAAGCAAGCTCGATTCCGCCCGTATCCACAAGCATAAATTCATGCCCCAGCCATTCGCACTTGGCGTAAATACGATCTCTGGTAACACCGGGAGTGTCGTCAACTATCGAAAGCCTCTCGCCTATAAGCTTGTTAAAAAGCGTGGATTTTCCGACGTTAGGACGTCCAACCACCGCCACCAAAGGCAAAGCCATTTTTCTCATCTCACTTTTTAAAATAGTATTTCCTAAGCTTGCAGAGCTATTCCCTGCCTAAATAAAATAAAGCAGAGGAGTTGCCTTCTCTGCTTTTAAAAACTCGCTGCCTGAACATAGCAGAGGTCAAGCATATTGAACACAACTGTCCTTAAGGACAATCAGTCCTCCTTGCTGATTACCTCAACGCCCTTATAATATCCGCAGTGTTTGCATACCTTGTGCGGAGAGGTAAGCTCGCCGCAGTTTGAGCATCTGCTCAGAGCAGGCGCATCAAGCTTCCATACGTTAGAACGTCTTTTGTCACGTCTTGCCTTAGAAGTTTTTCTCTTTGGTACTGCCATTTTGGCACCTCCTTAATTCTTTTTAATCTTCGCAGCCACAGCTTGTTTCATTGAGATTCGCCCCACACTTAGGACACAGCCCCAGACAATCCTCCTTGCAGAGAATCTTTGTCGGCAGGCTAAGCCGTAAATCAACCAGAGCAAGCTCGCTTAAATCAAGCGTATTGTCAGGACACACTATATACTCGTCAAATTCATCGCTGTCCTCATCGCTTTCATTCGCAAGCTCTCTGGTAAGCACATGATGAAAATCAAAGCTGTATTCCCTCTCAAACGCCGTTAAACACCTGTCGCACTCAAGCTCAAGCACAGCGTCAACTGTAAAATCAAGCGTAACCATGCCAACGTGGTTTTTAGCCCTGCCTGAAATCTTCACAGCTTTCGCAAAGCTCATGAACGGCTGCAATTTTTCAAGCTCGTCTATGGGTACGCTCTCGTTTATTTCAACTTCGCTCCCCTCAAGCTCAAAAAGCGTTTTAAGCTGTAAAATCATATTAACAGATTTCTCCCTTTCACTGATGTAAAAACATCACAAAGATTATTATAGCCTATTCAAACAAATTTGTCAAGCACTTTTTTGACTAAATTCAGAAAAAGTTCACTTGATAAACGCTCTCACATCGCTCGGCAGGTCGTCAGGCTCTGCTGAAATTGTAAATACTACCTTAATATCCTTGGCAAGTATCGCAAGCTTTTCAAGCATATCTCCAAGCTCCTCGTAATCTCTGCCGCCGATTCTTAAGATTCCGTCAACATAAATCTCCTGAATGTCATAGTTTCCCGCAAGCATTCCCGCTACAAAGCCGTAGAAGGTATCGTAGCTGGTAATTCCGTACTCCTCTGCGTCTACAAGTCTTACCTTGTGCGGAATATCATACGTCAGCTTCATGCCTCTTTCTATGCACACAATATAGCCCGTCGCCTTTTCGGACGCTTCAGTTATAGCGTCAACTAGGATTTTGGTTTTTCCAGTTCCTTTTTTTCCAGGTATTAAATTAATCATAATTAAATCTCCATTTCTGTCTTATTGATTTTATTTAACGCCGCTAGAGCCGCACAGCACAGCTTTCGGCGCAAATTACATCCTTAGTTTACAGCTTAGCCTCCAACTGCGCCTTTGCATCCTCATACCCAGGCTTGCCTAAAAGTGCAAACATATTCTTCTTGTAGCTCTCGACTCCGGGCTGATTAAACGGATTAACTCCTAGCATATAGCCGCTTATTGCACAAGCCTTTTCAAAGAAATAGATAAGCTCTCCAAGCGTTTCCTCGCTTACATCGTCAAGCTCTAAAACAACGTTAGGAACTCCGCCCTCTGTATGAGCTAAAATTGTACCCTGAAAAGCCTTGCGGTTTACAATGCTCATGTTCTGATTAGTGAGAAAATTAAGTCCATCAAGATTTTCCTCATCAGGCTTAAGATACAAGTCCGTCTGCGGCTCTTTTATATCGACAACGGTTTCAAACATAATCCTCGAACCGTCCTGAATAAACTGCCCTAGCGAATGTAAATCGGTTGAAAATACAGCGGAGGACGGGAAAATTCCCTTTTGATCCTTGCCCTCGCTCTCGCCGAAAAGCTGCTTGAACCACTCGTTCATCATTGCAAAGCTCGGGTCGTAGCTTATGAGCATCTCAACACTCTTGCCCTTGTTATAAAGAATATTTCTTATCGCCGCATACTTGTAGCAGTCGTTTCCGTCATCGGCAGAATATTTCTCTCTGCCCTTAGCCGCTCCTGCCATAAGCTTGTCAATATCTATCCCTGCCACCGCAATAGGAAGCAGTCCTACAGCGGTAAGCACTGAAAAGCGTCCGCCCACATCGTCAGGAACTACAAAGGTTTCATAACCCTGCGTGTTAGAAAGCTCCTTGAGCGTGCCCTTCGCCTTGTCGGTAGTCGCAAAGATTCTCTTCCTTGCCTCCTCCTTGCCGTACTTATCCTCAACAAGCTTCTTGAAAATCCTGAACGCCAACGCTGGCTCCGTAGTCGTTCCCGACTTTGAAATTACGTTTACACAAATATCCTTTCCCTCGCATATCTTAAGCACATCGTTAAGGTATGTCGGATTTATGCTGTTTCCAACATAGTAAATATCAGGAGTGCTTTTCGGCAGATTGTTGTAAAGCGTTGACTTAAGAGCCTCGATAACCGCTCTTGCTCCAAGATACGAACCGCCTATTCCGATAACGATAAGTACATCGCAGCTCTCCTGAATACGCTTAGCGGCAGCCTTTATCCTCTCAAACTCCTCCTTGTCATAGCTTACAGGCAAATCTACCCAGCCTAAAAAGTCAGAGCCTGCTCCGCTCTTGCTCACAAGAGTCTTATGCGCCGCCGTCACAATAGGGGCAATCGATGAATATTCCTGCTCCGATATAAACGAATCAAGATACTTTGCGTTAAGTTTAACAGCCATTTTAATTCCATTCCTTTCCTTACTTGTCTTGCATTAGCACAAAAACTGTGCAGTCTTTCCCTCTAATTTTATTATACAATACTTTTGTGAATTTTTCAAGACTTTTTCTTAGACAAGTCAAGTTTTGTATAAACCTCACAATTTTAATGGTTACAATTTAGCAGATTTAACAAACAGCTTTTTAATGCATAGCCAAAATTCATAGTTTGTACATTCTCTGCGGCGACGATATTTACAGTTATAAGCGTTTCGTCCGAATTTTTGCAGGTAATTTTTCCAAGCACATCGCCTTTGCTCACAGGAGCTTCAACCGAGTCCTTTATATCGGCTTCAAGCTCTATCGCTTCCTCGCCTCCTGCGTCAATCACCGCTCCGCTCAGATTTTCAGCTTCAACCTTGACTGAAAGCTTTCTGCCGCCCGTAACCTTTATCGGTTCAAGATAGCTCTTGTCAATTTCAGGCAGAAAATAACTGTAGCTCTCAAAGCTCTCGTCAAGCAGCGATTCAGCGGCGTCTATTTTGCCTTCGCTGTCCGAACAGCCCAGAAGCACTACGCAAATCCCCAGATTTCCTCTTTTTGCGCAGGCACTTATACACTCGCCGCTCTCACTAGAAGCGCAGGCTTTCATACCCAGTATTCCCTTATACGTCCTTATCAGGCGGTTAGTGCTGACAAGCTCTGTCAGACCGCCTCTAACATTATCTATCCATGTGGTAAAGTAGACCTTTAAATTCTCATACTTTGCAATTTCGCAGGACAAAATCGCTATATCCTTAGCTGTAGAAACCGTTTGCAAATCTGTGCCCGTGCAATCGGCAAAAACCGTATTGCTCATTCCTAGCCGTTTCGCACGCTTGTTAAGCCGCTGAACATAAGCTTCCTCGTCGCCTGACAGCCGCTCTGCAAGAGCTGTGCAGGCATCGTTCGCATTTCCGACAATTATAGCCTTAAGCAAGTCCTCCACGCTCACCCTTTCGCCGACCTCAAGCCAAATCTGAGTTCCCTGCTTTGAATTTGCGTTCACTGAAACCGTCACCGTTTCGTCAAGCGAAAGTGCTCCCTTTTCAAGCTCCTCAGCGCAGATAAGCACCGTCATAAGCTTAACCATATGCCCCATTGGAAGCGTCTGCTCTGAATTTTGCTCATATAGCGTTTGAGATGAGTTAATCTCGCAGACATACACACTCTGAGCGTCAACGCTCTGCGCACTATCCTGTTGAGCTTCATCGGCATACACATCTGCCGTCATACCGCACACTGCTGTAGTTACGGCAGTTAAAAATGTTAAAACCCGTCCGAACATAAAATAACTCCTCCATCTTAACAGACACAAGTGCCATTATTTATGAATTATTTTATTCGGACAATCTCAGATTTATTACCGAAAAGCAGTCTGTCAAGCAGCAGCTTTAAAAACAAAAGCGGCGAAGCTCTTCCGCCGCTCATAAATCGCCTTTAAAGCACAGTTAAACTAATATTACAGTCACATCCAAGGTCTGACAATTAATTCTGTCTTTATCACACACATCAAAGCTTGTTAATCTCAAGATAGCTCTTAACAAGCTCCTGTAGCAGCTCATCTCTGTCTATATGGCGAATAAGACTTCTGGCGTTGTTGTATGTGGTTATGTAGGTCGGATCCTCTGAAAGAATATAACCTACTATCTGATTAATTGGATTGTAGCCCTTTTCTACCAAAGCCTCGTAAACGGTCTTTAATGTGGCTTTCAGTTCGTCGTCGTTTTCCTTAAGAGCGGAAAACTCAACAGTTCGATCGTGCATGAAGCTCAACTCCTTTGCTCTTGCTTGCGTAACTCAAAGCTGTTTTCTAAACAGTCATATCTTCAATAATATCTCTCACTATTATTATAACGCATTTCTTTGAAAATAACAAGTCCTTTGCAAAAAATTGTACATTCTGCACAAAAAGATTTAAAAAAAATTTACATTCTAAGCTCTGCGCCCTGCTCGCCGAGCGCACTCAAAATCTTTGCCATTGTCTTATCCGCCTGCTCATCAGTCAGCGTAGCCTCGTGAGAACGAAACGTCAGAGAATATGATATACTCTTTTTGCCCTGAGCTATCTGCTCTCCTCTGTAAATGTCAAACAGTGTTATACTTTCAAGAATCTTCCCCGAAGCCTTTCTTATCGTCTTTTCAATCACTGCGGCGGCAAGCTCCTCATCGCAGATAAGCGACAAATCTCTCATTATCGCCGGATACTTTGGCAGCGGCTTGTAGGTCTTTTGCGTCACGCAAAGCTCCATAAGCTCAGGCACATTCACCTTTGCGGCATATGTGCGGCAGTTTATTCCGTAATTTTCCAAGGTTTCAGGGTGAAGCTCGCCGAACAACGCAATTTCCCTGCCGTTTACAAATGCTGAAGCGCATCTCCCGGGGTGAAAAGCGTCTGTTTCGCCGAACGCACTGTCCTCGCTCGGACGGCTAAATTCAACCTGCTCTGCACCGCCCCTGTCAAGCAGCTGCTCAATTATGCCCTTTACAGTGTAAAAATCAACCTTGTTCTTTGTATCATAGAAGCCTATTCCCAGACGTTCAGGCTCTGTGGGAAGCTCCTCACCGTCTTGCGGAATATACTCGTTTCCAAGCTCAAACACATAGCAGGAATCGTTACGGTAACTGTAGTTTCTCGCCATTACTTCGCAGATACTCGGCAAAATTGTAGTTCGCATAACTGAAGTGTCCTCGCCAAGCGGATTCATAATTTTAACGGCTCTGCGAAGCTTGCTGTCTTTAGGCAGGCGGATTTTATCGAAATACTTAGGCGAGATAAATGAAAAGGTAGTAATCTCATTAACTCCCATTCCCAGCATTGACGAGGTAATAAGCCTGTCAAATTTCTGCTTGTCCGTAAGCTGTGCGTTTGCCTGACCCTTTATGATAGTCTTAGGAATGTTGTTGTAGCCGTAAAGTCTTGCGACCTCCTCCGCCACATCAGCCTTGCACTCTATATCAATTCTATAGTACGGCGCATAAACCTTGCCGTCTTTAATCTCAAAGCTTAAGCTTTCAAGATAGCCCGCCATCTGCTTAGCGTCAATATCTGTTCCAAGGAAATTATTTATCCACTCAGGATTAAATTCTACTCCCGTATCCTTTTTCTGCGACATATCGCAGTCGATAAAACTCCTTATAACCTCGCCGCAGCCAAGAAGCTCTACAAGCTCAAAGGCTCTGATAAGCGCAGGGTAAGCGTTTTCAGGATTAAGCTCCTTTTCAAATCTTGCGGACGCATCTGTTCTCATACCAAGCTTTTTCGCTGTTGTTCTTACGCTTGCGCCATTAAAGGAAGCCGCTTCAAACACCACCGCTGTGGTATCGTCCATAATCCCGCTGTACTCTCCGCCCATTACTCCGGCAACTGCCACAGGCTTTTTGCTGTCGGCAATTACAAGCATTTCCTCCGAAAGCTCTCTTTCAATTCCGTCAAGCGTTGTAATCCTTTCGCCCTTAACAGCATTTCTGATGTTAATCTGAGCGCCCTCAACATATCTCAAATCAAAAGCGTGCATAGGCTGACCGTATTCGAGCATTACAAAGTTTGTAATATCGACAAAATTATTTATCGGACGCACTCCGCAGGCACGCAGACGCTCTCTAAGCCAGTGCGGCGACGGCTCTATTTTTACATTTTTAACATAGCCGCACATATATCTCGGACAAAGCTCGGGGTTATGAATTTTAACCGACATAATTTCATTTATATCGCCGTCAACGCCCTCAAAGCTCGGCTCTTTAATATTTACGGGAACATTAAAGGTTGCGGAGGCTTCTCTTGCAAGTCCAAGCACAGAAAGGCAGTCGGGGCGGTTAGAGGTTATTTCAAACTCTACCTTTGTATCGTCAAAGCCCACAGCTTCCCTTATATCCTTGCCGACAGTTCTGTCGCAGTCGTCGCCTAAGATAAATATTCCGTCGTCTATCGCATAGGGAAAATCATGCGTTGTAAGTCCAAGCTCGCCGATTGAGCAGAGCATACCGTCAGACACCTCTCCTCTAAGCTTGCCCTTTGTAATCTTAACTACCTTTCCCTCGTGAAGCACGCTGGATTTATGCTTCGCTACAGGCACAAAATCTCCCTCGCTGACATTTGAAGCACCAGTGACAATCTGAATCGGTTCTCCGTCTCCCACATCAACCTGACAAATCACCATATGGTCTGAATCAGGATGATCCTTTACTGAAAGAATTTTTCCGACAACTACATTCTTAAGATAATCTCCCTCCTGCTCAAAGCATTCAACCTTTGAACCTGACAAAGTCATACCGTCGCAGAAGGTCTTTGTATCACAGCCGCAGTCAACATAGTCCGCAAGCCATCTCATTGATAAATCCATAGCTAATCTCCCCTCTTAAAACTGCTCTAAAAATCTCATGTCGTTTTCATACAGCAGGCGCATATCGTTTATGCTGTATCTTCCCATCGTTATGCGCTCAAGTCCGATTCCAAATGCAAAGCCGCTGTAAATTTCAGGGTCGATTCCACAGCCCTCTAAAACCTTAGGATGAACCATTCCTGAACCTAAAAGCTCAACATAACCCTCCTGCTTGCACATCGAACAGCCCTTGCCGTGACAGTTAAAGCACATCAGATCCACCTCTGCGCTCGGCTCTGTATACGGAAAATGATGAGGACGAAAACGCAGCTGCGTCTGCTCACCGTAAAGCCGCTTAAGCAGAAGCTCCAGCGTTCCCATAAGATCCGCCATTGTAATTCCTTTATCAATCACAAGTCCCTCAATCTGATGAAACAGCGGAGAGTGAGTTGCGTCAACAGCGTCCGAGCGATAAACTCTGCCAGGTGAAATTATGCGGATAGGCGGCTTGCGCTTTTCCATCGTGCGAATCTGAACGCTTGAGGTCTGCGTTCTGAGCAGCACGTTATCGTTTATATAGAATGTATCCTGCGTATCTCTTGCAGGGTGGTGCTTCGGCATATTTAGCGCTTCAAAGCAATAGTAGTCGGTTTCCACTTCAGGACCCTCTACTATATCAAAGCCCATGCCTAAGAAAACCTCCTCAACCTCCGACAAGGTAGCGTTAAGCGGGTGCGCGCTTCCCAGCTTCGGAGCTTTTCCAGGCAAAGTCACATCTATTCGCTCCGCTTCAAGCTTTGCCGCCGCCGCCTTTGCCTTAACAATACTCTGCGCATTTGAAATGCTCTCCTCAATATCAGCTCTTACCTTGTTTGCAAGCTGTCCTATAACGGGACGTTCTTCGGGAGTGAGCTTTCCCATCTGCTTAAGTATCGCAGTAATTTCTCCCTTTTTACCTAAAAATCTCACTCTGATTTCATCAAGCGATTTTATATCCGAAGCCTTTTCAAGCTCCGCTTTAGCACGTTCCTCAATCGCTTTAAGCTGCTCGGTCATTTTGATTTTCCTCCTTTAAATATATATGACAAAAGCCCTGTCCCGACAACGGGACAAGGCTAAAAAAGCTTTGCTTGCTTCACAATACACTGAAGCTTACCACCCATATCGGCAAAGAAGCTGTCACTTCCCTACAGCCTTAACGCGGCGTATACGTTCTCGTCTACTTGGCAAATGCCGTTAAACAAAACCGCTCGCAAGTGAACTTCAATCGGACAAGGACTTAAGGATACTCTCAGCCCATCGGTATCCCCTCTCTTAGAATCCTTATATCGCCAACCTACTCTCTTGGTCACAGCGTTTATACACTATAACAAGTGCATATGACCCCCCCTCTTAGGTGGCGGTCATTCTGACTTTCAGTAGGGGATATAATCCCCCACTGAAACCCAGCGGAGCCTTGCGGCTCCTTGCACTTGTTGCAAGCAGTCGCAAGCGTGATTAAGCGAGCTTATCACGCATTGCTCCGCTTTAAATATTATAGCACACCATTTATATTTTTGCAAGAATTTAATAAAAATTTTACAATGGGAACTCCTGATTATTAAGTGCCGCTATAATCCCCACAATATCCTTTGGCTTTTCGGCGATAAAATCCGCTCCGCTTCGCACAAGCTCCTCTCTGCCTCTGAAGCCCCACTCGCAGCCTATCGACAAAAGCTCCGCCGCCTTTGCGGTTTTTGTATCAACGCCTGAATCGCCGATAATAACAGCCTCGCTTTTCTCAACGTCAAGCCTGCTTAAAATCTCAAAGACAATATCAGGCGCAGGCTTAGCTTTTCTGCCGTCAGCCTTTCCCAGCACAAGCTCAAAATCCTCTCTTTCAAACAGCGAGTACACTATCCGCTTAGAAAATGCATCAGGCTTATTTGAAGCGACTGCGCACATTATACCGCCACTTTTAAGCTCTTTAAGCACTTCGTTTATACCATCGTACAGTTTGGTTTTATTAAGACAGTTTTGCTCGTAAAGGCTAGAAAATTCCTTATGGATTTTCTCCTGCTCGCTTTGCAAAGCTCCGTTCGGCAAGGCTCGCTCTATCAGCTTCTTTGTGCCGTTTCCGACAAAGCGTCTGATTTCGTCAACGCTTCTTTTTTCAAAGCCGCCCTGCTCAAGCGCAAGGTTTACAGCGTCCGCTAAATCCTCGACTGTATCCGCAAGCGTGCCGTCAAGGTCAAAAATCGCAAGCTTAATCATAGATACTCTCCTCTTTTAATCGCACAGCTTTTCTGAAAGCTTTACCGAGTATGTGTTTCTGAACTGCTCAAAGCTGCCCTCGTCAAGCGATTGTCGGATTCTCTCCATAAGAGTGTTGTAAAAGTACAGATTGTGCATTACCGCAAGCCGCCCTGCAAGCTGCTCGTTTGACTTAAACAAATGCCTGATATACGCTCTTGAAAAGTTTCGGCAGGTCGGACAATCACATTCGCTGTCAAGCGGACGCTCATCAAGCTCATAGCATTTGTTGTGAACGTGCATAATTCCGTTCCATGTGAAAATTGTCGCATGACGTGCGTTTCTGCTCGGCATTACGCAGTCAAAAAAGTCAATTCCCCGATACACCGCCTCAATTATATTTGACGGTGTGCCTACTCCCATAAGATACCTTGGCTTGTCCTGCGGCATTTGCTCCTCTACCCGCTCTATTATATGGTACATAACCTCTGTAGGCTCGCCCACCGCAAGTCCGCCTATCGCAAAGCCCGAGCAGTACTCAAGCTCTCTTATTCTTTTCATATGCTCCACTCTTAAATCATCAAAGGTGCAGCCCTGATTTATTCCGAAAAGCAGCTGATTCTTATTTATCGTTTCCTCAAGCAAATTAAGCCTTTTCTGCTCCGCTATGCACCGCTCAAGCCAGCGTGTGGTTCTCTCGCAGGACGCCTTTGAATAGGAATATTCAGCGGGATTTTCTACGCACTCGTCAAACGCCATCGCAATGGTGGAGGCAAGAAACGACTGAATCCGCATACTTTCCTCAGGTCCCATGAAAATCTTCCTGCCGTCAACGTGCGAATTAAAATAGACTCCCTCTTCTTTAATTTTGCGAAGCTTGGCAAGTGAAAAAACCTGAAAGCCTCCGCTGTCGGTCAGAATAGGCTTGTGCCAGTTCATAAATTTGTGAAGTCCGCCCATTTTGTATATCACGTCTTCTCCCGGACGAACATGAAGATGATATGTATTGCAAAGCTCAATCTGACACTTTAGCTCGTTTGCTAAATCAACCGAGGAAACTCCGCCCTTGATTGCCGCCGCAGTGCCGACATTCATAAACACAGGCGTCTGCACAGTACCGTGAACTGTGCAAAACTCACCTCTTCTTGCTCTGCCTTCTTTTTTTATAAGCTTAAAGCTGCCGCTCTCCGTGCTGCTCATTTTCCCTCTCCTAATCACCTGCAAATTTTTTCAATCATATAAAAAATTCTCACCTTAATATTTTATCACACAAAAAAGGCTTTGTCAACAAGCGTTTTATGCAAAGGTTCGCTCAAAAAATCTGCTTTGTCAAGAATTTTTAACAGTAAATTGCTTGTTTTATAGAAAAAATGTACAAAATATGAGTAATATAATTGTAAAATACAACGAATTTTTTCGTTTGGTAAATAAATTTTAAAAATGTCTTGACTTTTTTGTTATATTGTGCTATTATAGTATTATAGGCAAAAGGTGTATTTTTGGAGCGGTAAATTATGGAAAAAGATTTTTTTTCTGAACTTAGCGATGAGGAGCTTACAGAGCTTGCAAAGACAGATTCAGCGGCTTCAGCTGAGCTTATGTCAAGAATTTCACCGTACATAAAATCGCTTTCAAAAAAATTTAACGCTCAGATTTCTGAGGATTTATTTCAGGAGGGTATGCTCGGCGCACTTTCGGCAATTGACAGCTTTGACAGCTCTCGTGCTTCGGCAAAAGCCTTTCTGCTTACCTGTGCCAAAAATAAAATGCTCTCAGCTTTAAAATCAAACATTCCTTTCGCTTCATCAGAGGATATTACAGACACCTTAGCGGAGACGGAAAACGAGCATAGCTACAGCGACAGCACGGACGAGCTTTACGACCTGATTGAACGCTGTCTGACCAAGCGTGAGCGTGAAACGGTAACCTATTATCTCATGGGTTTAAGCTACAAGGAAATTGCCGCTGAAATGAGAGTCAGCGAAAAGAGCGTTGACAACTCAATGCAAAGAGCGAGAAAAAAGCTCAGAGAGGGCTTTGGCAAATAGCTTTTGTTAAAATCCGCACAAAATGTGCGGCAAAATATATGTGTCCAATGGTTCAAGCGAAGAACGCTGCCGCAAGCGGCGGAGATGTCGGTGCAAATCCGACTTGACGCAAATTAAAATAATATGTTGGCTTGGGATAGTCCAAAGCAATCGGAAAGGTTAGGTTTATCATGTACGAAGACAAGACATTAGTATGCAAGGATTGTGGAAACGAGTTTGTTTTTACAGCTGGAGAGCAGGAGTTTTATGCTGAAAAAGGCTTTGAAAACGAGCCGCAGAGATGCAAGGCTTGCCGCGGCGCACGTAAGCAGTCAAACAGAGGAGAAAGACAGATGTACACTACTGTATGCGCAGCCTGCGGAGGAGAGGCGACAATTCCGTTTAAGCCGCGTGAGGACAGACCTGTATATTGCAGCGAATGCTTCGCTAAGATGAAAGAGGAATAACAAAAATAAAGAAACGGCGGTTCAAATTGAGCCGCCGCTTTTTTGTTTAAGGCGACAGACGTACAAAGCCTTTTGTATGTATGTTGCCTTATTTTCAATCCTTGATTTCAGTTTTCTGACCGTCCTTGCTGATTACAATATTTTCAAAAAGCTTTTTAAGCTCCTTAGAATAATTTTCAGGATAAAATTCAGCAGGGCTGTAATGGGTAAGCCAAAGCTGCTCCGCCTGTGCATTCTGAGCTAATCTGCAAGCGTCCTGCATAAGCATATGCCCCTTGTGGTTCATGCTTTTTTTCTTGTCCCTGTCGCCGTACATTCCCTCGCAGATAAAAAGCTGCGAGCCGTAAGCAAACTCTGAAATTGCCGCAAACGGAAGCGTGTCGGTTACATAGGTGATTTTTATCGGACGGCGGGAATTTTGTGTCACCATATCAGGCGTAATTGTGCGCCCGTCGTCAAGCAAAACGCTCTCGCCTCTGTGGAGAATTTTCCACTTTTCAAGCGGCACGTCTAAACGCTTAGCTTCATCGGGAAGAAAAACCTGCTTTCGTCTGAAGGTGAGCGAATATCCTAAACAATCGCAGCTGTGTCTTAGAGGCAGAGAACGCACCTCAAGCATTGGGTCTATCGTTTCTGCGATAAAGGAGCTTTCGTCTTTAGTACTAAGCTCATGTATTCTCACATCGAAGTCTAGTCTGTCGCAAATACACATCAGATTCTTAATAATTTTAGTCTTTCCATACGGCACATAAATATCAAGCGGCTCGGTGCGCTCCGAATTTCCCAGCGAAAGCAAAAATCCGGGCAGCCCTGAAACATGGTCGGCGTGAGTGTGGGTTATCAGCAGCACATTTATGCGGCTGATTTTACATTCCGCCTGAGCAAGCGCAATCTGCGTTCCCTCGCCGCAGTCTATCAGAACCGCCGAGCCGTTATGCTCGATATAGCAGGAGGTCAGCCAACGATATTTAAGCGGCATCATTCCTCCTGTGCCTACAAGGGTTATTTCAGGCATAAAGCTTTTCTCCTCTCGTTACCACGGCTCTACACTGCCGACAATTTGCGAAATATTGTCTATTTTGTTATCCTCGCAGTATTTTTCAAGTCCGTCAATTATCTTTATCGGCGCATAAGGGTCTGCAAAAATCGCAGCTCCCACCTGAACGGCGGCTGCGCCTGCCATCATCATTTCAACCGCATCCTCCCATGTTGAAATTCCGCCCATTCCTACAACGGGAACCTTAACGGCGTTTGCCGTCTGCCAGACCATTCTCAGCGCAACGGGAAATACAGCAGGACCGGAAAGTCCTCCGACGTTGTTTTTCAAAACAGGACGCTTGGTTTTTATATCTATTCTCATTCCCAGAATCGTATTTATAAGCGACACAGCGTCCGCTCCTGCCGCTTCAACCGATCTTGCAATTTCGGTAATATCAGTGACGTTCGGCGAAAGCTTTACCATAAGCGGCTTACAGGGAAGCTCTTTTTTCACTGCCGCCGTTACCTCGCCTGCGATTTTACAGCTTGTGCCGAAAGCCGCTCCTCCCTGCTTTACGTTAGGACAGCTTATGTTAAGCTCTATCATATCAACCTCGCTGGGATTTAAAAGCGAAGCGATCTCAGCACATTCCTCAACTGTTGCGCCTGCGATATTTGCAATGATTCTGGTGTCCTTTTTCAAAAGATTAGGCAGCTCATAATCCAAAAAGCGATGAACGCCGCCGTTTTGAAGTCCGACTGAATTGAGCATACCGCAGGGTGTTTCGGCAACTCTCGGCGCAGGATTCCCCTGACGGGGATTAAGCGTCGTTCCCTTGACTGAAATTCCTCCAAGCCTCGAAAGCTCATAAAGGCACTCGTATTCTCTGCCGTAGCCATAAGTTCCGCTTGCAGGAATCACAGGATTTTTAAATTCCACTCCGCAGATATTGACGCAAAGTCTTTTGCTCATGAAAAATCCACCTCCTCGCCGTCAAACACAGGTCCGTCCTTGCAGACGTGAGAGAGTATCTGCTCGCCGTTTTTAACGGTTTTGCAGGCGCACACCAGACAAGCTCCCACTCCGCAAGCCATACGCTGTTCAAGCGAAAGCTCGCTTCTTACGCCGTATTTGCGGGCAAGCTCCGCAATGCCTTTTAGCATCGGCATAGGTCCGCAGGCATAAATTATATCTACACCTTCAGTCTTAAGCATCTGCTCAAGTGGCGCAGTCACAAAACCGTGAACGCCTGCAGTTCCGTCATCGGTACAGAGAATTGTCTGACAGCCCGCCGCCTTAAAATCCTCCTGCAAAATAGAAAACGGCTCGCTTCTGAATCCGCTGATCACTTTTGCGTTTTCACCGTAAAGCCTTGCGATTGAAAGCATAGGAGGAGTACCTATTCCGCCTCCGATACAGACTGCTTTTTTGTCAGGCAAAAATGTAAATCCATTTCCCAAAGGAGCGATTATATCAATAAAATCGCCCTCGTTTAGCTCAGAAAGCTTTAGCGTACCCTTGCCTCTCACCTCGAAAACAAGTCTGATAGTGCCGTTCACAGCGTCTATATCGCAAATTGAAATAGGTCGCCTAAGAAAAAAGCCCTCCGCCGCAATCTGAACAAACTGTCCCGGTTTTGCAAGCACTGCTATTTCAGGACACCTCACAGTAAAATCAAAAATTTTCAAATCAAACCCAGTGCAAATCTTTGCGCGCTTTTTTATAATTTCATATTTACCTTGTCTGTACATTTTAAAACTCCTGATATAATAATTTCAACTCACACCTGTGTGCGATTTAAACTCACACGCTTAATGTAATTATATTATATCATAAAGAGAAGTGGTTGTCAATAAGTAATTTAAGTGCATCTCTAAAAACCATTGCCAGCAAAAGTTTGCCGCAGATGTGCGGCGAGGGTTTTTAGAGATACACTTAATAGGTTGACGCAGAGCGTTACCATGACAAAGAGGATATGTGATTTTGCAAACGGTGTTTCAACTCACTTCAATCTAAAGTCCTTGACGGATTCGTACCGTAGCAAGCGATAACCGATTCCTTGTCATCTTCAAAGATTTTCAGGACTTTTTTCGTCATTTACGATTACTTTTATTACTGCAAATTTAATTTTCATTATATCACATCCTTGCACATCAATAGTTAAACATAAATGTAGTACTTTTCAACTTCGTCCGTTCGGCAAAAACTAAAGCTTAACTCACACGCTCCAAGCGGAGCGTGACG
>JAJQCE010000016.1:0-26549 GCA_021202895.1 Ruminococcus sp. | reverse complement strand
AACTCACACGCTCCAAGCGGAGCGTGACGCAAGCATATCATTGATTTCTTTTTCCGTCTTAAATTTCAACTCACACGCTCCAAGCGGAGCGTGACAAGTCTATAGCATGCATTAATCATTAAAAAAAAGATTTCAACTCACACGCTCCAAGCGGAGCGTGACGAATCAGTTTCATCATACCGTCCGTAAACGGTATATTTCAACTCACACGCTCCAAGCGGAGCGTGACTAGCTATGTCACTATCGTATATCAGGGCAAAGCCTATTTCAACTCACACGCTCCAAGCGGAGCGTGACACGGAATTCCGTCTGAGGTGTACGCTTTTAAAACGATTTCAACTCACACGCTCCAAGCGGAGCGTGACTAGCTATGTCACTATCGTATATCAGGGCAAAGCCTATTTCAACTCACACGCTCCAAGCGGAGCGTGACACGGTGTGAGTGCTAGTCTTGTGTCGGAAACATTATTTCAACTCACACGCTCCAAGCGGAGCGTGACTAGATTTATTTTCACTAAAAAAAAAAAATCATTTCAACTCACACGCTCCAAGCGGAGCGTGACCTAAAAAAAATTTAGTTTAAGTTACAAATTTTAGGATTTCAACTCACACGCTCCAAGCGGAGCGTGACATTTATCATACTATCGCCTTTAGCAGTCAAACAGATTTCAACTCACACGCTCCAAGCGGAGCGTGACTAGAATGTCCTTGTTGTTCGCACAAATATGTAAATTTCAACTCACACGCTCCAAGCGGAGCGTGACAATCATACCCTTGCCTTTGACTATCGCCTCAAGCATTTCAACTCACACGCTCCAAGCGGAGCGTGACCCTGACGATTGGAATTTTTCCATCAAAGGTCTTGATTTCAACTCACACGCTCCAAGCGGAGCGTGACTGAAGCAATTTGCATACCTGAACGAATAGACATATTTCAACTCACACGCTCCAAGCGGAGCGTGACAGGATTCAGTCTCTGCTTCAAATGGCTCAAAATCATTTCAACTCACACGCTCCAAGCGGAGCGTGACTTGTCTGTATCGGGATCTTTTGAATAGTATTGAATTTCAACTCACACGCTCCAAGCGGAGCGTGACACAAATGCACAAAATGAATCTCTATGACGGACAATTTCAACTCACACGCTCCAAGCGGAGCGTGACCGGGCTTAGACGCACCGCTAGAGCGTTCCTGTATCATTTCAACTCACACGCTCCAAGCGGAGCGTGACTTTCTGCTTGCAGTATATAAAAATCATATACTGCATTTCAACTCACACGCTCCAAGCGGAGCGTGACTTGTCATTCTTATCAACAACCGCAACCGCATTGTATTTCAACTCACACGCTCCAAGCGGAGCGTGACATAATTATTTAATGCGTAAACATTTATAATACTGAAATTTCAACTCACACGCTCCAAGCGGAGCGTGACAAATGGCATGGTAATAAAGGTGCGAGGCAATATAATTTCAACTCACACGCTCCAAGCGGAGCGTGACGCTGTTATAATCGATGATGAAGCCACGCTAAAACATTTCAACTCACACGCTCCAAGCGGAGCGTGACCCAACTGAAAACCACTGTTCGACCAAAATAAATAATTTCAACTCACACGCTCCAAGCGGAGCGTGACAAGATAGCCAAGCACGGCGGAGCAGGAACGCTTGATTTCAACTCACACGCTCCAAGCGGAGCGTGACCCTAGATTTAGTAGTCATTTAAAACACGCTCCACCAAGAGTGGACAACTTTTATTTTTGTTAAATAAAAATTCAAATTTTTTTAATCACAATGTCATATATCGACCTGCTTTTTTGGCGAAAGTGCCTGCGAAAATAATATCACCTCAGGTTCGCTAGACAATCAGAATACCCTCTGGATCGTAGGTTTCCTTGATTCCAAAATGCTCTATTCTTTTTTTCCAGTTGTTGCCCAGATAATATATTCTAAGACTGTCCTGCTCAGGATCTATTATTTTAAGCAGACGATCCTTCACCTTCATAAACGTTCCATAGTCAAGATCTAGCTCGAAAACTGAATTTTGCACTCGCTGACCGTAGTTTTGACACTCCTTCGCAATTTTTCTTAATCGGGCTTTTCCTTGCTTGTCAATAGTGGAAACGTCATAGCTTACCAGCGTCATCATAGCCCTTCACCTAATTTCATTTTAAAAGATAGCATGGATATTCTGGGATTTCTCCCCTTATGTATTTTGCTAAAAGCGTGCTTTGAACAAAAGGTAGCAGCCCTAACGGTATCTTCTCCTTGATGTATGGATGTAAAATTACCGTGCGCTTTTTTTCCTGCCAGCTTGAAAGCACTTTCTTTCTTCCGTCCTTTGTAAGATAAACTGCACCTGTAGCCTGCGTTTCAAAATCCTCAGCTTTCAGCTGCTTTAAATTTATCATCGTAAGGATAAGCCGCTCAACAATACACCGCATTTCCTCAACCATGTCGCACGCCAACGAATTTCTCCCCGAACGAAAGGAATGATAGAACCCCGCATAGCTGTCAAGTCCAACGCTCTCAAGTGCCGAAGCGCAGGAGCTTGTCGCTATTGTGTACATAAAAGACAGTGCGGCATTTACTCTGTCAAGCGGCGGACGCTTTGTTCGGTTTACCATCTCAAAATCGTCCTTTTGCTGTAAAATCAGCTTTTCAAAAATGCCGAAGTACGCTTTTGCACAGTTTCCTTCAATCCCTAAAATTGTTTCCTTGTCCTTCGCCTCATAAACGGCTTCTATTCCTGATTGAAGATAACCTAAACATTCTCTTACACTTCCGTCGTCGTCTATCTGCGGATAATCTTTAAGCGAACGCTTTATCAGCATTCTTGTGTTTGAAAGCTTTGCTGCTACAGTGTTCTGCGGCAAAATCAACGGCACATCGCTTAACATCTCAAACTGCGCCTTGCGAAGATAAACGTTTCCCTTTGCCTCTCCCTGAACTCTTGCTAAAAATTTTCCGTATGGATTTAAAAAATTCAGCGGTATACCGTATTCAACGCATTTTCCCATAAGCGCAGGAGAACAGCCGTTATAGTTAAAGCAGTAAATATCCTCGATATTTGAAAAAGGCACTCTGAACCTTTCCTTGCCCTCACATTTGCATACAATGTTTTCTCCGTCAAGCGACAAATAAGCCAGTTCGTCAAGAATATACAGCGAATTAAGCAGCTTTTTCATCTACAGCACCTCGCCTTTCATATTCATAATTTCTTTCCTGACTGAAATATCATAGCTTTTCGGAAAGCAATAATCCTTGAGAGAACAGCCCGAACATTTTTGTCCCTTTCTCCTTTGAGGTATTACTCCCGACAAAAGTATTTTTCTCATTTCTCCTAAATATCCAAGGAGCGTTTCATTAAATTCATCATAGCGTTCTTTAAACGGCAGTTCAATGCGCTTTTTCGTTTCGCTGTAATACAAATAACATTCGCAGTCGCAGCCGTAAATGTAGTCAACGCAAAGCTTTTGTGCAAATACCTGAATCGCATCGCTTTCGTGGTAAGCCTTGTCTTTCGGCGGTTTGGGCTTGTACTCAACAATTTTCACCGAAAAATTATCCTTAAGCAGTTCAATGTAAGCCCCGTTTTTATTTCGCTCAAATTCTATGCAGTCGCATACTCCAAAAAGATTGTACTTATCCTCGTCATTGTAAACATCGACGGCGGAAACGGCAATTTTGTTTTTGCTCTTAAAGCTGTGATCTCCGCTGTGTACCCTTTCGTGCATAATATTAGCCTTGACGACAAAAGCGTTTTCCGCCCAGTCGTTGTTTACCTCAAGCAGCCCATATCTTCTCGGACAGTACATATAGTGCTGAACAGAGCGTATATTTATTACTTCATTTTGCATTAAAGCTTCTCAATGAGCGTTACGCCGTCAGGCATTTGTCTGTCTGCGCTTATTTCATAATCAAAGTAGCTTCTGGGAACACTCACTTCATCTTTCTTTTTAATAGCTATCTTTTCAAAAAGCGTCTGTGCAGGTGCGTTTCCCAAAGCGGAATCGTGCTTAAAAACATACAGCTTTCTCATGCACATTTTTCCTCTTGCAGCGCTTCTGTCATGCTCAAACATATTGATTATCGCCGTCCAGAGCAGCTCTAAATCCTCCTCGCTGAAGCCTGTGACCTTCTGAGCGAGCATAGCTGAAACATACCCCTCCGCACGGTAAAGACCATACGGAACGACAGACTTTTTACCCATCTCGGTTTCTCCGGATTCCATTCTTTCTACAGTTGTCCTTGCCTGCCTTGTAATTGTAAAATCCTGCGGAAATACAGGGTCTATACTTCTTGCAAAGTTTATCTGCACAGGTCCTCTTACAATTCCGCATGGGGCGTCGCCTGTACTCATAACTGCTCCAAAGGTTCTTACATCAAAATAGTTTTCGCACATAAAGCTCCTAGCCTTAGTGACAACGTCCGCATCCTTTCCCTTTGCCTTTGTAGGCAAATCATGCTCGACATAATTCTCCGCAAACTTTGTGTTCAGCGCCTTGTCCGCCTTTATAAGTATGTTGTAGCACGGCTCGCCCTCCTTTACAAGCTCGACAAAGTTTCTGATTTTTCTTTTCAGGCAAACGTCTGTGACAAGCCCAAGCGAGGTTTCAGGGTCGGTTCTCGGCATGTTTCCAGCATCGGGATCTCCGTTCGGATTGCCGTTTTCCACATCAAAAATCATTACAAATTCATATCTGTTTTTAATCGCTTCCATTTTAACAACTTCCTTTCGTTATTCAGTTTCTTTTTTCGTGTACAAAGCCTTGTTCTGCTGATAGTAGCCTATGATGAATCTTCCCTGATCGTCAAGCGACAACGTTGTCGGGAACTCATCCTCCAGCATATTTACTATCTCGCCTATCTGATTGTTGTAGGTGACGGCGTATTCAAGCTTTGAAAGATGATTCTGCGCTAACATAAACAGCTTAGGAAAAACCGTTGCAGGCTTTGAAGCCGCAGTTGAAAAATACGAATCCTTGATTGTCCTGTTAAGTTTATCGTCCGAAGCCTCTTTCTGAATTTTTTCAAGCACAGCAAAAAGTCTGCCGCATAAATACGCTTGGTTTGTGTTGGATAGGTCTAATCCCATTTTTATTTCCTCCTCTTTATTTGATAGCCTCGCCTTTCGGTTCAGGCAAGCTTTAATGATTCCGACTCTCGTATCGTTTAGCTTAATATAATATTCTTTGTTTTCAGGGTCGTCGCTGTCGGTTTTTATCCGCCTTATAACAGTGGACAAAAGCAACTGCGGATAATTCGCTCCAGTCAGCACCGCATTAAACAAATCTGAAATCAGCGGCGGCGGAACCTTTTCGTTTTTTGATTTAGGTGAAACAAGCTCCTTTACAATTTCACCTATATACACGCTCCGCCCGTCAGCCTCTAACGCCATATCCCTTTGATGTGCAGCTATGCTGTCAATTATATTGCCAAATTTGTTTTTTACAATAAATTTCTGCGAAAGCCTTGAGCCGTTAGGCGTCAGACCGACAATGTAAAAGCTGTCGTTTTCGTCAATATCAAATGCGCTGTAGTCCGATTCAATTCCTTTTTTTGCGTCATTAAGAATACTGTTTACCTGCTGCTCAACCTCCTTCTTAGACGGCTTTGAACAGCATAAGCCTTGCATCCACTCACATTCCAGCTCGTCCTTTTTGGAAATTGCGAAAAATACAACGGTAGTCTCATCAACTATAATTTTATGTGTCTGATCGCTAAGCAGCTTGTTTAACGAATAGGTGTACTTTTTCATTGAATTTATTGAAACGCTTGAATTAAAAGACTTTTCTTTGCCGTACGATTCAAATGCCGGTTCCTTGAAGGATACAAGTACATTTCCCGATGATTGTCCTCCTGCAATGCCCTTGATTTTTTCATGTATATCAGCAATAGGCTGAACCTCTCCTGATATAGAGTCCACAGCCATGAGCTCCGAATCAGCAAGATTTTTCTCCTCAAAAAGCCGCCTGAACTTTTCAATTACCTCTTTCTCCTCATGCAGTTTGATTTCTGGGTGTCCGTCAAGCGCAAAGCAAAAGTATTTATTTGAAGAAATATCCTGTCCCAAATTCAAAAGCAAGGGATTTTCAGTTTCATTTTCAGGCTGCCAGCTTTCAAGAAAGTTATAAAAGGCTTTGGATATAGGCGAGCTTAAATCCTTGAAAAATTCAAGATTACCATTTTTGAAAATCTCGTGCGACTTTTTTGCCTTATTAGTCCTGTCCTCTGTAGTAAGCGTTCCTTTGTCGTAATTTAATCCGAAAATGTACAGGGGACGATGCTCAATAATGTTCAAATCAATTGTAGACTTTTGAGTTCTCTTAGGAAGAAGTATCTTTCTGGGCTCATATGTAGTCTTTTCCTTGCCTTTTTTGTTCTGTTCCTTTTTTTCTATAGTCACATCGCTTATGCTCTTGATAATGCCGTCCTCAGACAGCATTATCATATAGCTTACCTCCTGCTTGGAGAGATACTCAGGTGTTCTTTCATCATCTTCAAGCAAATCATAATAATCGCAAAGAGCCTTAATCAGCATTTTATCATCCCCCTGTACTTTTCAACATCAATCACGCCGTCAACAATATGCGGACGATAGAAAACTGCATCTGCCCTGTCTGAAAATTTAGGATTCTCCCAGTCGCCGTTAATAGGCTTGCCACCGTCGGCAAACTCCATCCTGTAAAGCATAAATCCCAAATCGGTATCGCCCATAAGGCTTTCGTCAACCTCACTTAAGTCAAACTCGTCAACAAGCGTGATTTTACTTACCGAAAACTCTCTGCAACCTAAGCACGGCTGCCTGAAGTGCTGACCGTTTTTAAGCCTGCGAAGCATTATGTTGTAATGCTTTTCCTCGCACTCGTCATCATGCTCAGACTTAAGTCCCGTCATCTCAAAGTGAAACTCTATGCCGTACCTGACGTCCTTAAGAATCATTCCCGCACGCTGAGTACGAATCTCTGAGGTGATAATTTCAGGCGAAGCCTCCTGTCCTTTCATCTGCTTTTTAACCTCTGAAAGCTTCACCTTGTCCTTAACCTCGTTCCGCCTGATATTGGTGAACTTAATCGGATTAAAAACCACAATTTTGTCAATAACAATCCTTATCGCAGGCTTCCAGTAAATGCTTTTGATCACCCCCTCCAAAGCTCCGGGAGTAGGCACGTCATAACTGACTCTTTCTACCCGCATCTCAGGTCGAGAGAACATCGCATAATCCCCTTCGACTATGATCTTAAATCCATAAGCCATTAAATCACTCCTTTCATAATTATCTTATGTTATTGTTTGTTAAAATGCTAATATTAGTATTCAGTTTTTCCAGCATTTTGTCAATCGTTAATTTTCACAAATTTGCAATTGTTTTTTAGTACATTCTGCACAAATTTTAAAATCTGCTTGATTTTCAGCCAAGAAAAGTGTATAATAAAGCATAAAGATTTTCATTTGTTTTATACGAAAATAGCGGAGCTTAATTTTCTGCTTTAAAATCTGACGAATATAAAACGGAGATACGAAATAAAGCTTAATCTTTTATCTGTATATTTTTCGCAAATTAAAAATGTCAAGGCTTTTCACAAGCTTTTGTGAGTTGAAATATGTTTTTGTTTGTTAATTACAGCCAGAGGCAATACCGTACAGTAAACGTTCGGTATTGCCTCTTTTTTCAGACTATAATATCCCCATGCTCTTTCAGAAGTCCTACCTCATCGTCATAATAATCATTGCTAGTGAGTACAAACACATCTCCGTGCTTTTCAATCAAACCATTTTCAAGCATTTCATTAAATTCACTGTTTGCTCTGACAGCTACAGAGTAACGCTGCAAACGCCGCTTTGCCGACAAGCTGCCGTTGTCTATAGCTTCTATAAGCTTGTGAGCCTCCTTACAGTTGTCGACAACAATTCCAATTGTATCGTCCTTTATGTATTTAAAGCTTTCCGCAAAGCTTCTCAGCGGCAGCGACATAGCGTCAGTTGCCTGATTCCCATCTTTATCCCTAATTTTCACAATGCTGTAAGCTTTAATTTGCTCATCGCTGAATTTGAAAATTCTGCCGTAATAATCCTCTACCGCCTTTTCAGAGCAAATGCTGTCGTATTTTGTTAGCATTTCTCTTGAAATATTAGCTTTCATATCCAGTCCGCCCTGAAGCTTTTCCTCGCTCTCAAAGACAAAAACCTCGCCGTTTTCACGTCTGCCCTCGCGATTGCAGCGACCGCCTGACTGAAGTATGCTGTCAAGACCTGCAAGCTCTCTGAACACCGCTTCAAAATCAAGGTCTACTCCTGCCTCGACAAGCGAGGTTGAAACAACTGTGATTTTTTCATTATTTTTCAGCGCAGCTCTTATCTGCTCAATTACTTTTGAACGGTGACTAGGCGTCATATATGTTGAAAGATGAAACCTTTTACCGCTCAGCATTTTATAAATATCCTGCGCAGATTTTCTTTTATTTACTATTATAAGTGAGGAAATGTAGTCATTAGCTTTTTCGGCTATCCTTTCAAATGAAGTCTTGCCTAAATTATTATAGCTGCAATTTGAAAAGCAATCAAAATCAGACTTGTCGCTTATAAGCTCTTTGACTTTATTTTCAGGCAAAAAAGCGTTGAAAAGCGGAAAATAATCAGGCATTGTCGCAGAAAGAAATATAGCGTTGCTGTTAAGATATTTTGTAATATAACCAATTCCACGCAGGCACGGCTGAAGTAAATCTATCGGCATAAGGTGAATCTCGTCAAAAACAATCACACTGTCAGCCATGTTATGAAGCTTTCTCAGGCGAGAGCTTTTGTAATGATAAATCGACTGAAAAAACTGGACGCTTGTTGTAACTATAAGAGGAGCGTCCCAGTTTTCACAGGTGCGCTTTAATTTATCTGCGGTAGTGATATTGTCGTCCTTTTGCATTTCATAATCAAAGTTTGAATGATGCTGCAAAACAAACAAATCCTCGCCGAAAATCCCGCTGAAAATATCCGCTGTCTGCTCTATAATACTTGTGTAGGGAATGACGTAAATTATTCTTTTCTTATGCTCTTTTACAGCGTACTCAAGCGCAATTTTCATACTGCACAACGTTTTTCCGCTTCCTGTCGGCATATTAAGAATGTTAATCTCATCAAGATCGTTTGAATTTTCCACAGCATGCTCAAGCAGATTTTTTCTCACCGCATTGACCCTTGTATCGGCTTTAAAGTCTGATAATTTCTTATCCAGCTTTTCTAACGCCGCCTTGAAATCCCCCTCGATTCCACGTTTGGTTTGCGGCGAGAAAACACTCTCGGTATTTATAAAATCCGCATCAGTAAGGCATGAAAAAATATATCTTGTAAAGAAAGAATATTTTTCAAGCCTATCATCTCTGTCCTTTGAAGCGGCAAGTAAACCCAACAGGGCTTTGGAATCTGGGCGTTTGGGAGAAATTTCTTTCAGGAAGTAAGAATAGTCATCCGTTTTGCTTTTAAGTCTTGCCTGCAAGGTCGGTTTGTCCTTATCTACTCTGCTGCCTCCGTCAGGCAAGCCTGTGTGATGTCCTGCTATGCAGTATTCCATAAGAAACGCAAACGGATCATTTCTAAAATTATCCTTGACCCACTGCGCACCACAAATTGAATGTTCACACTTTACATTCTCTCCGTTGATCCTGCGCTGAAAGCTTTTTGTGTATTTTCCCACATCGTGCAAAAGTCCGCATTCGTAAGCTAAGCTTTTAAACGGTTCAACTGCGTTTTCCTTTGCCAGCTCTGCTGTTTGCTCCAGATGCTCCTTTACCGTCTGCTCTCTGCCCTCTGTTTTATGTGCGTAATATTCCATGAAGCTTTGCTCCTTTCTACTTTTTATTATATCTAATTTTTCTTTTATGTCAATGCCTTTTTTACAAAAAAATTCTTCAAAGCTTTTGTTGTCACTTTTTATGCACATCAACGCTTCAAGTTAGACTTTAATTTACAAAATCTGGTTTAAAAGAGCCAGACACAGGCAAATTTAAAAGGGCTTCTCACAAGGTGAAAAGCCCTATCTGAATTTTGATTAACGCTGCTAATCCGTTCGCTTTTTATTGTAGCAAAACGAGACAATCGCCACAGAAACCATTATAACGTAGCCTATCACGCTGTAAACGTCGGGCAAATCGCCGAACAGTACAAAGCCTATCAGGGTAGTGAAAATGAGCTGAGAATAATCGTAAACCGAAATTTCCTTTGCAGGCGCATAGGTGTATGCCGCTGTGATGGAAAACTGTCCGCCTGCCGCCGCAAGTCCTGCGCCTATCAGGCACAAAAGCTGTGTAATGGTCATCGGGTGATAGTCGAAAATCAGCCACGGCGCAAAGAAAAGCGTTGAAAAGCCGCTGAAGAAAGCCACTATGTAAGCACCGTTTTCGCCGTGATTTCCCAAATACCTTACCGCCGTATAAGCCGCTCCTGCCATCATACCTCCCATCAGTCCTGCAAATGCGTATAACGAGGAGAAATTTGAAAAGGTAGGCTTTATGACAAACAGGCTGCCGATAAAAGCAATCAAAACAGCGAATCCTTGAAAAAGCGTCATGCGTTCCTTTAAAAATAAAAAGGAAAACAGCACTGCAAAAAACGGCGACATTTTATTGAGCATTGACGCATCGCTCAAAACCAGATTATCCACCGCATAGAAATTCAAAAGTATACCAAGCGCACCCATAACAGATCGAATCAGCAGGGCGGGTATATTTTTCTTATCGTGAGGCTTAAGCGAAACACCGTCCTTTTTCAGCATAA
Source organism: Ruminococcus sp. (assembly GCA_021202895.1). Taxonomy (GTDB): domain Bacteria; phylum Bacillota; class Clostridia; order Oscillospirales; family Ruminococcaceae; genus YE71. The sequence goes on along the minus strand of JAJQCE010000016.1, from coordinate 15,781 downwards.
TCAGCGCAAAGATGAGCGCAATAAAATTCCTAAAAAACGCCTTCTGCATTGTCGGCAAATCCCCTGCAAGACGCACAAAGGTACTCATCCACGCAAAGCAAAACGCTGAAATTACTATGCAGATTATCCCCTTGACACGCTTTTTATTATTGTCTATCTTCCTCACTCCCACTCATCTGTATATGCTCCTGCTCAAGCTCTTTTATAAGTCTTGCCGCCGTCCATGTGCGGTTGTGCGGAGTGTAAATTGCCTTAAGCTTAACCTGCTTACTCTTTTCACAAAGCGCAAGCTCATCAAGCAGCTCTTCCAGCTCATCAGGATTAAATCCAACAAAGAGCAGGCACTCGCCGCTCTCATAGTCGCAGTCCTCCGCTTCGCTTTTCGCACAGCTTTCCCCCAGCAGCCGACAAAGCGGAGTGTGAAGCTGGCAGACTGTCACAAGCTGCGCATGGTGAGAACTGAATGTGGGTTCTATCGCTTTAAGCTTATCAGAACTGACATTTATCGCTAAAGCTCTTGCTCTTTTAGCCGAAATTATAGCTTTCATAGTTTGGTACTCCTCTTATTAATACGTCCATTTAATTATACATCATTTTTGTAGATTTATCAAGGATTTATGCGTTTTAAAACGGCAATTCTGCCTTTAGGATTATTTTTAACAACTTTTGAAAATGAAATTTGTGCATATTGCCCAAAAAATATAAACAAAAAAGGCTTGCAATTTTTTTTAAAATGTGATAGAATAAAAATGTATAACTAATAATAATGCTCAAAGGCTTAAAGGCGGCGTTTTCATTTGCCTGTTCAGAGAGTCTTGGAAAGGATGGTTTATATATGAAAATTGAAGATATGACGGTGCTTATATGCGACGATTCTATGTTCGCCCGCAAGAGCCTGTGTATGTTTATCGCAACGCTCGGCATAAAAAATGTTCACGAGGCGGCGGACGGCAGAGAGGCTGTCGAGAAATTCAAGGAGGTTAAGCCTGACGCTGTGTTTATGGACATAGTTATGCCTGTGGTGACTGGAATTGATGCGCTTAAGCAGATTAAAGAGTCTGATCCTGACGCAAAGGTTATAATGGCCTCGTCAGTCGGCACGCAGAGTCATCTTAAGGACGCTATTAAGGCAGGCGCTTATGACTTTTTACAGAAGCCTATCGCAAATGATCAGGTTAAAAAGACGCTTGAAAATATCGCAAAGGAGGCTGACTGATTATGTTTTCACAATTTTTTGGAGGCTATCTTTTAAACAATAAAATCGTCACCAGCGAGCAGCTTACAGATGCTCTTGACGAAAAAAAAAACACCCGTATGCGCTTAGGAGTTCTTGCAATCAACGATGGACTTATGAGTGCAGAGCAGGTCGAGCAGGTAAATGCCGCACAGCAGACGGTTGACAAGCTTTTCGGCGACCTTGCGGTAGAAATGGGATTTCTCAAAGCAAGCGATGTTTCCGAGCTTCTGCACAAGCAGCCGACCGACTATCTGCTTTTAGGTCAGACGCTTGTAAATAACGGAGCAATTACAAACGCCGAATTTGAAACGGCAATTAACAATTACAAATCCAAGCTTTCTCTTACCAACGATGACATTTCAAGCGATCAGAACAACAAGCTTTCAGAGCTGGTGAGCGACTTTTTCCACTTCGACACCGCTGAAAACGCAAAGCTTTACACAAACTACGTCACACTACTTTTCAAGAGCATTATAAGGTTCATAGGCGATGACTTTACTCCTCTTGAAGCCTCGATAAGCCGTTCAGTGTGCGCTGAAAAAACTGTTGCTCAGAACATCACAGGAGCTTACGGCGCTCTGACTGCAATCTGCGCCGACAAGGATGTTTATACCGTTTTTGCAAAACGCTTTGCAAAAGACGCTTACATAGCGAGCGATGAGTTTGACGATGCAAGCGTCGGTGAATTTCTCAACGTCCTCAACGGACTTTATGCCGTAAATGAATCGAACGAATCCGGCACGGAGCTTTCTCTTGCGCCGCTCAGTTTTTCTGAAAAGGTTGAGAGCGAAAAGAATTTCTTTGCCATTCCAGTTCAGTTCACGTTCGGAGAAGCGCAGTTTATTATCTCGTTCTGAAAAATTACATATTCAAAAAGAAAATGGCGTACAGCATAAAAGCTGTACGTCACTTTTATATCAGTTTGATTTTTTTATGCTTCTTCCTTAACTGCCTTCGGTCTTATGTTGACCAGCTTGCCGACACGGTTTTCCAAAATAAGGGCAAGAGCTATCTTTATCAGGTCGAAAATAACAAACGGCGTAACGCACCATTTAAGTGCCTGAACGAGTGTTACTGCGCCTGTGCTTCTGGTGTAAACCAGTATAAACCAAGCCGTTCCGAACGCATACAGTACTACAAGCGCAACAGCCATAGCTAAAAATCTTACAACAAGCTTTTCTCCCCATTTACCGAACAGCTTAGTAATCAGCGCAACGATAATCGGGCAGAAAATAAAGCCCACTATGTATCCGCCGGTAGTGCCGAACAGCGCAGAAAGTCCGCCCTTGAAGCCTGCAAACACCGGCACTCCTACCGCTCCAAGCAGAATATAGACCGCTATGGACGCTGTAGAACACTTCGTCCCTAAAAATGCGATCGCCGCAAACACTGCAAAGGTCTGAAGCGTTATCGGGACGGTAAGCGGAATGGAAATCCAGGAGCATACCGCAATTAGCGCAGTAAACACCGCTGAAAAGGTCAGCTCTCTTACCGTAAACGCACTCTTTTTTTCTGATGTGACTTCTTTTTTCATTATAATAAAACCTCACTTTCTGATTTTATTATACAGTAAATCTTTCACTTTGTCAACCTAGTTTTTAAATAGGTTGACAAGATTAACAGGAAATTTACAAATTCACGCAAAAAAAGAGCCTCACACGACGTGAGGCGAAACAAATAAAATAAAACTATGTGTAGAACAAAAGAAAGGAGACAACAAAACGGATGTTAATATCAAACATTGCTGAATGACATTTTTAACATCTTCTTTATTATACACCATTCTTCACGATTCGTCAAGTAAAATAAAGAAAGAAATTTATTTGTTCACATAATTCGTCAGTTTGCACAAATTTCATACGCAATATTTTGTCAAAATACTTAAAACAAATAATATCGACATTAAATTTGAAAAAATTGAAAACAAACTGCCCGAATAATTTTTAACACTTGATTTATAATTTCAAATGTGTTATAATATAAACAGAAGAGCTTTAGTGACGCAAAAAGGAGCTACGATATGAAAAAGAAATCTTCTGACAGCATACCGTTAATTCTGATAGGTGTTCTTTCACTGCTGTTTTTTGCGGTGTCAGGCGTGCTTTTTGTGCTTATCGCCGATTCATCCCTGCCGAAAATTTCCATTATTCTATGCACTGTCGTTTTAGCGGTACTTCCCGCAGCTGCGATAAAATATTTCACCATTCTAGGTTCAATGAAATTTAAAGGCTCTGCCTCTGCTTTTATACTAATCGGATTCCTGCTTTCTCTTTGGATCACAAGCTGCTGCTACATAAGTCACGACTACGAACTCAGCGTTTACAGGTACATGAAAAAGACTGACGCAGACGTCTATTACTTCGGCGGCTACGAAAGCTACACTGAGGACTACAGCGATGCTCAGGATTTTATGGATCAAATGAAAAACGCTCCTGCCTCTATTGTGCTTGAAAGCATGAGTGAGGAAAAGCTTTCCAGCCTTTCATCTGATGATTTGAAAAAAATTAACAGTGAAACGCTGTGGGATTACTTTGGCTTCACTGATATACTAGGTTCAACCGCCGAAGAGGTTGAGGAGTCGCTTTTGACCGCAAGCAGCACAAACGCATACGATTTTACCTTCAGCTACAGAAATCTCCATGCTAAGACATTCAGCTATCTCTTAAAAAATCCAAGTCTGCTGGCAAGCGAGCTTAAAGGCATAGCCAAAGACCAAAACGCCTGCCTGGATATAACCTATCTGATAATTTTCCTGCTGATTCAGGTGATTTTCCTGTTCTTTGTCGGTTTTAAAATTGATGTGAACTCTGATAAGCGGCTAGTGTACAATCAGTCAAGACTGTTTAAGAAAAAGAAAAATGACTGACAAAAGTAATTATGCGGGCAATTATTACAGAAGCTTTATTTTGTTTGCCGTTGCTAACTTTATCCGCTTAAATCGAAAAAGAACGATTTTTATCCATTCAAGCACTTTTTAAAAGTTCCCTGAAATGCTGAAATACTTAGCCTTTGCTAACTCAAAACGCTATTGTTCACTTGAACAAGCTATCAAATGTATATTTTATGATTAGATACTTAATTTTTAGTGACATTTTCAAAAATCACTTGATTTTTTGAAAAATAGTGATATAATATAAGTAGAGGGACAAACCGAAGGGCGGTTGAACCCTTGCATTACAAATATTAAGGAGGTCACTTTTATGGCTTATAAGATTAACGATGACTGCATCTCCTGCGGAGCTTGTGCAGATCAGTGCCCTGTAAGTGCTATTTCTGAGGGCGAGGGAAAATATGTTATTGACGCAGATACCTGCATTGACTGCGGTTCATGCAACAGCGTCTGTCCAGTAGGCGCACCTAACGCTGAATAAAATATAGGTACATAGTCCCTGATCTTCTAAGGTCAGGGATTTTTTGCGTCTAAGGCTTCAAGCTTGAATATGAGCTTGTCCTGACGCTTTTTGCGCCTGCAAACAGCACTAACATTCAAATTATCGTGAAATTTTCACACAGTTTTTTTAATTTACGAAAATTTTTGTACAAAATCTATTGACATTTGTGTAGAAATGATATATAATTGTCTTATGCAGTTGATAATTTTTATGGATTTTATACAATTGCAAAAATAATTTATAAGGAGCGAACCAATTTGAAAAGCTACGATAATACGCACATTAAGAATATTGCGATTGCAGGTCATGCGGGGTCCGGAAAAACCACCCTTACAGAGGCGCTGCTCTACACTGCTGGAGTAACCGAACGTTTTGGCAAGGTTGCGGACGGCAACACGGTTTCAGATTACACTGCCGAGGAAGTTAAAAGAGGCGGCTCAATTTATACATCTCTTTCCTGCTATGAAAAAGACAACTTTAAAGTAAATTTGCTTGATACGCCAGGCTTGTTTGAGTGCGAGCAGTCTATGCTTGAGGGAATTTCAGCCTGTGGCTGCTGCATGATTACAGTTTCAGGAAAATTAGGTGTCAAGGTCGGCACGCACAAGGCTTACAACTACGCTCAGAAGCTGGGCAAGCCTACGATTTTTGTTGTCACAAAGCTTGACGATGACAACGCAAATTTCAATAACGTTCTCACAGAGCTTAAGACGCAGTTCGGACCGTCCGTTTGCCCTGTTGTCGTTCCAGTTATTGCTGACAGAAAAATAGTTTCATATGTTAATCTCATCGAGATGAAAGCGTACAAATACGAAAACGGTAAGGCAGTTGAAACTGATATGCCTACCGCTGAAATTTCAGAAAAGATGGAGTACCGCATTGATGGACTTATCGAGGCGGTTTCGGAAGCTGTTGCGGAAACGGACGAGGAGCTTTTTGAGAAATTTTTCTCAGGCGAAGCGTTCACGCAAAAAGAGCTTACTGACGGCATACACAAGGGTATGAACGAGGGTACTATTACCCCTGTAACCTGCGTTTCAGCAGCAACTCTGGCGGGAATAGATATGCTCATGAAGGAAATAACGCTGCTTCTCCCAGCTCCTGCCGACAAGGAATACAAGGATGCTAAGGACGCAAACGGAGAAATAGTCAAGATTTCCTGCGAGCCTGACGCTCCTCTTACAGCGAACGTATTCAAAACGGTTGCAGACCCGTTTGTAGGAAAGATGTCATACATAAGCGTTCAGTCGGGAACACTCAAGAGCAACACCGAGGTTGTAAACGCTTCTACAGGCGCAGTTGAAAAAATTGGCAAGCTTTACTATCTTGTCGGCAAAAAGCAGATTGAAGCTACAGAGGTTGGCTGCGGCGACAAGTGTGCGGCGGTCAAGCTTTCTGCTAACACAGGCGACACTCTCTGTGACAGCTCAAGAGTTGTTAAATTCGACAAGCCTGATTTCCCCAAGCCCACCTACAAGGTTGCGATAAAGGCGGCTTCGTCAAATGACGAGAGCAAGATTTCAAACGCTATTTCTCGTATGCTGGAAGAGGATATGGCTCTTAAATATGAGCAGGATCCCGACACATCAGAAATGATTCTCTCAACTCTCGGCGGACTTCATCTTGACTGCACAATCGAAAAGCTTCAGAGCGACTTTGGCGTGAACGTTATAACAAGCGAGCCTAAGATTGCCTACAGAGAAACGATCAGCAAAAAGGTTAAGGTTCAGGGCAAATACAAGAAACAGTCGGGCGGTCATGGACAGTACGGCGATGTGTGGATAGAGTTTGAGCCGTGCATTGGCGATGACCTGGTATTTGAGGAGCATATTTTCGGCGGCGCAGTTCCTAAAAATTACTTCCCCGCCGTTGAAAAGGGCTTGCAGGACTGCGTAAAGCACGGTGTGTTGGCAGGCTATCCGATGGTAGGCGTCAAGGCTATACTTGTCGATGGTTCATATCACCCTGTAGATTCCTCTGAAATGGCATTTAAATCGGCTGCAACTGTCGCCTATAAGGAGGGTATTCCGAAAGCCGAGCCTATGCTGCTTGAGCCTATAGGTTCGCTCACTGTAAGAGTTCCTGACGACAAGACTGGCGACATTATTGGTGAGCTCAACAAGCGCAGAGGCAGAGTGCTTGGAATGATTCCATCCGATGATGAAAATGGAATGACGGACGTTACCGCCGAGGTTCCGACAGCGGAAATGAGCGATTTCACTCTTACGCTTCGTCAGATGACTCAGGGCAGAGGAACATTCACTCTGGAAACTGCAAGATACGACAAGCTGCCCAGCAATTTAGTGGCAAACGTAGTCGCAATGTCAAAGACTGAATAAAATCAAAAATTGACAATATCCCTCACCTTTTTGTGGGGGATATTTTTTGACAAAGCAATAAAACCAATTACAGCAAAAGCTCCTTTTAAAACAGCAAAGCAATCGGACGGCTCAAGACCGTCCGATTTATCATTTTCTTTTTCTTTTGGGAATTAAATACCCGTTTTCATCAACATACGGAGCATTTTCTCCCGAAGCCTCGTCAGCTTCATTTGAAGCTTCCTCATAATCATACGCTTCAAAGTCCTCGCAAGCCTGCTCAATAACCGTTCTCACCTGCTCTATGCCCTCTCGTGTCACAGCTGAAAACTCAATGACGGTTATATCCTCAAAGCAAGGAATTTCCTGCGCAAAAGCTTCCATTCTCTCTCGGCGTTCAGTCTTGTTAAGCTTGTCCGCCTTTGTCAGCACAATTACAAACGGCAGCTCATTGTCAATATAGAAATTTATCATCTGCAAATCCTCTTTCGAGGGCGCATGACGCATATCCACAAGCTGAATTATCAGCGCAAGCTGACGCTCAGGGTCGTTAAGGTAACCGCCAATAAGCGTATTCCAGCCCTGCTTTTGCCCCTTTGAAACCTTGGCATAGCCATAGCCGGGAAGATCGACAAGATAGATATTATCCAGTCCGAAAAAGTTAATCGTCACTGTTTTCCCAGGAACGCTGCTTACCTTTGCCAGTGCTTTTCGGTTTAAAACCCTATTTATAAGCGTTGACTTGCCGACATTCGACCTGCCTGAAAAGCAAATTTCCGGTCTGTCGGATTTGGGAAGCTGAGAGAGCTTGCCAAATGAGGTTATAAACTCGGCATTTGAAAAATTCATCAAATTACCTCCGTTGTGTGCTTAGTACCCTTGCTCGATGCTTGAGGAGCCTTTCTTGCAGGCTTCGCACCTGCCACAAGCGCAGTATCAAGCACGTCCTCTATTGTCTTTACAGCTACAAACTCTATTGCTTCACGAACCTTTTCATCAAGCTCATCTAAATCTCCCGAATTAGCTTCAGGTATAATCACAGTCTTTATTTTGGATTTGTACGCCGCCATAGTTTTTTCCTTAAGTCCGCCAATAGCAAGCACCTTTCCTGTAAGTGTGATTTCGCCCGTCATAGTAATATCTGATCTGACGCTGATCCCAGAAAGTGCTGAAATAAGTGCCGTTGTCATTGTCACACCTGCCGATGGTCCGTCCTTTGGCACAGCCCCCTCAGGAGCGTGAATGTGAATATCCTTTTTTTCGTAAAAGTCTGAGCTTATGCCGTACTTCTTCGCAAGTCTGCGTGCATTGCTCACTGCAAGCTTTGCGGATTCCTTCATAACATCTCCAAGCGAACCTGTAAATTCAATCCTGCCCTTGCCGTCAAGCACCAGCGTTTCAAGCGGCATAATAACTCCGCCGACTGACGTCCATGCAAGCCCGTTTACACAGCCGACTGACGGCTTAGTAAGAAAATACTCGTCCAGATATTTCTTTGCGCCAAGATACTTCTCCAGATTAGAAGCCTTAAAGCTCACCTTGGCACCTGTGGAAAGATATTCCTTCGCCGCCTTTCTGCAAAGCGAAGCTATCTGCTGTTCAAGCTTTCTCACTCCTGCTTCACGGGTATAGCTGTCAATAAGCGCATAAACTGCGCTGTCTAAAATCCTCATCTGCGCTGTCTTGAGCCCATGCTTTTTCATCTGCTTAGGAATAAGATGCTTCTTTGCAATATTGAACTTCTCCTCACGAGTATAGCTGTTAAGCTCAATAAGCTCCATTCTGTCAAGCAGAGGAGGCGAAATGGTATTTGTCGTGTTAGCCGTTGTGATAAACAGAACGTCGCTTAAATCAAACGGAATTTCAGTATAGTGATCTCTGAACTGTGAATTTTGCTCAGGGTCTAAAACCTCCAGCAGTGCAGACGCAGGGTCGCCCCTATAATCGTTCGCCATCTTATCAATCTCGTCTAAAAGCATGACGGGATTTGACGTACCCGCCTGATTGATTCCAGAAATTATTCTTCCTGGCATAGAACCTAAATACGTCTTTCTGTGACCTCTTATATCGCTTTCATCTCTTATTCCGCCCAAGGATACCCTGACGAAAGTTCTGTTCAAGGCTCTTGCGACAGATTTCGCAACGCTGGTTTTTCCTGTCCCGGGAGGTCCATAAAGGCAGAGAATCTGTCCTCTTATTTCAGGCACTATTTTACGTACCGCAATAGTTTCAAGGATTCTCTCCTTCACCTTATGTATACCGTAGTGATCTTCCTCCAAAATCTTTGAAGCCTGCTCGACATCGGTAGTATCAACCGTCTTAATATCCCAAGGCAGAGCAAGACAAATGTCAAGATAGGTGCGTATCAATGATGCTTCCTGCGAATATGTCGGAAGCTTGCTCATTCTTTCTATCTCGTCCAGCAGCTTTTCTCTGGCTGTATCGTTCATATTTTTGATATTCATCAGACGTGTTTTATACTCTTCAATTTCATAAAAATCACCCTGAGCGTCTGCGCTTTCTCCAAGCTCCTCCTGCAAAGCATGGATCTGCTCTCTTATATAAAACTCGCGCTGATTCTCATTGATAGCGTCCTGAACCTTTTGATGAACCTCGTCTTCCATCTGAATAATTTCACTTTCCTTATCCAGAAAAGCAAACAGATGAAGCAGCTTCTCACCTAAGCTGTCAAGCTCTAGCAGCTTCTGATGCTCGCTTGTTTCCATTGACATACGAAAAGCTATCAGTTCAAACAATTCCTGTTTATCCGCCAAGCGAATTTTCTCCATTACCTCATCATCAAAAAAATCAATCCTGTCATGAATTTCCGCCATACAGCTTTTGATAAGTCTTTCAGTTGCTTTTATATGCTCATCGCTAAAAATTTCTTCGCCATAATTATCCAAAACCTCAACCGTAGCTTCATAGCCATTTCCTGTACCCGAAAAGCTAATAAGCTTTCCTCTGGTAAGACCCTCTGCAATACAGCGGTAAATTCCATCATTTTGATTTACAATCTGATTAACAATGGCAATTGTTCCAATTTCATAAAGATCTTTCTGCGAGGGTCTGTCCTGCGTTTCATCTCTCTGTGCCGTCAAAAACACAAAGCTGTTAGCAGAAAGCGCCTTTTTCGCTGCAAATATAGATTTCCTGCGTCCTATATCAAAAACCTTTGTCATATTAGGATATATGAAAGCCCCACGCATTGGAACACACGGAATTGTAACCATATCTCCAATCCTTAGAATACCAACATCATCATACAAATTATCCTTATCCATAAAATCTCCTTTTTATCTTCTGTTAAACTCGCCCATGCGAGACTCCTGCTATTCTAAAAATCCATTGGTCAGTGCAAGCATAATCACCTACCCTTTTAACCGTTATAATATATAATAACACAATTCAAAGCAAAATGCAAGCCCTAATTTGAGGTAATTATTTTTTTATTGATTTTCTTTTGAAACATTTGATTTTTATCTTTGCTGATTTTTGCTTGAATCATTTTGCTTGACATATTTTACACTTTATTAAATAAAAAAGTGTTGACAAAGCTAAAATAATATTGTATTATTATAGATACGCTAGTATGCCGCTGTGGTGGAATAGGCAGACACAAGGGACTTAAAATCCCTCGGTAGCGATACCGTACCGGTTCAAGTCCGGTCAGCGGCACCATTAATGACTGAGAATTGCAGTAAGCCCACAAGCTAGTGGACGGGTATTTTGACGAAACGGATATTTATCGCAGTCGTGGCAGAATACTTTAGCGTATGAAGGTTTTAGTTTGAAATAGGTGCAGCGTCAAAAGATGCTGAAATAAAAACCAGATGCTAACAGAGTTGACGTACGTCTCGCCTAGCACTGGCTACGACCCTCTTTGAGGAAAGAAACCGTCTTGAGTGTTTTACGCTGACGCCCCTGCTCAATTCACAAAAGCAGGGGTATATTTTTTTCTAAAAGTCCGAGCTTTTCGGGCTTTTTATTTTGACAACTAAACTTGAAATTTAGATTTGTTACCTATAAAATAAACTTCAAGATTAGAAAAATTGCTGAAATTGCTGTTTAGCACAGAAAAAAAAGATTTCAAGCTTAGAGAAAACATGAAGGTTTGGATACGAGAAATTCAAAGACAACGATTCTTAGCTGTCTGGCAAATTATTTAAGAAGCCGAACTGGAATATATATCAAGATTGGTGTAAAAAAATCAGAAAGGACAAGGAGTTGATTTTTTGATTTTTATGTTGACAAGCGGTGAAGAAAGTGATATAATAAAGTCCATCTAAGAAAAGTCAACAAGCAGAAGCAAGGATTAATAAGAGATTTGCAAATAAAATAAAAGCATAGCAAATCAGACCTTCAAGAAAAGACGAAAAGCTATAAAATTATAGGTCAGGCAACAGAAACCTGATTCAGATGATAAGAAAGATTATGCTTTTCAGAAGAGATAATTTCAAAGGACTTATTATCTCTGAGAACGATGAAAATGATGTTGCAGAGCTTGTGAATAACTTCTGATAAGACAATCATTTTAGGCTTTGAAATACATTATTATTGCCCACTTGTCTATCTTTGTGCCGCATTTGACTTTATTTTTATTATACTAGGAGGAATATAAATGAAATACACAAATCCCATAATCAAAGGTTTCTATCCCGACCCTAGCGTCTGCTTTAATGGAGAGAAATATTACATGGTCTGCTCGTCATTTCAGTATTTTCCTGGCGTACCGCTCTTTGAAAGCGACAACCTTGTAAACTGGACGCAAATCGGCTATGTGCTTACAAGAGAAAATCAGGTGAAGCTTGAAAACGTGAGCAGTTCAGGCGGAGTTTTTGCGCCAACCATCAGATACAATGACGGACGTTTTTTTATGGTAACGACTAACGACACCATGCACGAAAATTTCTACGTTTACACCGACGACATTTACGGCTCTTGGTCTGATCCGATTACAGTTGCTCAGGGCGGAATCGACCCATCGCTTTATTTTGAAAACGGACGAGCTTTCTTCATTAGCAATGGCACAGACGAGGAGGGAGAAAGCGGCGTTATACAGTGTGAAATCGACATTGAAACGGGCAAAAAGCTGACGGAAAGCAGGTGCATCTGGAAAGGCTCAGGCGGCAGGTATTTAGAAAGCCCGCATATGTACAAAATCGGTCAATATTACTATCTGATGGCTGCTGAGGGCGGCACAGAATACGGTCACATGATAACCTGTGCACGTTCAGAATCAGTGTGGGGAAGCTTTGAGAGCAACCCCTGCAATCCCATCCTCACAAACCGAAACAAAGCGCCCTATTTAATTCAAGGCATAGGTCACGGCGAGCTTATCTGCGACAGATACGGCGATTGGCATATAATTTCTCTCGGCTTTCGCCAAATTGGAATCTGGGCGCCGTTCCACCATTTGGGGAGAGAGGTTTTTCTGACGCCTGCAAAATTTAATTCAGACGGCTGGTTCAGCGCAGGAGCAGACGGAACCTGCGACTTTTGTTATGAAATCAAGGGAGATTTTAGTCAGGAGCAAAGAACGCTCTACACCTTTGAGAACACGGATTTCAACATTGACTGGTCATATATGCGCCGTCCGAGAATGGAAAATTACCTGCTTTCGCAAGGCTCTGTCACGCTCACAGGCAGTGAAATTACGCTTGACGAGGCAGCTTCTCCGACATTTATCGCACTTCGGCAGAGAGATTTCTGCATGGAGCTAAGCGTTGACGTAAAGCTAGAAGCAAGCGACAGTGAAACTGCTTTTGAAAGCGGAGTTACAATTTACTCGTGTGAAAACGAGCATTTCGACATTTATTTGAGTAAACAAGATGGCGATATTTACGCTGTGCTTAAGCTTAATATCGGCTCTATTAAACACATCGAAAAGAAAATAAGGCTTCAAAGCGACTGTGCAAGGCTGATTGTGCGTTCAGACAATTTCAGCTACAGCTTTTTTGTTTCACAAAACGGCGAGGAAACTAGGCTTGGCAGCGGCTTGTCCAAGTATCTTTCAAGCGAGGTAAGCGAGGGTTTTACTGGGGTTATGCTAGGTCTGTACGCTGTAGAAGACGGACAAGCTGCTTTTAAAAGGCTTGAGGTGAGGTACGATTAGATGAAAGTGATGTTAATCCACGGGCTTGGACAAACAGCAAAAGCGTGGGAGAAAACCGCCGCACGGCTTGATATGCAAAATGATTTAATCATTACTGATTTAGTAGAATTGTCAGCCTCTGAGCAGCGGCTTAACTATAACTCTTTATATAAAAGATTTGCGGAATTTACTGATGAAATCAATGAACCGCTTTACCTATGCGGACTTTCACTTGGCGGCATACTTGCAATGCAGTATACAATTTCCAATCCGCGGAAAGTTAAAAGTCTGGTTCTCATCGGCACACAGTACAAAATGCCGAAAGCCATGCTTACATTTCAGAATATTTTATTTAAATTTATGCCTGAAAAGTCATTTTCGGACACAGGCTTTGACAAAAGTACGTTCATCAGTCTATGTGCTTCAATGAAAAGCTTAGATTTTACAGATGAATTAACAAAAATTCACTGTCCGACGCTCATCATCTGCGGTGAAAAGGACAAAGCGAACAAAGCGGCTGCGCTTGAGCTTCACAAGAAAATCTTAGATTCCCGCCTTGAAATCATCAACGACTGCACTCACGAGGTGAATGTCTGCAAGCCTGACGAGCTGGCAAAGCTTATGCTGGATTTTATAAATTAGGAAGTTTTTATCAATGAGCAAATATGTATATCCTGCGATTTTTGTAAAAGAGGAAAACGGTTATTCCGTTTCGTTTCCTGATTTAAGGGTTGTTTCACAGACGCAACAATTTAGCTGACGCTTTGGACAGAGCTAAAGATGTTTTATGTCTTGTGCTATATGGGCTGGAAAATGAAAAAAGGACATTCCTGCGCCATCGGATATTAACTCGGCCAAAACTTCGTACGATGAGCTTGTTAATCTTGTTTCCTGCGACACAGCATATTACTACAGATTTTTTGAAAGCAATAATAAGAATACTGAAAAGTGAAATGAAAATTGAGAAAGTGAGAGAAAACGAGAAATTCAAAGAGAAATAAAGCGCAAGCGTGATATATTTTAAAATTTTCAGTTTTTACACTTGACAAGCGTAAAAAAAATGATATAATAAATATTGTTGCTCTGAAAAATAAGGTGAAAAATCAGAGCGTAAAATTAAATCGGTGGGAACAGGTTCTCCTTGCAGAATTAGGATTTTAATTTAGGTCAAGGCGACTTAAATTCGGTTAATAAACTACTGTGTGAGATTAAGCTCCCGCAATATTTGTAAAAACAAAATTAGGAGGAAAAAAGTATGTCAACTTATATGGCAAAGCCCAATGAGGTTGAGCGCAAGTGGTATATTTTAGACGCTGAGGGACAGTCCCTTGGACGTGTAGCCGCAAAAGCCGCTCATCTTCTCAGAGGAAAGCACAAACCAACCTACACTCCCCACGTCGACTGTGGAGATCATGTAATCATCATCAATTCTGACAAGGCTGTTTTAACAGGAAACAAGCTCGAGCAGAAAAAGCACTACCATCACACAGGATGGGTCGGCGGACTTAAAGAGGTTCAGTATTCAAAGCTGATGGCTGAAAAATCGGACGAAGCTATGAAGATCGCCGTAAACGGAATGCTCCCAAACAACACGCTCGGCAGAAAAGCTGCTACAAGGCTCAGAGTCTACAAAGGCGCAGAACACAAAAACGCCGCTCAGAAGCCTGAGAAATACGAGCTTTAATTAAAGAAAGGAGCTATTTAAAATGTACGAATCAAAAACTCCATGCTACTATGGAACAGGCAGAAGAAAATCATCGGTTGCCAGAGTCCGCATTTACGAGGGCACAGGCAAGATTACAATAAATGACAGAGATATTGACGATTATTTCGGTCTTGATACACTCAAGCTTATTGTTCGCCAGCCCTTTGGCGTAACAGGCACTACAGACAAGTTTGACATTGTATGCACAGTTACAGGCGGTGGCGTTACTGGTCAGGCCGGTGCTATCAGGCATGGTCTTTCAAGAGCGCTTTTAGAGTACGATCCAGATCTTCGCAGTGCTCTCAAGCAAGCAGGATTCCTCACGAGAGATCCGAGAATGAAGGAAAGAAAGAAGTACGGTTTAAAAGCCGCAAGAAGAGCTCCTCAGTTCTCAAAGAGATAAAAAACAAAGATTCACGAAATACAAAAAACCCCTTGAAAACACAGCGTTTTCAAGGGGTTTTCTTGTGTAGAAAATTTCTATCGGCATATAAAATCAAGCTAAAATCTGCTCGTTAGTAACAGGTTAGCAACACAAGATTATTGTTCTCAATAATTTATCTTTTATGCTAATTTTGCTATTTTAAACTCCTAACTATTTTATTAACTTTTGCTCAAATATTTACTCGAACAGAATCCAACATATGTTTCATATAACTGATTGATAGATGAATTTTCATCTAAAGCTGCTTATGCGTTTTCTATAGCTGTTTCTCTCACTTATTCTTCCGCATTAGCCAATTTAACAAGTTTAGTAACAATTTTTGTTATCGCTGCCGCAATAACTACATTAACAACTTTATGAGCTACAGCCAAGCCGTCTATACTTGTCTGTGCCACATTTAATGATGTAATCAATTCTTGTATTTTAGAATATATTTTACCTACAAACTCTATTATCAAACAAAAATACAATAAGCATAATTTGAATCACTTTTTGTATTTCACAATTATTTAGATTTACATTTTATAATCACATCTCAAACATTCATATTGTGAACGAGCGATTTTACTGAACAGACTGGCACATATAGC
>JAJQCE010000027.1 GCA_021202895.1 Ruminococcus sp. | reverse complement strand
TGCATGTTGACAAATCAACTTGAACGTGGTATACTGTATAAGTACTTGGTTGATTTATCAACTTGGCACAGTTGAACAAGGGAGGTGCGTTATATTGGAATGAGAGTGTTTGAGGTGTTTGTCGCCACCTTAATTCGTAATCAGAAGAATGTGCAGAAGATAATAGACAGCTGCATGTTGACAAATCAACTTGAACGTGGTATACTGTATAAGTACTTGGTTGATTTATCAACTTGGCACAGTTGAACAAGGGAGGTGCGTTATATTGGAATGAGAGTGTTTGAGGTGTTTGTCGCCACCTTAATTCGTAATCAGAAGAATGTGCAGAAGATAATAGACAGCATTATTGAGGATAATGAATTAAGGCATAATCACATTCTGGTTCTAGGGATTTTAATTCAGCAAAAAGACGGCTTTTCAGCGAGTGATTTTTGCAATATATTCAATTACGATAAGGCGCTTATTTCAAGGGTGACAAGACAGCTTGCAAACAGGGGCTTTATCTGTAGAAATCCGAAGGACGAAGGGCTTGCCAGAGGGTACAAAATGATTATTACCGAAGCAGGAAAAGAGTATATGAAAGCGAACCAAAAAAAGCTTTCCAAATATATTCAAATGTTTATGGAGGGAGTAACACAGGAGGAGCAGGACGTATTTTTAAAAACGACCGAAAAATTCGGCAGAAATTTAGACAAGGTAAGAAGGTATATTGAGAGCGAGGAAAAGGAGGAAAAGAAAAACAATGCTTGAGCTTAAAAATATCAAAAAGGATTATCCCGCAGGCGACGGTGTGGTTCATGCGCTCAGAGGCGTTGATCTTAGATTTCGCAAGAGCGAGTTTGTATCTATTTTAGGACCGTCAGGCTG
Organism: Ruminococcus sp.; assembly: GCA_021202895.1. Classification (GTDB taxonomy): domain Bacteria; phylum Bacillota; class Clostridia; order Oscillospirales; family Ruminococcaceae; genus YE71. The sequence continues at coordinate 62,531 of JAJQCE010000027.1, read as the reverse complement.
CGGCAAAACCACAATGCTTAACATTATCGGCGGACTTGACCAGTACACTGAGGGAGATTTGGTTATTAACGGCAAGTCTACAAAGGATTTTAAGGATAGAGACTGGGACAGCTACAGAAACCATTCTATAGGCTTTGTGTTCCAGAGCTATAATCTTATCCCTCACCAGACGGTACTTCAAAACGTTGAGCTTGCGCTTACACTTTCGGGAGTATCTAAGTCTGAACGTCGTGAAAGAGCTAAAAAGGCTTTGGAGGAGGTCGGACTTGAAACTCAGCTTAACAAAAAGCCGAGTGAGATGTCAGGCGGTCAGATGCAGCGCGTGGCTATTGCCCGTGCGCTTGTAAATAATCCCGATATAATTTTAGCGGACGAACCTACAGGTGCGCTTGATACCACCACAAGCCTTCAGGTAATGGAAATTTTGAAGGAAATTTCAAAGAGCAAGCTTATCATAATGGTAACGCATAACCCCGATATAGCCGAGAAATATTCCTCGCGTATCATAAATATTCTTGATGGTGAAATCACAGGCGATTCAAATCCGATGACCGATGAGGAGTACGAAGCAGAGCAGAAGTCGGATACCGCACTTGTTGAAGCAAACAAGGGCAAGAAAGTAAAGATGCCTTCAATGTCCTTTGCGACATCATTTGGCTTGTCTCTTAAAAATTTGCTCACCAAAAAGGGTAGAACGATACTTACATCCTTTGCAGGCTCTATCGGCATCATAGGAATTGCACTAATTCTTGCCATTTCACAAGGCATGACTGAATACATAGATGAGGTTCAGGAGGAAACGCTTACATCCTATCCTCTCACTATTGAGTCAACGACTATGGATATGAGTTCAATTTTTGAAGCGCTGCTAGGTTCGGCGGAAAGTGGAGAATCTCATGGCAATGACGCTGTTTATTCGGTACCTCTTTTCTACGATATGGTTGACGCTATGAGCAGTTCAAACGAGAGCGAAAACGACCTCAAGGCTTTTAAAGAGTATTTGGATACCGAGCTTGACGATGATGAAAGTGAACTTAGCGATGCAATAAGTGCCGTACAATATACCTACGACATGAATCTTCAGGTTTATACTAAAAATGTAGACGGAGAAATTGTTCTTTCGGATGCGACTGAGCTTATGCAGGAGCTTATGACACAGGCTATCGGAGCGGACGTTTCAGCTCTTAGCGATACGATGGAGAGTATGACTAGCAGCTCTTCGATGAGCTCGATATTTTCATCAGGCGTCGAGGTTTGGGAAGAAATGCTGGAGGGTAAGGATGGCGAAGCTGTAAGCGATATGATTAAAGAGCAGTATGATGTAGTTTACGGTGAGTGGCCTGAGGAATACAACGAAATCGTGCTTGTTCTCGATGACAACAACGAGCTAAACGACCTTTCACTTTATGCACTCGGCCTTAAGTCAAAGGAGGATATGGAAGAGCTTGTAAATTCTGCACTGAACAATGAAGAGGTTGAGTTTGAGCTTCAAAGCTGGAGCTATGAAGAAATCTGTGACATGGATTTTCACGTTGTACCGAGCTATGAATGCTATGAGTATGTAGATGAGACGGGTACATATACGGATCTTCGTGAAAGCGATACGGGGCTTCAGTATCTGTACGACAACGGTGTTACACTTAAGGTCACGGGTATTATTAAACCAAACGAGGACGCTACCGCTACGATGCTTTCAGGAGCAATCGGATATACGAGCGCACTAATTGATTATCTAATTGAAGGCTCAGATGATGCGGATATAATAGCCGCACAGCTTGCCGATGAGGAAACGGACGTTTTGACAGGCTTGCCCTTTGAGGTAGATGATGATCTTTCAGACAGCGAAAAGGCACAGGAGTTTGTTGATTACATCAATGGACTTTCGGATGAAGAAAAGATAGCGGTTTACACCGATATGATGAGCGTGCTTACAGATGATGAGATAGCAGAGATGATCACCGAACAGCTTGGCAGCATGAGTCGTGAGGAAATGGAAGATTCTCTTATCGCCCAGATTTCCGAGCAGATGAGCATGGACGAGGATAGTCTTACCGAGTATGTTGAGTCTATGGATGACGATGAGTTTAACGAAATGCTGTCACAGCTTTTAAGTGAGCAGATTACCTCGCAGTATGCAAGTCAGGTAGCTGAGCAGCTAAGCACACTCTCATCTGATGAAGCTTTAGCGGCGCTTGAGCAGCTTATGAGCAGCTCGACCGATGAGCAGAAGGCATCATATTACGACAACGTTATGCCGTATGAAATATCTGAGTCGACATACGAAGACAATTTAGTTGAATTTGGATATGTAGAGCTTGACACTCCGTCATCTATTAACATATATTCGTCAACCTTTGAGAGCAAGGATGTTGTAACAGATGCGATTGACAGCTACAACGATTCAGTTGATGAGGAGCAGCAGCTGACATATACCGACTACATTGGACTTATGATGTCGTCAATCACAACTATTATAAATGCTATTACCTATGTTCTTATTGCATTCGTAGCAATTTCGCTGATAGTTTCATCTATCATGATTGCTGTAATTACACTTATAAGCGTTCAGGAGAGAACAAAGGAAATCGGTATACTCCGCGCTATCGGAGCGTCAAAGGGAGATGTTTCAAGCATGTTCAATGCAGAAACCGTTATCATTGGATTCTTTTCTGGTCTGTTGGGTGTTGTGGTAACATTTATACTTACATTCCCGATAAATGCGATAATTCATAACCTTACAGGAATAAACAACCTAAGCTCGCACCTGCCTCTGATAGCAGCAATTATCCTTGTTGCGATAAGCGTTCTGCTTACACTTATTTCGGGTATTGTCCCATCAAGAAGCGCATCTAAGAAGGATCCTGTTGTTGCTTTGAGAAGCGAGTAAAAATATACAAGAAGCAAAGACCGCAGCTTGAATTGCGGTCTTTTTTCTTTGCTGAACTTGAAAAATTATGGCTTTTTTTTGCGCAGTACACTGCCGAATAAGTAAAAATTTTTAAAATCAACTTTGTAAATCAAGGCAAATTTAATTGACAAAGACGAAACGATATGATATAATAAAATTAAGAAGAGAAATAAGCACTCTCTTTGATATTGTATTTCTATAGACATAAAAAAGAAAGACAACTGTGTAAAAATTTCCACGGAGAGTAAAATTATGATAAATGTAAAATTTTCCCTTGCAAAAGCTGTGGTGTTTGCGTTGCTTTTGCTGGCTTTTGGCGTCTTTGCCGCTCCAAGGGCTTATGCGGCGACTGGTTCATCGGCTACTGGTGCTGAGATTATTGACTACAGCGATAAGATTATAATAAACGTTGTGACAGACTGTGAAGCTGATAATACTGGTACAGAGGACGCCGCTTCGGCTATACAGGATGCGCTTGATGCTGCGATAGATCAGGCGAGCGATGAGGTGTGTGTTGAGGTTCGTGTTCCGGCGGGTATATATAATATTTCAACAACGCTTAAAATTTACAGCAATACCAGATTAGTTCTTAATGAAAACGCTACGATTGTAAAATGCTTCAGCGCAGGTGCTATGCTTAGAAACGCCAGAAATGATGGCAAAAACGGTCGCTATAACGGCAATCATAACATAGTTATAAAAGGCGGAACATGGGACGGAAACACGGATAATTACAGCAACGTTTACTATTTTTCCAATATACGTATAGCTCATGCTCAAAATGTAATTATAAAAAATGTCAGCGTACTTAATAACAAAAACGGTCACCATATAGAAATAGGCGGAGTTAAGGGACTTACAATCACAGGCTGTTATTTCAGCGGCTATACAGGATCCTTGCTCAAGGAAGCGATACAGCTTGACGTTATGAATAATTCTGAGCTTTATGCAGGATATAGTCCATTTGACGATACAACCTGCAAAAATGTACTTATAACAGATAATACCTTTTATAAGCTTAGCAGAGGAATAGGATCTCACTCGGCAGTGGCAGGTGTCTACTATACCAATATCACAATAAAGAACAATACTTTTGAAAAATGCACAGATATAGCAATGATTCTCTATAACTACAAGCACTGCACAATTTCGGGAAATACGATTAAAAACTGCGGAGCGGGGATCACCTTTAACTATATGAGCGATGAGGATTTTGAGCATTACTATGCTCCAGTGGACGGTTTAAATTCGACTAAATCGAGCATTTCAAGCAATGCCGATACGATTATTTCCGATAACGACATAACGACAAAGGACACCTCTGATAATTTTGCTCCGTTTGGGATTAAAATCTACGGAGTGGTGGTAGGTCAGGCGACAGATACGTATCCTGCCGCAGATTATACTATAAGCAACGTAAGAATAAGCGGCAACGAAATAAAGACTATGGGCAGCGCTTTGATTTTGCAAAACGTAAGCTCAAGCTCTGTTAGAGAAAACACTATAAGAGCAAGAGAGGTTGCGAATGAAAGCTATCTTGTGCGCTTATTAAGCTGCACCGATGTATCCTTCTCGTCAAACAGCGTTTCAAATTCCCTTAAAAGCGGAGTGGCTGTAAATGGCGGTTCAGGCTACACTATCAGTAAAAACAGCTTTAAGACAAATAACGGAGTAGGACTGCTTGTTTCAAATGCGGCGGATTCTAAAATAAACCAAAACAGCTTTTCACTTAACGCTTTAGGCGGAATAAAGCTTGACGAGGGTTCAGGCTCTGTTGAGTGTACTTCAAATATTATAAAGCAGTCGGGCGGATACGGAATAAAGCTGGATGCTTCGGCTGACTGCGTTATCAAATCAAACGACATCACAGGCGCAGACTACGGTATATACTGTACCAAAACGGCGACGGCGACGGTCAGCGAAAACACCTTTGAAACTGTCAGCGATAAGGTCTATGCTCAGGCGGACGGGCTTATAGCTGTTCAGATAAAAAATTTCAGCGTTGAGGAAACGCTTTCAAGCACAGTGAAATTAACCTGGACGGCAATGAACGAGGCGGACGGGATAAATGTCTACCGCGCGGTGGCTGGCACTGATGAGTTTGAACTTATAGCGACGCTTGAAAACGGCTCGATTTATCAGGACGACAGCTTAAGAAGCGCTACGAATTATAAGTACAAAATTGTACCCTTTATCGACGTTGACGGTACAAGCTGCGAAAATACCTCGTCGAATATTATTACAGCAAGAACCAAGTACAATATAGAAACCTCGTATGTAGAATGTGTTTCTCAGGCGAGATTTACCGCAAAGCCGATAACTCCCAGCTTTAAAATTGAGGCAAACAGCATTGAGCTTGTCGAAGGGATAGATTATGATTACAGCTTTTCAAATAATATTTATGTTGGTACGGCAACGCTTACTATCACAGGCAAGGGCGACTATATCGGAACGCTCACCTATAATTTTGAAATAACGCTTGACGGCGAACGAGTAAATAACACAGCGGCAAAGAACACAACAGGAGTTTTTTCAACGGATAACACAGTCAAGGTTTACAATGTTGAGATAAACAGCATTTCAGACAGCGTGCTTGCCGATTCGGACGAAACGGTAAATGCCGCAAAGCGTACTCTTGACGCTATTTACAGTCAGGTTCCCTATGAAATCAAGGTAAAAACGGGAGTGTGGAACGGCAGCGGATATGTGTTCTATTAAAAAGTGTAAAACGAGATGAGGGAAAAGGCTATGAAATTTAAAATCAAGTCTGCTTCAGGCGAATGGGCTGAGCTTGACAGAGATTTTTTTGACAATGCCTGCGCACATTTTAAGACGATAACCAGGCACAGGCACATGGTTATGCTTAACTGTGTAAGAGCAGGGATTCCAGTTCAGGGGCTTAAGCATGATTTGTCAAAGTATATGCCATCGGAATTTTTGCAGGGAGTGCTTTTTTACCAAAACGGCAGACGTTCGCCGAACGAGGGAGAGCGCGAGGCTTATGGCTATTCCTATGCGTGGATGCACCACAAGGGCAGAAATCGCCACCATTTTGAATACTGGACGGACTATGATCCGCTTACAAAGAAAATGAGTCCTGTTAAAATGCCGATAAATTATCTAAAGGAAATGTTCTGCGACAGAGTTGCGGCGAGCAAAATCTACAACGGCGAAAGCTACACCGACAGCGATCCGCTTAAGTATTTTCTTAAGGCAAAGAAGAGGAGAGTTATTCATCCTGAAACAAGTGCTATGCTTGAAAGGCTGCTCAGAATGCTTGAAAAAAAGGGAGAACGCTTTACCTTTGCGTATATTCGCAGATTAAAGGACTACTAATTATGGAGATGGTTTTTTGAAGGGCTACAGAATCACCTTTATCCGCCACGGAGCTACTCAGGGCAATGCGGACGGAAAATATATAGGAGTAACCGACCTGCCTTTAAGCAAGGAGGGTGCGGATGAGATTTATGAAAGAATAGAGCAGGCGGACTATCCGAGCTTTCAGAAGCTGTATATCTCGCCGCTTAAGAGATGCCTGCAAACGGCTTATATAATGGCTCCAAGCACACTGATGGTGGAGCTTGAGCAGCTCAGAGAGATGAACTTCGGCAAATTTGAGGGAAAGACGCCGAATGAGCTTAAAAATGACGAGGACTATAAGAAATTTTTAGAGGGCGGACTTGACAATCCTCCTCCCGGCGGCGAATCGGCAAGAGAGGTTGTGACTCGCTGCTATGACGCAATTACTACGATTATAGGAGATATGATGGAGGAGGGTCTGACAAACTGCGCAGTGATAACGCACAGCGGAATTATCATGAATATGCTCTCCTGCTTCGGACTTCCAAAATGCAAGCCGCTTGAATATGCCTGCGGCTTCGGAGAGGGCTTTGAGGTGATGGTTTCAGCGTCAATGTGGCAGCGTTCAGGCGCATTTGAGATTGTCGGGAGATTTCCAAAGGAGGAGTATGTCGAAAGAAGCGAATACTTCATGGATTTAGAGAGGTAATGCGCTATGACAAACAAGCAGCTAAAGCAAAAAGCGTTAGAAATTCTCACAAAATCGCCTGAAACGCCGATAGTGGCTATGCTTTACATGATAACCTTTATGGCACTGATTGTAATTATAGAATCGCTGATTTATATTGTTCTTACTATGTTAGGCTTTGAATATCATGTTTTCGTTTCGAGCTTTTACGAAGCTAATTACGCAAAGCTGTTTTTAGTATTCAGGCTGACGCTTTATTATGCGTCCTTCAGCACGCTTTCAAATTTAAACAGGCGCACGTTTATAAATGTGACTGACAGCAGTGAAACGGGCAGGTTTATTACCAAGCACAAAAGAAAAGTGATTTTCCCCATTGTCAAAAAATCCTTTGCGCTTTTAGGGCTTAAGCTTTTGGTGCTTTTGCCGATTAGCGTTGGGATTTACGGTGTCGTTTATTTTGCGCAGCTAAGCTTAAGAGGAGAGATTACCCTTTTCGGAATGGTGCTGTTTATGCTTTCGCTCGGTTTTTCAATTGTCTGGCTAGGTGAGTGCGTTCACTACTATATGTCGCTTTCGCTGGTTAAATATATAATTGTGCTTAATCCGAGAGTAAATTTCTTTGATGCCTGCGATTTGTCCGTTAAGCTTATGGAAAATCAGCATTTAAGGCTTATGTCTTTTTATTTTTCGCTTCTGCCGATTTTTTTGCTATTGATATTCGCTTATCCGCTGCTTTTGATTTATCCGTACTTCAGCGAATGTAAAGTGCTTTTGGCGAAAGAGCTTATGGGCAACCACTGGCAGGATAAGCTGCCTGCGATGTCAAGAAGATGGGAAAAGCAGCAGAGCAGGCTTGAAAACAAAGCTGTGCAGGCTTTGACTAGCTTTTAGCGTTGACAAATGAAAGGTTAGGTTTAAAATATGTCACTTCTTTTAAATATGTTCAGAGGCTTTTGCATGGCGATTGCGGACAGCGTGCCGGGAGTTTCGGGCGGAACTATAGCGTTTTTGCTCGGCTTTTACGACAGGTTTATCGGCTCACTCAACGACCTTATCACAGGACCCAACGACAAGCGTAAGGAGGCTGTGATTTTTCTTCTCAAGTGGGGAATCGGCTGGGTTATCGGCTTTTGTCTGTCGGTGCTTGTCATTTCAAACCTCTTTGAAACTCATGTTTATGCGCTAAGCTCGCTCTTTTTCGGGCTTACCTTCTTTGCAATTTTCGTTGTGGCAAGAGAGGAATGGGATTCCATCAAAGGGAGGTATTTAAACATAATTTTCCTGCTTGTCGGTGCGGCGATAGTGGTTGCGATTTCTGTGATAAGCAACAATTTAGGCGAATCAAAATCCTTTGACAGCATAACCGTCGGACTTGTGATTTACACCTTTATAGCCGCAATGCTTGCGATTTCAGCTATGGTTCTGCCAGGAATTTCAGGTTCAACGCTTTTGCTTTGCTTTGAAATATACATTCCTGTTATAAACTCGGTAAAGGAGCTGCTGCATCTTAATTTCAAATACCTGCCGATGCTTATAGTTTTCGGACTGGGAATTGTCACAGGGGTAATACTGATAATCAAGTCAGTCAAAAAGTGCCTTGAGAAGTACCGCAGTCAGACTATTTACACGGTGTTAGGGCTTATGGTAGGCTCGCTTTACGCAGTTTTGCAGGGTCCAACCACGCTTGACGATCCGCAGCCTGCCGTGTCGCTCGATACCTTTAACATAATCGCATTTATCGGCGGCGCATTGGTGCTGTTTATACTTGAAGCTTTAAGGTATATCATGGAGAAAAAAAGTGAAGAGCCTGAAAGTCAAAGCGAATAAAAAGCGCCGCCGAACGTTGAAAAGCTCGGCGGCTTTTTTTCAGTGTGTTTCATTTTTTATCAGCTTAAAGATAACAGTACCCTCGACTGCAAGAGGCGAAGCTGTTTCATAGAAGATAACCGAATCCTCTGCGGCTTTGACCTGAGCCTTTGTTTCGCAGGTGAACGGATCTAAAATTTCAGCAATAATTTCGCCTTTTTGCACAAGCTCGCCTACATCGGCTTTTGTTCTGCACAGACCGCCGCAGGGGCAGTGAAGCTGAATCATCTCATTTTCCCTGACTATTGTTGTGACAAAGCCGGGGTTTATTTTGTATCGGATAATTTTACGCTTGTTCATGAATCTTAAAATCGCATCGACCGCCTGAATCGCCGCATTGTCGTCAAGGTCGTCTGTCGACTGGGTAAAGAGCGAGTAGGCTTTGGTATCCCATAGCTGCCAGTTGTAATTGAGCGTTGTCGTGTCGTAGGGACGAGGGTCGCGTTCAACGGCATACGGCAGACCAAAATCAGACAGTCCGTCCTTGTTGGTAAAGGAAGTCATCATATGTTTGACGTGGGTGAGAAATTTTCCAGACTGATAAAAGCTTGCAAGCTGAACTGCATATTCATAGCCCTGAACGTTTCTGAAAATCCCCTCCGCTATGCGCTGTGTCGTTTCTCCCAAGCTGTAGCCCGGAAACATTCTGTTTATGTCGCTGTTGTCCATCGGCCAGAAGCGTTTGTCTATGTTCATTGAATAGTAGTTTGCGCAGGGAACGACCATTATTCCAACGTCCTGAGCAATTTGTCCGCTTTCCTCAAGCTTTTTTAACACCTTAACCAGCTTTGCGCAGACGTACATCTGAGTAACCTCGTTTCCCCTAAGCGCACCCATTATACAAAGTGTCTTTTCACTGACATTGCCGAAGCAATAGCCCTTTATCTGCATAGGCTCTCTGTATAGCGAATCTATAGTATATAAAACACTTTCCTGCATTTTTTCATTTCCTCCCCTTGCGTCAGTTGTCTTTAAGTATTCTTGCAATCAGCGAGCCGCCGTAAACTACTGGATATTCTCTCAGCGTAAAGAGCAGACCTCCGCACGGTGCGTAAACCTTTTCAGGCTCTTTGACGCCGAGCGGATCAAGCACGTCTCCTATGTAATCGCCCTCGTTTAAGCTCACGCCAAATTCAACGCTTGGAACGAAAATTCCTGCCGCAGGAGAATTTACAAAGCCTACCGCTCTGTCAAGAGAAATTATAGGCTTGCGCACCTTTGGAGCTTCAGTATCGTCAAGCATTTCCATGCTCACCAAGAGATTTATAATTCCGTCCATAAGCTGTCGGCAGTATTCCTTTGTTATTCTCATACCGACTCCCATCTCAACCACAAGCGTCTTAACCCCTATGGAATTAAGTGAGTGAGCGAGCGTAGATTCAAGCACCGTCGCCGATTCGTGTACCCAGATAAAATCCACGTTGAGTTTTTCTCCGTATGGCAGAAGCGTTTTTGCGGTAGGAACGCTCATTCTTATCTGTGGAAGCTCTCTTAAAAAGATGTTGCTTGCGTGAATGTCTATGCAGACGTCCGCACCGCTGATGTCCTCCATGATTGCGTGAGCCGCCATCTCAGGCATCGTGCCGTGCTTTGTTCCCGGAAAGGTTCGGTTCATATCCAGATCATACCCTGGAATACCTCTCATTATCGTGTCAATTCCAAGCGGATTTAGCGCAGGGTAAATATCCACTGTACCGTTGAGCCTGTTAATGTTTTCATTCAGAAACCTCCCTAGCTCACAGCAGATGTATTGTCCCTCCAGCTCGTCGCCGTGAGTGCCTGTAACTATGCAGAGGCGTTTTTTCGCCTCCCCTGCGCTGATTGAGTTTTTTAAAATTTTAAGCTGCTCGCCTACTGGCAGCCCGAATTTGGCAACTGTCTGTGCCATTTTTATCCCATCCCTTTCTATAACCTATTCGCCGTTGCCTCGTCGCAGCCGATGTTAAGCAAGCTTACATCGGGCTTTGCTCCGAGTTAAAAATCCCACTCTATTTCTCTTCAGTAAGAAAAGCGCTTACTGTCTGGATTTGACTGCTTAAGCTGTAGATTACTCCACGGTCAATCGCACTGTCTGAAAAATCACGTCCATGAGAGAGGCGGATATAGTCGTCGCCCACACGGCAGTTGTTTGTAGGGTCTATTCCTATCCAGCCGCCATCGAAAATCTCCGCCCAGCCGTGCGTCTGCCCCTCTCCTGCAAAAAGTCCTGCTGCATACCTGCAGGCAATACCGTCAAGGCGCATAAGCGACAGAAAAATATGAGCGTAGTCCTGACAGACGCCTTTTTTCTGCTTAAAAGCCTCCTCCGCAGTCGTTTTTACGTTCGTTACCGCCTGTTCGTAGCTGAAAATTTCATAGAGCCTAGCCGAAGCGTTCATTGCACGCTCGTAAGGACTATCACCCAGCTCGTCCTTTATCGCATTGTAAAACTGTGTGATTTCACTTCCTGGCATAGTAAGGCGTGACGGGTAGCGGTAGCAGTCTAAAAGACCGCTTTTGTCGATTGCCGTGCAGTCGGTTATCGCTGTTCCGCTAAGCGTAAACTGAAAGTGCAGATGGTAAAAATCGTATCTTCCCGAAATAATCTTGTTGCCGTAGCTGTCGGAATTTTCCCAGACGGCAGTTTTCGGAAACAGCGAGAAGCTAAGCTCCTGTATGCGCTGACGGGGAGTCGAGCGAGGTAAAACCCGTATCGAAAAGCAATGCTCTTTAGCGGGGACGGAAAGCTTAAGAGAGGTGACATATTCAAATCTTATTCTCTTCATAAAGCTCCTTTCAAAGAAAAATCAAGCGCCGTAAACTAAGAGCAGTGTCTTAAAATTTACAGCGCCATTTGGTTTAATTTGGTTTAGCCGCTGTCAGACGTTTGGTTCAAAGATTTTGCTCAGGCTCACAAGACATTCGTCCTTGCGGTCGGTGTACTCAAGCCCTAAATCAAAGCTTTCCACAAGAACCGAAAGCTGCTTGGAATTGTACCTGTACGGAGTGTCTCTCGGAACGTTTCTCAGAGTGTCGCAGAATCTGTCGAACTCACGCTTCATATCCATAGCAGGATATTCAAGCCGTATGTACATATCCAGTCTTTCAATAGATTTTCCGCAGCGAATGAGGTTAAGCACCTCGTTGTCGTAAACATGGTCGGAAACGCAGCCCCAGAACGCAAACAGTCTGTCCTCAAGTCCGAGCATGGAGTATGCGGCGGAGTGAATAGAGTGCGCTCCTGCGTCCACGGCGTCCATAGCAAGCTGAATCTGCGAAAGAGCCTCGGTAGATATCCTTTCGCGCAGAACTATAGCGTTGTCGTAGGCACGCTCTAAGCTGTACCTTACCGAATGAGGATTTTCAATGTTAAAAATCAAATCGTGAAAGCAGGCGTTGGCGTTCTCCCTGCCCCACTCATCCTCGATATAAAGCTTGGCAAGAAAATCTCTCCTCGCCGTAACATCATTGTCTATGCACTTGTCGTAAACGCTCAGCAGAGCCCTTTGCATAGTAAAGGTTCTCTCTAAATATCTGCCCAGCCAGAACAGATCCGAGCTGTGTTCTAACGAGATAATACCCATGTGTCCTTGAAACCTCCTCCCTGCGAAGAATTAACTACAAACGAATCCTTTAACCTTGTGAATCGGGTAAGCCCTGACGCCCAGACGGTGGTTTTCTCTCCCGAAATTACGAACGCACGCAGGTCAGCCTTGCGCATAACCTCTTTTCCGTCCTCTATAATCGGCAGATCCTTGAAGTCTATTACCTCCTGCGCTATCCAGCGTCTTGGTTCAAGCTTAATCATCTCGACAAGCTTGTCAAGCTCCTCCTTTGAAAGGCGATCTCCGAATACCACTCCGTATCCGCCTGCTTCCGCCACGTCCTTGATAACCAGCTTTCTTATGTTTTCAAGCACATATTTTCTGTCCTCTTCATAGAAAGGCAGGTAGGTAGACGCATTTTTCATAATCGGCTCTTCACCTAAATAGTATTTGATCATCTTAGGCACAAAATAGTATGCGCCCTTGTCGTCTGCGACACCGTTTCCAGGAGCGTTGATAATCGCCAAATTACCCGCTCTGTAGGTGTCCATTAGTCCAGGTATGCCGATAAGCGATTCGGGATTAAAGGTTAGCGGATCTAAAAAGTCGTCTGAAATACGGCGGTAAAGCGTTCCCACACGGCTCTTTGAGCCTGAATAGTCACGGTGGTAAAGGATGTTGTTTTCAATAAAAAGCTCGTGCGACTGAACAAGTGCCGCACCTGTTCTTTCGGCTAAGTAGCTGTGTTCAAAGTAGGCGGCGTTGTATCTGCCCGGAGTTAAAATCGCATTTATTCCTCCACAGCTGCAATAGTCCATAGCGTTCTTTAAAAGCTTGGCGTAGTTGCGGTTGTCGATAATGCTGTTTTCCTCAAAGGTCTTTGGAGAGGCGACTCTGGTAAGCTCTCTTGCGATAAGCGGATAGCTTGCGCCTGACGGTATTCTCAGGTTGTCCTCAAGAATGTACCATTCTCCGTCCTTTCCCTCGACTAAATCTATACCTGAAATGTGACTGTAAATTTTCTTTGAAGGCTCGATTCCCTCACATTCGGGCATATAGTTTGAGGACATATAGATAAAATCCTCAGGAACTACTCCGTCCTTGATAATTTTTTTGTCGTGGTAAATGTCGTAGAGAAACATGTTCAGTGCGTCCACACGCTGGGTAAGTCCCTTTTCAATCTTTAGAAAATCCTTGTGCGTAATCACTCTGGGAATGGCATCGAATGGGAACAACTGCTCTTTAAAAGTGCCGTTCTTGTAGATGCCGAATTTCACTCCGTATCGTGACATCAGCGTGTTTATTTCCTTTGCATTGGCGACAGGTGTAGTGTTCATAAGCTCGTCCCTCTTTCAAAAAATTAAATCAATGCAGTTTAAGAAAAATAAAAAACGCTTCATTTTCATACCTTAAGATACGTAAATCAAGCGTCATTGCCATAGAATATTTTACTTTCTAATTCAATTGTAGCACAGCAAACTGGATTTGTCAACGATAAATTTATCGTATTTTTTAAAAGAATTATGAATAATTTTGCTAAGGCGGTATACACAGGCTTGCTTTTTTGCAAAATGCTTTAATCATAAAAGCTTTTTTGGACAAAAAACACAAAAAAAGTGCTGTACTTTGAATTTAAACCTACAGAAATAAACAAAATCTTAACAATGTGCTAAATATTTTTAGTTATTTAATTGTTCACATTGCAGAAATATTTGTCTGATATTATTATATTATCCAGAATGCTCTTTAATGCAAAAGATCTGCTTAAAGTCACGGTTTAAAGCTCTGAGAGTATTTTGATAAGCAAATTAAACAAGACAAATGTCGCACAAAAGTGATGCGGCAAAAATTTAAATACGGAGGATGTTGACAAGTGGAACAGCATGGAATAAGTAAATTAGACTTAAAACGCCGCAACAGAATGCAGGTTCTGAAAATTTTAAAGCAAAACGGACCTACCTCAAGGATAGACATAGCAACCGAGCTTGAGCTTACTCGTGCGGCAGTAACAATTATCACCAATGAAATGATCGACCAGAATATCATCTGCGAAATCGGAGAATACAAGCACACATCGGAAAAGGCTCCCAGAGGCAGAAAGAAAATTCTCATTGACATCAACCACCATTATAAATTTGCGCTTGGTATCACTGTTGAGGAGTACATGATAAGCGTTGGACTATCCACCTTGTCGGGAGATGTACTTGACAAGAGAAGCTTAAATGTGACGAACAGCACCGATTTAAAGGCGATGTACTCGTTCTTTGTAAAGGCGATGAACAGTGTTTTGAACGACAACTGTCTTGAACAGTCGAGTATTCTGGGAATAGGCTTTGCCATTCATCCGTCCATGTATTCTCACCTTGACGTAACCACTTGCAAGGGAGAGCCTGATTTTAGCAAAATCGAGCGTTTCATGAGCGGCTACACACAGCTTCCCATGGTATTTGACAGCTCGGTAAAGGGTACTGCGATGGCGAATATTGACTTTAAAAAGGATCGTGAGCCGTCCGCTCAGAACTTAGGCTTTTTGCAGTACGGCAACAATCTCAACTTTGTATTTACGAATTTAAACGAGCCGATTATTTCCTATGACAACCGCACGGATTTTGTACAGAAAATCATAGTCAACCCCAGCTCTGACAGAATATGCGAATGCGGGCGCAGAGGCTGTGTGGAAAATGAAATTTCACCGTCTGCGATAAAGAAAAAGGCTGCGAGAGTTTTCAGTGAGCAGAATACGCCTTATTTGTGGGAGGCGACAAAGGGCGATGCAAATAAAATCACCTTTGAGCTTATCAGCGAAGCTTTTGCGAACAGGGATAAGGAAATAGTCAAGCTTGTAGAGAGCCTGCTCAACATGACCGCAGTGCTTATAAACAATCTTTATTTTTCAACCAATCCGCAGAGAATAGTCCTGCATAACTTTATTTTCACTCAGGCTGTTCCTTTTGAAAAGCTAAAGGACACGATAGCTAAAATCGGCGGAGAAAGAGTTGCGGACGCAGTTTCTATTTCGATAATTGACGACAAGCATCTCTTCCTTTCAGGCTGTGCAATTGCGGTAAGAGAGCTGTTCTTTAACAGCGGCGGCTACAGCTTTGACAGCGAGGCTAATCAGCACCACAACGGTTGATAGAACGTCAGACATTTTGTCAATATGTATTTTTTTGCAGGGTGTTTCGCTTTTGAAATGCCCTGCTTTTGTGAGGATACAAGGGCATGAAATATTTAGTAGCAATTGATGAAAAATACAGTGAGCTTTTGGTGGGCGCAGTGCTTAAAAGGGAGGGCTTTTCAAGGCGGCTTGTTGCGTCCTTAAAGCATACGCCAAACGGTATACTTCTTAATGGACGCTTTGCAAGAACGATTGACATTTGCAGGACGGGCGATATTATTGAGCTTAAAGCAAGTGATGAGAGATTTCCGCAGCCGAATTTTGAGCTTGAAGCTGAAATTCTCTATGAGGACGGCTTTGTGATAGTTTACGACAAGCCCAGAAATATGCCGACGCACGTTTCTTACGGACATAGGAGCGATACGCTTTCAAACGTCTTTGCCGCTCATTGCCCGTCAACGGCTTTTCGCTGTGTAAACAGGCTTGATTCGGACACCTGCGGTTGTGTGGTATGTGCTAAGGATCCGCACTCTGCGCACGTTATTCAGAGGAGCGTTCAAAAGCGTTATATCGGAATATGCAGAGGGATTTTTGCGCAGGCAGACGGTGAAATAAATCTGCCTGTTTCACGTCAGGACGGCTCGATTATAACTCGCTGTGTTGACCCGAACGGAAAGAGAGCAGTCACTAAGTATCATGTTTTAGAGGAACAAAACGGATGCTCGCTTGTAGAGTTTAATCTGCTTACCGGGCGAACTCATCAGATACGAGTTCACACAAGCAGTATAGGTCTGCCGCTTGTCGGCGACAGCCTTTATTCGGACGCAAAGAGAAGCGAGCCGCTCATGCTTTGCTGTGCCTGCGTCAGGTTCACTGAGCCTGACGGTAAGGTGATTGAGTGCTGCTCAAATCAAATTCCATCACTGCATTAAAAAAGGAGGTCTGAAGCCTCCCTTTCTTTTAAACTGACTTGTATTCTTCATTTGAAGAGCTTGGAGCCTTTTCGCTGCCTGAGCTGTCCGAGCTTTCATATTCCTCCTCGATTATATCAAGTATAGTCGAGAAAGCGTCTGCGGCGTCGTTGCCCGTGTAGCTTTTTTCACCGAGCGTGACAGAAGCAATTTCAATATTCGTAAAGGTGTAGCCGTCAAAGCTTGCCGTGATAACTACGCTGAAGTTTGCGCTTTCAGAGCTTGCGGTTACGGTGATGTCATCGTCGTTGCGTACCGCAGTCCACTCGCTTAGCTCCTCGTCGCTGTAGAGGTCGTATTCAGCACCTGTAATTCTTTGCGAATACAGCTCGATTATGCTGTATACGTACTCGTTTGAAGCGCTTCGCTCGTCATTTTCAAAGCCTGAAAGCTGATAGACCGCCTTGTATTGTATCGAATAGACTATGTCGTCCTCGTCCATAGTAAGCGCATAAACGAAGCTGTTCTGCGTCAGCGCATACAGCAAACAAACACAGAAAACAATCGGCGCTGTCCTTTCACAATGCGTGAGCTTGCACCGCTTGAACGCATAGACGGGGGAGAGAATTATGTCTATCACTTTGAGAGAGGAGATGTCTACTCCCTTTGATTTAATATAATCTCTGTCTGCTTTACAGCAAAGCCACATTGCGGCAATGGTGATAATCCACAGAAAAGCTCCCGTGACTATGTTTTCGGCAAAAACCTCAAGCACAAGTGAGAAGAGAGGCAGGAAAGCTAAATACCACATTCTTGAATTGCTAATAGAGCGATCTCTTGTGTGTTTAGGCGGCGCAGCATAGCCAGGCGGCACCGAATAGCCGTTGCTCGGCTGATTCCTTCCACTGAAATCAAATTCGTCCATTGTATCTGATCCTTTCATTCCAAGCAAGTGTTTTTCTCTAAAGCTTACACATCAATTTTATCACATTTTTTCAAGTTAGTCAACCGTGTTTTTAAAATATATGAAAAAAATAAAAAATATCTCAAAAAGCACTTGCAATTGTGATGAGAATGTGCTATAATATCAGTGGAGAAAGGATTGGTAGAAAATGCTTAACAGCGAAAAAACGATGGATAAATTAGTGGCTCTCTGCAAGAACAGAGGCTTTGTATACGCAGGAAGCGAGATTTACGGCGGACTTGCCAACACATGGGATTTCGGACCGCTTGGAGTGGAGCTTAAGAACAACATCAAGAACGCCTGGAGAAAGAAGTTTATTCAGGAGAACAAGTACAATGTAGGTCTTGACTGCGCAATTCTGATGAATCCGCAGACATGGATAGCTTCGGGACACCTAAAGAGCTTTTCAGATCCGCTTATAGACTGCAAGGAGTGCAAAACTCGACACAGAGCCGATAACATGATTGAGGACTTTGACGGCACGAACGTTGCAGGCTGGACGAACGAGCAGATTTTGGATTATATTGAGGAGAAAAAGATTCCCTGCCCTGACTGCGGCAAGCACAATTTTACCGATATAAGGCAGTTTAATCTGATGTTTAAAACCTATCAGGGAGTTACAGAGGATACAAAGTCCGAGCTGTATCTGCGTCCTGAAACCGCACAGGGCATTTTTGTAAACTTTGCGAACATTCAGAGGACAAGCCGTAAAAAGGTTCCGTTCGGAGTCGCGCAGGTGGGCAAGTCGTTCAGAAATGAAATTACGCCTGGAAACTTTATTTTCCGCATGAGGGAATTTGAGCAGATGGAGCTTGAATTTTTCTGCAAGCCCGGGACAGACCTTGAATGGTTTGAGTACTGGAGAAGCTTTTGCAGAGATTGGCTTTACAGCTTAAATATAAAGGAGGAGAACCTGCGCTTGAGAGATCACTCCGCAAAGGAGCTTTCTTTCTATTCAAAGGCTACGACGGATTTTGAGTACCTTTTCCCGTTTGGCTGGGGCGAACTCTGGGGCATTGCCGACAGAACCGACTATGACTTAACCCGCCACATTGAAACGAGCGGCAAGAGTCTCGACTACTTTGACCCTGAAACAAATGAGAGATATGTGCCGTATGTAATTGAACCGTCGCTGGGCGTTGAGCGTCTGTTTTTGGCGATTGTGACAGAGGCATATGACGAGGAGGACATCGGTACGCCTGAGAAGCCTGACGTTCGCTGTGTTATGCACTTCCACCCTGCGCTTGCGCCGTACAAGGCGTGTGTTCTGCCGCTTTCCAAGAAGCTGAGCGAGCAGGCAGGAGAGCTGTTTGACAAGCTTTCCAAGAGCTTTAGCGTTGACTATGACGAAACAGGCTCTATAGGCAAGAGATACCGCCGTCAGGACGAAATCGGCACGCCGTTCTGCGTTACCTACGACTTTGATTCGCTTGAGGACGGCTGTGTTACCGTGCGTGACAGAGATACAATGAAGCAGGAGCGCATAGCGATTGACGAGCTTGAAAGCTACATTGCAGAAAAAATTGAATTTTGATATTAAGGGACGGTACATCTTCAGAATGTACCGTCATTTTTTGTTGGAATAATGGAAAAACTATTTCTTAATTGATTTTTTCTTACGCTTTATGATAACCACAGCTACAGAAGCAGCAATTGCCAGAGCCAAAACAGACGTTATACCAATTATTAAAGCTTTATTCGTTTGCGAAGAATCAAGAAGATCGTACTCAATCTCATTATCAATAGCGTACTGTTTTGCATAAGAATCATTGTAACAGTGAATTACAATATTATTGCATTCATCAAACACCTCATCTCCTATACTTGCGACTGAATTTGGTATCGTAATGCTTTTGAGATTTTCACAAAATTCAAACGCAGTATCTCCAATGCTGGTAACTGAATTGGGAATTGTAATGCTTGTAAGGCTACTGCAAGCGTAAAACGTTCCCATTTCTATGCTGTTAAGTGAATCGGGAATCGTAATGCTTGTAAGACCTTCACACCATGTAAATGCCCCTTCGCCAACACTTGTGACAGAATCAGGTATTGTGATGCTTGTAAGATTATAGCATTCGCTGAATGCATAGTCTGCAATATTAACAACCGAATCTGGTATTGTCACGCTGTCTTTTCCGTTTGGACAGTAAATCAGTGTTGTTTGATCTTTATTGTATAAAACTCCATCAAGCGAGCTGTAGTACTCATTGTTTGAATCTACCGTTATATTTGTAATGCTTTCACATTCTAAAAATGCATCTATACCAATGTCAGTGACAGAAGCAGAAATCGCAACATCTGTAAGATTTGTGCACTGATAAAACGTATCGTTTACAATGCTAGTAACCGAATCGGGTATTATTACGCTAGTTAAACTATGGCAAACAAAAAACGTCTCGGCTCCAATACTTGCAACTGACATACCATCAATTTCATTGGGAATTTCAAGTACACTGTCATCACCATAATAGTTGACAATTTCAACTGTACCGTCATCAAGAATATTATATACATAGTCACCATATGTATACTCACTTGCATTAACAGACAGTGATATTGATCCGACAGTCATTATCATCGTCAAAAGCCCTATCAATATTTTTTTCATCACAACAATTATTCCTCCTTAAAATTCTGATTTTCTTCTGACTGAAGCTATCAGTACTGTTTAAAGGTGTTCTTATCAGTTTTACAGCCTTATTTCCTTGCCAAGTCTAAGTTTGAACGAGTAGATATAGCACGCTTTTACAGGAAGAGGAAGAATCAAATCGAGCGCAGACTTGTAAAGCTCAAGCTGAACAGAGTACTTGTCTAAGTCGGTTATGTCGGTGAAGTTGTCGGTCTTGTAGTCTACCAGCACATAGCCGTCGTCCTCTTTGAAAATGCAGTCGGCGATACCTTGGATCATACCGTCGGGGCTTATCATCTCAGGAAAGCTCTCGTCAATTTTCGCATCGCTTGCTCTGACTAAAAACTTCATCTCTCGCCTTATCTCGTCTGAACGCCTCATGCGCTTGTAAAAGTCGCCGTCAAAGAAAGCTTTGACTGCGCCGAGATACACTCCCTTTGCTTCAATACTGCTCATGCTCCCTCTGCTTACAAGCCGCTCAAGCTCCGCTCTTGCGTCCATTTGTGCTCTTTCGTAGTCGGCAAGCTCCATAAAAAGGTGGGTGTAGGTTCCTCGCTGTGCTGCGCTAAGCCTTGAAGCCTCCTCTTTGAGTGTGCCAAGCTGCGGATAGAAGGCTCTGTCGCTTGCCTCATCGCCCTCGCTAAGTCGGTGAAGCTCTGAAACTATCTCGGTAACCGAACGCTTTGCGGCGGCACGAGCCTTGTTTGCTCCGTAGTCAAAGCTGAAACGCTCGAGCAGAGCTTTGACGCTTTTTTCATCAGCTGCTGCGCTCTTAAACGCAGACTGTTGCTCTACAGCTCTCTCTGTAGGATGCTCAGTCCATATGCAAAGCGGCTTTGCCTGTTCGCCGTTTCCAAGACTGCTAAAATATGCAGACAAGTCCTCTCTGTTAATCTCTTTGAGAAGCGGCTCTGACAGACCTGACTGCATCACAGCCGCCGCAAGCCACTCGCTGAAGCTCTGGCAGCCTAAAAGAATATCCGCATTAACTCCGTTTGCCGAAGCAATGTCGTCCGCCAGCGCTCCCAGTTTGTCTGACGTGCCTTCTTTGAGGAAAAATGGGATAAAAAGCTGCTCCTTTGCACGGGTAAGAGCCACATACAAAAGCCTTAGCTCCTCGCTGAGAAGCTCGCTCTTTGCGGTAAGCTTAAGTGCTTCGTGGGAGATGGTGTTTATGTTTGTAAGCTTGTCGTGACGCATAAAGGCTATTCCTGCGTCTGACCGCTCGTTGTAGAGAGCTTTGCTCTTAAGGTCGCTCTGATTGAAGCGTCTGTTCAGCGAGGTGAGAAAGACAAAAGGAAACTCCAGACCTTTTGAGCTGTGAAAGGTTTTGACGGCAACGCTTTCCGCTCCGCCTGATGAGGTTGAAGCCTGAGTTAAGCTGCCCTTTGAAGCGGTTACACGGTCTAAAAATCTTAAGAAGCCTGAAATCGAGCCTGCGGAGTTTTTCTCGTACTCGGCGGCTCTAAGCGTTAAAAGCCGCAGATTCGCACGCTTTTGCTTTGAGTTTTCATAGCCGCTTGCTACAGAAAAGAAATCCGTTTCGTCATAGATTTTCATTATCAGCTCCTCAATCGTAAGGCTCACCGAGTAAAATCTCAGACGTGAAATAAGATCGATTGCATAGCGGCACTTATCCTCAAGTACGCTGTCGTTAAGCTCTATCCTTTCAGCCTCCTTTTCATCGGCATCTTCAGTTTTAGAAGCCGCTAAAATTATCTGATACAGCCGCTTCGGCTCGTCGCTCTTTTCAGAAGTGCGGCAGTACATACGCAGCTTTGCTGTTTCATCTGCGCTGAAGCTCAGAATCGGCGACATCATAACCGCCGCCATCGCCATATCCTTCATCGGATTGTCAATAACTCTGAGCAGGTTCACCATCGTGATAATTTCCTTGCTCTCCATGTAGCCGTCGCTCTGCTCGCACTGCGCCTTTAAGCCTACATATTCAAGTGCGGCGGCAATCTGACGGCAGCCGTCCTTGTTTCTCGAAAGCACGCAAATATCGCTTGGTCGGCAAGGACGTGCCTTTTCACCGTCAAAGACTTCGCTTTCCTCCAAAAGAAGCTTTATTCTCCTTGCAATGCTAAGCTCCTCAACACCGAAGCTCATGTATTTAAGCTCGTCGCCATTTACATCGTTAATCAGCATAAGCTCTACAGGCGGATCCTGTCCCTGATAGTCTGCGCCGTACTTAAGCTCTTCATCCTCGGTGTATTCCGTTTCGCCCAGCTTTTCGCTCATAAGGGTACGAAAAACGGTGTTTACAAAGTTAATCACGTTTGCTCTGCTTCTGAAATTCCTTGTCAGGCGAATTTCACACAAGTGTGCGTTCTCCTCGCTCTGCGCTGCCGAAGCCGCATTTAAAAAGAGCCTTGGATTTGAAAGTCTGAAGCGGTAAATCGACTGTTTGACATCGCCGACTGCAAATGCGTTTTTCCCTAGAAAATCAAGTGAATCTTCGTCTGAAAGCGCACGGAAAATCATCTCCTGCAAATTGTTGACGTCCTGGTATTCGTCAATCAGGAGCATTTTGTAAGCGTGAGAGGAAACCATCTGCTTGGCAAGCTCGGTGCGCTCTGTTTCAGAGCCGTTTTTCTTAACTAAAAGCTGCATAGCCATGCGCTCAACATCGCCGAAGTCGGCAAGTCCCTGTTGGATTTTGCGCTCTCTAAATTCCTCGTCAAGAAGCGAGGAGGCAGTGCAAAGCGCATCAAAAACAAAGCCTGCGTCCTTCATAGGCTCAGACAAATCTCTGCCGAGTGAGGAGAGAGTTTTTTTTATCTTGGAAACCGTGTCCTTGACACGCTGACGCAGCGGCTTAAGCTGCTCCATTAAAAGCTCGTTGTCAAGTCTTTGATTATCGTTAAGCTTTTTGTCAGACGGCTTTCTGAGCGTGGCAAAGCGAACAGACTGCACGCAGTCGTAAAAGTGAGTAAAGCTGCCGCTTTTTAGATGAGCCTTAAGCGTTTGAAGAACTTCAAGGTCGTTAAGAATTGTATCAACTGCCTTTTGCCCGTTGTTCAGCTTGCCCGCAAGGAAAAGCGCGCGTTCGTTAAGCTTAAAAGCGTGCGAAAGAAGCGTTTCAAAGCTTTGCAAAAGCACGTCCGTATATTTTGACACTGTTTCATCGCTTCTGAAAGCGTTCGAGGCATTTTTAATCCACTCATCAGGGAAAGCAAGCGAGCGTGTAAACTGGTAGAGGTCGCTTATGTAGTTTAAAAGATCTCTGTCGCTGCCGTTAGTCAGCGCATCCATTAGCAGCTCTGAAAGTTCAGGAGAATCCTCTCTCATGCGTTCAAGCGAAGCCTTAAGAGCTTCGTCCATAAGCACAGCCGATTGTGCGTCGTCGGCAATTTTAATGCCGTTGCGATAGTCAAATTCATTCAGATTGTCCTTGACAAGCTCAAGGCAGAAAGCGTTTATCGTGGTAATTTTCGCAAGAGGCAGCATCTGCCGCTGCCGCTCAAGCCACTTACGCTTTTCAAAATTCGTTTCCTTAGAAATCCTCTCAGCGAGAGCCGCTCTGAGCTTCTGCTTCATCTGATTAGCAGCGTCTTTTGTAAAGGTTACGGCGAGAAGCTTCTCCGCAGGGCAGCTCCCGTCAGGGTTCTCAAGCAGCCGCGCAGTCCTCTCAATCAGCACCGCAGTCTTGCCACTGCCAGCAGCCGCAGGCACTATCACGCCCTTATCTGTAGTTTCAATAGCTCTGAGCTGTTCGGCAGTCCATCTAACCATGTAAATTCTCCTCTTTCAGCTTGGGATTGTTTAAGCTTTATCATAAGTTCAAGTCCAAAAGTGTTGGTGACAGTAAATTACTTAAAATCAGTGACAGTTGAGGGGTAGTGTCACAACTGTCACAGCTGTCCCTCTTAGCTAAGCTTTATTCCCCGATAAACGCATGATATTCCTCATTAAAGTCAGCTAGCTCCGATTCGATTGTCGAGGTGTAGCTTTCTCTTAGCTGTGTCCATGTGTACTGCGAGCCGTCATCATCGGTTTTCATGACGGACGAGTAGAGGTAGGGGATAACCGCCTCCTTGGTGGCATTTGTGGCTGCGTCATCGTTTGAAAGCAGGGTGGAAATTCCGTAGCCGTAGTCCACCACCTGAACGTATTTGTCGCTTATCGGCTCCTCATTCGACATCACGTACATTTCCTCTGTCCAGGTGGGATTGTTGATGAAGAACTTTTCACGGCTTGCCTCTGTGTATTCGCTGTCGGTGTTGGCAACTCTTGCGCACTCGTACCAGCACTTGACGGCATCCGCCTTGTCTGAACCTGATACCCACATATAAGCTGTAATATCAGTGGTTGTGTAGTAGGTGTCAGTGTTCGGATCTCTCGGCATCGGCACAATCGCCCAGTTGTCGCCCTCGTTTGGCGTAACAGCCCACGTTCCCATAGCGTAGAAGAGAATGTGCTTTTTAAATGCCTCTGAAGCGCTTCCTATCCAGTCGGAGTAGTAAAGTCCGTTTTTCTTAATGTTGTAAAGCACTGTGGACGCACGGTCAAAGTCTGGGTCGTCAATGTTTGAAACGTACTCGTCCGTTTCAGCGTCATACTCAATCAGCGTTTTGCCTGTAGACTGAAAGATAAACGCTCCGAACCAACCGTTAATCCCATAGCGAATTTCATCATCGGTCGAGCCTGCGACATACTGCTCCATGAGGTCGTACCACTCGTCCCACGTCCAGTCGCCGTTCATGTAAATATCGTACGGGTCTTCAAGACCGTTCGCCTCGATAACGTCCTTGTCGTAGGTTAGCACCGAAAGCACACCTAAATTTATCGGCGCAACGTAATGATCGCCGCCAAGCGTGAACTGATCCGCCAGGTCTTTCATTCCGACCCACATATCATCGTCAAAATCGACAATGCTGTCAACCGGCTGAAACATACCCTTGACGCAGTATGCAGGGAAGGTCATCTTCTGCTCAAACCAGAACAAATCCGGCGGATCGTTCGAGAGCAGACGGCTTGCAAGCTGGTCGTACTTTGTCGTCGAGGTGGTTTGCGAGTAGACGATTGTGCCGCCCTTTTGCTCAAAAAGATCAACGTCAACACGCTTCTCCTCCGCCGTACTTGTCGGGTTCAAATCAAAGTATGACAGCCATTCAAGCTCCGTTTCCGAGCCCTCAGGAATAGCGTCAATAGCGTCTGTAGCAGTTACCTCCACCTGGTCGACATAGGACGAGGATTCGTCTGACGAGGAGCTTGAGCAGCCGCAAAGTCCCATCGTAAGCATAAGCGCCGCTAAGCCAGCGGCAAAGCATTTATAAGTTTTCATAGCAGCCTCCAAAAAAGCTAAGAGTTAAGAGTGACGATAGTGATATTTGTGACAGTATACCCCAACTGTCACTGATTTTAAGTAAATTACTGTCACTAACACTTTTGGACTTGCACTTATGACAAAGCTTAAACAATTCCAAGCTGAAAGAGGAGAATTTACATGGTTAGATGGACTGCCAAGCACCTCAACTATTCACTATTAACTCTAATAATATCACGTTTTCTACTAAATGTCAATCTCTTTTTGTAAAAAAGTCAGCGAGGTTTGTTGATTTTTCATTGCTCTTTAGCCCTTGACAAGCAAAGACAGTTGTGGTAAAATAGATTTATTGAGAAAAACAACATTCAAAGGAGATACAAGCTATGCAGGACGAAAGAATACCTAAGAGAAGTGAGATTGACGAGCAATACACATGGAGATTAGAGGATATTTATCCGAGTGATGAGGAATGGGAGAGAGATTTTGAGAAATTTTCAGCTCTTCCGCAGCGAATCGCTCAGTTTAAGGGCGAGATTTCAAAGAGTGCTGACAGACTGCTTGAATTTTTGCAGCTTAGCGATGAGATAAGCTTGCTTTGCGACAGTCTAGGCAACTATGCTCAGCGCAGGAGCGATGAGGACACTGCTGTTTCTAAGTATCAGGCGATGGTTTCACGGCTTATGAACGGCTATGTGGCGATAAATTCAGCGGGGAGCTTTGAAACGCCTGAAATTATTTCAATTCCGCAGGAAACGCTGGATAGCTTTTACAGGGAGCGTCCTGAGCTGGAGCTTTACCGCCGTGCGCTTGACAGTATTCGCCGCAAAAAGAGCCATGTGCTTTCAGACGCAGAGGAGCGGCTTATTGCGCTCACAGGAGATATGTCGGGCGTGCCTGAACAGGTCTTTTCTATGTTCAGCGATGCGGATTTGAAATTTCCCGATGCAATCGACAGCGAGGGAAAAGCTCATCAGCTTACGCACGGCAGCTACATTCCGCTTATGCAAAGTGTTGACAGAGCCTTGAGAAAGAGTGCGTTTGAGCAGCTTTACCATACCTATGACGGCTTTAAGAACACCTGCGCCGCCGCACTTTCAGGGCAGGTAAAGACGCTTTCCTTTTACGCAAAGGCAAGAAGCTATTCCTCGCCGCTTGAAGCGTCTCTTGATTCAAATGAGATTCCTACAGAGGTGTACACAAACCTGATTGAGGCTGTTCACTCGAATATGCAGTATATGTATGACTATGCAGAGCTAAGACGAGAGCTTATGGGGCTTGACGAGCTTCATATGTACGACCTCTACGCACCGATAGTTTCAGACGTGGATATGAAAATAGACTTTGAAACGGCGAAGGAAACGGTTTACAAGGCTCTGTCCGTGATGGGAGAGGAGTACCTAAGCGTGCTTAAGGAGGGCTTTGAGAACCGTTGGATTGACGTGTATGAAAACGAGGGAAAGACGAGCGGAGCGTATTCGGCAGGCGCAAAGGTTCACCCTTACGTACTGCTCAACCACAAGGACACGCTCAATTGTATGTTTACTATTGCGCATGAGATGGGGCATGCTATTCATTCCTATTATTCCAACTCCTCACAGCCGACGGTTTACAGCGACTACACAATTTTTGTAGCGGAGGTAGCCTCAACCTGCAACGAATCGCTTCTGATGCAGTATCTTCTTAAGAACACTGACGACAAGAAAGAGAAGGCTTATCTGATAAATTATTTTCTCGAGCAGTTCAGAACCACTCTTTACCGTCAGACAATGTTTGCGGAGTTTGAGCTTAAAATTGCGCAGATGTACGAAAGCGGAGAGGCTCTTACTGCGGACAGCTTAAATGCGCTTTACCACTCGCTCAACGAGCTGTACTTTGGCGGCGGCGTGGAGATTGATGAGGAGATTGACCTTGAATGGGCAAGGATACCGCATTTTTATTACGACTACTATGTCTACCAGTACGCTACGGGATATTCTGCGGCTATTGCGCTTTCGCAGAGAATTTTAAACGAGGGAGAGAGTGCAGTTAAAGACTACATTGGCTTTTTAAAGGGCGGCTGCTCAAGGACGCCGATTGAGCTTTTAAAAGGCGCAGGAGTGGATATGGCGAGCGCAAAGCCAATTAACGATGCGCTTAAGCTTTTCGGCGAGCTTATCTCTCAAATGAGAGAGCTGATGGAGTAGGACTATGGCTAGAATCTATCCGCTGTTCTCTTCCAGTAAGGGTAACTGTACGTACTTTGGCGACAAGAGTGGGGGTATAATTATTGACTGCGGAGTGTCCTGCAAGAGGATTTGTCAGGCGCTTGAGGAGAATGAAATTCCCTGCGAGGCGATTAAGGCGGTGTTTGTCACGCACACTCACTCCGACCATGTTCAGGGGCTTAATGTGTTCTTGAAAAAGCACAGAGTTGAGCTTTACGCTCAGAGAGAAAATATAGAGATTTTAAGAGAATGCTCAAAGCTGCCTGAGCAGACGGTGTGCAACGAGGTAGACGGCAGGGAAATTTTAGCTGCGGGCTTTAGCGTTACAATGTTTAAAACACCGCACGATTCTCCTGAGAGCTGCGGCTACAGGGTTCTTTATCCTGATGGAAAAATTGCAGTGCTGTGTACCGATTTGGGAGAGGTGACGGAAAGTATTTGGGAGAGCATTAAAGGTGCGGATTTAGTTTTGCTTGAAGCAAACTATGACGAGGCTATGCTGAAAAACGGCGGTTATCCATATGAGCTAAAGCAAAGAATAGCGTCAGACCACGGGCATCTTTCAAATTCGCAGTGTGCACATGAGCTTGTCAGGCTTGCAAAGACTGGAACGTCAAGCTTTGTGCTAGGGCATTTAAGTCAGGAAAATAACACTCCCGACAAGGCGAGAGAGTGCGCTGAGAAGGCTCTTAAGCCGCTTTTGCCTAAGCGCGACTATATGCTGTACATAGCTCCTCCGTGCGGCGGCAGGGCGGTGATTTTTTGATAAGGGTAAATGTAATAGCCGTAGGCTCTCTCAAGGAAAGCTGGCTTAAGCAGGCGCAGACGGAGTATTCAAAGCGGCTGGGAGGGTACTGCACACCTTGCGTTGTCGAAATTAACGAGTGCAGACTAAAGGAAAATCCCTCGCAAAAAAGCAAAGCTGCCGCACTTGCAAAGGAAGCGCAGAGCTTTGAAAAATATTTGCAGATTAAGGGAGCGTACAGCATCGCGCTCTGCATAGAGGGAAGGTGTCTTAGCTCCGAGCAGCTTTCACAAAAAATTGAGCAGACAGGCGTCAACGGTTTTTCCACGCTGAATTTCTTTATCGGCTCATCCTACGGACTGGACGAGGAATTTAAAAGGCGGTGCGATTTTTCGCTTTCAATGTCGCCCATGACGTTTCCACATCAGCTTGCGAGAATCATGCTTTTAGAGCAGCTTTACCGAGCCTTTTCAATCAGCGCAAACGCTAAATATCACAAATAAAATCAGCGGTTAGGATTATCCCCAGCCGCTGAAATTTTTGTATTAAAGCTACTTTCTTAAATATTCCACACCGTTTATCGTGATGCTTGTGTATTCGGTTGGATCTATTGCTCTATTAAAGACCACATATGAAAAGTCAGCTTCGCTGCCGCGCTCTCTTACCAAGCCGTCCTCAGCCAGAGCATTTATCGTTTCACCATCGTTATTTACAAAGCTAACGGAACTTGTGTCGTATATTTTGACATCTCCTGAAAGGGAAATTGGCGAAAGGCTTATTTGATTGCCGTCTGCGCTTTCAAAGGCTACGCTCTCAATATTCTTTTCAAGATTAAAGCTAAACTCTATTCCCTCAAGCTCATTTTCTTTAGCTTCAGCTGAGTTGCCGTCAACATATTCGCCTAAGCATAATTCATCGCTGTAAAGCTTTAGCGTCAGTGGTCTGGAAACGTCCACCAAGCTTATATTGCAGACAGCGACAAACGCTTCGTTGTCTGAGGCTGAATCAGCGGAATAACCCTGACTGCTTATTGCGCCCGCTATAATCTCGTCCGTGTCGGCATAATAAAGCTCTAAATCAGGCATTCCGATTTCCTCCATAAGCTTTTTGCCCTCATCGTCAAGACAATCATAGGTTATAATAAATTCAGCAAATTTTCCATCGTTTAGAATCGTATCCAGTGTGAATTTAATATGCTCGTTGGAGCTTACCAAATTTTGTACCAGTTCGCTTGATTCAACTAAATCCGCCGCACTTTCGCCTAAATAATGCTCGACGCTCTGACGGTTTTCAAGCAGAGTGTACGCCGCAGCGCCTGCTGAAACGGTGAGCACTGCCGCCGCCGCAATTGATACGACAGCCTTAGTCACATTCTTTGCGGCATACCTTTTACGCTTTGTCATCCCTCCCTCAGCCTCTGTTATAAAACGATCGTCAATGTCGTTCATCGCTAAAAATAAATCCTTTTTATTCATAAAAATTCGTCCTTTCTAAAAATTTTTTGAGCTTAATTCTCGTTCTGTAAAGCATGGTACGGATCCTCCCCTCACTGCAATTAAGCTCCTTTGCAATCGAGGGTATGCTCTGAGCGTACCAGTATCTCTTTACAAAAGCGATTCTCTTTTCGCGGTCGAGCGTTTTTAAAAAGCTGTTCAGAGCTTCTGTCAGACGCTCGGTTTCAGGGTCGCTTTGCGCAGAATCGTCAGGGATACATTCAAGCATTTCATCGGTAAGTGCAACAAACGAAGAGCCTCGCTTCTGCGCTGACTGACGCTCAATTATCCCCAGCGCATTGCGGCGGCAGATTTTAAACAGATATGCGCTGAGATTCTGCGGTATTTCAGGGGGTACGGCGTTCCAGACCTTGAAATATACATCGTTTAAACACTCGTCGGCAAGCTGCTCGTCGTGAAGTATGTTCTGCGCACAGCGTTTTAGCCCCGCACCGTATTTTTGAGCCGTATGACTTATCGCCGTCTCGTCCCGCTCAAAATACAGTCTGATGATTTCCTCGTCGTCCATATTATTTATCTGCACCAACCCCTTTCACTCTCTAAGACAGATTTTTTTAGCTTTTGTCACGCTTTTTTCTTTATATTATATAAAAAATTTTTTATCGGGTCAAGTATGACGTGGAAGCTGCATAATTTTGGAATATAGTGAGGCGAAAGCATGTTCTTGGGAATTTGGTGCAGAAAATATGTGAAAATTGCACAAAAACGTTGAAAGTAGCAGACTAGACCGATTTTTTGGACAAATAAGATTACAAATAAGTTACATTGGTAACACAGAGGTTTCATCTGTCCAATTAAATTCCCGATAAAGATTACGAAAAAGTGACAATAGGGATAAAAAACAAAACCAATTTGAAAAAATGCGAAAATAGACTTGATTTTTTCTGTAAGGTGTGATAAAATAATAAAGGTGTGTTGTTTAAAGATACGCCGAGTGAAAATTTTGAATTTTACAGCCATAAATTGGTATAATATAGTAGCGCAGTGATTTTGCTTTACGCATTGACGCTTCACAGAGCGTGCGGACAACGTATGCGGAAAATAAAAAAAGGGATGTGACGACTTGGAAAAGTTTGTTATAAACGGCGGCAGACAGCTTAACGGCGAGGTTACAATAAGCGGAGCCAAGAACGCTGCTGTTGCGATTGTTGCGGCAACAATTCTCTGTGACGAGCCAGTGATACTGGAAAATTGTCCACAGATAAGTGATATAACGTTTTGCATGAAAATACTTAAATCTATGGGAGCGGACATCAAGCTTTTGTCTAAAAACAGGGTAAGGTTTGACACCGCAGGGATTATAAACCCTGGAGTTCCATACGAAATGGCAAGAGTGATGAGAGCCTCCTCCTACTTTTTAGGAACGCTTCTTGGAAGATTTCACGAGGCGCACGTTGCGCTTCCAGGCGGCTGTGATTTAGGCGACCGTCCGATAGATCAGCATTTAAAGGCCTTCAGAGCTTTAGGAGCTCAGGATTCGATTGATGCAGGAGAGGTGCATCTGCACGCAGATTCGCTTGTAGGCAGTCTGATATATTTTGACATCAACAGTGTTGGAGCAACGATAAATGCAATGCTTGCGGCGGCTAAGGCTGACGGTTACACGGTTATTGAAAACGCCGCCAAAGAGCCGCACGTAGTTGACGTTGCGAATTTCTTAAACTCTATGGGCGCAGACATTATGGGCGCAGGAACGGATACTATAAAAATCCGCGGAGTAAAGAGATTCAGAGGCGTTGAATACTCGGTAATTCCCGACCAGATTGAAGCGGGAACATTTATGGTTGCCGCAGCGGCGACAAAGGGCAATGTGCTGATAAAGAATGTAATTCCGAAGCACCTTGAGTCGATAACTGCGAACCTGCGCAAAATCGGAGTAGGCGTTGAGGAGTTTGATGACGCTATAAGGATTTATCCGAACGGCGAGCTTAAAAAGACAAACATAAGGACGATGCCTCATCCGGGCTTTCCTACCGATATGCAGCCGCAGATTTCCACTCTGCTCACCTTGGCAAGTGGTGCAAGCGTAGTTACGGACGACATTTTCGACAACCGTTTCAGGTATGTAAACGAGCTGAGGCGAATGGGTGCGGATATTGTAGTAAACGGCAAAGCTGTTATTATTCAAGGTGTTGACAGGCTCAAGGGAGCAAGCGTGATGGCGCCTGATTTAAGAGCCGGAGCTGCGCTGATAATTGCAGGTCTTGCGGCTGAGGGTACTACTGAAATAGGCGATATACACTATATTGAGCGAGGCTACGAGGACATTGTAGGTAAGCTCAGCTCTTTAGGAGCGGACATAAAGCGCATAACGATTGACGATTTTGACAAAGAGCCGATTAAAAAGAACGCATAGTAATTTACAAGCCAATGTGAAAAGCATTGGCTTGTTGTTTTATTAAAATCAATAGTTGACAATCACAACAAAAATTAGTTTATTGTGCATAAAATAACGAAAATTTTTTGTTAATAATGCCAATTGACAATTGTGGCAAAATGTGATAGAATGATGTTATGCCGAAGTATTTCGGTAAATATAATATTTTAGGAGGTTTTTTAAATGGAAAAAACTTTTTCACTTAAAAAGCGTGTTTTTTCAGGCTTGCTCGCTGTGACAATGGCGGCGACGGCAATGGTTCTCTCTGCTTCTGATAGTCTGGGGGGGGGTACTAGGTAGTAGTTCAATTGAGGCTAGTGCGATTACGGAAGAGGAAAATACCTATTTAGAAGGCACATATAAAGGATTTGAGTATAGCCTTTCAGATGGATCTGATCCTTGTATTATAATAACTGGGTATACTGGTTCTGATACCACTGTTACTATACCAAGTGAAATCAATGGTTATCCAGTTGCTAGAATAGGTTCAGAGCTTTCTGATTCTGATCATGAACAGGGCAGTGGATTTTATAAAAACACCAAAATAAAAAAAGTCATTCTGCCTGATTCTGTTACCAGCATAGAGGGTTGTGCTTTTGCGCACTGTACTTCCTTAACGTCTATAAATCTTGAATCAGTAATATTTTTTGGTTCTAGGGCTTTCTATGATTGCACTTCACTTAGAAGTGTTACTATAAATGCAGATGCTTTTTTTAGAAATGGATATACTTTTGGTTACAAAGGGGGCAGTGATGAAACACCTACTTTAATGAAAGTTTTCACAATGAAATGCTATGCTGGTACGGAAGCAGAAACCTATGCGAAGAAAAATGGTATAACTTATAAGCTTTTGCCTTTAGTTACGGCAAAAACCAACTATGTTTCGTCAACATCAAAAATAAAAATAACTTGGAAAAAATCAAGCTCTGCAACAGGCTACCGTATTTATCGCTACAATTCCAGCACGAAAAAGTGGGTTAAAATTACTACAATAAAGAACAATTCAACTACCTCTTACAAAGATACAGGCTTGAAAGCAGGAACTACATATAAATATAAAGTAAAAGCCTATGTGAAAATAAGCGGCACAAATTACTGGGGCACGGCAAGCTCGACAATCACAACCTCAACCAAGCCTGCCAAAGTAACAATTAAATCTGCGTCAAAGTCAAAGACAGCAGTTCGCTTGAACTGGAAGAAAGTCACAGGCGCAACTGGGTACAAGATTCAAAGATACAACTCAAGCACCAAGAAATGGGTAACGATTAAGACGATTTCAAGCGGCTCAACGCTTACTTACAGAAATTCAGGACTTAAGAGCGGCACTGTTTACAAATACAGAATCAGAGCCTACAGAAAAGTCAACGGTAAAACATTGTTCGGAGCATATTCCGCTACCAAAAAAGTCACAACTAAGAGTTAAATATATAATCCACAGCCCCTGCCCGACAAGCAGGGGCTTTGTTTTGCGCTTGAAGCTCGAAAGAAAGCTGATTCGACAAAATTTTCACACTATTTATAATTTGCCGCTTGAAAAGTGAGAGCAAGTGTGGTATAATAATATGTAAAAGTTTTTTAGAGCAAACTGGGAGGACTTGGAGTGCGGATTTTAGGCATTGATCCGGGTTATGCAATAATCGGGTATGGAGTTATTGATTATGAACATTCAAAAATGAGGCTGACAGCGTTCGGAGCTGTTACCACCTCTGCGGATATGCCGTTTGAGAGACGGCTGAATGCTATTTATGACGATATGTGCTGTCTTGTGCAGACATATAAGCCTGATGAGGCGGCGATAGAGAAGCTTTACTTTAACACCAATCAGAAAACGGTTATTGACGTGGCGCAGGCGAGAGGAGTTACGCTTTTGCCGCTTATAAGGGCAGGGCTTCCGATTTTTGAGTATACTCCGCTTCAGGTTAAAAGCTCAATCGCAGGGTATGGACGGGCGGAGAAAAAGCAGGTGCAGGAGATGACGAAAAATTTGCTTCACCTTGCTGAAATTCCAAAGCCCGACGATGCGGCGGATGCAGTTGCACTTGCGATAACGCACGCTTACTCGGTGAACACACGAAGCATAATGGATAAGTATAAGGAACAAAGCTAGGATAAGCGAGGAAATAAAAATGATATATTCTGTCAGCGGAAGGTTGGTGCATACCGAAACGGAGCTTGCGGTGGTCGAGTGCGGCGGAGTGGGCTATGCCTGCAAAACCACCTTTAACACCTTGCAGCAGATTTCAGGCGAGGAAAATGTGCAGCTTTATACATATATGAGCGTGAGAGAGGACGCAGTTGAGCTTTTTGGTTTTGCACAGCGTGAGGAGCTTAAGTGCTTTAAGCTGCTGATTTCTGTGTCGGGAGTAGGACCAAAAGCGGCGATAGCGATACTTTCGGCTATGAATACAAATCAGTTTGCGCTTTGCGTTGCAACCTCCGATTCAAAGGCTCTTACAAGGGTTAAGGGGATAGGAGCAAAGACGGCGCAGAGGATAATTCTTGAGCTTAAGGATAAGCTTGCAGGGGAAACGATTTCCGTTCGCTCGTCCGAAGCGGCGGTAAATACTCCGCAGCAGTCATCTATAGCTGAGGCGGTGACTGCGCTTGAGGTGTTAGGCTACAGCGAAGCGGAGGCACTTTCGGTGCTGGGTAAGCTCGACCCTTCGCTTACGGTTGAGGAGCTGATAAAGAAGGCTCTTATCGGACTGGCAAGATTTTAGAATAAAAAACAGTACGGAGAATAATTATGATAGAAGAGGGCGAATTTAATTTTGAGAACAGAGTGGTTTCGCCGATAGAGCAGGAACCTGATACGACTGATGATTTTGAGGTAGGACTGCGCCCTAAGACGCTTGACGAATATATCGGGCAGGATAGCGTTAAGGAGAATGTCAGAATTTGTATTGAAGCGGCAAAGCAAAGAGGCGATTCACTCGACCATGTTTTGCTGTACGGACCTCCCGGACTGGGCAAGACGACGCTTTCAATGATAATTGCGCACGAGATGGGAGTAAATATTAGAACGACGTCAGGTCCTGCGATTGAAAAGCCGGGCGATTTGGCTGCGCTTCTGACTAATCTTGAAAACGGCGACGTGCTTTTTATAGATGAGATTCACAGGCTTTCAAGGCAGGTTGAGGAGATTCTCTATCCTGCGCTTGAGGATTATGCGCTCGATATTATTATGGGAAAGGGCCCTGCGGCAAGGTCTATCAGGATTGAGCTTAACAGGTTTACGCTTATCGGCGCAACTACCCGTTCAGGACAGCTTAGCGCACCGCTACGAGACCGCTTTGGAATAATCGAGCGGTTGGAATTGTACACGCCTGAACAGCTCACGACAATTATTCAGCGTTCAGCGATTATTTTAGGCGTGGTATGCACTCAGGGCGGAGCTATGGAGCTTGCTGCGCGTTCAAGGGGAACTCCGAGAATTGCGAACAGAATGCTGCGCCGAACAAGAGATTATGCGCAGATTATGGGCGATGGAACTATCACGGAGGAGATAGCGAAATTTGCGCTTGACAGACTTGAGATAGATGATTTAGGGCTTGACAAGCTTGACCGCAGACTGCTTGAGATGATTATAAAGGGCTACGGCGGAGGACCTGTCGGACTGCAAACTCTTGCAGCGGCAATCGGCGAGGAGTCGGTGACACTTGAGGACGTATGCGAGCCGTATCTTATGCAGCTGGGATTTATTTCAAAGACACCGAGAGGCAGAGTTGCGACACAGCTTGCCTATGACCATCTGGGGATTTTAAAGGACGGACAAATGCACCTTTAAAAGCAAAATAACAGATATAAAGGAGAAACTTGGAGATGGGAAGACTTTTTGGAACTGACGGAGTAAGAGGAGTTGCGATAAGCGAGCTTACGACTGAGCTTGCGATGCAGATAGGACGTGCGGCGGCTTTGGTTTTAGCTGAGGGCTGCCAAAGCAAGCCGAAGATTTTTATCGGCAAGGACACGAGAATTTCAGGCGACGTGCTTGAAGCGGCACTTGTGGCAGGAATATGCTCTGTGGGAGCGGACGCTTATATTCTGGGAGTTGTTCCTACGCCTGCGACAGCGTATCTTGTGAGAAAGCACGGCGCAGACGCAGGAGTTGTAATAAGCGCATCTCACAACTCGGTTGAGTTTAACGGGATCAAGCTTTTTTCTTCTACTGGCTTTAAGTTGGACGATGAAACAGAGGAAAAAATAGAGGCTCTGATTTTGGACGCTCCTGAAAGGCTTGCGGTTAAGGACGGCTGTGAGGTGGGCAGGATAGTCCATTTTGAGCAGGCGGCTGACGAGTATACTGAATATATAAAATTGGCGGCTAAGGCGGATCTAAGCGGAATAAGGGCTGTAATAGACTGCGCAAACGGTGCGGCAAGCAGGTGCGCCAAGAGGATTTTTACAGAGCTGGGAGCTGACTGCATCTTTATCAGCGCAGAGCCTGACGGAACTAATATAAATGATAGCTGCGGTTCTACTCATATGGAGAATTTAATCGCTAAGGTGAGTGAGCTTAACGCAGACGTGGGGCTTGCGTTTGACGGCGATGCGGATCGCTGTCTTGCGGTTGACGAAAACGGTGAGATGATAGACGGCGACAAGCTGCTTGCGATTTTTTCAAAGTATTTTAAGCAAAACGGCAGTCTTGGCAAGGATACCTGCGTTGTGACGGTTATGACAAATATCGGGTTTTACAAGTTTGCTGAAGCTGAGAAAATTGCGGCGGAGAAAACCGCTGTGGGCGACAGGTATGTGCTTGAGCGTATGCTTGAGGGCGGATTTAATTTAGGCGGAGAACAGTCGGGTCATGTGATTATGCTCGATTATTCGACCACGGGCGACGGAGAGCTTACAGGTCTTAAGCTTTTGGAAATCATGGCGCAGAGCAAGAAAAAAGCCAGCGAGCTTGCAGGAGAAATGGAGAGCTTTCCGCAGGTGCTTGTCAATGTTAAAATCACAGCGGACAAAAAGGGCTTGTGGAGCAAAAACCAAGCGGTTACTGAAAAGATTAAAGAGATTGAGCAGCTTTTGGGAAGCGATGGAAGAATACTTGTGCGTGAAAGCGGAACAGAGCCGCTGGTGAGGATAATGCTTGAAGGCAGGGACATCAGTCAGATAACCGAGCTTGCAGAGCAGACGGCGGAGAAAGTAAGAGAAATGTAAATGAGAACAGCGGACAAATGGCAGGATTATAAAATAATAGACGCTTCTGGCGGAGAAAAGCTTGAAAGCTGGGGCGGCAAGCTTTTGGTGCGTCCGGATCCGCAGATTATTTGGAACACTCCGCACGAAACTAAGCTTTGGAATCAAGCGGACGCAGTTTATCACCGCTCAAAAAAGGGCGGCGGCGAGTGGGAGGTAAGAAAACAGCTCCCCGAAAGGTGGACTATAGGCTATCACGATCTTAAGTTTATAATTCGTCCGACAGGCTTTAAGCACACTGGGCTTTTTCCTGAGCAGGCGGTGAACTGGGATTATATGAGCGAGAAAATAAAGCACTCTTCTCGTCAGGTTAAGGTGCTAAATCTCTTTGCCTACACAGGCGGCGCAACGCTTGCTTGCGCAAGAGCGGGAGCGAGTGTAACTCACGTTGACGCTTCAAAGGGAATGGTTTCGTGGGCAAGAGAAAACGCAGCGCAAAGCTCTCTTTCAGATAAGCCGATTCGTTGGCTGGTGGACGACTGTGAGAAGTTTGTAAAGCGTGAAATAAGACGAGGTAATCGCTATGATGCGATTATAATGGATCCGCCAAGCTACGGACGAGGACCTAACGGCGAGGTGTGGAAGCTTGAGGACTGTATCTTTGAGCTAGTTAAGCTTTGCGCACAGCTGCTTGACGACAAAGCGATTTTCTTTTTGCTTAACAGCTATACCACAGGACTTTCGCCGTCGGTTATGGCATATATACTGGGTGAGGGAATTGCAAAACGCTTTGGAGGAAATGTTTTCGCAGACGAAATCGGACTTAAGGTTCAGTCGTCAGGCTTGTTTCTTCCGTGCGGCTCAACGGCGATATGGGAAAGCAAGTAGTTTTAATGGAGCATAGGTGTAAGGTTACGGTAGTTGACAAAAAGCTTTATCTGTAATTGCAGGAGCAGTTTTGCGCCATACCGCAGAGCGGAAAATGTCCGTGCTATAATGTCGGCGATGAATTTATACTTTGCCGTAATGACGAAAGAGATGACTTCTGGCATATGGGAGCAGGTACTCTTGTGAAGTCGGGAGAGCCTGATGAGGATTTGATTCATTCTCCTGGAACTGCTCACGCAGGAGCTGACGGAGTGCCGTTTTGCTCGGAAGCGTGGGACGCAGTCAGCCGATACATTTACACAGCTTTGCAGAGCGGAAGCATTATGCACGGCTGTATGAACGACGACAAGGTTATGATAGCCTGCTGCAACGACGGAACAAGACCTGTGATTTTTAAGATAGAGTGGATAGATGTAGAATAAAGGGAAATGTAAAAATGGAAAACAAATACAACCTGACTGCTGAAGATAACATTATGTATGCAAAAAGGAATATCGTTGACAGCATCTACAGCGAAGCAAGGCTGGAGGGCGTGGGCGTTACCTATCCTGATACCCAGGAGATTTACGAGGGCAGAGCAGTAGCTGGTCTTAGCATTGAGGAAACGATAAAGGTAAATAATTTAAAGCACGCATGGCAGTTTATTCTTGAAAATATAGATTATCCGCTTAATCTTAGATTTGTAAGACAGCTTAATCAGGAAATAGGCAGAGGCATTGTAATTGACGCAGAAAATTTACGGCGGACAGACGTTAAAATTGGCGGCACTTTATGGAAGCCTGATATACCGAACGAGGAAGAGGTTGTCCGATTCTTTGATGGCATAAACAGCGAAGCGGCTTCTGCAACGGACGTTGGCATTGACGTTATGCTTTACATTATGCGAGCTCAGCTTTTTATGGACGGCAACAAAAGGACGGCGCAGCTTGCCGCAAATAAAATTATGATTAGCTATGGCGCAGGTATTATTTCAATTCCTGTTGACAGACAGCGTGATTTTTTGTCTTTGCTGATTAACTATTATGAAACGGCTGACGAAAATGATATAAAGCAATTTATTTATGATTTTTGTATTGACGGCTTTGACAGCTATGCGCAAAAAAATAAATCATTATAACGCAAGGCTTAAAAAAAGGAAAGGTAAAATGAACGTATTTTTAGATGCAGACAACATATCCTTTTCGTATGAAAAGGCAGGAGTGAACGATGTTCTCAAGGGCGTTTCACTTAGCGTTGAAAAGGGCGAATTTGTCGCAGTATTAGGGCATAACGGTTCGGGAAAATCGACGCTTGCAAAGCATTTTAACGCTATAAATATTCCCGACAGCGGCAGCGTTAAGGTAAACGGGATGGATACAGGCGATGAGAAAAATCTGCTTGATATACGCAGCTGTACGGGAATGGTTTTTCAAAATCCTGACAATCAGATAGTTGCGACAATTGTCGAGGAGGACGCAGCGTTTGCACTTGAAAATCTGGGGGTTGAGCCTAAGGAAATCCGCAGGAGAGTTGACGAAGCGCTAAAGGCTGTGGATATGTACGATTATCGTATGTACGCTCCACACAAGCTTTCGGGCGGACAAAAGCAAAGAGTTGCTATAGCGGGAATACTTGCGATGGATCCCGACTGCATTTTGCTTGACGAGCCTACCGCTATGCTTGACCCGAGAGGAAGAAGCGAGGTTATGAGTACGATAAAGAAGCTTAATAAAGAGCGTGAGGTTACAATCGTGCTTATCACTCATTATATGGACGAGGCGGCGCAGGCACAGAGGGTAGTTGTGATTGACGAGGGCGAAATAATGATTGACGGCACGCCGAAGCAGATTTTTTCACAGGTGGAAACGATGAAGAATTTAGGACTTGACGTTCCGCAGGCGACGGAGCTTGCATGGAGACTAAGAAAGGCAGGCTTTGAGATGCCGAAGGATATTCTGACTGAGGACGAATGTGCTAAAGCGATAAGCAGGCTTTTGGGATAGAAAAAGGAAAGGGAAAAGATGTCGGTTATTCAGACGCAGGAGCTTACCTACATTTACGGAGAAAATACGCCGTTTAAAAAGACGGCTCTTGACAAGGTGAGTATTGAGATAAACGATGGTGAGATTGTCGGAATTATAGGGCATACTGGCTCGGGAAAATCTACGCTTATTCAGCACTTTAACGGACTGCTTAAGCCGTCGTCGGGCAAGGTGATTGTTGACGGCGAGGATTTTATTGAGGACAAGGAAAAGCTGAGAACCGTGCGCTTTAAAGTCGGACTGGTTTTTCAGTATCCCGAATATCAGCTTTTTGAGGAAACGGTGTATAAGGATATAGGGTACGGACCTAAAAATATGGGGCTTGACGAGGGAGAAATTGATCGAAGAATACATTCGGCAGCTAAGCTTGTAGGGCTTGACGAGGCGCTTTTGGAGAAGTCACCGTTTGAGCTTTCGGGCGGACAGAAAAGACGTGCGGCGATTGCGGGAGTTATGGCGATGGAGCCTAAGGTTTTGATTTTAGACGAGCCTGCTTCAGGACTTGATCCGCAGGGCAGAGACAGGATATTCGAGATGATCAAGAGCTATCACGAGCAAAAGAAAAATGCGGTGCTTGTGGTTTCGCACTCGATGGAGGACATAGCGAAGATTGCGGACAGAATACTTGTGATGAACGAGGGAAAGGTTTTCTGCTTTGATACTCCGCCTAAGGTTTTTTCAAGGAGTGAGGAGCTTGAGCAGATAGGCTTGTCAACGCCGCAGGTCACGAGGATTTTTAGAAAGCTTAACGAGATGGGATATAATCTGCCGCAGGATGTATACACGGTAAAGTATGCTGAAAAGGTATTAAAGGAAAGACTTTTGGAAAAAGGGAAAGTGTGAGGACAATTTGCTTAAGGATATAACGCTGGGACAGTATTTCCCCGGAGATTCTGTTATTCATAAAATGGATGCAAGGGTAAAGCTTTTGCTGACTATTGCTTTTATAATAATGCTTTTTGCGGCGAAAAATATGTACTCTCTTTTGGTGGGAGTGGTTTTTGCGCTCTTAAGCTTTGCTATATCGAAAATTCCGTTTTCGATGATAAGGACAAGCTTAAAGCCGATAGTGCCGATTGTTATTTTTACCGCATTGCTTAATATTTTGTTTGTTTCTACAGGAGAAGAGCTTTTTAGCATTTGGGTTATAACTATAACCGACGAGGGTTTAGACACAGCGGTTTATATGGTTGTGAGAATTGTCTGCTTAATAATAGGCTCATCGCTTCTCACCTACACCACGTCGCCGATTGATTTAACGGATGCCATTGAGCGGCTGCTTCGTCCGCTGAAAAAAATCAAGGTTCCTGTGCATGAGCTTGCTATGATGATGACGATTGCGCTTAGGTTTATTCCTACTCTTATTGAGGAAACGGACAAGATTATGAGTGCGCAGAAGGCGAGAGGCTCGGAGCTTGATACGGGAAATTTGAAGCAAAAGGTAAAGAGTATGCTTCCGATTGTTATACCGCTGTTTGTTTCATCGTTTCGCAGAGCCGAGGAGCTTGCGACAGCGATGGAGTGCCGCTGTTATCACGGCGGCGAGGGCAGAACCAAAATGAAGCAGCTTACGCTCACCTACAGAGATTTGTCAGGTTCAATTTACACGGCGATATTTATAGCCGCCGTTGTCGCTTTGAATATCATCATTAAATAAGGGAAAAATACTTATGAGAAATTTTAAGGTGCTGATGGCTTACAAAGGAACTGCGTATCACGGCTTTCAGCGGCAGAGCAACGCTTATACCATACAGCAGGCGGTTGAGGAGGCTTTGACTCAGCTTATCGGCGAGGAAATTACGATTTTCGGCTGCTCGCGCACAGACGCTAAGGTTCACGCAAGACAGTTTTGCTTTAGCTTTAAAACCGAAAGCGCAATACCATGCGAGGGGATTATAAACGGAGCGAATAATATTTTGCCTAACGACATTTGCATATTGAGCTGTGAACAAGCGCATGAGGATTTTCACGCGAGGTACTGCTGCAAGGGCAAGGAATATGAATATAGGATTTTAAACAGCAGTATGAAAAATCCGTTTTTGAGCGATAGTACCTGCTTAATTCAAAAGCATATTGACGAGAGGCTGCTGAACGAGCAGGCAAAGGCTTTTGTCGGAACGCACGATTTCAAAGCGTTTTGCTCCGCCGACTGCGACAAGGAAAATACAGTCAGAGAAATTTTCAGCTTTAATGTCAGGCGAGAGGGAGAAATTGTGATTTTCACCGTTTCAGGAAGCGGTTTTTTGTACAATATGGTTAGGATTATGGTCGGCACGCTTGTGTATATAGGCGAGGGAAAAATCGAGAAAGATTCTATTCCTGAGCTGTTTGAAAAGGGTGACAGAACGCTTGCGGGAAAGACACTTGCGCCGCAGGGACTAATTTTAAATAGAGTGTTTTATTGATTTAAGGTGTGAAAAAGAGAGGGTTTTTGAAAGGAGAAGTTATGGCGGACAATAAAAAGGGCGAGGAAAAAAGAGCCGTACATACAGATATAAAATCTGTGCGCAAAACCGAGCGTTCAATCAGGACGCTGAAAAGAATTTTAGCAGTACTGATAGTTTTGCTTATAGGTCTTATAATATATACCACTTATCCGTTTTGGCTGCCAATGCTGGAGGATATTTTTGACAAGCCGTCTGAAACGATAGCTAACAATGGAGAGCTTGAATCTGGAAACTTTCCTATTGATCCTGATGAGGATTCGTATGAAATTTACGCTGTCAAAAATAATCTAATGACAGCGGACGCTTATAATTTAGTTTTTTATGATGAAAACGGCAAGGAGCGTTCAAGCTACAGCTATTCCTATTCAAATCCCATTGTGAGAGTAAGCTCAAAAAGAGTGCTGGTGTTTGACAGCGGCTCATATGATTTTGCAGTTTATAACAAGAGCGGAGAGATCTATTCAAAAAGCTTAGACGAGGTTATTCTTACAGGCGCAATAGGTGCAGACGGCACTGCGGCAATTGTGACGGAAAGCGATAAATACGCTTCTGTCATGACCGTTTATGACGGCGATGGAAAGGAAATTTACAGCTACAGCTGTACACAGAGAATAATAGCTGTTTCGATTGACGATGACGGTGAGGGCTGCACACTGTGTACATTTTCCTCTGATGACGGGGAAATATATTCACAGGCACGCACTCTTGATTTCAGTGAGGACGGCGAACAGATGCTAAGCGACAGCTTGGAATGTTTAGCTTTGGGCTGTGTAAAAAATGATGCGGGAAATATAGTAGTTGTCGGCGATACGGGAATTTATACCGTTTCAAGCGAGGGCGGACTTGTTTCAAGTCTTGATTTTGACGGAGAGCTTGTAAGTATGAGCATGGATTCATCTTGTACGGCATTGCTTGTTTCATCGAACACAGACGACAGCTTTTCTCTTATCATAGCGCAGGCGGACGCTCAGAGTGATGAAAGCTATAGAATTGTTGAAGCAGATTCCTCCTCAAAGCTTGTAAGGATAGCTGACGACAGAGTTTTGCTTTTGAGCTCAGGCAAGGTTGAGTCCTATGCTTTCAGTGCGACAATAGCCGCAACGGCGGAGCTTGAAAAGGAGTACTCCGATATGGTATATATAAACGGTGCGCTGTATCTTTCGGGAAAGCAGGGAATTGATAAGCTAGCGTTTGAAATGTAAGGAGATAGAATGGTTTTTTCACTTCTGCTTGATATAATAGTTGGAATTTTAATAATAGTACCTGTGATAAGAGGTGCATTTAAAGGCTTTAAGCGGATTGTTATTTCAATTGTAACCTTTATTATTGCGGCTTTGCTTGCGTATTTATTGTCAAGTATTTTCGCACAGCCTGTCTATAATGCGTTTTTCCGTGAAAGAGTTTTGGAAAGCTGTAAATCAGCTTTTGAAAGCGTTGATCCTGTATCAAACGCACAGCAGCTTTTAAGCGATTACGGAATAGAAGTTTCTGACGATGAGTTAAGAAGTGCAATGAGCGAAAGTGGAAACGCCGCACAGTCTGCGGAGGAAATAGCGGAAGAATACGGACTTTCCTCAAGCGGATTTTCAAGCGAGCTGACTGAAGCTTTAGAGCAGAAGCTGCCGCAGGCTTTTTCAGAAGCTCTTTCGTCAAGAGTGTTTGATATTTTCGATTATGATTTGTCAAGCGATGAGATGTACGATATAATTCAGGCGGCGTCACAGTCAAGCGATAATGCCGCAGAGTATGTCGAGGAAAATTTTATTTCTCCGCTTTGCGTTTCAATTATTGAGCTGGTGCTTTACATTTTGACTTATATCTTGGTAAAGCTGATTTTAAAACTGCTGCTGTTTGTTTTCGGTTTTGATTTAAAGGCAGGCGCACAGTCTGTCGGCGACAGCGTTCTGGGAGTGCTTGCAGGACTGATAAGCGGTCTTATAAATGCTGCTGTTTATGTGATGGTTATCAGAATGTTTGTAAACTCAAGCGGAGGAGCGCTGTCGCTTGACTTTTCAAGCTCTGTGCTGTTTTTGCCGATTTACAATTTCCTCTACGGAGGGAGCTAAGACTTTAATTTTTGTGAATTTAGTTACAA
This sequence comes from Ruminococcus sp., assembly GCA_021202895.1. Classification (GTDB taxonomy): domain Bacteria; phylum Bacillota; class Clostridia; order Oscillospirales; family Ruminococcaceae; genus YE71. Next base: position 17,915 of record JAJQCE010000027.1, on the reverse strand, counting down.
TTTATTCATGATTATATGCTATACTTATTTTTGTATTGTATCGGGAAGCAGGATTGCCCGAACGATAACATTTTTATAAAGGAGCAATGTGTTATGAAAAATACTGCCGCTACACTTTTGGCGCAGAAGCAATCGGGAGAAAAAATAACGATGCTTACTGCTTATGATTATACAACGGCTTGTATTGAGGACGAATGCGGAGTGAATTCTATTTTAGTAGGGGATTCGCTCGGCATGGTTATGCTGGGGTATGAAAATACCCTTTCTGTGACGATGGAGGATATGCTTCACCACACCAAGGCTGTGACAAGAGGAGCAAAAAACGCTTTTGTTGTCGCCGATATGCCGTTTATGTCGTATCAGACGAGCGTCTATGACGCAGTAGTCAATGCCGGCAGACTTATCAAGGAGGGCGGTGCGCAGGCGGTAAAGCTTGAGGGTGGAGCGGCCGTGGCTGAACAGATTAAGGCGATAGTCGATTCGTCAATTCCCGTGGTGGCTCATTTAGGACTTACGCCGCAGTCGGTGAACGCTTTCGGCGGCTTCAAGGTTCAGGGTAAGGACTACCAGAGAGCCAAGCAGATTATTGAGGACGCAGATATTATTCAGAGCGCAGGAGCCTGCGCCGTGGTGCTTGAGGGCATACCCGCACCGTTAGCGGAGCTGATTTCAAAGCGGCTGGTAATTCCGACTATAGGTATAGGCGCAGGAGCAGGCTGTGACGGTCAGGTTCTGGTTTATCAGGATATGCTCGGACTTACGATAGGCCATACGCCTAAATTTGCCAAGCGATTCAGCGATGCTGCCGAGGTCTACAAAAAGGGCTTTTGCGAATATATCGAGCAGGTAAAAGCGTCGGCTTTTCCCACGGCGGAGCATAGCTACAAAATAGACGAGCAGATTATGGACGCTCTCACAAGCGACTATGCTAAAAAGGAGGGCGAGTAAAAATGAAAATTGTAAAGACTATAGATGAGGTTCGCACGCAGGTTAAGGAGTGGAGAACGCAGGGACTTAGCGTGGGACTTGTTCCGACTATGGGCTATCTCCACGAGGGTCACGCAAGCCTTATCGAGGCTTCAAAGCGTGACAACGACCGCACAGTGGTTTCCGATTTTGTAAATCCGATTCAGTTTGCGCCTACAGAGGATTTAGAAAGCTATCCCAGAGATATAAACCGTGACGCACAAGTGGTAGAGGAGCATGGCGGCGATTTGATTTTCAATCCTGAACCGAAGGAGATGTACAGGGACGGATTTGTTACGTTTGTGGATATGAGCGTGCTTACAGAGGAGCTTTGCGGACTAAGCCGTCCTACGCATTTTCGAGGAGTCTGCACGGTGGTGTCAAAGCTGTTTAACATTGTGCGCCCTGACAGAGCGTATTTTGGCAAAAAGGACGCCCAGCAGCTTGCGGTTATAAAGCGCATGGCTGAGGATTTAAATATGGATATTGAGATAATCGGCTGTCCGATTGTCAGAGAGAGCGACGGACTGGCAAAGAGCTCGCGCAACACCTATTTAAACGAGGAGGAGCGAAGGGCTGCGCTTGTGCTTTCAAAGGCTGTTTTCTGCGGAATTAACGAGGTAAAAAGCGGACAGAAAAATTGTAAGAATATCCTTGATAAAATGAAAGGGATTATCTTAAATGAGCCGCTTGCGAAAATAGATTATGTGAAAATGGTTGATGCAAAAACCATGCGGCAGATTGAAACGCTTGACAGAAATGCGCTTTGCGCAATGGCTGTTTATATAGGAAAGACGAGGCTTATAGATAACTTCTTTACTGAAGATATTTTGTGATGAAAGGTGAAGGGCTATGACAATTTCGATTTTAAAGAGCAAGCTTCACCGCGCCGTCGTCACTCAGGCGGAGCTTAACTATGTGGGAAGCGTAACTATAGATGAGGATTTGATGGAAGCGGCAGGCTTTGTCGAATATGAGCACGTCCATATAGTTAATATTAACAGTGGAAGCAGAATAGAAACCTATGTGATTGCAGGTCAGCGGGGCAGCGGAGTGATTTGTCTTAACGGAGCGGCGGCGAGATGCGGTCAGCGCGGAGACAAGGTTATAATTATGGCGTATGCGGACGTAACTGAGCAGGAGGCAAAGGAAAATCCGCCAAAGGTGGTTTTCGTAGACGAGCATAACAGGATTTTAAAAATTGCGAGGTACGAAAAGCACGGAACCCTGGAGGAAATGCAAAGCGAGGAAAATAAATGATACTTGCGGTGGATATAGGAAATTCAAATATAGTTATCGGGTGCTTTGATAAAAATGAAATAATGTTTATCGAGCGGCTTTCTACAAACCATAGCTCCACGCAGATGGAGTACACGGTTATGATAAGGAATATACTTGATCTTAACGGACTTGACGGTGAAAAAATTGATGGCGGAATAATTTCATCTGTAGTTCCGCAGATTACCGAAACGGTAAGGCTCGCAATGGAGCGTCTAGGCTGCGGCAGAGTTATGGTTGTAGGACCTGGAATAAAAACGGGGCTTAAGATACTTCTTGACAATCCTGCGCAGCTTGGCTCTGACAGAGTTGCGGACGCTGTGGCGGCGGTAAATCTGTATAAAGCGCCGCTGATCTTAATAGACATGGGAACTGCAACGACGATTTCTGTGATAGACGCCGATGAAAGCTTTTTAGGAGGAATGATTATTCCAGGGCTTGCGGTGTCGCTTGATTCACTAACAAGCCGAACCTCACAGCTTCCTAACATAAGTCTTACTCCACCTAAGCGTGTGATAGGCACAAACACCGTTGACTGCATGAAAAGCGGAATTTTGTATGCAACGGCGGCAAGCCTTGACGGAGTTATAGAAAGAATAGAGGAGGAGCTTGGAGAAAGCTGCACGGTTATTTCAACGGGCGGACTTGCCGATAAGGTTATAGGCTATTGCAAAAGAGAAATTTTGCTTGACGAAACGCTTTTGCTTAAGGGCTTGAAAATTATATATGAGAAAAATAAAAACGGAGGAATATAAATGAAACTTAACGGTTCTGATTTACTTCTTGAGTGCCTGCTGGAGCAGGGCGTAGATACAATTTTCGGTTATCCGGGAGGCGCAGTGCTTAATATTTATGATGCGCTGTATAAGTATTCGGATAAAATCAATCATGTAATTACAGCGCATGAGCAGGCTGCCTGTCATGCGGCGGACGGCTATGCGAGAACGACAGGCAAAACCGGAGTGGTGCTTGCAACCTCTGGTCCGGGAGCTACAAATCTTGTCACGGGAATTGCGACTGCGAATATGGACTCTGTGCCGCTTGTCGCTATAACCGGAAACGTGGGAACTGCATCGCTCGGACTTGATTCCTTTCAGGAGGTTGACATCTGCGGAATAACGATGCCGATTACAAAGCACAACTTTATCGTAAAGGATATAACAAAGCTTGCGGACACGGTAAGAGAAGCTTTCTACATAGCAAACGAGGGCAGAAAGGGTCCTGTGCTTATTGACATTCCAAAGGATATAACCGCACAGCTTTGCGAGTATACCTACAAAAAGCCGAGAGTAGTGGTAAACCACAATCCTGACGATATAAACGCACAGATTGACGCTGCGGCTGAAATGATAAAGTCAAGCGAGCGTCCGTTTATCTATGCGGGCGGTGGAGTGGTTTCCTGCAATGCACAGGAGGAGCTAAAGGAGCTTGCTGAAATAATAGACTCGCCAATTTCGCTTTCCTTTATGGGACAGACGGCTTTTAACAATAAGGACAAGCGTTATATCGGTATGCTTGGTATGCACGGAACAAAAACGGCATCGCTGACATTTGGAGAGTGCGATCTTATGATAGCTCTGGGAACTCGTTTTTCAGACCGAGTTGCGCTTAATACCAATACCTTTGCAAAGCACACAAAGGTAGTTCATATCGACATAGACCCTGCGGAAATAGGAAAGAACGTAACTGCGGACTGCTGTGTAAACGGCGATTTAAAATATATTCTTTCACGCTTAAATGAGATTTTGCCTGAAGCTAAGCATTCTGAATGGAATCAAAGGATAAGCGAATGGAAGAGTGAGTACGATAAGCCTATGCAGCCGATAACCGATGCTGATGAGGTTTTGCCTGATCAGGTTTTAAAGACGCTCTGCGCTTTGGCAGGAGAGGACGCAATAATCACTACCGAGGTAGGACAGCATCAGATGTGGACGGCTCAGTACTATGATTTTGTAAAGCCGAGAACCTTCGCTTCAAGCGGCGGACTGGGAACTATGGGATATGGACTTGGTGCGGCTATAGGCGCAAAGCTTGGCAATCCTGATAAACCGGTAGTCAATGTAGCGGGCGACGGCAGCTTCTTTATGAACTGCAACGAGCTTTCTACCCTTGCAAAGCATGGTATTCCGATAGTGGAGCTTGTCTTTGAAAATAACGTTTTAGGAATGGTAAGACAGTGGCAGAGAATTTTTTATGACAAGCGTTTTTCACAGACTACTATTGACAGAGGAACGGATATGATGAAGCTTGCTCAGGGATTTGGCATTGAGGGAGTGAGAATTTCCAAAAAGAGTGAAATAGAGAGCGGACTTAAGTATGCGCTTGAGTGCGGCAGACCCTGCCTTGTTGAGTGTGTAATAGACAAGGACGTAAACGTTCTGCCGATGGTAGTGCCGGGCGGAGATGTGCTTAAGCCGATTATGGAGATTTCTTTAGATTAAAAATACAACAAACGAAAAAAAGGAAGTGCGATGAACAGGAGAAAGGATAAAAAATTCCAGCAGACGCTTGCTATTGTAGTGGCGGGAGTTCTGCTTTACTGGGGACTTACTAATTACAAGGTGGTAGGGCATTGGATAGGCTTGCTTGTTGAAGTGCTGTCGTCATTTATAATCGGCTTTGTAATTGCGCTTATTCTCAATGTTCCGATGAGCTTTATAGAAAGAAAGCTTTTCAGACCGAGAAAGGACGGCAAGGAGAGAGGAAAGCTTTTTAAAAGACTTTCAAGACCTGTTTCGATTGCGCTTACCTATCTGCTTTGTTTAGGAGTAATAGCGGCGGTAATTGCTCTGCTTGTGCCGTCGATAAGGGATACCTTTTCACAGCTTTATGCGCAGGTTCCTGATTTTATCGTCAGAGTGTTTAACACAGCAAAGAATAATCCGACCCTTAACGAGTGGATTGAAAATGCCGATTTGTCGGCTGATGAGGTTATAAACACGCTCAGCGAGAAGCTAAGCGACACAACAATAGTTTCGAGCACGCTTTCGGGGGTTTTCAGCTTTGTTTTCGGCACTGTGACGGGAGTGGTGAATTTCTTTCTTGGAGTTGTATTTTCAATATATATGCTTTTGCAAAAGGAGAAGCTTAAGGATCAGCTCTACCGCTTTACGATGGCGGTTTTCCCTGAAAGGGTCGTTAAGGAGCTTTGCTATATCGGCAATCTTTCTAAGGCTAAGTTTTCAAGCTTTCTTTCAGGTCAGGGACTTGAAGCCTGTATACTTGGTTCGCTCTGCGCAATAGGCATGAAAGCTTTCGGCTTTCCGTATGCTGCAACTATAGGACTTCTTGTAGCGGTAACTGCATTTATTCCGATAGCAGGAGCCTTTATCGGAGCAGGAGTCGGAGCACTGCTTATAATGATTACTTCGTTTAAAAAAGCACTGCTGTTCGTACTTTTTATTATAGTGCTTCAGCAGATAGAGGGGAATCTGATTTATCCTAAGGTTGTGGGGAAATCGGTGGAGCTTCCTGGAATTTGGGTGCTTTTTGCAGTGACAATCGGCGGAAATATCGGTGGTATATTCGGAATGTTTATAGCAGTTCCTATTTGCTCGATAGTCTATACGCTTCTGGGCGAAATGGTGGCTTATTTAAGCAAAAGGAAAGAAAAGGACAAGGATATATCGTATGATGAAGCGGGCAGTGAGGTCTGATGGAAAGTTTACAGCGGCAGTTTTGTGATGACTGCCGCCTTTGTTTTGGCTGAAATATTTAATGAGATTGTATTGAGGCTTGCAAGCCTATCTTTGATTTTAGGTAAATATGCAGAAAAATGTAAAGAAAAAAATTATATTCAGTGAAATTGTAACAATTCGGTTAAAAAGGTTGACAATTTGGAAAAGAGCGTGTATAATAAAAGAAAAAGTAGTGCTTTTGTCGAAATAAGTGGGAAGCACCGAAAGTTTATTTTTTAGAAAGGATGAAGGTTATGATGAAAAGGGCAGTCGGACTGGTTTTAGCTTTGGCAGTCGCTATGAATTCAGCCGTAGTAGGCTTTGCTCAGTCTGGTTCATCAAAAACGAAATCAGCGCAGCAGGACATAATAGAATACGCAGAGGAGCATGAGGATCCGCAGCTTGGAAGATATTACGATTCTCTTGAGGAGGAGTCCACCGACAGTGATTTTACCACGTTTGGATATTCAAACAGCTCTATTACACATAGTTCTGAATTTGACGATATGGAAAAGGTGTGGGGTATTGACGTTTCCTACTACCAGTATGACATTGACTGGGATGAGGTTAAGGACGACGGCATAGATTTTGCAATTATAAGAGTAGGCTACAGAGGTTATGGCTCGGCAGGTACGCTTGTGCTTGATACAAAGTTTAAAGAGAATATTGAGGGTGCGATTGATGCAGGCTTAGAGGTTGGAGTTTATTTCTATACTCAGGCGATAACTACAACGGAGGCTAAAGAGGAAGCGGATTTTGTGCTTAAGTACATAAGCTCATACGACTTGGATTTGCCAGTGTACTTTGATATTGAATCAGTTGACTATGCAACGGGCAGACTTGACAGCGCAGGACTTACTAAGAGCGAAAAGACAAAGCTTTGCGAGGCTTTTTGTGACAGAATAGAGGACAACGGCTATGAAGCGGGAGTTTATGCAAACAAGTATTGGCTCACCTCTATGATTGACGGAGAAGCTTTGGGCGAAGAGTATAAAATATGGGTTGCTCAGTATAATACCGAGTGTACATATACGGGTACATATCAGACTTGGCAGTTTACAGGTTCGGGTTCTATTTCGGGAATTGATACGTCAGTTGATATAGATGTTGATTATCGGGAGGACACTTCTAAAGTCAGTGCTCCGACAATTTATACGACTGTAACCGACAGCACTGTTAAGATTTCATGGGACAAGGTAAGCGGTGCGACAAAATATATAGTTTACAGAAAAATGACGGACGGCACTTATAATAAGCTGGGAGAAACCACGTCCACATCCTATTCGCTTGAGAGAAAAAGCAGTTGGACAAGCGGAACCATATCATATTGCGTGAGAGCGGTTAAACAAACATCTTCAAAGACATACTATAGCTCGTACAGTAACGTAAGCGTGGCAAAATTCACATTTCCAGCAACGGTAAAGGTTAAGTCGTATAAGGCTGTAAATTCGCAAAATATAAAGCTTACATGGGCAAAGGCAAGCAATGCCGAGGGCTATAGAGTATATATTTATGACACTTCTAAAAAGAAATGGGTAAGTTTAAAAACGCTTTCAGGCGCTTCAAATACTTCATATACCATTACGGGTTTAACGGCGAACACATCGTACAAATTTAAGGTTAAAGCTTACAGACACGGAACAAAGTCTACCACATGGGGAATATCCTCAGATACTTTTACTGCAAAGACAGAAACAGTAACACTGCCAAGTACGCCTACTATAAAATCGGCGACAAAGGCAAAGACCTCGATTACTCTAAATTGGAGTAAATCGAGCAATGCAAAGGGTTACAGAATTTATAAATATGATACCGATAAAAAGAAATGGGTAAGTGTAAAAACGCTTTCAGGTCAGTCTAATTGTAGCTATACGGTAACCGGACTTATTGAGGGAACGACATACAAATTTAAGGTTAAGGCATATACCAGAGATTCCGCAGGCTATGCGGTTTGGGGAACATCTTCATCTACTTATTCGGTAACGACTAAGCAGGTGACTTTGCCTAGCACTCCTTCGATAAAATCAACATCAACCAGAACTGCGGCTACAGTAACGCTGAAATGGAGCAAGTCGTCAAACGCAAGAGGCTACAGAGTTTATATGTATGATACAACAAATAAAAAGTATGTCAGAGTGGCAACGCTTCACGGTCAGTCAAATTGCAGCTATACAATTACAGGCTTGACTCCTTCCACTACATATAAATTTAAGGTTAAGGCATTCACTAGAAATTCTGCGTCAGCGGCGGTTTGGGGAACAGCATCAAGCGCATATTCAATAAAAACAAAATCAATAACGCTTCCCAGTACGCCTACTATAAAATCGGCGACAAAGGCAAAGACCTCGATTACTCTAAATTGGAGTAAATCGAGCAATGCAAAGGGTTACAGAATTTATAAATATGATACCGATAAAAAGAAATGGGTAAGTGTAAAAACGCTTTCAGGTCAGTCTAATTGTAGCTATACGGTAACCGGACTTATTGAGGGAACGACATACAAATTTAAGGTTAAGGCATATACCAGAGATTCCGCAGGCTATGCGGTTTGGGGAACATCTTCATCTACTTATTCGGTAACGACTAAGCAGGTGACTTTGCCTAGCACTCCTTCGATAAAATCAACATCAACCAGAACTGCGGCTACAGTAACGCTGAAATGGAGCAAGTCGTCAAACGCAAGAGGCTACAGAGTTTATATGTATGATACAACAAATAAAAAGTATGTCAGAGTGGCAACGCTTCACGGTCAGTCAAATTGCAGCTATACAATTACAGGCTTGACTCCTTCCACTACATATAAATTTAAGGTTAAGGCATTCACTAGAAATTCTGCGTCAGCGGCGGTTTGGGGAACAGCATCAAGCGCATATTCAATAAAAACAAAATCAATAACGCTTCCCAGTACGCCGACAATAAGCTCCGCTTCATCGACCAGCAGTACAGTTACTCTTAAGTGGACCAAGGCCAGCAATGCAGAGGGTTACAGAATTTATAAATATGATACCAATAAAAAGAAATGGGTAAAGATTACAACAATTTACGGTCAGTCAAACTGTAGCTACACAGTTACAGGGCTTAGCTCTTCTACTACCTACAAATTCAAGGTAAAGGCGTTTACCAGAGATTCCGCAGGCTGTGCGGTTTGGGGAACATCCTCAGCTGCGAAGAGCGCTACTACAAAATAAAAAAAATTTTCTGCGGCGGAGTAGCTTCCGCCGTATTTTTTTGACATTGTGTTTAAGACTTAAAGCTTTTAACCATATGTATATTTTGCTAACGTAATCGTTTGAAAAATGGTGAAAATTCATCCTTTTGACAGTAAAATATTTTTATATTCGTGATTGACAAATAAAAAAGAATAGTGTATAATAAACAAAGTCAAAAGCCCGAAAAAATTTTAGTATAAGAATTTGAAAGGAGAGGAAGGATTATGTTTCAGATTAAATGGCTTTGTCAGAATATGAAAGGGTACAGAGCAACGTATATGCTGTGCCTGATTTTGGATGTTGTATGCGCTTTGTCTGCTATAGTTTCACCGCATTTAAGCTCAAAAATTGTAGATGATTACATTACAGGAGAAAATGCGGCTGAGAATCTGGCGAATGACAGGAACGGTTTATTTCTGCTGCTGATTGCGATTATCGGAATAGCAGTTTTGAGCGATGTTTTGAGGTATATCTATAACATGAGTGCTGAAACCTCCTCTCAGGGCTTGGTTTATCGCCTGCGCACGCACCTTTTCGAGCGTGTTCAGCGTCAGGATATGTCCTTTTACGACAGCAGCCGCACGGGAGATTTGATGACGAGACTCACGGGAGATTTAGATATGGTTCGCCACACTATTTCGTGGGTAGTTCCAAACTTTGTCAGCTCTGTAGTACTGTTTTGCGTTTCAATGGTTTACTTTTTTACGATTGATGTGAAGATGGCGCTTGTGCTGCTTTCGGTTACTCCGTTTCTTTTTGTCGCCGCTTTGATATTTAAGCGGATTATCAGACCTATGTATGTTGAACTGAGAGAAAAGCTTGCGAAAATGAACACCGACGCTCAGGAAAACATTTCAGGAAACAGAGTGGTCAAGGCTTTTGCCAGAGAGGACTATGAAAAGGAAAAGTTTCAGCGAACAAATTCAAATTATTCAAACGCCAACAAAAAAGCTGCGATTACTCGTCTTAATATCTCTCCCTTTATGGATGGTCTTGCGAATCTTTTGTCGGTTATTTTGCTGATATGTGGCGGAATGTTTTTGATAAACGGCTCAATAACGATGGGAGAATATGTTGCTGTTTCAAGTCTTATCTGGGCTATTGAAAATCCTATGAGAATGCTTGGAACATACATAAACGATATTCAGAGATTTATGGCTTCGGCGACAAAGATTATAGAGATTTACTATTCACAGCCGCTTATAAAAGACAGAGAGGACGCTGTAAAAACAGGCAGTCTTAACGGCGATATTGAGTTTAAAAACGTAAGCTTCAGCTTCGGCGATAAAAAGGTGCTTGACGATATTTCATTCAGCATAAAAGCAGGGGAAACCGTTGCGATTATGGGTGAAACAGGTTCAGGAAAAACCACGCTTATAAATCTCATTCCACGCTTTTACGACCCGTCATACGGCGAGGTTATGGTTGACGGAATAAGCGTAAGTCACAGAAGCTTAAAGGAGCTTCGCAAAAATATCGGAATGGCGACTCAGGACGTTCTGCTCTATTCGGACACAATTGACGGAAATATCGCATACGGCGATTCTTCTATGTCGGAGGAGGACGTTAAAAGGTGCGCTTATCTTGCGGCGGCTGATGAATTTATCGAGAAAATGCCGCAGGGGTATGAAACGATAATCGGTGAAAGAGGAGTAGGGCTTTCGGGCGGACAAAAGCAGAGAATTTCTCTTGCCAGAGCGTTAGCAATTAAACCTAAAATTCTGATTCTTGACGACACTACATCTGCGGTTGATATGGAAACGGAAGCGCACATTCAGAACAGCCTTAACAGTCTGGATTTTGACTGCACGAAGATAATAATTGCGCAGAGAATTTCTTCAACCAAGGATGCAGATAAAATTATAATACTTGACGAGGGAAAAATAAAGGAAATGGGAAGCCACGATGAGCTTTTAAAGCTTAAGGGCTACTATTATGATGTGTTTACTCTCCAGAATGAGGGCTTCGGAAAGGGGGAATAGCAGATGTCAAGAAATCGTTACGACATAGACGAGGTTTTGGAAACGCCGTTTGATATTAAACATTTAAAGCGTTCCTATGTCTACATAAAAAAGCACAAAGCAAAAATGATAACCGCATTCGTGCTGAGTATTTTCGCTTCGCTTTCATCACTTTTAGCTCCGCTTATAACGCAGTATGCGCTTGATGAAACGATTCCTGATAAAAATGCTTCTCAGCTTGTGCTCCTGAGCGTTTTGCTGACGCTTACCTATGCGCTTTCAATTGCGTTTTCTAATATCCGTTCAAGGATAATGACGGTGGTAGGACAGGATATTATATACGATATAAGAACAGACCTTTTCGCACATTTGCAGGAGCTGCCGTTTCAGTACTATGACGATCGTCCTCACGGAAAGATTCTGATAAGGGTTGTAAACTATGTAAACTCTGTTTCAGATATGCTTTCAAACGGAATTATAAATGTAATACTGGAGCTTCTAAATATAATTTTTATTATGATATTTATGTTCTTTGTAGACGTCAGGCTTTCGCTTTTGGTGCTTGCAGGAATACCGCTGTTTTTGCTTGTGGTATTTTTCATCAAAAGCAGACAGAGAAAGGCTTGGCAGGACGTATCGAACAAAAGCTCAAACCTCAACGCTTATCTTGAGGAAAGCGTTACGGGAGTGAGGGTGACGCAGATTTTTACCCGTGAGGAAGAGAATGAGGGGATTTTCGACAGGCTTTCAAACAAGTATCGCAAAAGCTGGATGAGGGCGGTTAAATATTCTAACCTGCTCTTTCCGATAACGGATCTTATTTCAAGCTTTTTGATTGCGGCGATTTATTTTGTAGGACTTATTATTCTGACTCCTGCTTCCGTTTCACTTGGCATTATAGTTGCGATGTCAAGCTATGCTTCAAGATTCTGGGGGCCGATAGGCAGCCTTGCTAATCTGTATAACGATTTTGTCAACAACATAGCGTATCTTGAGCGAATATTTGAAACTCTTGACGAGCCTGTAACCATCTGCGACAAGGAAAACGCTCATGAGATGCCTGAGATTGTCGGAAATATAAGCTTTGAAAACGTTACGTTCAGCTATGAGGAGGGCAATACGGTTCTTGAGAATGTTTCCTTTGAAATAAAGGCGGGCGAAAGCATTGCGCTTGTAGGACCTACTGGAGCAGGAAAATCAACGATTGTGTCGCTGCTCTCACGCTTTTACGATATTGACAGCGGTCATATAAAAATCGACGGCGAGGATATAAGCGAGGTGACGCTGAAATCCCTGCGCTCACAGATGGGAATTATGCTTCAGGACAGCTTTATTTTCAGCGGCACAGTTTTAGATAATATACGCTACGGCAAGCTTAACGCAAGCTTAGACGAGATAGTAAACGCCTCGCGCACAGTCAGAGCGGACGAGTTTATAAAGGATATGGACAAGGGCTACGACACCGAGGTGAACGAGCGAGGAACTAATTTTTCAGCAGGCGAAAAGCAGCTTATTTCCTTTGCGAGAACTTTAATTTCAGACCCGAAGATTTTGGTTCTTGACGAAGCGACATCCTCAATTGACGCACGCACCGAACGGCTCTTGCAGCAGGGACTTGACGAGCTTCTGAAGGGCAGAACCTCTGTGATTATCGCACATCGTCTGTCAACGATAAAAAACTGCGACCGTATCATGTACATAGACCAAAAGGGAATAACCGAGTGCGGCACTCACGATGAGCTTATGGCGAAAAAGGGTGATTATTATCAGCTGTATACATCTCAGCATATAACGGTTGAGGCTTAAAAAACACAGAGCCGCTCAAGCTCAGTCTCGGATTCCTCTGGAATAGTCTCGATAGAATCGGTATCACTCACCTCAACCAAGTCAACATATTCGTTCAAATCGTCACCCGAAGCACTGGAACAATCTCCAAGTACAAGTGTCAGCATCAGTGCTGAACATACTGCCGTAATTCGCTTTAGTGTTTTTATATTGGTATTATCATTTTAGTGTGCAATTACTGTTGAATTTATTACAATATATCGCAGACAAAAAAGTGAGACCGCAGCATCTGCGGTCTCACTAATAGCTTTATTCGTTTTCAAGGGTGAAGCTTACCGCTCCTACTCCTTTTTCAACTGAGTACTCATTGCTATATTCTATATTGTCTGTTTCATCAGTGCATTTAGGACGAAAGTAAAACGAAACATCCGCCGTGCTCCAGCCCTCCTCAAGTTCCCACGAACTATCAAAAGTCACTGATTCTCCGGCTTCTATTTTTGTTATATTAAGTGGATTAGCCCAGGTGATTCCTTGTTCTGTAAGATCGGTCACGGCTTGAAGATATGAACCATCATACGAGGTTACAATACGATTATCACCGTTGTTAGTTATTGTAACAGTGACATATAGCATATTTCCATCCTTACTAAATTCATAGCTGCTGCTTATAACGCCATCGGTCGACATTATCTCGGTGTCGGAAACCCATTCGTAGCCTATTTGAGTTGGCTCCGTTTGTTCAGTCTCTGATTCTTCCGCCTCAGAGGATTCGTCAGCCTGTGAGGATTCCTCGTCTTCTTCAACATCTTCTGATTCACTGCTTGAAGTTTCATAACTTTCGGATACGGAGGAGGATTCGACCGTTTCTTCTGATTCAGTGCTATCCATTTCTTCACTTTCAGTTACGGAGGAGGAATCTGCTGCTGGTATACTGCTGCCAGTGTCATCAACTTTTCCACATGAAGTGAACGCTAATGAACAGAGTATAAGAGCAAAAATTAAGATTTTGTTTTTCATAAGGGTTCCTCCTTTCAGGCTGTTACAACAGTTACGCCTAATTGACCAACAATATTTGTTACTTTTGTGGCGTATGTATAGCCTATTTCGTTATCTTCTTCATCACTATAATGGGTATCCATTGAAGTTGTTATAGCCATTAGCGACATTGAGTATGGACTTGAACTGCCGCTTACTATACCGATAGGACCTCCACTGTCACCATGCATATTTTTATTTGAACATTTCAACATATCTGTAATAGTTGCGGATGTGCCAGATTCTTCATCATTAACTGTCATATTTACGGATATGCTTAATATTGTTCCAGATTCAACACCAGTTGTAACTCCATATTTTTTAACGGTAGTTCCTTCAAGTGAACTTGATGCATACTTGATTGATTTTATAAATCCATACTCCGAAGTGGACTGAAATACACTTGTGGACGTCCAAACAGAAGTACTGTAAAATGGAATAAATGCAGCGTCTATACCATCAAATTTGTATGTAGAGTAACCTACTGAATTAATAACTGTACCATTAACATAAATTATTTTTTCAGGCTTTAAACTTGCCAGAAAATGTCCTGCGGTAACAATTCCGTATTGACCTGTACTGCTTTTGTATGCATTAAAACCAATAGTTGCACAATTAATTGATGTGTATACTTCCGATCCTCTAGTTGCTGTACTAGCTGTTGTAGTAATTTCAAGATCCTCATCAATGCTGACATCGAATATATTTGCGTCTATGTTTAAATCATCAACTAGCTCATAAAAATCAGTAATAGAAAAATCAGCATCTCCAATAATCTCTATGGTATTATCCTTTTGTATAAGTGCGGAACTTATGATATTATATTCACCCATGTAAGGCAAAACTGCATCCTTTGCTTCGAGCAAATCCTCCATTGAATAATCAACCTGATGAAATTCAACCGTGCTATAATCAAGTATATGCAAATACTCATTAACATCATCATCGGTCAAATAAATGTCAAGTTTATTGCTTCCATTGGCATCATAGCAAGCATCCGCATAATTACTAGGATAGTCAACTTGAGTTTCTGACATACCAATGCTTAAATTAGAAGTTGCAGCTGCGGCATTTTCACCATATACAAAACTATATATCAATTCATCATATTCCTGTTGTGCCGTTTCCTCGGAAACATAAACCTCGTCAATACTAAGCGCTTGAACACTTATAAAAGAAATAGCATTGCTCATTAACGTTAAGGAAACTAAAACTGAAAATATTCTTTTAATCATTAGTATCACCCTTTTTAAATTTTAAAAAAATGCGTTTGTCTGTTGTTTTCCATCGGTATCATCTCCTTGCTTTAAAATTTCTATTATTTGTATTATACCACCATATTTAAGTAAAAGTCAAGTAATTTTTTTGTTAAGTCTAAAAATTGTACAAATGCACAAAAATCAGCGAGTAAATTTGGCTAAAATTGCTAAATCAAGTTAATATTCTCACATCCACTTATATAAAATATTAACACTTGACAAACAACCTATAAAGGTGTATAACGATAAAAAACTGCGACCGTATCATGTACATAGACCAAAAGGGAATAACCGAGTGCGGCACTCACGATGAGCTTATGGCGAAAAAGGGTGATTATTATCAGCTGTATACATCTCAGCATATAGAGGTAGGTGTTTAAAAAGCACAGAGCCGTTTAAGCCGCTCAAATGCGACAGGATGTTATTGAGAATTGAACAATGCTCAGAACTATATTTTAAAAATAGGACTTGACAAAGTGAGAAAATAAGGGTATAATAAAAGAGAGGGAGAAAATATAAAATATTTCTGGGAGGAATTTTTGATGTCAAAGTTTTACATTACTACGCCGATTTATTATCCGTCGGGCAATCCGCATATCGGACACTGCTATACCACCGTTGCGTGCGATTCAATTGCGAGGTACAAGCGAATGCAGGGCTATGACGTTATGTTCCTCACGGGAACGGACGAGCATGGTCAGAAAATTGAGGAAAAGGCCAAGGGGCTTGGTGTGACGCCAAAGGAGTATGTTGACGAGGTTGTTCTCAACTACAAAAAGCTCTGGGAGTATATGAACATAAGCTATGACAGATATATAAGAACTACTGACGATTATCACGTTGAAGCGGTTCAGAAGATTTTTAACGAGCTTTACGACAGAGGTTATATCTATAAGGGCGAGTACAAGGGCAAATACTGCACTCCCTGCGAGAGCTTCTGGACTTCATCTCAGCTTGACGAAAACGGCTGCTGCCCTGAGTGTCACCGTGAGGTTAAGGAGGCAAGTGAGGAAGCGTATTTCTTTAAAATGTCGCCATTTGCCGACAGGATTGAGAAGCTGCTGACTGAAACTGACTATTTAAGACCAAAAACCCGTGCGGCGGAGCTGGTAAACAACTTCATCAAGCCGGGACTTGAGGATTTGTGCGTTTCGAGAACCTCCTTTACATGGGGAATACCAGTGACCTTCGACCCGGGACACGTGGTTTACGTCTGGGTGGACGCACTGTCAAACTATTGCACGGCGCTTGGTTATCAAAATGGTAGATACGATGATTTTGATAAGTTCTGGCCTGCGGACGTTCACATGGTGGCAAAGGATATTATGAGATTCCACGCTATAATCTGGCCTGCGATTTTAATGGCACTGGAACTGCCGCTGCCCGAGCATCTGGCTGTTCACGGCTGGATCACCTTTAATGGGCAGAAAATGTCGAAGTCTCTGGGAAATGTTGTAGATCCGTTTATTTTGGGTGAAAGATACGGCTCAGATGCTATACGCTATCATATTATGCGTGAAATGGCTCTTGGCGCAGACAGCTCTTTCTCAAACGAGGTTATGATTAACAGGATAAATTCCGACCTTGCGAACGGACTTGGCAATCTGGTTTCGCGTACAGTTGCTATGGCTCAAAAGTATTTTGGTTCGACGCTGATTAAAGAGCGTCAGGAGGGCGAATTTGACGACGAGCTTATTTCTCAGGCTCTTGCGCTTAGAGAAAGAGTTGATGAATTTGTTGACAAAACGCAGATAAATGACGCTTTGGCTGAAATCTTTACACTTGTGTCACGTTCAAATAAATATATAGATGAAACTGAGCCGTGGATTTTGGCAAAGGACGAGAAAAACAAGGCTCGCCTTGCGACAGTGCTTTATAATCTGCTTGAGTCTATAAGGATAATTGCCACACTGCTCAACAGCTTTATGCCGTCTACCATGCCGAAGATTTTTGAGCAAATTGGTGCGTCTGAAAGCGATATAACCTATGAAAATGCGGCGAAGTGGAACGTTTTGCCAAAAAACGTCACTGTCAGGAGAGGAGATATTATCTTCCCTAGATTTGATGTTGACAAGGAAATTGACGAGCTTAATAAGATTATCGGCGAGCAAAAGGCAAGCGAGCAATCGGATAGCGGCTTTAAAGCTGCTCCCGTTGCGGACGAAATCACTATTGACGATTTTGCGAAGCTGGATCTGCGCATAGCAGAGGTTAAATCCTGCGAAAAGGTTAAAAGGTCAAAGAAGCTGCTTTGCTTGCAGCTTGACGACGGCCTAGGCGGCAGGCAGGTGGTTTCAGGCATTGCCGAGTGGTACAAGCCTGAGGATTTAGTCGGAAAGAAAATAATTCTTGTCGCTAATTTAAAGCCTGTCAAGCTGTGCGGAGTTGAATCAAACGGAATGATTTGCGCCGCCGATACCGCTGAAGGCGGAGCAGGAGTAATCTTCCCCGACCAGTCGCTTCCGAACGGAACAAAAATACGTTGAAATACCGCTTGCAAAGCAAAGCGTTCAAAGCCTAGCTTACGTTTTTAAAATGCCGAACGGCATTCCTTTAAAAAAATATCATGAAAAAACCGTCAAACAAAGACTGGTTCGGTGATAAAAAGGAAAAGATCCGAAGCATTTTGAAACGAGAATCAAAGTAAACTAGAGGTTTTTTAGTTTTCAAAATGCCGAACGCATTCCTTTAAAAAATATCATGAAAAAACCGTCAAACAAAGACTGGTTCGGTGATAAAAAGGAA
>JAJQCE010000015.1:39780-225670 GCA_021202895.1 Ruminococcus sp. | reverse complement strand
AAAAGGTTTGCAGGGTTAAGCTGGTGGTTTCGGAGTGAGCTAAGCTTTATATTGTGAACCATGTTGTTTCTTAGGAGATGACATGGTTTTTTGTTTTAGAATAATAGTTTTGAATCGATAACAAATTGTTCACATAATGCCTCTTGAAATATTTAAGCAAATGAAATATAATAAAAGTGGAGATAAATAGAAAGAGATACTGCCTCTAGACTTAATTTCGGTATGAATTGTAAGGAAAGGATCAGAGAACTATCATGTCTGATGTAAATTTTGAGCACTACAAGGCTTTTTACTATGTGGCCAAATATCAGAATATAACCTCGGCGGCTCATTCGCTCTACCTTTCACAGCCAAGCGTAAGCCGTGCGATTGCGAACCTTGAAGAGGAGCTTAACTGCAAGCTTTTTATACGCTCGCAAAAAGGAGTGACGCTTACTCCTGCTGGGGAGCGGCTTTATAAGCATGTCAGCATTGCCTGCAAGCATTTGTTCAGCGCGGCTCAGGAGGTTTCTCTTATGAGAGAAAACGCTGAAATAATCCGCCTTGCGATAAGCGATGCCGCATTTGACAAAAGTATAGTTTGCAAAATCAGCGCATTTCACAAGCTTAATCCTGAAGTTCACCTTAAGATAGAGAATATGTCCACCCCCGAAACTATAGAAGCGCTTCACGCAAACACAGTTGATATGGCAATAGTCACAACTCCCTGCATTTTTACTTACGATCTTGCTATCACTGAGCTTGATGTGCTTAACGATATAGCGGTGGCAGGCGAAGCCTTCAGCGAGCTTAAGGACAAGGAGCTTACCTTAGCCAAGCTTAACAAGTACACGCTTATAACGCTCGAAGAGGGCAGAACCACAAGAGCTTTTCTTGACAGAATCTTTAAAAACTACGGACTGGTGATGAGCCCTGATATAGAGCTTGCCTCGATAAGTCAGGTTCTGCCGCTTGTCAGAAGCGGTCTGGGCATTGGCTTTGTGCCTGAAAGAATTGCCGAAAATGATTTGAACGAGGGCAAAATCTTTGAGGTTAAAATAAAGGAAAAAATCCCTCTGAGAAACACCTGCCTGCTTACAAATGAGGAATACGAATTGACGGACGTGATGAAATCGCTGATAGGACAGCTTGCAGATAAAAATGACGAATGAAGCTATAACTGAAAAAAAGCAGCGTGCGGCAAAAGCTGTCGCCCTGCTCGAGGAAAAATATCCCGATGCGCTCTGCTCGCTTGTATTTTCTAAACCGCACGAACTTATGATTGCAGGACGCCTCTCGGCTCAATGCACCGATGCACGGGTAAATATTGTCACGGCGATTTTGTTTGACAAATATCGCTCAATCGAGGATTTTGCCAACGCTGAAATTTCCGATGTTGAGCAAATCGTCAAGCCCTGCGGACTTTATAAAACCAAGGCGGCTTCGATTGTAAATATGTGCCGAAAAATAATCGACGACTTTAACGGCGAAATTCCCTCGACTATCGAGGAGCTTACCGCCCTCCCAGGAATCGGCAGAAAGACGGCGAACCTTATCTTAGGCGATGTCTACGGCAAGCCTGCGATTGTTGCGGATACACACTGCATAAGAATCTGCGGCAGACTTGGCTTTACAACAAGCAAGGATCCTGTAAAAACCGAGAGCGAGCTTAAAGAGCTTATCGAACCCAGTAAGTCCTCCGACTTTTGCCATAGACTTGTGCTTTTCGGCCGAGAGGTGTGCAGCGCAAGAAAACCGCACTGTGAAAGCTGCGCTTTAAAGCAAATCTGCCCTTATTGCGCAGAGTGATCAGACAAGGAGATGTCTTAGTTTGAAAAATTCAGAATACAGCAAGTCCCAATACCTTGAGATAGGAAAAATCACCTCCGTTTTCGGTGTAAAGGGCGAGGTAAAGGTTATGCCGTGGTGCGACAGTCCTGAGTTTCTGACGGAATTTGAGCTGCTGCACTGGAAAAGCGGAACAGATGTAGCTGTCGAGCATTCGAGAGTTCATAAGGACATGGTTATAATGAAGCTCAAGGGAGTTGACAGCGTTGACGAGGCGCAGAGACTTAGAAACCATGTGCTGTATATTGACAGAGAGGACGTAGAGCTTGACGAAGACTGTGTTTTTATTGCAGATATGCTTGGTATGCAGGTCTTTGACAGCAAAACGGACGAGCTTTATGGCAAGATTGTCGATTTTACCGAAACGGGAGCAAACGACGTTTACCATGTAAAAGCTCCTGACGGCAGACTGCTGCTTGTGCCTGCGATTGAGGACGTAATTGACGAGGTCAACACGGACAAGGGCGTTATGAAGATAACTCCGCTTGATGGACTTTTCGATATTTAAAGGGAATCGCTATGAGATTTGATATTGCAACACTTTTTCCTGAATTTATGGAATCTGCTCTTAACGAAAGCGTGATAGGCAGGGCAAGAAAAAACGGTGTCTTTGAAGCCTACTGCCACAACATACGAGATTACACGCTTGACAAGCACCGCCGTGTAGACGACGCTCCCTACAGCGAACGTCAGGGTATGCTCATGCAGCCTCAGCCGATTTACGACTGCTGCAGGGCTGTATGCGGCGAAAGAAAGCCTCACGTCATTTATATGTCGCCGCAGGGCAAAACGCTGACTCAGAGCCGCTGTCTTGAGCTTGCGCAGATGAGCGATATTTTTATCCTCTGCGGTCACTACGAGGGAGTAGACCAGCGGGTTTTGGATAAAATAACGGATGAGGAAATTTCAATCGGCGACTATGTGGTTTCGGGCGGCGAGCTGCCTGCGCTGATTTTGATAGACGCAATTGTGAGGACTCTTGACGGCGCACTTTCACAGCCCGACTGCTACAAGGACGAGAGCCATTTTAACGGTCTGCTTGAATATCCGCAGTACACCCGCCCTGAAATCTGGGAGGGCGAAAAGGTTCCCGAAATCCTGTTAAGCGGCAACCACGAGAAAATTTTCCAGTGGCGGCATGAGCAGTCGCTGATAAACACCGCCAAAAAACGACCTGATTTGCTCCGAAAAATCGAGCTTTCTGAGGAGGATTTGTGCATTTTGCACAAAGCTCTCGGCGGCTTTTTGAAAGAAAATGTATAAAAGAGAGTTTTCAACTTTTATTTATTAAGTCTTTTTGTACAGATTCACAAAGATAGCAAATTTTTTTGTCAACAATGCACAATTAAAGCTCTCACACAAAGATTCAATTTTGTCAATTCAACAAAATTTTCTTAAAAACATCGGCTTTGTTCAATTTTTGTGTTGACTAAACGAAGAGTTTGGGTTATAATTATAATATGGAGATTCTAAAAGCCATTGTTGCTTTAGTTTTCTCCTATCAATAAAAATCTGCGTCATGCAGAGGCTATTTAAATCAAAGTCAATAATTAAATCAAATGGATTATGATTGGAGAGGTTATTATGTACGTTAAAGATGTAGTTGTACAGAATCAAGTTGGTCTGCACGCTCGCCCTGCAACATTTTTTATTCAGAAGGCGAACGAGTTCAAGTCCTCTATTTGGATTGAAAAGGAAGACAGAAGGGTCAACGCAAAGAGCCTGCTGGGAATACTTTCTCTCGGCATTGTCGGCGGCACATCAATCAGAATTATAGCTGACGGAGCAGACGAGCAGTCGGCAGTAGAGGGTCTTGTAGACCTAGTAGACAGCGGTTTCTCTGAGGAAGCCCGCTAATCGGCAGTCTGGCTTATTTGTCGGCAGTCAGGGTTTAATCGGTGACAGTTGGTTTAATCGGCGGCGGTCGGGTTTAATTCAGCGACAGTCGGGTTTTAATTGATTGCGTTCAAGGTTTGTCTGACATTAGTTCGTTTTTTAAAAGTTATGTACATTTCTCTGCTTGACGCTTTAGCTTCGGCGGCTGATTCTTCAGGCTTTTAAAGGATTGTACATTGGACAAAGTAAGCAAAGCACTTCATGTATTAGATGAAGTGCTTTTTTTGTGCTATTTATCCAAATCCTCGTTTTCATACGGAAGCAATATAGTTATTTTCGTACCCTTTCCAAGCCCGCTTTCGATTTTAAGCTCACCGTTATGCACCGCCACCATATGCTTTACAATTGAAAGACCAAGACCTGTGCCGCCCGTAGCCTTTGAGCGGCTCTTGTCCACTCGGTAAAAGCGCTCGAAAACTCTCTCCTTGTCCGCCTCGCTTATACCTATACCATTATCGGCAATCACAATCTGCGCTTTGCTCTCAAGCGCAGTAATTTCAGCCGAAACCCAGCCGCCTGCACGGTTGTACTTTATCGAGTTGTCCATCAGATTTAAAATCATCTCGTTGATATAGCTCTTGTTCGCCATTATAAGCGCACTTTCGCCGCTTACCCTTATCTCAACCTTGCTTTCATCTGCCTTAACCTGCAAAATTTCCGCACAGCTGAGCGCCGCTTTAAGCAAATCCACCTGCTCAAACAAAGCCTTAGCCTCGCCGTCCTCAATTTCTGACAGCCTGATAATATCATTTATCAGCGACAAAAGTCTTGCCGATTCACGGTAAATCGTTCCTCCGTAACGCTTGACGTCCTCTTCCTTTGAGATTATACCCTTTTCCATCATCTCGCCGAAGCCCTTTATCGTAGTCAGCGGAGTTTTAAGCTCGTGGGAAACGTTAGCTGAAAAATCGCGCCGTATCTGCTCGCTCTTAATGCTCTCTGTGACGTCAGCTAAAATTATCACTATTCCGTACTTACCCGCATACTCGGTCTGGTTTGCGAACACTCTCCATGAATGCTCGTCTAAGGTAATAACTCCCCTTACCGAGCTGTGCCCCTCAAGCTGATTTACAAGCCCCCAGAGCTGTTCGTCAGTTGTAAAATCCGCAAGAGTAAGCTTTAGCGATGGGTCAAAGTCAGGGTTAAAAAGCTCAAGAGCCGTGCGGTTTACCGACAGCACCGTCTTGTCCGAATCTAGCAATATCATTCCCTCCGCCATGTTTTCGGTGATGAGGACAAACTTTTCCTTTTCCTTTTTCAAGCGTCTTACAATTCTGTGGGATTCGTCAAGCAGCTTATCCGCCATGTCAAATATCGGCACAAGCTCCTCGTAAACCCTGCTGTCCTCCTTTGGCTCGTCTGCTCCCTCGCCCTCATCGCTTAAGTCAAAGCGTCTTACCAGCCGTCTTATCGGGCTCATCACGCTGTCTGAAATTCTCATTGAAATTATCGTGGTAATCACAATCAGCACGCCCACAGCCGCCACGATAAACAAAATCACCGAGGCTGTAATAGAGAGCATACTGTTTCTCGTTCTCGCAAGCCTGAGTACTCCGCCGTCATACGCAACAGCATAGTAGCAATAGGTCTTGTCCAGCGTCTGAGAAAGCCTCTCCGAGCTGCCGCTTCCCGTTTCAAGCGCCTGCTTTACCTCCTCACGATCGGCATGGTTCTCCATTTCTTCAGCGTCCTCCTGATTGTCAAACGCCACTGTGCCGTCGCTTTGGATATAAGTCACTCTTATCGAATAATCCTCGTTTTGCGAAAGGCTTTCGCTTATCTCCTGCGGCGTCATGCTTGAATCAACCGCAATAAGAGCCGCAGTTTCAAGCTCTGAAAATGCGCTCTCTCTGTAAACGCTCCAGCAGATATAAATCACCAGTGACGCAAATATGACAAGCGTAACGCTCACCAAAAGTGTCATGCTCCTGAAAATTTTCTTTTGCATAGCAATCCTCTCCTATTCTAAAAAATCCGCCTGCTTTCGGCGGATTCTAACACTTATATCCCACTCCCCGCACCGTTTTTATAAAATCAGTGCAGCCTGCGGCTTCAAGCTTCTGACGTATAGTCTTTATGTGCATATCCACAGTGCGCGTTTCGCCTGCAAATTCATAGCCCCAGACACGCTCCATAAGCTTGTCCCTTGTCACCGCTATGGACGGATGGCGCATAAGGTACATCATCAGCTCAAATTCCATATAGGTAAGCGGCACCTCCTTGCCGTTAGCCGTAACAATTCTCTTTGACGGGTCAAGAGATACCTCTCTTACCATTATAACCTCAGGCTCGTCCTCGCTCCTCGAAGAGCGTCTGAGTACCGCCTTGATTCTCGACAGTGTTTCCATAACTCCAAAGGGCTTTGTTATATAATCGTCCGCTCCCGATTCAAGCCCTGAAACCTTATCGATCTCACTCGTCTTTGCCGTGAGCATTATCACGGGAATATCCTTGTACCTAGCGTCCGCCTTAAGCCTTTTAAGCACGCTCAAACCGTCCTCGTTCGGAAGCATAATATCAAGCAGTATCAGCGCAGGCTGCTTTAATTCCAGCTCGTCATAAAACGGCTTTGCGCTTTCAAAAGCCTTTACCTCATAGCCGCCCGCTTTAAGCGCACAGCTTATAAGCTCTCTAATTCCCTCGTCGTCCTCGACGCAGTAAATCATTGCCAATGCCGCCGACCTCCCTGCTATTTTTTCTTGTAATCTTCCTTTTTAGGCAGAGGAAACTGCTTTTGAAACTTAGCTACCTCGCCGTCAAACTCCGCTCCGCTTGTGCTTATTGTTCTCATGTATTCGTTGTTTTCAAAATTATCGTCGTTAACCTGCACCATGCAGATTGCTATATTTGAACAGTGATCCGACATTCTCTCAAGAGAGGTAAGTATATCGTTAAAAACAAAGCCTAAATCTATAGTGCATTTTCCTGCCTGAAGCCGCTTTACATGGCGGTTCTTTATCTTTGTGCGGAGCTGATCCACAACCTCCTCAAGCGGTTCAATTTCATACGCCGCATAGAGATCCATATCACAGACCGCAGTGACGGCAAATTCCATCACCTGCTGCACTGCGCTGCACATAACGTTCAGCTCGTCGCGGGCTTTCTTTGAAAAATCATCATTGCTCTTATGCTTGGCTCTTGCGCTTATAGCGATACTTCTCGCATGGCTTGCGATATGCTCAAGCTCGCTTATGTTGTAAAGCAGAGTGCTGAGCATTTTAGCGTCCTTTTCACTCAGCGTAAGGCTCGAAATTTTAATCAGATAGCTCTCAACCGCACGCTCGTACTCCTTCACCAGCTTTTCATGCTTAAGCAGCTCCTTGTATTTTTCCTCGTCATAGCTAAACAAAATCTCGCAGGAGTGCTTTACCATTCGCCTCGTGATGTGCGTCATAGAACAGACAACCGTCCTTGCTCGTTCAACCGCAACAGTCGGAGTGCGCAGGAATCTTTCCTCAAGCTGCTTAAGCTCGTTGCTGCTCTGACGCTCCTCCTCGTCCTCATCGGTCTTTTTGTCCTTGACAATTACATACGCAAGCTTCTCAAGCGCATTGGTAAACGGCAAAAGTACAATCGTCACGCCGACGTTATATATCGTATGGAAAATCGCTATGTAGGTTTCGCTTATCGGCAAATCCATAAAAGCAAAGTCTAAAATCGCATTCAAAGTATAAAATACGCTCAAAAACAGCACAGCTCCGATAAGCTTGATACTAAGATGCACCGCCGCCACACGCTTTGCGTTTTTGCTTGTGCCTATCGAGCTTATAATGCCGTTGATACAGGAGCCGATATTCTGTCCTATAATTATCGGTATCGATATGCCAAAGGTGAGCCTGCCTGTTGAGCTAAGAGCCTGCAAAATACCTATAGACACAGATGAGGACTGTAAAATGGCAGTTATTACCGCACCTATCAGCACTCCAAGAAGCGGATTTTTAAACAGCAAAAGCACGCTTGTGAACGTTTCGCTGTCCTTAAGCGTTTCCGAAGCCGTCTGCATCATGTTCATACCGAACATGAGTATCGCAAAGCCTATCATTATCTCGCCTATCGTCTTTTTCTTGTCCGATTTTGCGCTCATGATAAGAATCACACCGATAATCGCAAGAATCGGTGAAAAGGAGGTCGGCTTAAACAGCTGAATGACGACGCTCTCGCCCTCAACTCCCGACAGTGAAAGCAGCCACGCAGTAATTGTAGTGCCTATATCCGCTCCCATCAGCACGCCTATCGTCTGCCTAAGCTGCATAATTCCCGCATTGACAAAGCCGATAAGCATTACCGTAGTCGCCGCCGACGACTGAATAAGCGCCGTCACGCCTGTACCAAGCGCTACCGCCTTAAATCTGTTGGAAGTAACTCTGTCAAAAAAATCCTCAAGCTTGCCGCCCGCCATTTTTCCAAGAGCGCCGCTCATCGTCTGCATTCCATATAGAAAGAGCGCAAGCCCTCCTATCATTGTCAGGACTGAAAATATGTCCATAAAATCCTCCAAAACACCATGGGCGTCCATCCTTTACGCCGATTTTTCTTTTTAATCCTTTAAGCTTTACACAAATTTATTTTATTATAGCTTATATTTGTAAAAACTCTACAGACCTATTGTAAAATCCACGTAAAATTTGTACCCTTATCTCGGAGAATTTTTCCTTTTATCCAAAGCGTCCGCCGATATACTCTTCGGTTCTGACATTTTTCGGATTGTTAAATATCCTTTCTGTAGGTCCGACCTCCTCTATTCTTCCGTGCAGGAAAAACGCCGTTGAATCGGCAATTCTCATCGCCTGCTGCATATTGTGCGTCACAATCACTATCGTGTACTTTCTCTTAAGCTCCTTACAAAGCTCCTCAACCTTCTGTGTTGAAATCGGATCAAGCGCAGAGGTCGGCTCGTCCATCAGTATCACCTCCGGCTTTACCGCCAAGGCTCTCGCTATACACAGCCTCTGCTGCTGACCGCCTGACATTCCGAGCGCCGACTTTTTAAGCCTGTCCTTGCACTCGTCCCATATCGCCGCCTGCTTTAGACAAGACTCTACTATCTCGTCAAGCTGCGCTTTTTTCTTAATCCCGTGAGTTCTCGGTCCGAAGGCTATGTTGTCGTAAATCGACATCGGAAAAAGATTTGACTTTTGAAAAACCATTCCTACTCTTTTTCTAAGCGTCGTCACCTCAACATCACGGTAAATATCCTCGCCGTCAAGCAAAAACTCGCCCTCGACCTTGCAGCCCTCGACCAAATCGTTCATTCGGTTAAGGCACTTGAGCAGCGTGCTTTTTCCGCAGCCTGACGGTCCGATAAACGACATAATCCTGCGCTCCTCAATGTTAAGATTTATATCGTAAAGTGCCTGAAAGCCGCCGTAAAACAAATTCGCATTGCTAATTTCAATTTTATAATTCATATCCTTCACCTTAATTCACCTCTGCGCCGCTCTTCTTAATCCTTTTCCCTATAAAGCTTGCCGCAGAATTAAGCGCAATTACCGTAATTAGCAGCACTACAGCCGCCGCAGAGGCTTCGTTCATGTGCAGCCCTTCCGTTGAAAGATTGTACATCTGCACCGCAAGCGTCGAGCCTGAATCGGTAAGAGAGGCAAGCTTTGTAATCGTTCCTGCCGTAAAGATAAGAGCCGCCGTTTCGCCTACTATGCGCCCTATAGAGAGTATTATTCCCGAAAGTATTCCTGATATTGCAGACGGCAGAACAACCTTGAACACTGTTCTTAGCTTTCCCGCTCCCAGTCCGAACGCTCCTTCTCTGTAGCTGTCGTTCACCGACTTTAAAGCCTCCTGTGACGAGGTTATAATTATCGGCAAAATCATAATCGCAAGCGTAAAAGCTCCCGAAAGAAGCGACAGCCGCCAGCCTAAGGACGTCACAAAAAACATGCTTCCAAAAATGCCATAAATGATTGACGGTATGCCTGAAAGCGTCTGTGCTGCAAGCTCTGCAAGCTTAACCACTCTGCTGCCCTTTTTAGCGTACTCGACAAGATACACCGAGCAGCCCACTCCCAGCGGAGCTGCGACAAGCAGCGCAATCAACACCATCTTAAGCGTATTTACAATCGACGCTAAAATCGAAACCTCAGAGGTTGAGCCCTCGAAAGCAAACAGGCTTAGCGAAAGATACGGCACGCCCTTAATCAGCACATATCCTACCAGTGTGACAAACACCGCCACAGAAAGAGCCGCGCTTATCCAGACCAAGGCTTTCATCACAAGCGAAAGCGGATGCGCCTTGTAGGTCATTATCCTTTGATTCATTTCTTTCTATCCCTTCCTCTTTGAGGTTATTATGCTTAACAGCAGATTGAGAATAAGTATAAAGACAAACAGCACCACGCCTGTTCCAAGCAAAGCGTCATAGTGAAGCCCGGAAGCGTATCCCATCTCTAAAATTATGTTCGCCGTAAGCGTTCTCACTCCGTCTGTAAGCTCGTCGGGAAGCCTCGCCTGATTTCCCGCAATCATAACCACCGCCATAGTTTCTCCTACCGCTCTGCCAATTGCAAGCACTATCGCCGCACATATTCCCGATTTAGCCGCAGGCAAAAGCACCCTCATCACCGAACGCTCGTGAGTTGCTCCAAGCGCAAGCGCACCCTCGTAATATTCTTCAGGCACAGCCTTTAGTGCGCTCTCGCTCATTCCCACCACAGTCGGCAGAATCATCATTCCCAGAATTATTGAAGCCGTTATAATGCTGTTTCCAGTACCGCCGAAAACGCTTCTCACAAAAGGCACGACTACCACCATTCCGAAAAAGCCATAGACAATTGACGGTATTCCCGCAAGCAGATTGACCGCAGGCAGCACAAGCTTGTACAGCCTTTCAGGGCAGAACCTTGCCAGAAACACAGCCGTCAGAAGTCCGATCGGCACGCCAAGAAGCACCGCTCCCGCTGTAACATATATCGAGCCTACTATCATAGGAAAAATGCCGAAGCTAGGAACTGAATTTGTCGGGAACCAGTCTGTGCCGCTTAAAAAGTCAAGCACGCCTATCTGCGCTATCGCAGGACAGCCCTTTGCGAACATATATACGCAGATTACCACAACGCAAATTATCGAAATGCAGGCGCAGAGCAAAAATACTCCCTGCATAAAGTACTCCGCAAAGCTTTTAAGCGAAAAACTTCTCTTTTTTGGCGCACTCTCCACTGTCTGCGGCAAAAACGCCTCCTCAAGCAGATTGGAATCTGCATACGCTTCATTCCTCAGCATTTAATCACTCCTCTATCAAATCCGACCACTCTGTGATATTTCCAAGATATATCTCCTTGAGATTGTCCATAGTAATATCCTCAAGCGGATTTTCATTGTTTACAATAACCGCTATAGCGTCCTGCGCAATTGCCATCGCTTCAAGTCCCGTTTCGTCCTCCTTAAGCTCTCTTGAAATCATACCGATGTCGCAGGTTCCCTCCTGCGTGTACTTTACGCCTGTAGTCGAATCGCTTATCTGAACCTCAACGGTGACGTCGGAATTTACCTTTTCATACTCCTCCGCCAGCACCTGCATAACGGGTCCTACCGATGATGAGCCTGCTACTACAACCTTGCCGCTTGCGCCGCTCGCTTCATAAGCCGCCGCCTGCTCGTCTACAGCCACATAGCTTTCACCCTCGACAATTTCCTGCCCGTCTGCGCTCATTATAAAGCTTATAAAGTCGCTCGCCGCCTCTGACAAGTCCTCTGCGGTAACAATGTTAAACGGACGAACTATCGAATAGCTGCCGTCCTTTATAGTATCGGGCGAAGCTGTAACTCCGTCAATTTTTAAAGTCTTGACCGTGTCGTTAAGCGAGCCGTAGGACACATATCCAATCGCATTTATATCGCCTGAAACCTGTGTAAGCATTACGTCTGTCGACTTGCAGATTATAGCCTCGACTGTCGTATTATCAACGCTGTTTCCTTCCTCGTCCTTTTCCTCAACTCCCACTAGCTCCACAAAAGCCGACCTCGTACCCGAGCCGTCCTCTCGTGAAATTACGTTGACTGAACCAAGCTCATCGTCTGAGCCGCAGGCTGTAAGCGTAATCGCCGCTGCAATTAAAGCGCATACCTTTGTTTTCATAAAAATCTTTCCTTTCCTTAACGCACCCTGCGTGCGCTCCTTTGTCTTTATTTTATTCATCCGACAAGTATATGATACACTCAAATTGTAAAAACCAAAATCTTAAGACTGTAAATGAAGCGTAATTTTAGATTTTACAAAAGAGATGTTTTGTAAAGGAAATGTAAAATGGCAAAAAAATCAGCAGGAGCTGTCAAATTGACAAATCCTGCTTGAAAAATATCATAAAATTTTACAAAATGCCTAATCCGTCAAGCAAAATCTTGACGCCGAGCAGAATCAGCACCGCTCCGCCGCAAATCTGCGCTTTTTTCTTGTACTTAAGTCCGAACACGCTGCCAATTTTTACTCCTGCGGCTGAAATTACAAAGGTAGTTAGTCCGATAAAGCTGACGGCCGGGAGAATACTCACCTGCAAAAATGCAAACATCACGCCGACAGCGAAAGCGTCTATGCTTGTAGCGATTGCAAGAAGCAGCATAGTTTTTACATCCATAGCCGAATCCTCCTGCTCCTCATCGCCCCACAGCGTTTCTCTAAGCATATTGCCGCCGATAAAGACAAGCAGGAAAAACGCTGTCCAATGAGCATATTTGCTCACTATATCGGCAATAGTTTTACCGAGAAAATGCCCCAGAAGCGGCATAAGAGCCTGAAAGCTACCGAACCAAAGTCCTGCTGTCGCCATGTGCTTTACACTTATCCTGCCAAGCGACAGCCCCTTACAGACGCTCACCGCAAATGCGTCCATAGACAAGCTTACCGCCAAAATAAATAATTCGCCGATTCCCATATTTCAATCCACGACCTCTACTTACACGCTTTCTACTTATTAGAGGGCAACTACATAGCTGCACTCAAGAAATTGTATGAATTATAACATATTTTATTCCGCTTGTCAACATCTAATTTCACTTTTTTGATTTAATCTTGTAAATTTTTTTTAACCGCTTTACAAAGCATAAAAAATGAGGTATAATAAGTGTATATAATCCCCCCGTAAATTTTTTGGAGGTGCGTCAGTTGAATCCTGCAATAGACGGCAAAGCGTTTTGCTCCGCGATTATAAGCGCGGCAAATGTTATAAACGATAAAAAGAAAGCTGTGGACGAGCTTAACGTCTTTCCTGTGCCTGACGGAGACACGGGGAGCAACATGTCTATGACAATTCTGAATGCGGCGGCTTCGCTTAAGGGTCTGCCTGACGGCGTGCCGATTGGAGAGGCTGCTGAAAAGACTGCGGCGGCAATGCTGAGAGGCGCAAGAGGAAACTCGGGCGTTATACTTTCACTGCTTTTTCGAGGCTTTGCGACTGCGCTTAAGGGGCAAAGTGAGATGGACGCTTCACTGCTTGACGAGAGCCTGCGATTAGGGGTCGAGGGAGCGTACAAGTCGGTTATGAATCCCACAGAGGGTACAATCCTCACGGTCGCCAGAAAAGCCGCTGAAAAGGCGCACGAGAGCGCAATTTCCTCAAACGATCCGCTTATTGTATTCGGCGACGCTTCTCTTGCCGCTCAAAAGGCTTTGGAGGAAACTCCCACGCAGCTGCCGCTTCTGGCTAAAGCTGGAGTTGTAGACGCAGGCGGCATGGGGCTGGTGATTATCCTTGACGAGATGAACCGCATTTTTGGCGGCGGAGATATTTTTGCAGAAGCGGACGAAAAGCTCACTGTAGAAAGCTTCTCGAACGCTGTTGGAAAGTTTGACGATGAAATTAACTACGCCTACTGCACTGAAATGCTTGTCACCAAAGCCAAAAAAGGCGAGTATGCCGACAAAATTAAAGCGTATTTAGAACTTATCGGCGACTGCGTTGTAGTGGTGGAGGACGATGAGGTTATAAAGATTCACGTTCACACAAACGAGCCTGGCTTTGCGATTCAAAAGGGGCTGGAGTTTGGCTATATAAATATGCCTAAAATTGAAAATATGCGCTTGCAGCACGAAAACCAGAAGAAAAAGGGTGCAGAACCTGCCAAGCCTGAAAAGCCCTACGGATTTGTCGCAGTAGCAGCAGGAAGTGGCATAGAGGCGATATTTACCGATTTAGGCGCAGACTGCATTGTAAAGGGCGGTCAGACTATGAACCCGTCCACAGATGATATTTTAAGTGCGATTTTAAGCTGCCCTGCGGAAACAGTTTTTGTTCTGCCAAACAACAAAAATATAATCATGGCGGCACAGCAGGCTGTTTCACTTGCCGACAGGAGAGTCTGCGTGCTTGAAACACGTTCGATTCAGCAGGGAATGAGCGCAATGATGGCATTTGACGAAACGCTTGACTTCGCCGCAAACCGCCTTGAAATGACTAAAGCATTTGAAAGAGTTTCAGCAGGGCAAATCACCTTTGCGGCTCGTGACAGAGAGCTTGGCTCTCACCAGATAAAGCAGGGAGAGATTCTTGCGATTGAAAACGGCAAGCTTGCCTTTACAGAAAAGGACGTCACCAAGGCAGCGTTCAAGCTCGTCAAGAAAATGGTAAGCTCCAGTGCCTCGTTTGTCACCGTGCTGTACGGAGCGGACGTGACGGACAGCGATGCCGAAGCGCTCCATGCCGCACTGCAAAAGAGGTTCTCAAGCCTTGAAATAAACACCGCAAGAGGCGGTCAGCCGATTTACTACTATCTGATTTCTGTTGAGTGAGCTAGTAAGCTGTAAGAACTTTTGTACTATAAAGAACTAACGTTCTTGCCAGAGCTTGACTAGACGTATGCGAACCAAGACTTGAGCCTAGCTTAAATCATTTTTAAGGGTCATTAAGGGCATATCGACCCTAACGTCACTATCGACCCTTAAATAATTTAAGGTAATAGTCAAGAAAGGATTTGATATATATGACAAAATACGTTGTAATACTCTGCGATGGGATGGCGGATTATCCTGTCGAGGAGTTGGGAAACAAAACGCCGATGGACGCCGCTTTTAAGCCTACGATGGACAAAATGGCAAAAAAATCCACAGTGGGACTTGTAAAGAGCGTGGCTGACGGGCTTAAGCCTGGCTCGGACGTTGCGAATCTCTCGGTTTTGGGCTACGACCCTGCGGTTTACTACTCGGGACGCTCGCCGCTTGAAGCAGGCTCTATCGGCATTGACATGAAGCCTACAGACGTTTCGTTCAGGTGCAATCTCGTTACACTCTCTGATGAGGAAAGCTACAGTGACAAGACGATTATCGACTACTGTGCCGACGATATTTCCACTGAGGAAGCTAAGGTTCTCATTGATTTTTTGGCGGAGCATTTTAACTGTGAGGAATTTCAGCTTTATTCGGGTGTGAGCTACCGCCACTGCCTTATCTGGAATAACGGCACGCTTGACGTAGGCACGCTCACTCCGCCTCACGACATCACAGGCAAGCCGATAAAGGAGTATCTCCCCACTCATGAAAATGCCGCAAAGCTTTACGATATGATGGTTAAAAGCTATGATTTGCTCAAAGACCACCCTGTAAACCTTGCGAGAATTGAGAGAGGAAAGCGTCCTGCCAATTCAATGTGGTTCTGGGGCGAGGGAGTTTGCAAGCCGCTGACGGCTTTCAGCGAAAAGTACGGGCTTAAGGGCTCTATGATTAGCGCAGTAGACCTGCTTAAGGGTATCGGCAAATTCAGCGGAATGAACGTGGTGAACGTTGAGGGCGCGACAGGCTATATCGACACAAACTTTGAGGGCAAGGCGCAGGCTTGCATTGACGAGCTTGCCAATGGGCAGGACTTTGTTTATGTACATATCGAAGCTCCCGACGAGTGCGGTCACAGATATGAAATTGAGAACAAAAAGAGAGCGATTGAGCTTATTGATGAGAAGATTTTGACGCCTGTGGTTAAGGCTTTGGAAAGCTATGACGACTACAAGATTTTAGTTTGCCCCGACCACCCGACACCGCTTTCGCTGAGAACCCACACCAACGACCCGATACCGTTTATGATTTACCACAAAAAAGGCGAGGTTGACGGTGTTGAAAGGTTCAGCGAGGAAACAGCTAAGTCAACAGGACTTTTTATCGACAAGGGTCATGTGCTTATGGATAAGTTCCTAAGCGAATAAGCTAAACAGCTGGGTTTAAGCGCCTGGCTGTCTTTTTTTAGCTTTGTAAGGAAAAATTCAAATAATAGCTCTTGAAAATCTCCAAATTAAAGTGTAGAATATTAATGTAGAATGAAAATACGGCAAACCAAAGAACAAACGTGCGCTTTTAAAAGGAGGAACGGCTATGAATCTTACACATCTGCGCTATATGGTTGAGGTTGAGCGGCAGGGTTCTATAACCAAGGCGGCGGCGGCGCTGTATATGGGACAGCCCAATTTGTCCAAGGCTATCAAGGAAATGGAAATTGAGGTGGGAATACCGATATTCAAACGCTCCGCAAAGGGAGTTGTTCCTACCGAAAAGGGGCAGGAATTTTTGCAGTACGCAAAGGCGATAATCGTCCAGATGGACAAGATGGAATCGCTCTACAAGGACACAAACGAAAACGCAATTGATTTTCAGCTTATGGTTCCAAGAGCAAGCTATGTCGCATATTCCTTCACTGAGTTTCTGAAAAAGCTTGAAAATGCCGAAAGCATGGACATTCGCTTTAAGGAAACAAATTCATTTGAGGCGATAGATTCCATTGTCGAGTGCAGCTGCTCGCTTGCGATTATCCGCTATGAAGCTCAAAATGAGGAATATTTCACCTCGCTTTTAAATGAAAAAAATATCAAGGCTCAGGAGCTTTGGAGCTATGATTACATGGTTCTTATGAGCAAAAGCTCTCCTCTTACAGCGTCAAGAGTGCTTGATGAAAAAGACCTGAGCGAATACATAGAAATTCTCCACGGCGACACGGAGCTTCCAGGCTCCAGCGCACTTCAAAGGCGAAGCAGGCGCCTCAACAGCCACAAGCGTCACATCTACGTTTTTGAAAGAGGAAGTCAGTTCGACATTCTCCGCTCAAATCCTCAAACCTTTATGTACGTTTCACCGCTGCCTAAGAAAATGCTTGCCGAGCTTAACCTTGTGCAAAGACCTATTGTGCAGAAAAACAAGAGAAACCGTGACGCTCTGATAAGCCTGAGCAGCTACCGCTTCAGCAAGACCGATACGCTCTTTGTTGACGAGGTAAAAAAAGTGATAGCTGATATTAAAAGAGACGAGGGACTGTTTTAACATACTTTTTTAAAAGAAAAAGGACTGCCACTTCGCAGTCCTTGTTTTATGCTTTATAATTTTTATGACTCGTCCTCAGAAACAGAGGTGCTATCCTCGTCCTCGTCTGAATCGTCCTCGCTTGAATCAGATTCTGTCAGATCCTCCGTGCTTTCGGTTTGATCCTCAGCCGATGGAGTGGTGTCAATCACGCTGGATTCCTCGTCCTCGTCCTCAACTATATCGCTGTCAACTAAATCCGAAACAGGCAGGTAAGCCTCCGCAACAGCTATGTTGTCAATAGTCGCCTGGTCTGCTGACGAGGAATGAATGGTAACGCAAACATAGTAGTTGTCGCCTATCTTGTAAACTGACGCAAGAGAATATCCCGATTCATCGGTAAAGCCCGTCTTGCCGCCGATTATATCAGCGTCCGCTTCGCCGTCAGCGTCACGGTCTATGTAGTAGCCCGCATATCTCTGTGAGAAAATGCTTGTCAAGGTAATTCCGCTCGGATTCTCGTCCGTCTTTGAAGTCGTGTAGGTTTCAGCTGAAATTATATCCAAGAACTTCTCGCCTATCTCCTCGCTGTTTATCGCATACTTAATCATAAGCGCAATGTCCATGCAGGTTGAATAGTGGTCGTCGTCATGCAGTCCGCTTGCGTTTACAAAATGCGTTCCCTCGAGTCCCAGTTCGGTAACCTTTGCGTTCATCAGCTCTACAAAAGCCTCCTCAGAGCCTGCAACAGCGTTTGCCAGTCCAAGAGTAGCGTCTGCGCCGCTCATCAGCACCGCTCCGTAAAGCATATCCTCAATCGTAACCTCTTCGCCCTCCGAAAAGCCTACTACAGAAGCGTTCTCCTCCTGCAAAGAGGCAATATCGTCCTCTGTAAAGGTGTATGTCTGCGACAAATCGTCACAGTTTTCAAGCGCTACAATCACCGTCATTATCTTGGTAAGCGAGGCAGGATAGGTTTCCTTAGTGTAGTTCTTCGCCGAATAGAGTATCCCATCCGTCATGTCGTAAAGCACCGTGTACTTTGCGCTCAGGCTCTCTATGTTCGTCTTTATAAACTCGTATCCCTTTTCAGGATACGCCATAGTTAAATCCTCTTCCTCTTCAACTGACGACGTTTCCTCTTCCGATGAGGTTTCTTCCTCCTCCTCAGATGAAGAAAATATCGATGCCGGCATATTGGCGTTCTCGTCTATATCACTTCTGCCCGTTACAACCAGTACTGCTGTTCCCACCGCAATCAGCATAATCATAATCAGAATAGCGCACAGCGCCGCACTTCCCTTAGCTTTATTTTTTTCTCTCATCTTTAATCTCTCCTTATATTTAAAATTGTTAAATCAAAATTGTCTTAAAGACTAAATGTCCTCACGCTCGTACTCGTGAACGCTCAAAAATGCTTCGCTGTCCTTTAGCTTTTCGTAGCAGACCTGCAAAATATCCTTTCTCGTCACTATTCCGATAAAAACGCTTCTGTCGTCAACCACTGGAACAAAGTTCTGATTCATCGAAAGCTTGAACAAATCCTCAATCGTCGAATAGACATACACAGGCTCGCACACCACTCTCTTCGGAATATCGCTCACCTTGTAATTTTCAAGCTCGCTCAAATCCGCCGTGTCGTGCGTCATCATGAACCAAAGAAAATCCCCTTCGGCTATCGCCTTGACATACTCGCCGTTTCGGTTGATAACCGGCACCGCAGTGAAGCCGCTGCGCCTCATCTTCTCAATCGCCTGCCGTACCGTAGCATCCTCGTAAATGTACGCTATAAGCGCTTTCGGCTTGAGAAGCTGTAAAATATTTGTCGTTTTCATATCGTTACTCTCTTTTTGTTTTTACCACGCCAAAGCAAAGCCATAGGGATGCCCGCTTTCTTGCCAAAGCTTAAGCAAAGGTGTAAATCAGCGTGGTGAAATCGTCAAAGCTTATCGTCTTAAAATCGTCCGTTGTGATGTCAAGCGTGTACATATCGTCGGTGCTCACCGAATATTCAGAGCAAATATTCTGACAAAAGCCCAACCGCTCGTCCTCAGTGAAATCATCAAAGCTTTCCAAGCCCTCAAGCGCACTGTCAAACACGCTCTCGTCAACGCTCTGCTCAATCGAACCAATCTCAACCGTTTCTACCAAATCGTCCTCAGTTTCCCTAAGATAGGTGACGGTATACTTTTCAAGTGAATCGTCCTCGCCGAAGTAAAAGTCAAACACGCTCATGTAGGTGCTTCCCGTGTAGGTGTACTCCTCATAGGTATAAGCTTCATCGTTAGGA
This sequence comes from Ruminococcus sp., assembly GCA_021202895.1. Classification (GTDB taxonomy): domain Bacteria; phylum Bacillota; class Clostridia; order Oscillospirales; family Ruminococcaceae; genus YE71. The sequence goes on along the minus strand of JAJQCE010000015.1, from coordinate 206,435 downwards.
ATCCTCGTAGCCGTGTTTTCAAGCTCAGCGTCAATCACACTCAGCACAGTGTTGAGATTTTCCCTTTCGTCCGTCTGCGAATAAACTCCAAGATTAAGATCCGCCGCATACGCCATCGAACCGTCAAAAAGGTAAACCGCATTAGTCTGCAAGCCCTCAGAGCCGCTTGACACCGCTTTTTGGTAAACCTTATCGCCATAGCTTACAAGCGTTACCTCAGTAACCGTGCTTTCGTCATCAGAATAGCTCACCGACGCTGTATACGTGTAATCGCCACCAAAAAGCTCCGCTGCCGCAGTAAGCTTATCTCCTGCCAAATATTCCTCAGCTTCGCTTTCCTCATCACTTTCAGTCTGTTCTTCGCTGTCATCCGAGTCAGCGTCCTCACTGTCGCTTTGAGAGGAATCTGAAACGCTGTCGGAAGCTGAAACGCTGTCTGTATCTGTATCTGAATCGCTGTCTGAGCAGCCTGCCATAACGCAAAGCGAAACCGCCGCAAGCAGGCAGGCCGCACTCTTCCATGCAATCATTTTGTATAATCCTTTCTCATGACCTAGTGTTTGGGAGCGTAGAAAGCTAAATGCCGTTTATGCTCCTCGTACTCTTATTATACAACAAAACATTGCGCTTGTCAAGCCCCTAAATAAATTTCCATCGTATTTTTAACAGTGCCTAAAAGATGGAAAGCTTTCTATTACTTTCCCTTGAAAACAAACAGCTTGCTTATAATGTAATTAAGTATTATGGTAACTATTGACACAACTATTTTTGAAATAACCTCGTCTATTCCAGCCGCGGTCGTCATAATATTGAGCAGAATCGTTTCAACAATCAGCGTAAAAAGCCTGCCTGCAAAGAACGAAACGCACTCTTTCGCCACCGCCGCCGCACCGCATGCCTTGCCCTCGAAAACCCACATTCTGTTGGTTAAATATGCAAAGGTGACTGCGCATATCCACGATATAACGTTTGAAATCAGCGTGTCTAAATCTATAGTCAGCCCGAAAAGCTTTATATCCTCAATACTCATAAGCCGCACAGGTATTGCAAAGGCTATAACGCTTACTACAGTGGTCGCCGCACCGAAAAAGAGATACAAAAGCACCTCCTTGTGTGCCTTGTAGAACGGCTCAAGCTTCTTTAAAAAGCCCTTAGTCATAAGTCTGTCAAATATATCCGCCTTTTTCGGCTGCGAATCCCCCATCGCTTTATTTCCCTTTCTGAATCTGAATTGCTTATATATTAAAGTATACACTATTTTTTAAAATATTGCAAGAGTAATATTGATTTTTTCAGATAAATATGTTATTATAGTAGTATGACAAAAAATATTTGCTTAAATGGAGGTAATGAATTCTAAAAATGGAAATCTTGATTGTCTGCATACTGCTGATTCTCTCATCAATATGCTCGGCTACAGAAACCGCCTTTTCATCTGCAAACCGCATACGACTCAAAAGTATGTCTGAAAACGCTTCCTCTCCGCGAACGAGAAAGCGAGCCGCTTCTGCGCTTAGGATAACGGAGGACTTTGACAAGTCGCTCACTGCGATTTTGATAGTAAACAACGTTGTGAACCTCTCCTCATCGTCCATCACCACCGTCTACTGCACCGCACGCTTCGGGGCAAGCGGAGCTACTTACGCTACGATAATCATCACAGTGCTGGTGCTTATCTTTGGTGAAATTCTGCCGAAATGCCTTGCAAAGGAAAATGCGGAGAGCTTTTCTATGTTCATGTCGGCGGCTCTGACTGCGGCTGTGTTTATACTTAATCCGCTGATATGGATTTTCACGCAGATAAGAAAGGCTGCGACTGCGCTTGTCGGGAAAAAGGCGGAGCGACCGTATGTGACGGAGGAGGAGCTTAAGCACATCATCAACGAAATTGAAACGGAGGGTGTCCTAGAGGAACAGGAATCCGACCTTGTGCGCTCGGCTCTCGATTTTGACGAAACCAAAATTGAGCAGGTGCTTGTTCCGAGAGTGAACATTGTCGGCGTGGAGCTTGGTGCGGACATCGAAAAAATCCGCAGCGTCTTTTCGCAAAACGGCTTTTCAAGGATGCCTGTTTACGACAAAACCATAGACGATATCATAGGAATCATTCACCAGACCGACTTTTTCAACCTCTACCTTGACGGCGGCGTCTCAATCGAGGGAATTATGACCGCTCCCGTTTACATCTCCGAAAACAAATCGCTGTCTGAGGTTTTAAGACTTATGCAGAAGAAAAAGGTTCACATGGCGGTTGTCGTTGACCAGTACGGCGGCACGGCGGGAATCTGCACGCTTGAGGATATAATTGAGGAGCTTGTCGGGGAAATTTATGACGAGCATGACGAGGAGGACGATTCCTTTGCCACACTTTCACAAAACCGCTGGCTTGTGTCGGGAGAAACAAGCGTCAGCGACTTTCTCGACAAGGCTCAGCTTGAACGCAGGCTTATCAGAGCGGACTCAAATTCAATGGGAGGCTGGATAACCGAGCTTATCGACCGCTTCCCTGACGATGGAGAGGTTATAGACGCCAAACCGTTCAGCGTAACTGTCAAGATGGAAAATCCACGGAGAATAGATTCTCTGACGATTGAATATATTGAACCTGAAAAAGGAAAGGAAGAATAAAATATGCCAAAGCAAATTAAAACCAAGCCTGTTTCAAAGCTTGAAAAGACAAACCGTATCCTAGCCATTTTCGCAATGCTTGCGGATTTCGCATTTACTGCGACTCTGCTTGTGCTGCTGTATGTACTGGGCGAGGAGGATTACGAGTCAAAGCTGGGAATCGCCGTTTTCGGCACATATTTTCTCATGCTTGTCCTCTGCGCAATTCACTGTATTCAGGGAGCTGTAGTGTTTAAAAAAGAGGAACGCTACGGTGTGCTTTTCCAGTCTATTGTAACAGGAGCGTCCGCATTCGCTCTGCTTTTAAACGTTCAGCTTATATCAGCTATGCTCTTTACCTCATTAGGCAAGGACTCATGGACGCAAAAGGTAATAGGCGAAAGCACCTACTCTGAATTTATAGAGGCACAGCAGTCGGCATGGCAGCTGCTCATTCTTGCGCTTGCCGCCGTTATCGTAATCGGCATTGCGGGAATTGTAAGACTTGCGGTTAAGAAACGTTAGGAGAAAATCATGAAAAAGGCAATGACAATTTCCTATGAAATAGGCGACAGCTTGTATCTTAACATAACCAACAAATGCCCCTGCGCCTGCACCTTTTGTATTCGTCAGAACGACGATGGCGCATACGGCTCTGATCCGCTCTGGCTTGAGCATCAGCCAAGTCTTGACGAGATTAAGCAGAACCTTTCACAGCGCAGACTTTCACACTATTCGGAAATCATTTTCTGCGGCTACGGCGAGCCGACAACCGAGCTTGAGCTTTTAAAGCAGACCGCTAAATTTATAAGAAGCGAATGTCAGACGCCGATAAGGCTCAACACAAACGGACTTTCAGACCTCATCAACAAGCGAAGCACGGCAGGTGACCTTGAGGGGCTTATCGACACCGTTTCAATCAGTCTGAACGCTCCTACAGAGGCTGAATACAACGCCGTCACGCGTCCGAGCCTTGAGGGAAGCTTTGACGCTATGCTAAAGTTTGCTTCAGAGGTGAAAAATTACGTTCCTCACACCGCCTTTACCGTGGTGGACGTTATCGGCGAGGAAAAAATTGCGCAGTCAGAAGCTCTTGCTGACAGCATAGGTATTCATCTCAGAGTGCGCAAATATATTTCATAGCTTATCGGCAAGGAGAATTAGAATGGAAAAGGCATGGAAAAGAAATTTTATCGACATATCTCCCTATACGGCGGGAGAACAGCCTGAAAGCGAGGATATAATCAAGCTAAATGCAAACGAATCGCCCTATCCTCCCTCGCCTGAGGTTTTAAAGCGCATAAAAAGCTTTGACGCAGGCTCGCTCAGGCTCTATCCGTCAATGGATGCGCTTAATCTCAGAAAAGCGGCTGCACAGCGGCTTTCTCAGCTTAATAACGTCAGCTTAAGCGAAAGGAATATCTTTATCGGCAACGGCTCGGACGATGTGCTTGCGACAGCCTTCAGAGCGTTTTTTAATTCAGACAAGCCGATACTTTTTCCAAGCGTCACCTATTCGTTTTACCCAGTATGGTGTCAGCTGCTCAAAATCCCCTACAAAACCACGCCGATGAACGAGGATTTTTCAATTAACGCTGCGGACTTTTACCCTGAAAACGGAGGCGTGGTAATAGCCAATCCAAACGCTCCCACCGCTATTTGCCAAGGACTGGAGTTTATAACCGACGTTTTGGAGCATAATTCCGACTGCATAGTGATAGTTGACGAAGCGTATGTAGATTTCGGCGGCTGCTCGGCGGTTTCGCTGACAAAGAGCTACAAAAATCTGCTTGTGACGCAAACCTTTTCAAAATCCCGTGCGATGGCGGGAATGAGAATCGGCATGGCAATCGGCGACAGCGAGCTTACAGCGATTTTAGACGCTGTAAAGGACAGCTACAATTCCTACCCGCTGGACAGCGTTGCGATTGAGACAGGAATCGCTTCGATTAACGACGACGCCTACTTTAAACAGACGCTTGAAAGGGTGATTTCCACTCGTGAGCGCACTGCAAAACGATTGCGTGAGTTAGGCTTCAGCCTTACCGAGAGCAAAACGAACTTTCTCTTTGTACAGCATGAAAGCAAATCTGCAAAGGAAATTTTTGAATACCTGCGCTCAAACGGCGTTTATGTCCGCTACTGGGACAAGCCGATTATCTCAAACCGCTTAAGAATCACAATTGGCACAGATGAACAGATGGATATTATGCTTAATCTGCTTGAAAAGCTGCTTAAAGCTTAAGCTTTGATTCACAGAAAGCTTCTAAAATTGTTACATGATATGCCAATCGTCATGGACAGCTTTTAGCTTGAATAAAATTCAGAAAGGGTTAATACATATGAATAAAAAATTTACCAGAGCATTTTCTTTGCTTTCGGCGGCGGTACTTACCTTTACAATGCTGACTGCCTGCGGTGATTCGGAGGAAAGCGAAAGCGAAAGTACAACTAGCAGCTCTGAAAGCTCTTCCGAGCTTGGCGAAATGCGCGACATCACTTCTATGGAGCTGGTAAGCGAAATGAAGCTTGGCTACAATCTCGGTAACTCGCTTGACGTCTGCAACGCAGACCGTGACGGCGATGGAAGCGTAGACGAAAATTCAGAAAACGTTGACGAAACGCTGTGGGGAAATCCCACCGTCACAAAGGAGCAGCTTGAATTTGTAAAGGAATCGGGCTTTGACAGCGTGCGCATACCTGTTACATGGAGAGATCACCTTGACGAAAACTACACGATAGACTCCGACTGGATGGACAGAGTTCAGGAAATTGTAGACTATGCCTATGACTTAGATTTATATGTGATTATAAACCTGCACCATGACGGCGGCGGAGATCCCGACTTCGGCGCATGGATAAGAAGCGCTTCAACCGACTATGACGGTGTGCTTGAAAAGTACCAAACAATCTGGCAGCAGATATGCGACCGCTTTGAAAGCTACGGCGACAAGCTGATTTTTGAATCGATGAACGAGGTAGGCTTTGACGACCTCTCAACCAATGACGCATATGAAACGCTCAACAATCTAAATCAAGCCTTTGTAGATTTAGTCCGTGCTTCAGGCGGAAACAATCCTCAGCGTCATCTGCTTATTGCAGGCTACTGGACGGACATTGAGCAGACCTGCAGCACACTGTATCAGATGCCTGAAGACCCTGCAAATCGCTGCATAGTGAGCGTTCACTACTACACCCCTTGGGAATTTTGCACCACAACATACCAGTACGAATGGGGCAGCGACGATGAAATTTCGCTGATGGAATCGAAGGTCACGCAGATGAAGGAAGCCTTTGTTGACAACGGGGTTCCTGTGATTATCGGCGAATACGGCACCTGCTACGGAAACGACGAGGCTTCAAGAGTACTCTTCTGCGAAACCTTTGTAAAGCTCTGCACCGAAGCCGGTATGCCCACCTACATATGGGACAACGGCGGCTTATTCCTGCGTTCGGAGCTTAAATGGCAAAACGAGGAAATAATTACCGCAATCAACGAAGCCGCAGGAATCGGGACGAACGAGTAGTTTGATTTGAACTTTTTACCCTATATATCAAACTCGTAGGGCTTGCAAGCAGAGTAAAAAGTCAAAACAAAGACTTGAGCAAGCCCAAACTCCCCTGCTTTGGTTTGAGTAAAGGTTACTTTTGTTTGGCGCTAGTTTTTGCGCTTTGCAAGGGACTAAACAAAATTTCTTATTAAATTTTTCTCCTACCCCTTGACAAACAAAAAAAACTGTGTTACAATATATTTATCACTTGCCGGTGTGGCGGAATTGGCAGACGCGACGGACTCAAAATCCGTTGGTAGCGATACCGTGTCGGTTCGAGCCCGACTACCGGTATGAAAGGACGAGCAGCTTTTGCCCGTCCTTGATTTTTGCCCTTAAGTATTGACAGCGAAAAATATTGATACGTTATTTATACTTAAGCCGTTTTTGTGCAAGCCTTTGTGAATTTTGTTCTCAAAATTTTATCAATTTCTGAAGTTCGCTTCAAGCTTGACTTAAGCTTATTTTTGTGGTATGATAAAGAAAACGGCAAAATAATTTTAACCCTTGGAGGAAACCTATGGAAACGGCACTGACAGAATCGCTTGCCGCTGAGCTTGAGCCTGAACAGGCTTCTCACGGCATACTGAAAAATAAAATATACCTATACCTCACCGAATTTTTTTCGGGCATGAGCGTCATGGCTGTGGAGCTTGGCGCAAGCCGTCTGCTTGCTCCCTATTTCAGCTCGTCACAGATAGTCTGGACGATAATAATCGGCACTATCATGATAGCGATGGCTCTTGGAAACATCTACGGCGGAGCAAGCGCAGACAAAAATCCCGACCCTGACAAGCTTTATTCACGGCTTCTTACAGCGGCTGTATGGATTGCCGCAATTCCCATTTTCGGCAAGCTGGTTATTCTAGGAATATCGGCTCTGCTTGTCTTTACAGTCAGCACTAACTTTCTGATATGGGCTGCTTTTTTAGCCTGTATGATTATCTTTGTCTATCCGCTTTTTCTGCTGGGAACTGTAACTCCGTCGCTTGTAAAATACACCGTTTCAAGTCTTGACAACAGCGGCAGTACTGTAGGCAGACTAGGAGCTTTTAACACAGTCGGCAGCATAATCGGCACATTTGTACCGACCTTTATCTCCATTCCCACAGTCGGAACTGCGGCTACCTTTCTTATCTTTTCAGGTATTCTGCTTGTCCTTGCTCTCATCTACTTTGCAAGCGTCAAGCGAAAGAAAATAAAATCTGCAGTCTGCATTGTGCTCTTTGCGCTCTGCTGTATTTTCGGCACAACTACCGGCTTTGCGTTCTGGGAAACCAATCTGGTCTACGAGGGCGAATCAATTTACAACTATCTTCAGGTAAAGGAAACCGATCAGAAAACCATTCTATCCACAAACGTTTTGTTCGGAGTACAGTCGGTCGCTATGAAGGGCGGTGGACTTTCGGGGCTTTACTATGACTATGCAATGGCGGCTCCTATGATGACCGACGGCGGCGGCGATGGCTGTGATATTCTGATTCTCGGCATGGGAACGGGTACATACGCTAAACAATGCACAGAGTACTTTGACAACATTTACGTTGAGGGAGTGGAGATTGACGAAAAAATCACAGAGCTTGCAAGAGAATATTTCGATCTGCCCGAAAGCGTCAAGGTTACGACCTATGACGGCAGAGCCTTTCTGAATGTAAGCGAACAGACCTACGACGTTATTATGGTGGACGCCTATCAGGATATAACCATTCCGTTTCAGATGTCCACCGTGGAATTTTTCTCATCGGTAAAGGCTCATCTGAAAGAAAACGGCGTCATGGTGGTAAATATGAACATGAAATCTGATCGTGAGGGAAGCGTGAACGACAGGCTTATCGCCACCATAGCCTCCGTTTTCAGCGAGGTTTACACCATTGATGTAAGCTCCACTACAAACCGTGAGCTTTTCGCCTCGCAAAACAGTTCTATGATTCAAAATCTTCAAAGCTCAATCGCAGATTGTGAGGACGAGCAGCTTGCGGCTTTGATGAGCGATATAAGCGCACGGCTTACAGTAAGCGAGGGCAGCGGCGATGTACTGACGGACGACTGCGCACCTGTTGAGCTTCTCGGTATGCAGGTGATAGACGACCTGATAAGCGATGAGCTTAAGGATTACAAGGAGATTCTAAAGGAAGAGGGAATTAAAGGTCTGATAGAATGACGATTCTCCGTTTTTGCAAAAGGTTTCAGCAGCTAGTGCCAGAGCAGAGCTAATACTTACATCAAAAAAAGCGTGTACTCCAAAATAAGGGAATACACGCTTTTTCATTTGTTTACTTTTCAAACATTGTTTCTAAAATTTCAATACCAGTCTTTGTCTTGAAAACCTTGTCGCGAAAGCTCCTTATCGCCTGAACGCTCATACCGTCCTCGTATGCGTTTACCAGAAAATCCACTTCGACAAGTATCTGCCAGTCCAGGCTGTCAATACCGTCATAGGTGTGATGATGCGAAACCAAAAAGCACACCCGTTCAACCGTCTGAGCATCAAAGCCAAGCTCCTCAAGCATTTTCCTTGCAGGCTCAACGCCAAGCTGCTCCTGAAGCTTTCCTCCGCAGTTGCCTTTGCCGTATTTCTCCTCCGCACTCTTAATGCCGATGTCATGCACCAAAGCCGCCGCCCCTAACTGACAAAGCTCACGCTCGTCCATGCCCTCGCAAAAGCCGATAAACTTACAAAACCAGTTTACCTTTACAAAATGCTGAATCCGTTTAGGGTCGTTGCTGTAATAGTTCAACATACTCACAAAAAGCTCGTCTAACCGATTATCCATATGCTACTGCTGAACCCTTCTTACAATCGCTATAGTTACAATCGCTGTAATTGCAGAAAATACATACGCCAAAACCATGCTTGTAGTGTAGCCGCCTGCATAGTCCTCATCGCTGACAAATTCGTCATATGCGTTTACATAGCTGTCCGTATCAGCGAAAATCTCCAGCATAGAAGCGTCCACGTCCAGTCCCTCAGCTTCAAAGCTCTCTGAAACTGACGTGTCGTCAATCTCAATAAAGACGTTGTACATTTCAATCGCATAGTTTGCTCTGACTCCAAAATATGTAAGAATTACAATCAGCAAAATCGCAATCACACAGCCCTTGACGCTCAAATCCCTTGCAGGAAGCTTGTAGCCGATAACTGCGCCAAAAGCGGTAATTACTCCTCCGAACACTGCATTATACCCCAGTACTCCAATCAAAATCCAAATTACAGCGCCAAAAAGCGAGCCTACAATTGCTCCGATAAAGCCCCTGCCCGAACGCTCAAGCTTCACCATATCCTTTGGACGGTGATACTCCTTAGGCTGCTGCGCTGCATACTCAGCGTAAGGATTCTCCTCCTTTTCCTCCTCGTGATTGACCTCAAAGTCGGAATACCCTCGTCCTGCCTTTTCCACGCCCTGCGACATATCCAGGCTATTTGTAGAAAGCCCGTCCATTATATTTTTCTCAACCTTTTTCTGATTAAAGCCAGATTCCTTGCCAAAAAAGTCCATAATACCTCTCCTCATTTATACAAATGCAAGCCTCAGCATATACATTTGTATAGTAATTACTTCTAGTATAACATATTTTAAAAGAAATTGCAATAATAATATACAAAAAAATTCAACAAAAATAAGATATTTTTTCTATGCAATTTTACCTAATCCTATTCCAGATTTTTATAAAAACATTGATGCAGAGATAAAAACCCCCTTGCAAATAAGCAAAGGGGATTTCTTCACGCATCAGCGCAAATATCTTAATTACTTGTCAGCAATTGCCGCCTGTGCAGCCGCAAGTCTTGCGATCGGCACGCGGAAGGGTGAGCAGGAAACATAGTCCAAACCAATCTTGTGGCAGAACTCAACTGAAGTCGGGTCGCCGCCGTGCTCGCCGCAGATACCGCAGTGGAGCGACGGATTTACAGGCTTGCCAAGCTTGATAGCCATTTCCATCAGCTTTCCTACACCAGTTGTATCGAGCTTTGCGAACGGATCGTTCTCAAAAATCTTAGCGTCATAGTAAGCGTTTAAGAACTTGCCTGCGTCATCTCTTGAGAAACCATATGTCATCTGCGTAAGGTCGTTTGTACCGAAGCAGAAGAAGTCAGCTTCCTTGGCAATTTCGTCAGCCGTCAGAGCCGCTCTCGGAATCTCGATCATCGTGCCAACCTCGTACTTGAGATCAGAGCCAGCTTCGGCTATTACAGCGTCAGCAGTTTCAACGACCGTCTTCTTGACGTACTTAAGCTCCTTGACATCTCCTACCAGCGGAATCATGATTTCAGGCACTAAATCCCAGTCGGGGTGCGCTTTCTTGACGTTGATAGCAGCCTTGATTACAGCCTTTGTCTGCATCTTAGCAATTTCAGGATAGGTTACCGCAAGACGGCAGCCACGGTGTCCCATCATCGGGTTGAACTCGTGGAGCGAAGCGATTATAGCTTCAATCTCCTCAACGCTCTTGCCCTGTGCGTCAGCTAAAGCCTTGATATCGTCAGCTTCTGTAGGAACAAACTCATGCAGAGGCGGATCCAAGAATCTGATTGTTACAGGATTGCCCTCAAGCGCTTCATACAGAGCTTCAAAGTCGCCCTGCTGCATAGGCTCAATCTTGTCAAGCGCAGCTTCTCTTTCCTCAACTGTATCAGAGCAAATCATCTCTCTGAACGCCGCAATTCTCTCAGGATCAAAGAACATATGCTCAGTACGGCAAAGTCCGATTCCCTCAGCTCCAAGCTCTCTTGCTTTCTTAGCGTCAGCAGGAGTATCAGCGTTTGTTCTTACCTTGAGCTTTCTGTACTTGTCAGCCCAGCCCATGATTCTGCCGAACTCACCTGCGATTGTAGCGTCAACGGTAGGAATAATTCCATCATAGATGTTTCCTGTGCTTCCGTCAATTGAGATGTAATCTCCCTCGTGATATTCCTTTCCTGCAAGCGTAAATACCTTGTTCTCCTCGTCCATAACGATGTCCGAGCAGCCAGATACACAGCAGGTTCCCATTCCTCTTGCAACTACCGCAGCGTGCGAGGTCATACCGCCTCTTACAGTAAGGATACCCTGTGAAGCCTTCATTCCTGTGATGTCCTCAGGTGAGGTTTCAAGACGTACCAAAACTACCTTTTCGCCCTTAGCGTTCCATGCTTCTGCGTCGTCAGCGTTAAATACAACCTTTCCGCAGGCAGCTCCAGGAGAAGCTCCGAGTCCTTTGCCTACAGGCGTCGCGTTCTTAAGAGCGGCAGCGTCAAACTGCGGGTGAAGCAGAGTGTCGAGGTTACGAGGATCTATCATAGCTACAGCCTCTTCCTCAGTTCTCATTCCCTCGTCAACAAGGTCGCAGGCAATCTTGAGAGCAGCCTGAGCGGTTCTCTTGCCGTTTCTTGTCTGAAGCATGAACAGCTTGCCATGCTCAACGGTGAACTCCATATCCTGCATATCTCTGTAGTGTGTTTCAAGCTTCTGGCAAACGTCAACAAACTGCTTGAACGCTTCGGGGAATTTCTCCTCCATCTCTGAAATGTGCATAGGTGTGCGGACACCTGCAACAACGTCCTCGCCCTGAGCGTTTGTAAGGAACTCTCCGAACAAGCCCTTTGCGCCTGTAGCAGGATCGCGTGTAAACGCAACGCCCGTACCGCAATCGTCGCCCATGTTTCCGAACGCCATAGACTGTACGTTTACGGCAGTACCCCATGAATAAGGAATGTCGTTATCGCGGCGGTAAACGTTAGCTCTCGGATTATCCCATGAACGGAATACCGCTTTGATAGCTCCGATAAGCTGCTCCTTCGGATCGTCAGGGAAGTCTGTGCCTATCTTAGCCTTGTACTCAGCCTTAAACTGTGAAGCAAGCTCCTTGAGATCGTCAGCAGTAAGCTCTACGTCCTGCTTAACTCCTCTGTCAGCCTTCATCTTGTCGATAAGCTCTTCAAAGTACTTCTTTCCAACCTCCATAACAACGTCGGAATACATCTGAATAAATCTTCTGTAGCAGTCCCATGCCCAGCGCGGATTGTTGGACTTCTCAGCGATAATGTTTACAACATCCTCGTTAAGTCCTAAGTTAAGAATTGTGTCCATCATTCCAGGCATTGAAGCTCTTGCGCCTGAACGAACAGAAACCAAAAGCGGATTCTCCTTGTCGCCGAACTTCTTTCCAGTGATTTCCTCCATCTTCCCGATGTACTCGGTGATTTCAGCTAAAATCTCAGCATTAATCTCACGTCCGTCCTCGTAATACTGTGTGCAGGCTTCGGTGGAAATAGTAAATCCCTGCGGTACAGGAAGTCCCATACCTGTCATTTCAGCAAGATTAGCACCCTTGCCGCCGAGAAGCTCTCTCATGTTAGCGTTACCCTCAGAAAAAAGATAACAAAACTTTTTTGCCATTGGTAATTACCTCCAATATAAATATTTTTGACATCATCTGCTTAGCCGACTAAACCCTGAAATGCGCACTGCGCAAAGCCAAAACGCACAAAAAACGCTCAGCCGACCTTAGTCCATATTCTCTTGGACATACTGTCACTTTATATTATAACAGATTTTCAGGAAAATTTCTATAGGTTTGAGGAAATTTTATGTTCGTTAATTTGCACAATTTTTATGCGAATTTTTTGTGCATATTTTCCTCAAGCAAAAAAGCGAGGCAAATTTACGCTTCGCTTTTTTATCTTTTTATCTATATTTTTATGGAGAAAATTTATCAAAAATCAACATCCGTGTCGTAATAGCAAGCCTTAAGCAGCTTCTCCATCTCCTCTTGTGTCGGAATCCTTGGATTAGAGCCTGTGCAGGCATCGCCTATTGCATTCTTAGCAATTTCAGGCAGTCTTTCAAGGAAAACCTCCTCAGGCACAAAGCCTTTTTCTGTCGGATAGCTGTCCGCTCCGTAGCTAGCAATGCAGTGCGGAATGTTCAGCTTGTCGTTCATTCCTCTTAAGTACTCTATCAGCAGCTCAACCTTTTCATCGTCGCTCTCTCCGCCCAGCTTCATATAGTCGGTAATGACTCCGTAACGCTTCTTAGCCGTTTCGTCCTTGGCGTTAAAGGCGATAACCTTAGGCAGATACATGGCATTAGCCGCTCCGTGAATAATGTGCGCTCCGAAGTCCGCAAATGCCGCTCCCGTCTTGTGAGCCATAGAGTGAACTATTCCCAGCAGAGCGTTTGAAAACGCCATTCCCGCAAGACATTGCGCATTGTGCATTCTGTCTCTTGCCTCCATATCGCCGTTATAGGAATTAACCAGATCCCCCTGAATCATCTCAATTGCGTGAATAGCTAAAGCATCCGTGTAATCGCAGTTGGCAGTTGAAACATACGCTTCAATCGCATGGGTGATAGCGTCCATTCCCGTGTGAGCCGTCAGCTTCTGCGGCATAGTTTCAGCAAGAGCCGCATCTACAATCGCAACATCGGGAGTAATCTCAAAATCCGCAATCGGATATTTAATTCCCTTGTCGTAGTCGGTGATAATCGAAAAAGCCGTAACCTCGGTAGCCGTTCCTGACGTGGAGGGTATCGCACAGAAATGAGCCTTTTTCCTAAGCTCAGGTATTCCGAACACCTTGCACATATCCTCAAAGGTACATTCTGGGTACTCGTATTTGATCCACATAGCCTTTGCGGCGTCAATCGGCGAGCCTCCGCCCATCGCCACAATCCAGTCAGGCTCAAACTCAAGCATAACCTGCGCGCCGTTCATAACCGTAGTCACAGACGGATCAGGCTCTACTCCGTCAAGCACCTTAACTTCCATGCCTGCTTCCTCGAGATACTCCTGCGCCTGCTGCAAAAATCCGTTTCTCTTCATAGAGCCGCCGCCCGTTACAATAATAGCCTTGCTGCCCTTGAGCGACTTTAAATTTTCCATTGCGCCCTTGCCGTGATACACATCACGAGGTAAAGTAAATCTTGACATAACCATTCCTCCTAGTCTTTCTTTGGTATTTGCGAAGCAAATACTGGTAAGAACGTTTGTTTTAAACAAAGCTAACGTTCTTACAGGTTCACAAACAGACGAAAATCTCATACAAAGCTCCGAGTGAACCCTTTTCATACCATTCCTTTTTGAGAGAGTGAAAAGATTGTTATTTTTTTCACAATCTCTGTTTTTTATTATACAACATTCTCTTTGTCAAGTAAAGCGGTTTAAAAAATTATTTACAGAAATATCAGAAAATCAGTACAATTTTTGTGCAATATTACCGAATTTACATAGGGCATATAGCGAAAGCACAGAAAAATCGGGCTTTCACACCCGATTTTTCGCATTTTCAATTTCGACTCAATCTCCGTAGCTTACTCTGATGTAGTTTGTAGCGTCCTTGTATCTTACGCACATATTCATCCAGTCGCCGTTTTTGCCGTAGTTGCCAGCTTCAAGGACATACTTTTTGCCGTTAATTTTCATCTCAGCCCAGAAGTGCTGATTGCTGGTGTTCTTATAATATCCCTGAATCAGATTCGCCTCATAGCCCAGATAGTTTATCATCTCAACCAGTGCGCCGTTATACTGTATGCACTGCCCGACCTTTTTATTAAATATAGCGTCCGCATATCCCACGCCGTCAAGCGCATAAAATTCACTGCCATATACGTATGTAACGTTCTTGTTAATCCAGTTGATGGTGTATGCGATTTTTGTCGCACTCGACCATGTGCTTTTAAAATGCTCCGCAGCAAATTTCTTGAGAATTTTCTTGTCAGAATTTGAAATGTAACACGTGTTGCTTGTGGTCTTGCTGCCTTGTGTATTGTAAATTTTGTAGGTAAGGTTTCTCGAACCCTTTGTCGCCGTCTTGAAGGTTGCAATTCCGTCAGCAAAATATTCTCTGATTGTACTGATCGGATAATAGGTTTCCGACACGCCGCACTTTGTCTTTACCACTCCGCCCGCTTCATCGGTCTTGTAGGCTCTGACTTTAAATTTCAAGCCGCTCATAGAATTCCACTGCCAATCCTCATCTAGGTTAATTGTAAACGAGGTGGTGTCGGCATTCTTTATTGTCGCTATCTTTGTATAATCATCTGAATTTCCGTAAGCGCAGTAAAGCTGATAACCTGAACCTTTAACCTTGCTCCACTTCACCGTAACCTTTTTGCCGCTCTCGCTTACGCTCTTTATTTCAGGCGCAGCCTTAGGCTTTGTCGCTGTGTACTTTGCCTTGCTTGCATTCGACCAGTAATTTTTGCCGTTGTACTTTTTGTACGCCTTGACCTTGTAGACATACCTTGTTGCGGACGAAAGCCCCGTGTCGGTAAAGCTGAGCGTGGACGAATCCTTTATTGTCTTAATCTTTACAAACTTACCTGTCTTTCTGTCCTTGCGGTAAATGCGGTAGCCGCTTGCATCTGAAATCTTTTTCCAGCTTATGGTCACGCTGTTTTTAGTCGAAGCGTAATCGCTCTTTACAGTAACCGTCTTGCTTGTAAAGCCTGAAGCGGCGGATGCCGTGATTGAAATTGAAGTCAGCGGCGAGCTGTCGTCCGAAACGCCCGCTGCTCCTGCTCCCACAAGCATAGCCGCCGCAAGTGCGAAGCTGACAATCCTCTTTGAAATTCCCATTTTTATTCCTCCCAAAAAAATCAGGGCATCTGACAAAAATCCTCGCAGCGCAGGTGCCCCTTTAGTGCGGATTTTTCTGCTGATTTTATTTTATCACAGTTTCAGACATATGTCAACAGATTTTTTGACATTTTATTCACAAATTTTCACCTTATCCTCACCTTGTACGTCTTAAGCCAGTGGTTAATCTGCAAAATGTACGCCATAATCTGCGGGTCGTTCATAAGCTGCCCGTACCACTGCACTCTCTGCCCGTCATACATCAGCTTTTCTATTTCCTCTTTTTTCAGAATGTCAAGCACAGGCGCATTTGTCTGATTGATCTCCTCCTCAAGCCGCTCTCTGACTGCCCTTTCATAGGACGGATTGTGGGTTTTCGGGTAGGGAGATTTTTTTCTCCAAAGCACCTTTTCAGGAAGCAGACCGCTCGCCGCCTCTCTTAGCAGACCCTTTTCCCTGCCCTTGTAATCCTTGTACTCCCACGGCACACGGTATAGATATTCGGCTATTCTGTAGTCGCAAAACGGCACTCTCACCTCAAGTCCCCAGTACATCGACATTCTGTCCTTGCGATCCAACAGTGTCTGCATAAACCACTCCATATTAAGCCTCGTCATCTCTCTCATTCGCTTTTCAAGCGACGAAAGCCCCTCCTCCTTTACCTTTCCTATCGTATCAAGATAACGGGAATAAACATACTCCTGAGCCTTTGCTTCATCTGCAAGCTCATCTCTCATCAGGCTGACTCTGTAAGCCGTTGACTGCGACCATGGAAATCCGTCCGTCATTCTTATCTCCTTATCCCGAAACCATGGATAGCCGCCGAAAATCTCGTCCGCACATTCTCCCGAAAGCGCAACAGTGGAA
Organism: Ruminococcus sp.; assembly: GCA_021202895.1. Classification (GTDB taxonomy): domain Bacteria; phylum Bacillota; class Clostridia; order Oscillospirales; family Ruminococcaceae; genus YE71. The sequence goes on along the minus strand of JAJQCE010000015.1, from coordinate 189,852 downwards.
AACTCCCTCACCCTTTTGCAAAAGAGCAGCAGCGAGCTGTCAACGTCCGCCATACCAGGCAGATCTCTTGCTTCAACAGCGGTGTAAAGCGCATCTACCAGCTCAGGCGTGTCGATAACTACCCTGTGATGAACGCTCCCCAGATGCTCCGCCATCGCCTTTATATACTCATCGTCGCTGTTCGGCTGAAACTTTCCTGCCTTGAAGTATTTCTGATTGTCACGATACTCAACCGAAAAGGTGTGAAGCCTCTTGCCCTGCCGCTTAAAGCTTTCGTTGGTTACGGCTGAAATTATGCTCGAATCAAGTCCGCCTGAAAGAAATGTACACAGCTCCACGTCTGAAACCGTCTGACGCATTATCGAATCGTAAACCAGCTCTTTAACATGAGCTTTCGTTTCCTCAAAGCTCTCTGTGCACTCCTCGTCCGCTCTCTCCGCCAAATCCCAGTAGCTTCGCTTTCTTAGTCCGTACTCGTCAAAGCAGGCGCATTCCGCCGCACAAAGCTCCTCTATCCCCTCAAGCACTCCGCACCCACAGCTTCTTGACGGACCTAACAGCATAATTTCACAAATCCCTTTCTCGCTCAAAACCGCTTCCACACCATTACAGCAAAGCAAGCCCTTTATCTCTGACGCAAAGTATAGCACTCCATTTTTTATCGTATAGAAAAACGGCTTGACGCCTATTCTGTCACGAGCTGCGAACATTCGCTTTCTCCTCTCGTCCCAGACTGCAAATGCGAATATGCCGTTAAATTTCCTCACGCACTCCTCGCCCCAACAGGCATAAGACAAAAGCACCGCTTCGGTGTCCAAATTTGTCTTGAATTTATACCCCAGCGCTTCAAGCTCGCTCCTTATCTCTGCCGTATTGTAAAGCTCGCCGTTATACACAAGCGCAAGCTCTCTGTCCGCACTTTTATAAATCATCGGCTGTGCGCCGTTTTCAGGGTCTATAACCGCCAGTCTCGTATGTACCAAAAGCGCATTTTCACTCTGATAAAAGCCGTCGTCGTCAGGACCTCGCCGCTTAAGCGTTTCAATCATTCTGTCCTTAACATTTCCCTCACGCTCCAAAGCCTATAATTCCTGCAATCGCACACATATTTAATCACCTCACCTATATACTATGCGCTAAAGATTAAAAATGTGACGAAACCCCCCGCACCGCAAAAGGACGCAGGGGTTTCTCGGGAGGAAATCTATATCATCAGCACGTGCTGTCAGTTACATATTATGACTCATCTTGCAAATGTGTTAATACCGACATCATGCGCCAAAATCTCCTCTTTTTCATATACTGATTTATGAGGGAAAGCAAAGCATGAAAGGAGGGACTGACAATGATAAACTTTGACAATGCGGCTACTACCTTTCCGAAGCCTGACTCGGTTCGCCGTGCGGTAAACGCCGCGCTTACAAAATACGGCGGCAATCCCGGCAGAGGAGGGCATCGCCTTTCCACCGTCACCGCAGAGCAGATTTATTCGGTTCGTGAATCTGCGGCTGAGATGTTCGCTTCACAGCCTGAAAACGTGATTTTCACCTCAAACTGCACCCATGCGCTCAACCTTGCAATAAAGGGAATGATGCTTAACGGCGGTCACATTATAATTTCTGAATATGAACACAACTCTGTACTTCGTCCCGTCTATGCGCTTGCTAAACAAGGAAAAGCTTCCTTTTCAGTCGCTCATATTTATGACGATGACGATCGCACCCTTGAAAAAATGCGCAGCCTTATAAGAAGCGATACGAGGTGCGTTTGCTGTATGGTTGCGTCAAATGTCACAGGCAGGATTTTGCCGTATCGAAAAATTGCGGAGCTTTGCCGCTCCTACGGACTTTGCTTTATCGCAGATGCCGCACAGGCGGCAGGAACGCTGGATATTTCGCTTGACGACGGCTTCGATTTCATCTGCACGGCAGGGCATAAATCACTCTACGGTCCGAGCGGCACAGGTCTGTTGATTTCTAACGGCAGGTATCAGCTTGCAACGATAATCGAGGGCGGCACGGGAGCAACCTCTGAACAGGCGGAGCAAACCGATTTTCTACCCGAAAGGCTCGAAAGCGGCACGGTAAATACGATGGGAATTATCGGTCTTGGCGCAGGGCTTGACTTTGTTCGCACTAAAACTCCTCAGCGCATTTTTAATCACGAAGCGGCGCTTGTCAACCGCCTTGAAACGGCTCTTTCACAGCTTGATAACGTAACGCTCTACACCTGCGAAAATAAGGCTCCGATTCTCTCCTTTAATATCGGTGAGGTAAGCTCGGCTCAGACCGCCTCCTATCTTTCCGACTGCGGCTTTGCGCTCAGAGGCGGACTTCACTGCTCCGCTCTTGCACACAGAACGCTCGGCACGCTCAGTCAGGGTACGGTGCGCTTTTCGCCAAGCGCATTTAATACTCCCTCGCAGGTTGACGCACTTGTTCAAGCTTTAAAAAGATTCAATCCGTAACAATTTATGTTTCAGACTCTTTTGCGCCCTGAAAATTAAAGCGATTGGTTTCCCAGTCGCTTTTTTGTTTTGCAAACCTTAAAAAAATTGGTGGTTTTGCACTAATATTTACTTTAAATTTTGTGAAAAGATACGAAAATAATAATTTTGTGTTGACAAAAGCAAATATCTATGTTATAATCTAATATATCAGGTATAACTGATATATTAGAAATATTTTTAAGGAGTTGATTTAAATTAAAATCAAAAAAATGTTAGTAGCTGTGTCAACAGCAATAGTAATGGGAGTAAGCATGATGAGTATGGGCGCTAGTGCTTATTCTGAAACAATCAATCTGCACTATGTGAAAAGTGCATCTTCTGGCAGCAATAGCGTTACCAATTCGTGGACAACTTACACAACTAAGCCAACTCAAACGATGAAAATTACATCTGTTAAAAAGTCTAGTTCATCTTCAACAGCGAAAATATTAGTATTTAATCCGATGGGTATAGATGGTTCAACATCTTCAACAGCCACATTCACAAAAACGGGAGTTGAAACAGGCGTTAAAATAACACTTTATGCTAAACTTTATAACTACTCTTCCTTGACATATATGTATGCTTCTGGTTCAGTATCAGGATAATAAAGGAGGAATTTTATGAAAAAATCTTTTCTTCTAGCAGCTTCACTTCTGCTTCTGACCTCCTGCGCTAAGTCTGACGGAGCTTCAAGCAACGAGAGCGAAGAAGAAGCCCTGAACGTTGAGCTTATCAGCGTTGACGAGCTTGCCGACGATGTGGAAGCTGCACTTAAAAAAACTCCGAGCAATTTTGTTTTGTCAAATTACATAAATGTTGAGCTGCCCGATGAGTATTACGAATGTGATTTTCAACAGATTTCAGGTTTTGATGAAAATTATGAATCAATTTACAGTTCTTTTTTTGACGAAGATATATTTAAAGACGCTGAGATAACTCATAACACAACCAGTGATGGAATGACTTGCTACAGCTTTTATAACAATGGCAATCACTGTGCTGTGGGAGATAATGGATTTATCACTTTTTACAATTCCATTGCAGGCGATGATAATGCTTATCAGACAGGTGACAGAGTTGAAGTTTGTCATATAGATAGAAGCGATACCAATTTGGAAAAGATATACAACGATGAAAATTACCGAATTACCTTAGGTAAGATAGTCGAAAATGCGCAGACCTGGATTGATGAAAACTATGCGCCATATGAGCCTGATTACGAAATATCCGTCAAGACTATGATTGAAAGAGCATGGAAGGCGGATATTGTTTTCAAATTTATGCCGAAAAAAAGTACAAGGGTATTGCGCTTGACAACCTTGTTCCTATGTACGATTATGATACGTCAATGCTTAAATATTCCACTCAGGACGTCTGCCTTTGGATGTATACGGACGGCGAAATAAACTGTATGACAAACGGCAACGGAATGATAACGCCCACAAACGAAGAAAAGCTCACTGAAATAGTTTTGCTTTCAAGTGCAATTGATTATATCGAAGAAACCTTTACCGACTTTGAAAGTACGCCTACAATTAACGATATAAATTTAAAATACACCCTTACACCGACAGACTACAATCCCATGCCTGATACCGATGCAGGCGAACAGGATTCCTACTACAAGGCGGGAACCGAGGTTGACGGAAATCTTGTCTGGGAATTTGTGATAGATGTTTTAGATACTGAATTTCCTACAGGAAATGTTTACATTACCTACGGCAATGTTCAAAAATACATCTACGTTGACGCACAGACAGGCGAGATAGATTATGAGTTTGATGTTAATAATCTTCTGCAATAAACTAAAAAAGGCGCAGTATTGTGCGCCTTTTTTATTTCAAAATAACTCTTTCAACCTCGCCTGAAAAAAGCTTAGCCCGCCTGCCGTCGTCATATTCAACCTCAAGCCTTGCCTCGTCGTCAACATCTACAGCGCGGCAATACAGCCGCTCAGCGCCGTTCACCACCGTTATTCTCTTTCCGATAATCAGCGAGCGGCTTCGATACTCCTGCGCAGTAACCGAATGTGTCTGTAGGTAAACTCTTTCAAGCTCAAGCGCAATCGCCGCAGTCAGACGGTTCTCAAAGCCGTCAGGTGCATTGCCGCCGTTAAAAATTGCGCCTGCTCTGTCGGCAATTTCCTCAGGAAATCCGCCCTCAGGCGGAGTGATGTTCACGCCTATTCCCACCACAGCCCACTCTGTAAGCGAGCCTGAAACGCTTGCTTCCGTAAGAATGCCGCAGACCTTTCGCTTTGAAATGTACACATCGTTTACCCACTTAATTTCAGCTCTTTCATCGCTCACGCTCTCTATAGCTCTGCACACCGCCACCGCCGCCGCAGTCGTCAGAAACAGCGTCCTGTCAGGAGTAGTTTCCGGACGAAGCAAAAGCGAAAGATACACGCCGCTTTTCGGTGAAAAAAAGCTTCTTCCTAAACGTCCTCTTCCAGCCGTCTGCCTTGAAGCCGCAAGCAGATAGCCGCCAGGCTTTCCCTCCGCCGCAAGCCGCTTAAGCTCGTTGTTTGTAGAATCAATCTCATCAACCGTGTGAATGTCGTATCCACAGCCCTTTGCAAGCCTGCGAACCTCCTTTTCATCAAGCGTACTTTTCATTTATCCTACCGTAATTGTCATTTTAACCTGTGGATTTCCATCGTCATCGTCCTCAATCATAACCGCCGAAGAAATGGTGATGTCCTCGTCAGGAACTGCAAGCTCGCCGTTTGTGTTGTATGAGCGTTCAACGTCAAGGAACGAATCAACAATGTCCATGCCCTCAGTAACTTCTCCGAAAGCCGCATACGAGCCGTCAAGATAGGAGCAGTCGGCATAGCAGATAAAGAACTGTGACGAAGCGCTGTCGTTGTCGCTCGATCTTGCCATTGAAACAATTCCCCTTGTGTGAGAAAGGTCGTTCTCAATGCCGTTGTCGCTAAACTCACCCGTTATCGTTTCATCGCTGCCGCCCGTGCCGTCCCCGTTAGGGTCGCCGCCTTGAGCCATAAAATCCTCAACCACCCTGTGAAAGGTCAGCCCGTCATAGAAGCCCTCCTCCACAAGCTTTTCAAAGTTTTCGCAGGTTATCGGAGCATAGTCTGGGTAAAGCGTAATAACAAAGCTACCGATTTCTTCAGGCTCAGTATCCGTCCGACTGCTTTCAGCTTCGCTTGATTCGTCAGCCGCACTGTGAGCCGTTACATTCTTATCCGCACATGACGAAAAGGAAGCGCAGACCAGCGTTACCGCTGTGGCAAGCATCAGTATTTTCTTTAGAATGTTCATTTAAATTTACCTTTCCTGTTTTAATTTAATTTTCGCCCGCTTGAGAGCGAATAAAGCTTACTAACTAATCATACCACATTTCAGAGCTTTTGTCAACTACCCGAAGCAGCACTCTCAAAATCAATTTTTCGTCAAATTGTAATTATTGATTTTATCCGCAGTGCTCTTTCTCAAAAAGCTCAAAAAAGCGCAGGAAAAAATCTCCCTGCGCTTTTTTTAAAACCTGAAATCCCTCTTGCCCTCGTGGATATTTTCAATGTACTCCGTAGCCTTGGCTCTCGCTGTTGGATTGGGAATGTTCACAAGCTCTCGTGTGATAAGCTCCTCGCCTATTCTCTTTGTGTCGTCCGAAGCATAGTCCTCAAGGTACTCCTTTAGCGTCATAAGCGCATTGGGATGACAGCAGTTTTGAATCTGACCTGTCTTGCAGAGACTCATAAAGCGGTCGCCCGTTCGCCCTGCACGGTAGCAGGCGGTACAGAATGAGGGAATGTAGCCTAAATCCATCAGCCACTTTACCACCTCGTCAAGCGAACGCTGGTCTGAAACGTCAAACTGCTCGGTGTCGTGAGGACGGACATCGGGAGTGTAGCCCGCATAACCGCCTACGCTGGTTCTTGAACCGCCTGAAATCTGCGAAATTCCTAAACCGATAACCTTGTCGCGGCAGCTCTCGTTTTCACGTGTGGAAATTATCATTCCCGTGTAAGGTACGGCAATTCTTATGCAGGCGATAATCTTGGCAAAGGTGTCGTCGTCAATGCTGTTGTCAAAAACATCTGGGTCTATGTCGTCGGCACGCTTAACTCTCGGCACGCTTATCGTGTGCGGACCTACTCCGTGTACCGCTTCAAGATGCTCTGCGTGCATAAGCAGTCCCGCAAATTCATACTTGTAAAGCTCCAGTCCAAACAATACTCCAAGCCCTACATCGTCAATTCCGCCGTCCATCGCTCTATCCATAGCTTCAGTATGGTAGGCATAGTTGTGCTTTGGTCCCTGCGGATGAAGCTCTAAATAGCTCTCCTTGTGATAGGTTTCCTGAAAAAGTATGTAGGTTCCTATCTGCGCCTCCTTGAGCTTGTGGTAATTTTCTACAGTCGTGGCGGCAATGTTTACATTTACTCTGCGGATAGCTCCGTTCTTATGCTTTATTTTGTAAATCGTGTCAATACATTCGAGAATATACTCAATCGGATTGTTCACAGGGTCCTCTCCAGCTTCAATCGCAAGCCTTTTATGACCTAAATCCTGCAAGGCGATAACCTCCGCCGCAACCTCCTCCTGAGTGAGCTTTTTTCTCGTAATGTGCTTGTTTTTGTAGTGGTAGGGACAGTAAACACAGTTGTTCACACAGTAGTTTGAAAGATACAGCGGCGCAAACATAACGATTCTGTTGCCGTAAAACGCTTCCTTAATTTCTCTCGCCAAATCGTACATTTTCTGCGTCATTTCTTCAATATCGCACGCTAAAAGCACGCTCGCCTCACGGTGAGTAAGCCCTCGACATTCCGTGCCTCGCGCGGTCTTTCTCGGACGGGCTTTCTCCAGAATCTCCTCGATAAGCTCCCTATTGTGCTTGTTCTTCTCCGCATATTCCAGCGTTTCCAAAATCTCCTCATGGTTTATAAATTCCTCTGCCTTTAATGATTTTACATCATACATAATATTTCAATCCTTTCTAAAAATTACTAAAATTAAGCTTCTCGACAAACTGCGCAGAATTAAAAGACAACTCTGCACTTTGTTTCACATACCTTTCAACAAATGATATTACAAATCCAATAATATTATAATCCTCATAATATTATCAATCTAGCAATATCATAAACTAAATATTATTCTTTCGTCCAATATTTTCAAATTAAGCATTTGATTCGTTCCAGCAAGCGCAGTCGCCGATACTCACTACAGGTTTAAAGCCCACGCTTTCAAGCCGCCTTTGCAGGCAGGCTCTGCACTGCGCGGATTCATCTCCCGTACAAACCTTTTCGTCATAGAGCATATACTTTTTTCTGATGTCAAGCGGCGAGAGATTCGGCATACAGACGTTTGCGCCCGCACAAATTCCCTTTTCCCTGCCCCTCGGGTCAATAGTTGCAAGAGCCGTTGTTGCAGGAATATTCGCTTTCGGCAGGGTCAGCCGTATCAGCGCAATCATAAACACGGTAAGCTCTGTCGTTCCGCTGTCAAAGCTGGCAAACGGAGTGTCGCTGTGCGCAATGAACGGACCAATGCCAACCATGTGCGGCTTAAGCGTTCGCAGAAAAATCATATCCTGCGCTAAATTCCATGCGGTCTGAAACGGCGAGCCTACCATAAAACCCGTGCCGACCTGATAGCCTATATCCATCAGATCGTAAAGGCACTGCTGCCGTCTTTTTGCCGAGAGCGATGGCGGATGAAGCTTTGAATAATGCTCAAAATCCGCTGTTTCGTGCCTTAAAAGATACCTGTCTGCGCCTGCGTCAAAGTACGCTTTATAGCTTTCATAGCTTTTTTCGCCGATAGAAAGCGTTATTGCGCAGCCGTCAATTTCACGCTTTATGCTTGAAACTATATCGCAAATTTTTTCATCGGTGTAAAAGTCGTCCTCTCCGCTTTGAAGCACAAACGTGCGGTAGCCAAGCTCATATCCCTCATGACAACACTCAAGTATCTGTTCCTTTGTAAGCCGATAGCGTTTGGCTTTTTTGTTGGATTTTCTAAGTCCGCAGTAGTAGCAGTCGTTTTTGCAGCAGCTTGAAAACTCCACAAGTCCTCTCAGGTAAACGTCATGTCCGTACCAGCGGTTTCTCACCTCGTCAGCGTACTGATAAAGCAGCTCGCAGTCGCTCTCATCATGCTCGGCTATAAGGCAAGTATACTCGTCAAGCGTAAGCGAACCGCCCCCATAAAGCTTCTCGATAAGTTCGGTGTTCTTCATATCTCACGCTCCTTTGCGTAAATTGTTTTCGCCGTCACTCCATCAAGCCTGCCAAGCCTGCCTGAAAGGGTGTTTATTTTGTCGGCAGGAGCTTCAAGCACCACGCTTATAACCTGCACCTCGCCCTTAGCGTGCGGCACTCCCATTCTGCCCTTTATGTAGCGCATATTTTCATGCAAAAGCTCGTTTAAAGCAGGTATAGACTCTATATTCTCAACCATTATCCCCACCAGTGCGATTCTGTCCATACTATTCACTTCCTTTCCAAAATAAAAAACGTGTTTAAAGCTTGCTCTGCAATAAACACGTCAAAAAAACCTACGGCTGTTCCGCATATTTTAGTGCGCTTTCATGTCAGAAAATCTTTCACGTCAGAGCAAAATTTTAAATTTTCCCGATTTTACGTCAGCGTACGCTTTCATATCATCGTCAGTTTTCAGTTACCGTTGTTTTTCCGTCTGAAATAAGCTGTTCGTTTAAAAGCCTTGTTCCATCGGCGTCAACAACCTCAAGCTCAATCGCCGTTTCTATAACAGCCTCTCCTATAGCCTTGGCATACTCGTCTATATTTTCCTCAAAAAGCGCATTATCAGTTTCATTTGTAACATAGCCCAGATCGATAAGGCAGCTCGGCATAACCGTGTCGGTATTCGCCTGATAATTGCTGTCGGAGTTGTCCTTGTGCCCGTAATTTACGCCCATATTCTGCGATATTCCCACGCCTGAAAGCGCATTGAGAATATTCTGCGCAAGAATGGTATCATAATCAGGCTTATTGTTATTAACCCAGATTGAAACTCCGCTTGTCTGAGAGTCGTATTCATCGCTCGTACGATGAAGTGAGAGATAAAAATCCGCACTGCTCTGATTAGCAATTGTACATCTGTCCGAAAGCGATATATACTCATCGCTCTCTCTCGTCATAACCACCGTAACTCCACATTCTTCAAGATAATCCCTGACAAGCTCCGCAAGCTCAAGCATCTGCTCGCTTTCTATCACATCTCCGTATACCTCGCCCTGGTCGTAATCGCCGTGTCCAGCGTCAATGCAGACTTTAAAGCTCATGTTGGAATACGAAGCTTCGCTTTCAGAATCAGTCTCAATCTCTTCAGCTAAAGAGCTTTCCTCCTGCGTCTGTTCGCTTTCAGCTTCCGACTGCGTCTGCTCGCTTACAGAGGACGAATCGAAAATAAACTGATTATCATCATCTGAGCTGCCCGAAGCCGCCGCCTTAACAAGCTCATATATTCCGAAAATCAGCAGTACAAAAACAACTATTGCAACAAAAATTCTTCCCCAGTAAACCTTTTTCTTAGGCTTAAAGTGTGTGATTTTTACAATTCCATCGTCATAGTAGGTATACTGTGTATTACCCTGCCGCTCAACGTGAACCACTCTGCGCTCATCGGTTGCTTTATTATTCATCTAAAAATCAAACCTCCTATATGAGCGTTCTGTTGTCGCAATATTCACAGGTTAAAATATCCGAGCTGCCCTCAAAAAGGTGCGGCAGATAGCTTTCCTTATGAGTGATACAGTTTGGATTTGAGCAAATTACATTTTCATGAACCCTGCCTCTGACTATCGTCGCAGGAGTACCCAGATTTCTTATAACCGTCAAAATAAGCGCCATTCTTATGTACATTCCGTACTTCGCCTGCTTAAAATACATAGCTCTCTTATCATCGTCGACAGCTATCTCTATCTCGTCCACTCTAGGCAGAGGATGTAGAATAATCATATCGCTCTTTGCGCCCAAAAGCTTTTTCTTATCAAGGACAAACGCACCCTTTTGAGCCAGATACTCCTCCTCGCTCGCAAAGCGTTCCTGCTGAATCCTTGTCATGTACAGCACGTCAAGCTCGCCTATCGCCTCGTCAAGAGAGGAAACCTCCCTGTAGTCAAAGCCGCCTGCCGAAAGCATATCCTTGATATACGCCGGAAGCGCAAGCGCAGAAGTCGAGATAAGAACAAACCTTGTTCCCTTGAAGCAAATCATAGCCTTGATAAGCGAATGAACCGTCCTGCCGTTCTTTAAATCTCCGCAAAAGCCTATCGTCAGGTTTTCAAGCGTTCCCTTTTCCTCCTTGAGGGTAAAAAGGTCGGTGAGCGTCTGCGTTGGGTGAAGGTGTCCGCCGTCGCCCGCATTTATAATCGGGCAGTCGGCAGTAAGCGCAGCCGCCTTGGCTGATCCCTCAACGGGATGCCGCATTACCATTATATCCGCATAGCCTGAAACTATCTTGGTTGTATCCTTAAGATTTTCGCCCTTTGCAACAGATGAGGTTGCGGGATTGTCAAAGCCTATAATCGTACCGCCGAGCCTAAGCATTGCGGTCTGAAAGGACATCTGAGTTCGGGTAGACGGCTCATAAAAGAGCGTTCCCATAATCTTGCCCTCGCAGGCTTTAGCGTAGCTTTCAGGATTTTGCCGTATTTTGTGACCTAGTTCAAGCAGTGAATTCCACCACGAAACGGGATAATCATTTAAATCCAGAAGATTTAAAAACCGATTTTCATTATAATCCATATTTCACACCGTCCCTTTTACTATTATAACATACTGTTCGACAAAAAGCAAGAGCAAAATTATTTAATCTTTCCTACCGCTTCTGACGAGCAAAAATCTTGAATGTCGCACAAAAACAGCACCGTGTCAAAATCCTCTGCGTCCGCTATATCGCTCACACATTCGCTCTCGTCAAATACAAACGGGTTTACTATAACTATTTTTGAATAGTGCGGCGCAAAAAAGATAGCCATGCAGTTTGCGTAGTCACATCCTATAATCAGCAGTGACGGAGAATCAACGTTTGTCGTTTCAATTACAGTACTCTTACAGCTTGACGAGCCTAAAAAATACGAATACTTATCATCCGAATCCAGCGCGCTCCTTGCATACATTGAGCTTTCCTCATATTTATTCGCACCTGTCAAAAGACTAACGGATTTTACATAGCTGCCGTACTTTGAGCGATAGACGTTTATAGAATCCGCTGAAGTTTCCTTTATTGATGTGTGCGAGGAAAGATTGCCGTAAAAGCTGGTGTGGGTATAATCTATATCGTAATTTGAAATCGCATATGTTTCAAATCCCATAATATCTGCGCAGGCAGTGTACGCCTCATACGCTCCAGTCTGAGTCCATCTCGAATCAGTCTTGAAATAAATATACGAATCCCTCGCAGAGTAAAGTGCGCTGTAAACGTCTATCGGAGTTATATTCTCATTAATTTCATAGTAAAGCTCATCGATAAGCGTCTGCTCATCTAAAGCGTTCAGGCTGTCAGGCATATCGCTTTGATATATACCCGAAGCGTCAGGCACAATTACCGCATACATCTGTTTATCCGAGTGCAATTTGTAAAAACCGTTCAGCGCATACACCATATCGGTAGCGACGCTCTCGTCATAAGCTGAAAAAATCTCCGTCAGTCTGTCGTTTTCCTCGTCATAGTAAATTCCGTCAAATTCACGCTGTCCTAAAAAGAGAGCGGCTCTTGCGTAGAGTGTGTCCCACCTGTCCGACATTGTAAAATTGCTCTCGACATAGCTGTCGGCAAGCTCGACCGCTTCGCTTACGCCGCTTACGCTTTCGGTATCGAAGCTTTCCTCTCTTACGAAAACAGAGCAGATTCCCAAAAGCGAAACAAATGCGAAAAATATTGTTATGCTGATATAATCAAGCGTCTTTTTCATGCAATCCCTCCCACTAGCCGTTAATCATAAACGCCGCACTCAGCACCACAAGTATGATTTCAAACGCTGGCATAGCTATTCTTACCCAGGTGTAGTTCATGCGCTTAAATATCAAATTCGGCAGTGGACTTATCACTACAAAGCCTATAAGCGTGACCGCCGCCGACACTGAAAACAGGTAGCTAAGATAATCGTTCTCGCTCTGAGTTACCGCAAAAAGCGACAAATTTGAAAGCGAGTCTATATTAAGCTTCGACAAAGCGCAGACTGCAAACAAAAGTGCAGCTGAAATCGAAGTCAAAAGGCTTGCAATGAATTTGTGCTTTGTCTTGCTCTTTTTTTTCGCAAGCCGCTGTAAAAAAACTATTCCAGCTGCCAAAAACGCCGCTATAAGCCAGCTTGCGCTAAAATCATACCACAAAGCCGCTAGGCAGACGGCTGCTACAAATGGCAAAAAGGAAAATTCCCCTGAGCCGCCGTTAATCGGCTTGCAGATATAGTCGTTAAGCCACGAATAGAGAGGCGAGTTAAAGCCTTTAATTCTCTTGTAAAGGCTGTCCGTCAAAAAGCGTCTGCTAAAGCACGGCTTTACCGCAAAGCCTAACATCACGGCAATTCCCTGACCCATAGCCACCAAGCCCATAACATTTACGCAAAAGCCAACATAGTAGATAAGCGCAGACAGCAGTGCGGTCATCAAGCCAAAATCCGCCGCCTGAGCGTTTAAAATTTCCTTATTCCATATATCCGTCAGGCGGCAGCCGATTATCACGTACTCCGCAAGTCCCAGAATATAAATGCGTATGCCCGCCGCTATTTTCTCATGTGAAATTTTAGGCGCGCTGAAGCTCTCCTTGAAATTCTTATATTTCATTACAGGACCCAGCGTAAGCGATGGAAAAAATCCCGTGTAGGCGGTGAGCGAAAAGAGATTAGTCTGCGCCTCGCAATCGCCTCTGTAGACGTCGATCAGATATGAAATAATATGCAGCGGCACAACCGCTCCGCCGAACACAGCGAACATATTAAGCGATGTGATGTTGAAAAAAGCATCCTTTGCAAGGAATAAAAGCACTACAACGCAAAGTAGAATATTCAGCGTAAAAATCAATTTTCTGGCAAAGCGTTTTTTCTCGTTGGTTCTGTAATTATAAATCGCAATCGCCGAAAAGTAAGACAGAACCGTCAGCAGAGCGAAAACGACAATTCCAAAGCGGCTGCCGAGAAAAATAAAAAATATATTCGCCGCCGCAATAAGCCACGGTCTTTTTCTTTCGCTCAAAAGAGCGTAAATCCCCATAAACAAGGGCAAAAACACAAATAAAAAGATCGTGTCGTAAAGCTGCATACCTTTTCTCCTTACCTTTCGCTCAAAGCCTCTTTAATATCCTCAAGCTCATAAAGCTCATTAAGCAAATCAAGCAAAGCCGTTGACGACAGTCCTGACGGAAGCGACAGCCTCTGCGCTAGCTCCTCACGCTTTTTAGCCGCCGATTCACAGCCGCTCAAGCCTAACATATACATATCGTTCTTAGTCATTCTGACTCTCTGCGGCTTGTCGTTTTCCACGCTGTAACGAGCAAGCAAATTTCTTAGCATCTGAGCGTCTATTCCCTCAACTCCGAGAGTACCCTCCTTTGACGGGTTTTCCTTGCGCTTTTCCTTACCCTCAATTTTAGGGATATGGACGTTCGCCACTCTATCCTGAAGCTGTACAGGGAGAATACGCTTGATATAGGCTCGGATACGTCTGCCTGCGGCGTCTGAATCGGTCATGACGATAAGCCCTTTGCTTTCAGCGTAAAAGCGTATCAGCTTTTTTGTATCGTCGCTTTTGTAAATTCCAAATCCGTCGGTGGTTAAAATCACAGCGTCTACAATCGACGACAGCTTGATTTTGTCGTACTTTCCCTCAACCACCACCGCACGGCTAAGCTTTATTCTTTCAGGCATAGTATCACCCTTTAAAATCCATAGCCGCCGCCGCAAACTGTTCTACGGCTAAAAATGCGCTTTCGCTGTTCATTGAAACGGTTTTGATTTTTAGCTCCGTATCCGCAAGCAACGTGCAGGCGTTACGTATTCTCTCAAGAGAGAGATTCCCACATTCGCTGTAAGCGTTTTTTACGGCAAATTCACGGTTTTTCGGATATTTAAAATCCTCTGCGCACTCGCTCCAGCTCTTTCCAGCCGTACGGCAAAGCCTTGCTCTGTACAAATCAGTAAGCGACATATTTACAATCGCCAAAATCTGCGTAGGCTCATAGCTCTGCGCCTTAAGCTCGTCAAGCCGCTTGAAAACAAATGCGGCGTTGCCCTTTAAAATCGACAGCGCAAGTGAAAAGCCGTCCGATTCAATCTTTTTTATGCAAAGAGCGTCTATGTCCTCACATAAAATTTCCTTTCCGTTCGCATAAGCGCAGAGCTTGCCTATCTCCATATTGATATGCGCTGTTTCGCAAAGGCAAAGCTGCGCCAGATACCCAGCGTTTTTCCTCGTTATCGTGCAGCCGTTTTTTTTCACAGCCGCTTCAATCAGCTTTGCCGATTCAGACACACTCTTGAAGGCAAACTCGCACACCGCCCCATGCTTGGCGCAAAGGTCGGCAAAACGCTTGTTTTTATCGGTCAGAGCCTTGCGGTTTTTATACTGCTCCTCGCCGCCCGCTGAAATAATAAGCACTGTAGTGTCGGGAATATCTGCAATTATTTTCCTGAGACCATCGCCCTGCGAGCGGTTAAGCTTGTCCATATTAAGCCCTGAAAGAGTAACGACAACTCTATTGGCAAGCATCGGCAGCACCTGAACCGAATCAAAGAGCGCTTCTATATCAAGCTCCGTTGCGTCAAACGCATGAAGATTCATCGTCTGCGCATCCTTAGGGCAAAGCTTGCCTGAAAGCTTTTTGGCAAACGGCTCAAGCGCACCTAAATCCCTGCCGTAAAAAAGATACAGCCGTTCATAGCTCTGCGCTCTTATCTTAGCCGCACATTCGTTTTGCGTCAGATACGCCATGACTTAACCTGCTGGCCAGGCAAAATCTCTGCCTGCAAGCACATGAAAATGAATATGGAATACGCTCTGACCTGCCGCCTCTCCGCAGTTTGAAACCACTCTAAAGCCGTTTTTAAACTCCTCATGCTGTGAAGCAAGCGAAGAAATAACCTCGTAGATATGCGAAATTACCTCGCTGTTAGCTTCATTTACGTCAGAAAGCCGCTCGATATGCTCCTTTGGAATCGCAAGCCAGTGAATCGGCGCAGTAGGTTCAATGTCGGCAAAGACAAAAACCTTATCGTCCTCGTAAATCTTGGTTGAGGGAATATCTTCGTTAATTATTTTGCAAAATAAGCAGTCGTTCATTTTTTATCCTCCGTTACTTTATCATTTCCTCTACAATACTGTCAATCGAATGCAGAGCCTCGTCTATCTTGTTCTTATCTCCTATTCCTGCCATTGCGCTGTCGGGTCTGCCGCCGCCTCTGCCGCCTGTCACAGCCGCCGCCTTGCCGACAATTTTTCCTGCGTGCGCTCCCATTTTCACAGCCGTTGGAGAGCAGGCGCACAGCATTTTAGGCTTCTCGTCCGCTGTTCCAACCATAAGCATAACAAACGGCTCTTCGGTATTTTTAGCCTTTTGCGCAAAGCTCTCGTACATATCCGAACCGATATTTGAAAGCATATTAGCCATAATCTTAACGCCGTTCACCTCTCGGCAGTTCCTTACAAACTGATAGAACATACCGTCAGCCACACGATTTCTAAGCTGCTCGCTTAGCTTGTCAAGGCTCTTGTTCTCCTCAAGCACAGCCGTAATTCTGTCGGCAATAAGCGCAGGGTCGTTAAGCTTAAGCAGCCTTTGAGCTTCAAACATTCTTTCGTTTATAGTATCAATCATATCAAGCACGCCTGTGCCTGTCAGAGCTTCGATTCTCCTTACTCCAGAAGCGACAGAGCCCTCTGAAACAATCTTGAAAAGCCCTGCCTGAGCGGCGTTCTTAAGGTGAGTTCCGCCGCAAAATTCAAGTGAAAAATCTCCTATGCTCACTACCCTTACCGTTTCGCCGTACTTCTCGCCGAAAAGTGCCATAGCTCCAAGCTTCTGCGCCTCCTCAATCGGAAGTACTCGTGTTGAAACCTCAAGGCAGTCCATAATCTTTTCATTGACAAGCCGCTCGATTTTCGCAAGCTCCTCAGCCGAAATAGCCTCAAAGTGCGAAAAATCAAAGCGCACTCGCTCTGCGTCCACAAGCTGACCCTTCTGATGAACATGGTCGCCTAAAACCTCTCTTAACGCCGCCTGAAGCAGGTGAGCAGAGGTATGATTTCTCGCAATCGCCATTCTCCGCTTTTTATCCACCTCAAAATGCGCCGTCTGCGACGCTTCTATATATCCGTCAAGCACTCTTACCGAGTGAGCGATTTTGCCGCCCACCGCCTTTTGAGTATCTCTGACCTCAGCCTTTCCTGTTTCAGTGGTGATAATTCCTGTATCTCCCACCTGTCCGCCGCTCTCGGCATAGAACGGAGTAAGCGCACTCACGACATAAGCGTCCTCGCCCTTTTGCGCCCGCATGATAAGCTCGTCGTCGTTTGCAAGGTAGTCTATAGCCGAATCCGCTTCAAGCGTTTCATAGCCGCAAAACTGCGTTGTATATTCCTTGTCAATGCTATGGAAAACCGTTTCGTCCAAGCCCATGTACTTAGAGCCGCCTCTTGCCTCTCTGGCAGTGGTGCGCTGAATCTCCATGCACCTGTAATAGCCCTCCTCGTCAACGCTCATACCCTTTTCCTCTAAAATCTCACGAGTGAGATCAATGGGAAATCCGTGAGTGTCGGAAAGCTTAAAGCAGTCCTCGCCCGAAAGCACAGCTTTTCCCTCGCTTTCAAGCTTCTCAATATACTCATCAAGCAGCTTCATTCCTCTGTCAATCGTGCGGTTAAAATTGAGCTCCTCGTTTGTCAGAACCTTAACGATATAGTCGTATTTTTCCTCAAGCTCGTTATATTCACACTTGTTGCACTCGACTACAGTCTTAACCAAATCCTTAAGGAAAAGTCCGTCAATCCCCAAAAGCTTGCCGTGGCGAACAGCTCTCCTCACAAGTCTGCGCATAACATAGCCCGTACCCTCGTTAGACGGAAGCACTCCGTCAGCCGCTAAAAACGTCACAGCTCTGATGTGGTCGGTAATAACCCTAACTGAAACGTCCTTTTTGTAAGACTTACCGTACTCGCAATTTGCAACCGAGCAAACATGGTCGCGTATAGCCTTGACTGTATCAACGTCAAAAATAGAATCCTCGTCCTGCATAAGCACAGCAAGACGTTCAAGACCCATTCCTGTATCTATATTTTTCTGAGCAAGCGGAGTATATGTGCCGTCCTCGTGGCGTTCAAACTGCGTGAAAACCAGATTCCAGAACTCCATATACCTGTCGCAGTCGCAGCCTACCGTGCAGTCGGGCTTGCCGCAGCCGTACTTTTCGCCTCTGTCAAAGTAAATTTCCGAGCAGGGACCGCAGGGACCGTCAGTGCCTGCCTCCCAGAAATTATCCTCTTTACCCATACGGAAAATGTGATCCATCGGCACGCCTATCTGCTCATGCCAAATCTTCTCCGCCTCGTCGTCGTCCTCGTAAACGGAAATATACAGCTTCTCCTTAGGAAGCTTAAGCACGTCCACACAAAACTCCCATGCCCATGCTATAGCTTCGCTCTTGAAATAATCGCCGAAAGAAAAGTTTCCCAGCATTTCAAAATAGGTGCCGTGCCTTGCGGTCTTACCGACATTCTCTATATCTCCCGTGCGGATACACCGCTGACAGGTAGTCATTCTCGTTCTCGGCGGCACCTCCTGTCCTGTAAAATACGGCTTAAGCGGTGCCATTCCCGCAACTATGAGCAGCAGCGAATTGTCGTTCTGAGGAACAAGCGAATAGCTTTTCTTCCTAAGACATCCCTTGCTCTCGAAAAATTTAAGATAAGCCTCTCTGATTTCATTTAGACCCATCCATTCCATACTGTAAAACTTCCTTTCTGAAAAAATAAACGCTTCGCCCGCAAAACGCCCAAGGCGCACATGGGACGAAACGTGTAAGCTCCGTGTTACCACCCAAATTACAGCGAAAAAGTGCTGTCACTCATTAGTCCTTAACGCAGACAAGACGCCGCCGTTTTCCCTGGTGATGCTCGTGGATTAGCCCCCGACAGCCCAAGGCGGAAGCTTTCAGCAAAATGCTTCCTCTCTTTAGCCCGAACCTGTTCGGTTAATTTCCGTCACAGCATTTGATATATACATATTTCTCTAAAAGCTCTCTCCGCATAGATATGGCAAAGGGTTTTTAAAGATGTCCTTTATCAATTATACACCATCAAAACACCTTTGTCAAGCGTTAAACTGTGAAAATTCACAAATCCATATTTTTTTGCTTGACAACTTTAAATATTAGGTGTAAAATATGATTATGCAGACCTTATGTGTCTGAAATTAATGCTGACTTTTTTTGGAGGTTTATTTCTCATGGACGACGTCGGGCGATTATGTATAGGACTGGCGATTTTTATCATTGCTTCAATCATTTTAGGCTTCTTTACAGCCTGCACAAATTCACTGCTTCGTATTCCTGACAACAGGCTCTTGTCGCTGACTGAAAAGGGTGATACAGGCAAGCGGCTCAAAAAAATACTAAAGAATCCAAGCATGCTTATTCAGACTAACCTTGCGGTAAGGTGTCTGACGCTTATTCTTGCGGCGGCTCTCGGCACGGCTTTCGTCTATCTGCCGATATGCCAAAGCTTAAGTGAAATTGAAAGCTTGGGCAAGGTGATTGGCGAGGTTGACTACATAATCGTATGCGTGGTTTTCGCATTTTTGCTGATAGTAATATGTGCGCTGATTTTTGCTTCTCTTGCGGTGACAGTTCCTAAAAAGCTCTGCAAGATCAACAGAATCGGTGAGAAATTTGCGCTTTCAAGGCTGGGGACTTTAAGAGTCTACCTTGCTTTCTTCAAGCCGCTTTACTGTTGCTTTTCTCTCTGCGTCAAGGCTACGCTCAGGCTTTTAGGCGTAAAGACGGAGGATCTGAACGCCGTTACCGAAAGTGAAATACGGCAGCTGCTTGACGAGGCAAACTCTGACGGCGGAATTGAAGAGGATCAGGCGGAGATGATTTCCAACATCTTTGAATTTTCCGACATGGAGCTCAAGGACGTCATGACACACAGAGTGGACATTGAAGCGGTGGCATGGGACGCACCTGTAGAGGACGCTGTGAAAATTGCGCTTGAAAGCGGTTTTTCAAGGATTCCTGTTTACAAGGAGAGCATAGACGAGATCTGCGGCGTTATCTACATCAAGGATCTGCTGTCGCTGATACTTAATCCTGACGGCTCGGAAAAGCTTTCGGATTTTGTTCACGAAGTAAAGTATGTTCCCGATTCGGCAAACTGCAGTGAGCTTTTTGACTACTTCACTGAAAACAGCAAGCAGATAGCCGTACTGCTTGACGAATACGGCGGCACGGCGGGAATTGTCACGATGGAGGATCTGCTTGAATGTATAGTCGGCAGCATACGTGACGAATACGATGAGAATGAAGCGGAGGAGATTGACGAGATTACTCCGAACACCTTTGACATTTCAGGCACGGCGGACACAGACGAGGTGCTTGAGGCTATGGGACAGCGAATTGACTCAGAGCATGACTACAGCACAATCAGCGGCTTTGTCACAGACCTTTTAGGTTACATACCAGAGGACGGCCAGACGCCTGTTGTGCGCTGGAAAAACATAACCTTTGCGGTGATGCGTGCCAAGGACAACCGAATAGAAAAAATCCGTGCCGTAAAGGACAAGGAAATCGAATATGACGAGGAAATGATGTAAAGGAGCTGTTTAAAATGTTGACAGATATTGAAATTGCAAAGCAGGCTAAGATGCTTGAGATTATGGAAGTAGCGCAGAAGCTGGGAATTGAAAGCGAGGACGTTGAGCCTTACGGACATTACAAGGCAAAGCTTTCTCAAAAGCTCTTTGACAAGCTTGAGAGCAAGCCGAACAGCAAGCTTATACTTGTTACGGCGATAAATCCCACGCCTGCGGGAGAGGGCAAAACTACTGTTTCTGTCGGTCTTGCACAGGCGATGGCGAAAATCGGCAAGGATGCGATTTTAGCACTAAGAGAGCCGTCTTTAGGTCCTGTTTTCGGAATCAAGGGCGGTGCGGCAGGCGGTGGCTTTGCGCAGGTTGTGCCGATGGAGGATATAAATCTGCACTTTACGGGAGATATGCACGCAATTACCGCCGCAAACAATCTGCTCTGTGCGCTTATAGACAACTCGCTTCAGCAGGGCAATCCGCTTAAAATAGACCAGCGCAGAATACTCTTCAAGAGGTGCATGGACATGAATGACCGTGCGCTTAGAAATGTAATTGTAGGTCTGGGAGGCAAAATAAACGGCGTTCCACGTGAGGACGGCTTTCAGATTACCGTTGCAAGCGAGATTATGGCGATTCTCTGCTTAGCTGACGACCTTGATGATTTAAAGGCAAGACTTGAAAGAATACTTGTTGCCTACAGTCTTGACGGTGAGCCTATTTACGCTAAGGATTTAGGCGGCTGCGGTGCTATGACTGCACTGCTTAAGGATGCGCTTAAGCCTAATCTGGTTCAGACGCTCGAGAACACTCCTGCGATTATACACGGCGGACCGTTTGCCAACATAGCGCACGGCTGCAACTCGGTTAAAGCGACAAAGCTCGGACTTAAGTTATGCGACTACACCATCACAGAGGCAGGCTTCGGCTCTGACCTTGGAGCAGAGAAATTCTTTGACATAAAGTGCAGGCAGGCTAATCTTTCACCTGACTGCGTGGTGCTTGTCGCTACAATCCGCGCGCTCAAATACAACGGCGGAGCTGACAAGGCAGCGCTTACAGAGGAAAACCTTGACGCACTCAAAAGCGGCGTGGTTAATCTTAAGACGCACATTGAAAATATGCGCAAATATGGTGTTAGCGTAGTAGTTGCGATAAACCGTTTTCACAGCGACACCGATGCTGAAATTCAGATAATCGAGGACGTCTGCAATGAGATGGGAGTTAAATACTCGCTGACAGAGGTCTTTGAAAAAGGCGGCGAGGGCGGAAAGGATCTTGCGAAAAAGGTTTGCGCTGAAATTGAAAGGTCACAGAGCAATTTCAAGCCACTTTACGATGTGAACCTGACGATTAAGGAAAAAATAGAAGCTATCGCCAAAGAAATTTACCGTGCTGACGGAGTCAACTACACAGCACAGGCGCAAAAGGCGATTAAGGAGATTGAAGTGCTCGGCAAGGCTAATCTGCCGATATGCGTGGCGAAAACTCAGTACTCGCTTTCTGACGACCCGAGCAAGCTTGGCAAGCCGACTAATTTTAAAATCACCGTACGCGATGCTAAGCTTTCGGGCGGAGCGGGATTTATCGTAGTCTACACGGGCGACGTTATGACTATGCCTGGGCTGCCGAAAAAGCCTGCCGCATTTTCAATTGACGTTGATAAAAACGGAGAAATCACAGGACTTTTCTAGGAGAAAAAAATTGAGCCTTGAAAAATTAAAAGCGTCAATTAGGCGCAGGAGAATACAGTTTAAAATTATCTGCGCACTTTTGCTTTTGTGCGTGATACTTAACATTTTAGCATGGCAAAGCACTAGCTTTTCCGACTGGTACGTTCAAAAGGTTTTTCCAGTAATTTCAGTACCGTTTGCCTTTTTAACCGAAAAGCTGCCGTTTTCTCTGGGTGAGATTTTAATTTTGATAGCACTTATCGGAGTTCCGCTGTCGATTATAGCTTTTATCGTGCTTATGATAGTCAAGCGCAAAAGCAAGGACGCCAAGCGCACGATCCGCCATGCTTACGGCTACACATACGCATGGATAATTGTCTACATAGTTTTAACCGAAACTCTTAACTGCTTTATTCTCTACCACACCTCCTACTTTGCAGAGATGTACGACTATCCACAGGAGCAGTACACGGCTTCACAGCTTGAGCAGCTGGCTTGGTTTTTGATTGACGAAACAAATGCCTTTTCAGAGCAGGTTGAGAGAAATGACGAGGGGCAGTTTGTTCTTACCGCAGATTTAGACGAAACGGCAAAGGCGGCCATGCTGAATTTAGCGAACGATTATCCGCAGCTTTCAGGGTACTACACCACGCCAAAGTCTATAATAAATTCGTTCTTTATGAGCCAGCAGTATCTGATGGGGATATACTTCCCGTTTACAATGGAAGCTAACTACAACGATCAGATGTACGAGCTTAATATGCCCGACACCGTTTGTCACGAGCTTGCCCACACCAAGGGCTTTATCCGTGAGGATGAGGCGAATTTTATCGGATTTTTAGCCTGCTATGAAAGCGACAACATCGAATACAACTACAGCGGCAGTTTACGGGCACTTAAGTATGTATTAGGAAAGTGCGAGGACTACTGCTCTGACGAAACGGTAAGCGAGCTTTATACGGCTCTTAGCGACGGAGTGCGAACCGACTGGAATTCTAACGTTAGCTACTGGCAGGAGGTTCAGGAGAGCGACGAGGGCTTGATTGATTCACAGACGGTAGCTAAGGCTTCTGACAAGGCGATGGAGACTTCGCTCAAGCTCAACGGAGTAGAGGACGGAAAAAATTCCTACGGCAGAATGGTGGATTTACTTTTAGACTGGTATTATATGAACTTGGAGGACAGCGAATAAGAATATGGAATTTATAACTCGTTCAAGTGAGCAGACTACACAACTTGGTGAAAAAATCGGAGAGCTTCTTCACGGCGGCGAGGTTATCGCCTTTACTGGAGATTTAGGCGCAGGAAAAACGACAATGACGAGAGGAATCTCTCTCGGCATGGGACTAGGAGATGAAGTAACCTCCCCCACCTTTGCGCTTTTAAACATATATCAGGGCGACACGCTCAGGCTCTGCCACTTTGATATGTATCGGATAGCCGACTCGTCCCAGCTTGAAAGCGTATCCTTTTACGACTGCATGGACGAAAACACAGTTATTGTGATTGAATGGTCGGAAAACATAGCTGACGAGCTTGACGACGATACTATTTACATTGACATCAAGCGAATAGATGATGATACAAGAGAGATAAATATAAACGGAGGAGATTTTTTTGAAGCTAATATCAATTGATTGGATGGACTCCATTCTTTGACACAGCTTCTCATTTGTTTTGTCCGTTCTCGATTTTGACTTTTGAACTCTAAACGGCTTCAATTTGTATAAAATGTTTGCTTTGTGCAAAATTGATTCTTTTATCTGCAAACCCCAGTCAAGCTCACGAGCTTTTGTTCAAAAACACTATACTTTGACAGGGATTCTTGTTTGTTTTTAAGAAAGAAGATGGGATTTTTGAAAATAATAGCGATTGACACATCTGGCAAAACTGCCTCGGCGGCTATAAACGACGGCGAGAGAATTTTAGCTCAAAAGAGCATTTACACCAGCCTTACCCATTCGCAGATTATGCTGCCGATTGTTAAGGAGCTTATGAGCGACACATCGCTTGACTTTGCAGATTTTGACGGCATTGTCTGTGCTAACGGTCCTGGCTCCTACACAGGAATAAGAATAGGTATTGCCGCTGTCAAGGGAATCTGTCTGGGCCAGCCGTCTTTAAAGTGTGCAGGAATTTCAACGCTTGAAGCTTTAGCCTACAACTGCCTTGCCTACCATGGGGAAATTGTGAGCGTGATGAGTGCAAGAAAGGGCATTTACTACTGCGGAATTTACAAGAGCGACGGTATAAAGCTTAAGAGCGTAATTCCTGACAAGGTTTGCTCCGAAAGCGAGCTTAAGGAAAGCGTTTCCGACAAGGCGGTGCTGGTCGGCGACTGCTGTGAAGAGGTCAAGGCTTCGCTTTTTGGCGACAAAGAAAATGTAATCTGCGCTCCGTTTACTCAAAGGCTTCAGAATGCGGCTTCGCTGTGTTTAGCATTTGAAGCGAACCCTGACAGAGCGGTAAGCGCTGACAGACTTGAAGCGGCATATTTACAGCAGACAAAGGCTGAAAAGGATGCCGCTCACAGATAGAAAGGATATTAAAATATGAAGGTTGCAATAGGAAACGACCATGCTGCGCCGCAGCTTAAGCTTGCGGTTGTTGAGCATTTAGAGGGTCAAGGAATCGAGTGTATAGATTTAGGCTGTGCGATTGGAGAAAAGTGCGACTACCCCGTTGCCGCCGCAAGGGTATGCGAATGCGTCTTAAGCGGCGAGGCAAGCTTAGGGATTTTAATCTGCGGCACAGGCGTGGGAATGAGCCTTGCGGCTAACAAATTCAGGGGAATACGAGCTGCCTGCTGTTCAGAGTGCTTCTCCGCAAGGCTTACGAGAGAGCATAACGACGCAAACGTGCTTTGCTTCGGCGCAAGAGTTGTCGGAGAGGGTACTGCTCTTGACTTGGTTGACACCTTTGTACATACCGAGTTTTCAAATGAGGAACGTCACAAGCGCAGAATCGGTCTGATTGAGGAGATTGAAAATAAAAATTTATGAAACTAGCTTACAAATAAAAATGCTCTGACAAAAATCAGAGCATTTTTTTATTTTCCAGCTTAAGAGAAAGCCTTGTAGTTTGCATGCTTTCAGAATCAATGCCGCTGTCATAGCTGATAAATATGTTCAAGCCGTCAGAACGCTCTCTGACTAAAATACCTCTGCCGAAAACTTCAAGAGTGAAAGAACCAAGCTCTGTCTGAACCTCACAGTGAGCTTTCTCACCTGGCTTAACAGGCATTTTAAAACGCATTTCACCTGTGCGCTCTATTACGGCTTCGTCTTTAAAAACTCTTATCAGCGTATCGCTGTAGGCTATCTCAAGTACATTTTCTTTCTGCTCATATCGGCAGGAACAGCTCTCGTCTTGCGTTTGCTCTTCGCTTACGCTTCTTAGCTTCAAATTTGCGTTATATTCCATTTTCTTTACAGTCTGCACTGACTTATCTGAGCGTCAATTCCGCAGCCCAGAAAGCGGTTTACGTTCTCTTCAAAAAGCTCTGCACTGTCGGTGCAGTAAAGCTCGATTTTCGCCTTATGTTCATCGCTCCAGAGCGCATTTTGCGCCTTGAGTGCGTCATAGGCAAGTGCCGCCGTGACTGCTCCAGGAGAGATAAGCGTAACCGATTCACCCATAAAAGCCCCGACAGCCTCCTCAAAGAGCGGATAGTGAGTACAGCCCATAATCAGCGTGTCCACGCCCTTTTGCTTTATATCGCTTAAGTACTCTCTTACAAAAAACTGCGCAGGCTCGCAGTCAACGGAGGTATAGCCGCTTTCGGCAAGCGGCACAAGCAGCGTACCTGCACGGCTGAACACCTCTATTTTCGGATTTATCCTGTGAATTTCATTCTCATAGCAGCCGCTCCTGATAGAAGCCTGAGTGGCGATTACTCCGATTTTGCCGTTTTTGGTAGCCTCACAGGCAGCGTCAACGGCTGGGATTATAACTCCGCTATAACAGTTTATGGTAGAATCCTTAAACAGAGGCTCTGTCTGCATTACCGCTGAAACCGTGCCACAGGCGACAATCAGAAGCTTGACATTATGTTTTTCCATAAAGTGGATGTCCTGCCTTGCATAATCGACTATAGTCTGTCTGCTCCTTGTGCCATAGGGAACTCTTGCAGTGTCGCCTAAATACACAATATCCTCGTGCGGCATAAGCCTGATAAGCTCCTTGACGCAGGTAAGCCCGCCCACGCCTGAATCAAAAACGCCTATTGAGCCCTTGGGCAGACTCAAAGCATCGCATGAGCTTTCCATTATATTTGTCTGCCCTATGAGCTTGCTGCGCAAACTCCCCGACAAAATTTTCTCATCTGCCACGCTCAAGTTCTTAAGCATATCCTTACCGTCCTTTAGTTTTCTCTTTCAAGGGCAAGCTCTATCAGCCTGTCCTCCTGCTCGCTCGGCGTCATTCCTGCATTTTCCATGAGCTTAGGATACATACTTATCGGAGTGTGACCAGGCATGGTGTTGATTTCATTAAGCACCACGCTCTCGCCGCAAAGGAAAAAGTCGCACCTTGCAAGTCCTGAGCAACCCATAATTTTGTAGGCTTTAAGCGCAGTTTCCCTTATTTTCTCACTCACCGTACTGCTTATATCCGCAGGAATAATCGTCTGTGAGCTGTCGCTTTCATATTTAGAATCAAAGTCGTAAAAGCCCTCGTTGGCACTTTTAATTTCACCGACTGCCGAAGCGAACGGACTGACGTTTCCCATCACGGCGCACTCGCATTCTCTTCCGTCAACTCCCTGCTCTATCAGCAGCTTTTTATCCGACAAAAACGCAAGCTTTATTCCCTCTTTAAGCTCCTGCGCATTTGTAACTCTGGAAACTCCGACAGAAGACCCTGCGCAGCAGGGCTTTACAAACATAGGATACTCAAGCTCGCTTTGAGCCTGCTCTATTTTCTCATCCATTTTGTCGTACTCGCTGTAGCGCATAGAGATATACCTTGCCATTTTAATTCCGCTTGCTTCAAGGATAATGTGCGTAAGCTCCTTATCCATGCAGTTTGCGCTTGAAATCATATCGCAGCCGACAAACGGCACTCCGCTCAACGCAAAAAGTCCCTGAACAGTACCGTCCTCACCGTTTTTGCCGTGAAGCACGGGGAACACGCAATCTACCTTCAGATTGTCAAACGTTCCGTCGCTCCCCAGCACGATAAAGCCCTTGTGAAGCGGGTCGGGACTCATTATACAAGGCACATTGTCAGGGTGCATTTCCCACCTGCCGCTGACAAGCTCGTCAACCGAGCCTATGTACTTAACCCAGTGTCCTCGCTTAGTAATACCAATGCAAATGACGTCATACTTATCCTTTGGCAGGCTTTCGATAACATGAGCCGCCGAAACAAGAGAAATATCATGCTCGCTGGACTTGCCGCCGAAAATTACGGCTATTTTTTTCTTAGCCATTTCCTTTTGCCTCCTTTTTTCTTATAGATTACTATATATATGCAAAATATTATGTACTTATTTTCACAGCCTTTAAAGGCGTAGATTCCAGTCACATTCAACTGAAAAATTATCTCAAGCTTTCAAGCGCAATATTTCCGCCGAAAATATCCAGTGCGCTCCCTATCGTATAGTCGATTCTGCCGCCGCCTATTTCCCTTAAAAGCTCAATATCCGCCATGCTGGAAATTCCGCCTGCGTAGGTACATGACGGCAAGAACGGATTTCTTAAAAGCGAATCGGCAAGTATTTCAACCACTCCTCGCTCAATCCCATGCGTCTTTCCCTCTGCGTCCGCCGCATGGACTAAAAACTCATCGCAGTATTCGCCCAAAAGCCCCATCGTTTCAGCGCACAGCTTAACCTCTGTCAGCTTCTGCCATCGGTCTGTTACAATAAAATAGCTCTCTGACACTCTCTTGCAGGACAAATCCAGCACAAGCCTCTCCTTACCAACAGCCTTAACAAGCCGCTTTAACCGTTCAAGGTCAAGTATTCCGTCGTGAAATACAAAGCTTGTCACAATCACATGACTTGCGCCCATTTCAATAAACTCCGCAGCATTTTTATCGTTTACTCCGCCGCCTAGCTGCATACCGTTCGGGAAAGCCGATAAAGCCGCTTTCGCCTGCTCAAGGTCAGCCTTATAGTATTCGCTCCTCACGGGGTTAAGTATTATTATATGCCCTCCGTCAAAGCCTAGCTTCTTGTAAAGCTTGGCATAATAGTCAGCGCCGAGAGCCGAAACAAAATTGTCCTTTGCAGTGCTGTCGGTAAGCGTCGAGCCTACAATCTGCTTTACTGCGCCGTTATGAATATCTATACAAGGTCGAAATTTCATAGTAAACCCTCAATCATAAACAAATCTCACCACAAGCGCAATGCCCTGTTCAGTCTGCTTTCTCTGAAAAAAACAGCTTGAAAAACCTGCATCCTGAACCGCTTCTCCAACTGCCGCTTCAAAGTCGTCATAGCCCTCGTCTGACGGGTAATAATAATCGTCAGGCAAGTCCGTTTCGTTAAGCGTTATCCCGAAGCTTTCGTCAGGCAGCAACACCGTTTCAATCTGATTTTTTTCAGCTGAAAGCGCAATGCACTCGTCAATTTCCTCAAAGCTGTCAACCGAAGCCGCCTCCTGATTATAAAACGAGAACTCCACGCTCTGCGTCTGAGGTGAGCCGTTCGGCAAAACATGACTCTGCGCCATCTCTTCGTAGGAAATATTAAAATATTTGTGGGTAACCGCTCTGCCGTCCTCGTCAGGAACAGGGTCGTCCCATGTGCAGTCCACATAATACCAGTTTCCGTCAAGCCCGACTGCATTCCATGCGTGTTCATCGCCGTCTGAATCGGTTGACTGAATCACCATGCACTCGATTTCCAGCATATCCATAAAAAGCTTAAACGAGCTTGTGTAGCCGCTGCAAATCGCTTCGCCGTCAATCAATGCGCCGTAAGGATTTTCACAGTTCTCACTAGGTCTGGGAATCGCTCTTAGCGACCCTGTGTCGTATGTACAATTCTCAATGAGCCAATCGTGAAGTGCAAGCTCTTTCTCGTAATCGCTCATATCCTCGCTGACAACCTCATTAAAAATCTCGCAGACCTTGTTGTAAATAGCCAAATCAAAATCCGAAAGCGCGTCAGCTTCGCCGATTAAATATGCGTCTGAAATAGCCGAGGTGTCGTAAAGCTCGCTATCATCATTCAAATCTGAAGAATCAAAATCCGCCGAATCAACCAAGCTGTCAGTTGTACTCTCCTCATTACCTTGAGCCGAACAGCAAGCCAACAAAGCCGCCGCCAAAGCCACAGCTAAAGCCTTTAAAAATTTCATATTCCGTCGCTCCCTTGAAAGTCCTTTTTCTATTATACAATATTGGAGTGGTTTTGTCAAGGGCTTGTGAAAGCATGTCCTAATTTAAAAAGCGGACTCCCTTTTGAGGAATCCGCTTTAATTATATTCAGCGTCAAACTGAAGAATTGTTCTTTACATAGTCGATTACATCGTCAACCGTTGTAAACGCAAGTCCTACCACCGTGTCGGCACAGCCGTAGTAAATTGCGATTCTGCCTGTGTCCTTGTCGCAGAGCGTTGCGCATGGGAAGGTTACGTTCTGCACATCGCCTACACACTCGTAAATCTCACGGGGATTGATCAGATACTCTGCGCATCTGTATTTAACCTTCCACGGCTCGTCTATGTCCAGAATACAAGCCGAGAAGCTGTATACAAAGCCGTTGCAGCTCTCGAGTACGCCATGATAGAAGCAAAGCCAGCCCTCGCTCGTTTCAATCGGGATAGGTCCTGCGCCAATCTTCTTTGACTCCCAGCCCCTGAGCGGTCCCATAACGTGTCTGTGTTCGCCCCAGTACTTCATATCAGGTGACTGAGAAATATACATATCTCCGAACGGAGTATGTCCGCTGTCTGACGGACGTGAGAACATCAGATACTTGTCGTTTACCTTTCTCGGGAAAAGCACACCGTTTCTGTTGAACGGCAAAAATGCGTTTTCACACTGATAGAATGTCTTGAAATCAAAGGTATATCCAACGCCGATAGTAGGCTTCCAGCCGTAAGCGTTGCACCATGTAACCCAGTATCTGTCCTCAATCCAGCATACTCTAGGGTCATAGCCGTAACCCCACTGATTTACCTCCTCAGTAGAGGAATCCGCCTGTACAAACTGTATTCTCTCCTCATTAAGCTTCCAATTGATTCCGTCATCTGAAAATCCCGCATGAAGCTCCATGTTTCTCTGCTTGTCGTCACATCTGAAAACTCCCGCAAATTTTCCCTCAAAGGGAACAACTGCGCTATTAAAAATAGAGTTTGACGATTTGATTAAATCTCTCGGTATAACCGGATTTTCTGAATATCTCCATATTACTTCGTTGCAGCCTGCCGGCTTGTCCTGCCATGGCATATTGGGAATTGACTGACCGTTTATAATTTCTACGCTCATTACTAAATTTCCGCCTTTCAAAAATAATTTTTTTACTGACATTGCGTTTTTTGCGCTTAACGCCTATATAATATTAAAACACAAAATAAAAAAAATTGCAAGCCCCCTCTTTTTATTGAAAACGTTTAAAAAACTTATGTAAACGTATTCTTTTGTTTGTTCACAAAAAATTTACATTAGAGCGAAATTTGCAGCTTCCAAATTAAAAACCAGCGGAGAGCCTATGCTCTCCGCTTTAACATCAATAATTGTAATCATCGTAGTTGTACTCGTCATTTCCGTATACGTCAACCTCGCTGTAATTGTAGTTGTCAGCGTCCTCCTCGTCCGAATCGCTTGAAGTTCCGTAAACAAGCTCCTCAAAGAGTGCCGCATTCGCATTGAAATCTACGCTCAGCACGTCCATTCCTGAGATAATCTCGTTGGTAAAGGTGCCGTCCGCCGGAATTCTCATCTCCTGAATTTCATAGTTTCGGTAATCGAGCATATCCACAAGCAGCTGCGCAGCCTCGTTCTTGGTTATGTCGGTCTTTATCTGTGGGAGAATGTCGTTTGCAAGCTTGTCCATCTCGACAATGCTCAGATCTCTCGATTCGGTTATCATCTCGGCTATAACCCTGCGCTGACGCTCTGTGCGCTCGTAGTCGGCGTTTCCGACATATCTTAGCCTTGCAAAGGCGAGCGTCTGGTTGCCGTTTAAGAGCAAATCTCCCCCCTCGTCAAGGTAGTCCGTACCCTTTTCGTTTCCAAGATACTTATTCTGCTCCGCAAGCGGGTCGTCCATTCCTGCGGCTTCCTCATCGGTAACTGTAAGCTCCAGTCCTCCTAAGGTATCAACTATGTCAATAAACACGTTAAAATTAACCAGCACGTACCTGTCAATCTCAACATTCATATAGCTCTCAATCGTAGACTGCAAAAGCGAAACTCCGCCGTGCCAGTATGCGGCGTTAAGTCTTGTAGCATACCATATGCCGTCACTGGTCTGGAAATTCACATAGCAGTCACGCATTACGCTAGTCATCGTTATTGTCTTTTGCTCGGTGTTTATCGAGATAATCATCATAACGTCGGTATTTCCTGCGCTATCCTCAGTGGTGTCGCGCAGATCCTCCGCTATAAGGAGAATGTTCATTACTGCCTCGTCAGAAATTTTCTCGCCCTGATTCATAAGCTCCTTGAGCTTCTCGTCCTCCTCGTCCTTATCTATAGTATCCTTACGAGAGGTATCAACATCCGAATATGTCATAGCCTCCGAATTGTTGATAACGCCCTGCTCTCCGCCCAGCATATTATAGTAGTGATTAAAGAGAAAAACTATAAACAGCGCAACTACAAAAATCATTCCCGCTATCAGACCGCCTATAATCGCCGTCTGCTTTTTTGTGAAGCGGTTCTTTTTTTCATCAACCGCAGCTGCAGAGCCTGTGCCCGCTGCCGCCAATGCCGCAACTGCCTCTCTCTGTCCTACAGTGTTTTTTTTCTGCGGCACTTTTTTAGGCTTGTCCGCTTTCTTTGAAGCCTGCTGTTTGCTCTGTGATTTTTCAGCCTGCCTCTTGCCATGTGCGCCTTGCGATTTGTTTTGACTCTTGCCCCGTGCATCTTTATTCTGCACACTCTTATTTTTTTCAGTCTGCTGTTTGTTCTGCGCTTGCGACTTATTTTGAGAAGCTTTTGCGGTCTGCGCATTTTTTGCACTTTGCGGCTTTCCCTGTGCGCTCCTTGAGCTTTGCTGTGAAGATTTAACATTTTGCGG
The DNA here is from genome assembly GCA_021202895.1 of Ruminococcus sp. Classification (GTDB taxonomy): domain Bacteria; phylum Bacillota; class Clostridia; order Oscillospirales; family Ruminococcaceae; genus YE71. The sequence goes on along the minus strand of JAJQCE010000015.1, from coordinate 157,698 downwards.
TTTGCCCGACGTGTTCTGCGCTCTGCCTGGCGGCTTTGCCTTAGAAGCTTGCTGTCTTGCCTTTGCTACCTGCTGCTTTTTTTGTGGGTCACTGCCGAAATATATATCAGGCTTTTCACTCAGCGATTTAGCTCTTCTGTTTGCCAAGTCCTCCGACTCAGCTCTGTCTATACTCTCCTCAATTGAGGAAATAATTCTTGACAGATCATTCTCTTTTCCACTCGAAGTACGGTTGTTATCCGACAAAAGAACGTCCCCCTTTCAAAGGAATCAGATGGTCTTGTCTATATGTTTGTGGATTTACATTTTTTAGACATTGCTCTTTTTTATGGATTTTTAGTACTTTTAAGAGCAATAATATTATTAGAGCAGAGCAGGGCAAGATAAGCTTGACTGCGAACGCTCACAAATAGAATCCTAAAGCGTAAGCTTTAGACTGGATTTGACATCAGTCAAAACCAGTATGTGTTTCGTTGCCATAGCAACAAATAACATCTTATTTTATTATACACCAAAATTCTAAAAAAAACAACTTACATTTTTGACAAAATTCTTACGCTTTATCTGCTTGTTTTTAGAATTATAAATAAAAAGTCATAAAAAAACCTTAATTGACGGCAAAATGCAAAATTTTTTCTAAACCCCTTGCGTTTTTTAAAAAAATTTGTTATGATAGAAGTAACGTACATTTATCTTAACCGCATGGAGGGAATTTTATGCCGACTAAATATGTATTTGTCACGGGCGGAGTTGTTTCAGGACTAGGCAAGGGAATCACTGCCGCCTCGCTGGGCAGGCTTTTAAAGAGCCGCGGCTACAGCGTCACCATTCAAAAGTTCGACCCGTATATCAATGTAGACCCTGGTACGATGTCGCCTTATCAGCACGGCGAGGTCTTTGTAACCGACGACGGAGCGGAAACCGACCTTGACTTAGGTCACTATGAACGCTTTATTGACGAGAATCTTTCTGTAAATTCCAACGTCACCACAGGCAAGATTTACTGGAATGTTCTTAACAAGGAGCGCAGAGGAGATTACCTTGGCTCTACCGTTCAGATTATTCCGCACATTACAAATGAAATTAAGGATCGCCTTTACAGAGTGGGCGCACAGTCTAACATTGACGTGGTTATCACCGAAATCGGCGGCACGGTCGGCGATATTGAATCCACGCCGTTTATCGAGGCTATTCGTCAGGCTTCAAAGGATCTTGGCAGATCCAACAGTATTTTTATTCACGTCTGCCTTGTACCGTACATTTCAGGCTCAAAGGAGCTAAAATCAAAGCCCACGCAGCACTCTGTCAAGGAGCTGCTTAGCATGGGAGTTCAGCCGAACATTTTGGTTCTGCGCTCTGAAATGCCTATCCCTGAGGATATGACTGAAAAAATTTCACTTTTCTGCAACGTGCGAGCAAAGGACGTAATTCAGAATCTGACTGCGCCATCGCTTTACGAGGTGCCGCTCATGCTTGAAAAGGAAGGGCTTGCGGATGTTGTCTGCGAGCATTTAGAGCTTGAAAGGAGAGAACCCGACCTTTCAAACTGGCAGGAGATGTGCAAGCGTATCCACAGCTGCGACAAGGATATTACAATCGGTCTTGTCGGAAAGTATGTCGAGCTTGAGGATGCTTACCTTTCGGTAGCCGAGGCTTTGCGTCACGGCGGCTTTGAAAACGGTGCCAACGTCAACATAAAGTGGATTCAGTCGGAGGACGTTACAAGTGAAAGTGCTTCCTCCATGCTTGACGGCTGTGACGGAATTATCGTTCCCGGCGGCTTTGGCGACAGAGGAATTGAGGGAATGATTGATTCAATTCAGTATGCCCGCGAGAACAAAATTCCTATGTTCGGCATTTGCCTTGGAATGCAGATGTCGGTAGTCGAATATGCAAGAAACGTACTGGGGCTTAACGATGCAAATTCAACTGAATTTGCCGAAACTCAAAATCCTGTAATTGACATTATGGCGGAGCAAAAGGACATAACCGACAAGGGCGGCACAATGCGCTTAGGCTTGTACCCTTGCAAGCTTTCGCCCGATTCAATTTCAGGCAAGGTTTACGGCGAGCCGCTTATTTACGAGCGTCACCGTCACCGCTGGGAATTTAACAACGCCTATCGCAAGGCGTTTATCGAGAGCGGAGCGGTTCTTGCAGGAATTTCACCTGACGAGAAGCTTGTAGAGATTATAGAGCTGCCGAAGCAAACACATCCGTGGTTTGTCGGTGTGCAGTTCCACCCAGAATTTAAATCCCGTCCAAACAAGGCGCAAAAGCTTTTCAAGGACTTTATCCGTGCGGCGGTTGAGTACTCTGAAAGCAAATAAAGCTTCATAGCAAAAAGCAATCCGCTGTACCAGTGAGGCACGGCGGATTTTTATGCGCTTTTTCTCAGGCGTCTGCTAATCCTTCTTTAGCTTTACCGCTATAAGCTTAATAAGCTGAATTACGCACATCGAGCCGAAGCTGAGCAGGTAGATTATGCCTATTTGCGCTGCGTGCAGGTCGTTTGAGATTTTAAACAGCCCGTGAAGCGGAGTTATCAGCAGTACGGAATTTACCAGTATCATTCCGAAAACAAAAGCGAGCAGTCCGAAGCGGTTGTTGTACATTTTCCTTGTAAACAGCACAGGCTCGTCCGATTTAGCCGAGAAGCCGTGGAAAAGCCGTGAGATACAGATTGTCGCAAAAGCCATCGTCATTCCAAGCGATTCGTCTACGGTGTTGTAGCCTATAAGGTATGCCGCAATGGTCGCAGCTGCAATAACAAGTCCGCTGTAGCCTACACCGATAAGAAACGGCTTTGTCATTAGAGATTCATTCGCAGGTCTTGGCTTGCACTTCATAACGCTGTCGGTGTGCGGTTCAAGTCCAAGCGCAATCGCAGGGAGCGAATCGGTCAGCAGGTTGTTAAAGAGCAGGTGAATAGCCGCAAACGGTGCGGGAAGCCCTGCGATTGAATTAAACAGCACGGCGATAATTCCCGCTAGATTTCCTGAAAGCAAGAAAAGAATCGCTTTCTTGATGTTGTCGTAAAGATTTCTGCCGTTTTTTACCGCCTTTACAATCGTAGCGAAGTTGTCGTCCGCAAGCACCATTGCCGCAGCGTCCTTTGACACCTCTGTACCAGTAATTCCCATAGCAACTCCAACATCAGCCTGCTTCAGCGCAGGTGCGTCGTTTACCCCGTCGCCCGTCATCGCAACAATGTTATTTCTCGCCTGCCACGCCTTGACTATGCGGATTTTATGCTCCGGAGTGACTCTTGCGTAAACGGATTTGTCGGCGACAAAATCCACAAGCTGCTCGTCCGTGTAATTGTCAAGCTCACGTCCCTCTACAGCCTCGTCAAAGCTTTCAAGTATGCCGATTTCCTTAGCGATAGCCGAAGCTGTGACAATGTGATCTCCTGTTATCATAACAGGCTTTATGCCTGCGCTCTTAGATTCCGCAACAGCCTGAGCCGATTCCTCTCTAGGCGGATCCATCATGGCGATAAGACCCATATATTCCAAATCATACTCATCGTCAAGGTTGATTGTTTGCTGTTCAGCCTCCTTGCAGGCAAAGCAGAGAAGCCGCAGTCCCTGCCGTGAAAGCTCGTCCGTCTGTTCAATTATCGTGTTTTTAACAGCCTTGGAGATTTTCATGCGCTCTACAAGCACGTCAGCCGCACCCTTGGTGAACATCACCCTTTTGCCGTTTAAAAGATTAAGCGTACTCATAAGCTTTCTGTCCGAATCAAACGGTATCTCATCTATCCGCTCATAGCTGCGCTTTATTTCCTCATCGTCAAAGCCCATCCTTCTTGCGAAGTGTATCAGCGCAGTTTCCGTAGGGTCGCCTATGTCTTTTCCGTCCACACAGCTTGAATCGTTGCAGAGGACGCTTGCTATAATAAGATGCCGCTCGTTTATATTTTCCGCAGAAGCGTTTTCGGTTGTGATAATATGCCCGTCACAGACAATTTTCCTCACAGTCATTTTGTTCTGCGTCAGCGTTCCAGTCTTATCAGAGCAGATAACCGACACCGAGCCTAAGCCCTCGACTGCCTGAAGCTTGCGCATTATTGCATTTTCCTTTGACATCTTCTGCGTGCCAAGCGAAAGCACAATTGTAACAATGGAGCTTAAAGCCTCTGGTATAGCCGCCACCGCAAGCGCAATTGCGAACATCAGCGAATCCATAACGCTGTCAAAGTTAATTACGTCCGTGCGCCACATTGAAAGTCCGAAGACGATAATACAGACTACGATTATAGCGATTGAAAGCTTTCTGCCGAAGCTGTCGAGCGTCACCTGAAGCGGAGTTTTGCGCTCCTGAGCCGACTGTATAAGCTGCGTTATCTTGCCGACCTCGGTATCCATTCCCACTTCTGTAACCACAAATTTACCGCGACCGTAGGTAACAAAGCTGCCTGAGTAGACCATGTTCCTTCTGTCCGCCAAATCTCTGTCCTCGTCAATTTCAGCCATGCTCTTTTCAACGTTGAGAGATTCACCTGTGAGAGCGGACTCGTTTGTCTGAACAGACGCTGATTCAATCAGCCGCCCGTCGGCAGGAACGCTGTCGCCCGCCTCTATAAGCACAATATCTCCGACTACCACCTGACTTGACGGGATAACCATCTTTTCTCCCTGACGCAAAACAGTTGCGTTAGGTGAATTGAGCTTATTGAGATTGTCAAGGCTCTTTTCAGCCTTAAGAGTCTGCACCGTGCCAATTATCGCATTCATCGTTATAACCGCAATGATTACCACAAAGCTCTCGATATCTCCCATAATAGCTGAAATAAGTGCGGCAATTATCAGAATGATAACCAAAAAATCCGCAAACTGCGAGAGAAAAATTACAATGGTGCTTTTCTTTTTAGCCTGCTCAATCTCGTTTTTTCCATACTTCTCCTGATTTTTGACAGCCTGCTGAGAGCTAAGTCCGTTTGCAGACGAATTAAACTCCCTGAAAAGCTCCTCCAGCTTTTGCTTATACCGCTGCGCCATATTTTTATCAATCCTTTCTTTTTGTCAAACAAAAAACGAGTCCTTTATTAAAGTAAAATACCCACATAAGCTCCTTTTGAAACATTCCAGCCAAACAGCCTGTATCAAGCTGAAGCCGACTGCGCATAAAACAGCTTAAGGGCTTTTCAAAAGGCACTTAAAATACGATTTTGCTTTAATAAAAGTCTCGTCAATTAAATATACAGCGGGCAGGAATCAAACGCTCCTACCGTGATTGACGCCATATACACAAAGTCTTAAGCTTTGCCGACTACTCTCTTTTATAAATATCACTATTATTATACAAACAATCTACGATTTTGTCAAGAGGAATTTTTAAATTTTTTATTAAATCCGTCACGAAAAGCCTTTTCAAATCAAACTCTTGAAGTCAAACAAGCTATTTCTCCTCTTGACAAATGAGCAAGGCTGTGGTACAATTAAATCAACAAAAATTTTCTCATGGGAGATGTTTAAAATGACCTACAAGGAAGAATTTATAAAATTTATGGCGGACAGCGGCGTGCTGACGTTCGGAGATTTTACGCTTAAGAGCGGCAGAAAAGCGCCATACTTTATCAACACTGGCAACTACCGCACAGGTGCGCAGCTTGCGCAGCTCGGCGAATTTTACGCTCGCTGCATAGCTGAAAACGACATTGAAGCGGACATTCTTTTCGGTCCTGCTTACAAGGGGATTCCGCTTTGCGTGTCGGCTGTTACGGCTTTGTACAGCAACCACGGCAGGAATCTTTCCTACTGCTTCGACCGCAAGGAGATTAAGGATCACGGCGAGGGCGGTATGTTTGTAGGAACTGCTCCAAGCGACGGCGACAAGGTGGTAATTATTGAGGACGTCATGACCTCAGGAAAGGCTTTAGGCGAGGTTATGCCGAAGCTTATCTCTGCGGCAAAGGTTGAGGTTACGGGTATGGTTATCACAGTGGATCGTATGGAAAAGGCTCTTAACAGCGAAAAATCCGCAGTGCAGAACGCATATGATACTTATGGAGTTAAGGTTTATTCCATCGTCACAATTGATGACATTATTAAATCGATAGAAAACGGAGTGGTAGACGGCAAAGAATACCTTGAAAAAATGCTTGCCTACCGTGAAGCCTATGGGGTTAAGGCATAGACTAATCCACAACATATAGACTTTATTTCAAAACAGTTACGGCATATTTAGTATATGTAATCGAAATGTAACTTAATGTAACTCATTTGTTCTTGATAAATTTTCCTTGACGCTGTATAATAGATATGTAGGACAAGGAAAGAAAAGAATGAAAAAACTAAGTTAAACTCTTAGCTCGTTTCATCCTCTCCAAAATTTTTTTACACAAGTCAAAAGGCAGTCTCTCCGGACTGTCTTTTTGCTTTGCTCTCACAAGCGTTGTAAAATAACGAAAAAATAATTTTTTCAACAGAAAAAGAATATTCCTGTCTAAAAGTGCAAACAATACTAGCACTGATTTTGAAAAATAACGGAGGTAAAATAAAATGAAAGCAACAGGAATAGTACGCCGCATTGACGATTTAGGCCGTGTGGTTATACCTAAGGAAATCAGAAGAACTATGAGGATAAGAGAAGGCGACCCGCTGGAAATCTACACAGGTCCCGACGGCGAGGTTGTATTTAAGAAGTACAGTCCCGTAAATGAGCTTGAGAATGCGTCTGAAGCCTGCGAGGTTATTTCAAAGCTTGGCGGTGCGCCTGCGGTAGTCTTTGACAGAGATCACGTCGTCGCTGTAGCTGGTGCACAGAAAAAGGAATACAGCGAGCGCAGAATTTCAGCCGCTTTAGAGGATTTGCTTGAAGCCAGGCGTTCCTATGCAAAAACGGAAGGCGAGTCTTCGCCGCTGCGTCCTATTGAGGGAATTGACAATCAGGCTCTTGCGGTGACGCCGATAATTTCTGAGGGCGATATAGCGGGCGCAGTCGCATTTGTTTCAAACGGCGAAAAGGACAAGGCGGACGAAAATCAGGTTATGCTTGCTAAAGCGGCGGCAATGTTCATAGGAAAGCAAATTGAATCTTAATTTAAAAGTCGGCGGATTTTACCGTCGGCTTTTTACTTTACTAAGTTTTTAGACAAAATCAGATAATTGTGATTTGAAAAAATCAAAGCTGTTTGGTATAATAAATATAGAGTCTAATCTGCGTTACGTTTTTAGCGTTTTCAGAAAGCTTGTATTTTACTTGAAAAGGAGGGCTATGCTATGGAATTTGGTATCAAAACCGACAAAATTACAAAATCGCTGCTGCGCACTACTTTTAAAAAGGCTTTGAATGACATTCGTCGTGATCCAAAGAGAAGTATGCGCAATTTAGTAGACCTTGGTCTTAATTTTGCGGAGGGCTGCAATCAGCGTGAAATTTTTGACATTACTCAGCATTACCTCTCCAACGAAAACAGCTCCTACTACCGTTTAGCTGAAAACATTGTCAAGGAAATTGACGATGAAAAGCTTATCACCTTTGGTCTTAACTTCGGCTACAACGGCTGTACAAGCGGCGCAAAGCTGTTAAGAGAAAAGGAAGCGCAGCTTGGCTGTCACATTCCGTTTATGCTAAGCTTCACCCTTGGCGAAGAGGATTCGCTTACAGTTGAAGATATTACAAGCGCAATCAAGCAGGGAATGGAGCTTGGAATTTACATTTATTCAGTAATATGCTTCAGCGATGACTACCCACAGCTTCTTGAGATGGCGGCGGAGTTTGACGAGTGCGCTTTTCTGTTCTTTATAAATCCTATACGTCTTACAAGAGAGGTTATAAGCCGCACAAGCGAGCTTAACAATTTAGTGACATCGGTACATTTTGACGGCGAAAGCGACAGCTGCATAAACGCAGTCAGACAGCTCAGAGAGCAAGGCTGCATCACTGTTGTTCACTATGAATACACCGAGCAGTCGATAAACGAGATTCTCTCAAACGTAATTACCGACCAGATTGCTGAGATGGGAACGATAGCGGGAATTTTCTACACCTCCCCTGAAACGGACAAAGACGCCCAGAAAATTGTTGCGGACTACCGCACGGAAATTGTCCGCTCACAGCAGTATCCTCTTTTTCTCTTTGAGGAAAAAAGCGACATTGCCAGAATTGAGCAGATGTTTTCAAATGCCGAATGCTTTTTGAGATTTACAAACGGCGGCAGGGCGCTCTACACCTCAAAGCACAAGGTTCTTGAGGGAGTAAACCTTAGAACTGACTCGCTCACAGATATTCTTAAAAGACTTAAATACTAAAGATTGATTTAAAAAACGCCCCTCAGGCTTGTACATGATGCCTGAGGGGCTGATTTTATTCTGCTGCTTCAGTTGCCTGAGTAGTCTCCTGCGTCTGTGCAGTAGTTGTTTCAGGCGCAACTGTCGTTGTCTGTGCAGTGGTTTGCTGCTGAGTGGTTGTCGTCTGCTCAGATTGCGTCTGAGAAGCAGTCGTCGCAGTGGTTTCTGTTTCCTCCTCAGAATCCTCTGCGCTTTCTTCCTCGTCAGGATCGCTCTCCTCATCATATTCTGTTGTTTCAGCTGATGTGGTTGTCGCCCATGTCCGATAATAGGTGGTTGTAGTCGTAGTGGTTGTAGTCGTGGTAGTTGTCGTTTCCTCCTCTTCTTCCTCATCGCCGAATCGGATAACTCCCCACAAGCCGCCTGAGCATACCCACGCCTTGTTCTTGTGAACCGGACGAGCCTGTTCAAATTCTGTTGACTTAACTATGCAGTTGCCGTCTAAATCGTAGTAGCCAAACGTGTAATTTATGCTTACCGCAACATAGCCGTTTGAAAATAAGAAAGGATGGCTGCTCTCGCTTGAATCCGCAAGCTCTCCGTTGTAGGAGCTGAAAATCTCATCACAGTTAAAGTCTAAAATTGTTTCGCCGCTTGAATTTACATAGCCCCACTTGCCGTCCTTTTCAAGAGCAATCGCAGTAATTCCCGCGCCCTTGTATGCAGGAGCGTAGTAGTCGTCATATTCAAAATCCAGAACCACCTCGCCCTGCTTTACAAGCCCGTACTTAACCTCATCCGTACTGCTCTCAACAATATATGCGCCGCTGTTCTCGACAACATTAGCCTTTTGCGCAACGACCGTCTTTTTGTCGGTGTACTCATAAAGAACCCAGTTGTCCGCCTCTCTCGCATAGTAAATTGTTCCATCGTCCTCATCGTAATAGTATTCAATCACAGAGCTTTCGTGGTTGGTGAAGTAGTCAACCACATTGCCCTGCGAATCAAATGTGCAGTACTCATACTCATTGTTATCTGCGTCTACAATGTTGTACAGAATAATCTGACCGCACGAGCAGATAAAGTAATACTTATATGACGGCGTAACAAGAATATTTCCGCTGTAGTCTATAAATCCGTACAAGCCGTTCTGACAGATAATCGCCGTTGTTTCATACATCATATTTAAATCACTGCTGTCGGGATTAACCTGACTGGAGTCAAACACGATAATGTTATCAGCGGAAATTGTCGGATCAAGCGACCATTCGTAATTAACAACCTCTTCAGTCGTATCGCTGTCGTCGCCTGCGCTTGTCACGATATAGCTGCTGTCGTCATTCGTTTCACCCGGCAAGGTACACCCTGCCATAGACAAAACCAGAAGCAGACTAATCGCTATCCCAAGATACCTTTTCATCAAGGACCTCCTATTTAATGTTTTGTTTCTCCTTGCGGCACTATATTTATTTACCGCAGCTTTTACACAATTTGCCTTAACATAAATGCAAATAAAACCTCACTATATATTATACTACACTTTTCTCTTTTAGTCAACATCTATTTAGATGAATTTAGCGGCAAAAATTATTACAGTTTCGTTATAAACGACAACAATTTGACAACAAAGCGACCTTTTATACAATATTTTAAAAATCAATTCACAAATTGTTATCAAAAAGCTGCAAAAGGACTGCCGCAAAAAACGACAGTCCTTATTATCATGGTCGAAGCCTTCTAAAATCATTTTGCGTCCGCCTTTAAAAGCTCATGAAGCTTGTCTGTCGACACCAGCGATTTAGAAACAACAACGCTTATTAAAATCAACACCAGAACAAGAATCAGCGTCATCAGTAAATTTGAGCTTGTGAAGACAAGTCCGTAGGTTTTGGAAATGTCTGAACCGTCAAGCGCAAGGACAGTTAAAGCCGAAGCAGCCAGCGCAATTATTGTTACAAGAATTGTGCTTGAGGAGCTTACAAAAACGCAGTCGGATTTTGTCGCTCCGCAGCAAAACATAACCGCAAGCTTGCGAGTCATGTTTTTGGAAATTATCGCAGAGGTGCTTATTATTCCGATCAGAACTATCATCGCAAAAGCCGCAATCGGCGGAATCATTTTTTTAAAATCATCTGTAATCAGACTGCTGCTTCTTGATTCTATCAGCTCGTTTTTCATTGTCATTCCGTAAGCGGAAAGCTTGTCCATATCAGCTTCAATTTCCTCTTCTGTTACCTGTGCGCTATAGGTTACAAATCCAATTTCAGACGTATCAATGCTGTAAAGCAGCTCTAAATCTTTAATCTGACTTTCAGACGTGTAGTAAAAAACGTTATCGTCATAATCAATGTCGAGCGTTGTGTAAAAATCCTCATAGGTCATTTCATAATTGTAGGTGCTGAAGGTGAGAAGATAGGAGAGATCCGTAAGCACCGCCGCAACCTCGTATTTATTTTGATTGCCGTCCTCAACAATGCTACCCTTTTCAATTCCGTCTTTGTTTGCGGACGCAATAAGCAGCGGATAATCGGATTTTTCAGAGCTGTCAAAAAGACTTCCCGTCTGCACCTGAAGCTTAAGCTTATCAAAAATTTCGTCTGGGAGAATAGTGTAAAAGATCTCGCTGTCACCATACGAACGGACAGTTGTGTATTCCGCACTGTCATTTAATGTTGACATAAGCTCGTCCATATCATAGCCGAAGCTTTCCTCTTCCTCTTCTTCCTCTGTAATTTCCTCTCCATCTTCACCTTCAGCCATAAGCTCATCATAATAGCTTTCAGAATCTCCGAAAAATACAAACCCGTCGCTTTCGATATATTCCTTAAGCGGAGTATAAAGCACGCTGCGGCTGTTCAGGGAGCCGAGTGAAATATTCACCGCTGTAAAAAGCACATAAATCTCCAGTATTATCAAAAGATTGATTGACAAATAGTTTGTAAAGGAAAGAAAGGCATACTTGATTTTCATTTTACAGCACTCCTTTCCTTAATATTAACAATGCTTTTGACATACGGTAGTGTTATCAGGAACACGATTAAAATTGAAATTATCAGGTAGAGGGCAAAAACAGTTAAATATATTTTTTGACCGTAATATTCGGAAAAGTCGGGATAGATTTTTTGACAAAGGTCTATTCCGCAAGAGTGGAAAAGTGCAAATCCTAGCGCAAAGCCTGCTATGAGCTGGAAAATCGTCTGAAGTACAAAAATTAAAGTTATTTGTTTTGACTCACTGCCGCAAAGCATGAAAATATACATCTGATTTTTGCGGGTTTGAAAGGTGTATTTAAAATAAAGTGAAAGATTTAAAATAAATATTACAATTATGATTACCGAATAAAGATAGAACATATTGTTAATCTGAGCTTCCAAAAGACTGCTTGCTTCGGGCTGCTCCGTGCTTGTAACGCCAAATATTTCAGCGCATTTTGAGTCAATGCTGTCAATTTCCTCCCTTGACGGCTGGGAATTTAGCTTGAAGGTCATAGAGGCGCACTCAAAATCGCTTGTCACCGACCTTAGCGGCATAATTATATCAGAAAAAAAATCTCCTGTTTCCAGGACATTAAATTCAGCACCGTTTATGACGATTTTTCCATCGCTCACAAGCGAGCTTACGGAATCGCTGACCGCACACCAGTTATCTGAAACGCTGAAATCAGCGTTTTCAAATCTTTCGCTTTCGCCTGATAAATAGCCATACGCAGACGCTGAATGTTCGTTTCCATTCTCATCAGTCACCATCATATACAGCGTTATGCTGTCAAAATCCTCTCCTAAAAATTCAATCAGTTCATCCGCCTTTGCATCCATTTCTGTCAAAGCAGTTGAATAATCGTATCCCCCATTTTCATCAGCGGCGCAGAAGTCATAAACAAAGGTTCTCTGCTCGTCCTCCAACTCTCCGCTTGTTTCTCTGGCGTTAAAAAAAAGTCCGTAGGAAAAGAGCAAGCAAACGACAGCGATAATTTCAAACAAAAACATCATCATAAACATTGCTCTATGGTTCAAAATGAATAATTTCAGATTTTGAACCGAATATTTCAGATATTCCATTTTTTCACGTCCTTAATTTATCAGTAAAAATTAAAAAGCGGAGGCATAACAGCTTATCTTCAAGGGCTTTTGCATCGCCGAGCCAAGCTCTGCGCCGCACGAATAAAACCTATACCTATCAACCGTCATGTTTCCCCGCTTTAAAATACGTTTTTTCTATTTAAACCATAAAGCTCTCGTAGCTCTTGTTCTCATCCTTAAGCTTGGCGATCTGTTCTTTTACGCCGTCAACATCGGATGAAATTTTGTTCTTAAGGTCGTTTACAACAGCCTGATTGCTCAGGAAGCTGTTCTTAGCTGCTTCCTTTTCAGCGTTGTTAGCGTCCGCTTCCGCATTGATCTCGGCTTCCTTTTCAGCTAAAGTCTTGTTCGCATGAGCGGTTGCGTCATTGTACTCCTCGTCAAGCTGCGCAAGCTTCTTGCGGTAGTCCTCCTCCGCATGCGCCAGAGCGGCTCTGTGCTCCGCCTTGATTTCATCGCGCTTCTGCGCTATTTCATCGCTGAGCGTCAGTACCTTTTCATATGTAACCTTGGACTCCTCAACCGCCTTTTCAGCCGCTTCAAGCTGTGCTGTATAATCGTCCTCAACTCCGTTAAGCTTTGCTTCAAGCTCGGCAAGCTTCTTGTTGTTAGCCGCAATCTGCATCTGCGCAAACGCTTTCATCTTGTCAAGCGCACTGCCGTTCATGTTAGACGCATCGATAGACGCCGCTTCCTTGGCAATTTCCTCCTGAACTACAGGCTCTTCGGCAGCAGCCGGCTCTTCATTTACAGGCGCAGCTTCTGCGGCAGTCTGCTCAGACTCTTCACTAAGCTCAGGAATGTCCTCAGCGGAAATGCCCTCCATCTCAGCAACAGGCTCAGGCTCTTCAACAGGCTGCTTGCTTACAACAGGCTCCTGCTCATAAATATCTGCGCCTAAATCCAAGTCATCGGTGGAAATACCCTCCATGGAAACCTCCTCAGGCTCAGCAGCTTCTTCGACAACCTCTTCTGCTTCCTCCTGCTTTTTCTTTTCCTTCTCAAGCATATAACGCTCAAGCTTGCTCAGACCCTCCGTTGTTTCGGTCTGTCCTTCCTTTTCCTGGATAAATTTCTCAACTGCACCAGGCTCCTCTGCAATCTCCTCCTGAGAGGCTTCGTCATTTGCAGCCACCTCGTCCGCCTTGAGTGCAGTTTCCTCAAACTTAGGCATTGAATTTTTAGAACGAACTACCGTTTCAGGTATACTGTCCTCTCCGCAGCGTCTTCTGATAACGTTGGTAATAACGTCTGCCTTGACTTCAAGCTCCTCAGAAATCTCATTGACACTCTTTCCCTCTTTAAACATTCTCACCATCTTGTCGTTGATGGACTCTTCCTTTACTTTTTTTCCAAACGAAGGCATACCTAGCTTCAACCCTTTCACAAAAATCTTTTCGGCTTTTACAAAAATACTTGCTTAGCCGCCTATAAAATAATTATATCACATTTTTTCTAATTAGGCAATAGTTTTATAAAAAATTCTCCACTAATTAACGTAAAAATTTTCAAGCAATGTTTGTATATTTTACATTTATGGTTAGTTTTTTTAACGTTTAAACTGCCACTACTCTCCTACATTTTCCATAATCTGCACTGTACTGATGACATTTACCTCCGCTTCAGCCTTGTCATCGTCATTTTTATTTATAACAAAAACAAACAGGTCAACCACAAGCACAGCCACTATCAGAATCACCAAAATAATCGGCACTATTTTTGAACCTTTGCCCTTTTTGCCGTCAGAATCAGGAGCACTTGCCTGAGCCGCATTTCTATTCTGTTCAGGCACATAGTAGGGATCCTGCGATGGCGCAGGCTTCGGAGCGGCTGTCGCCGTAACCTTGACTGTTGCAGGCTTTGGCTTTTGCTTAGTATCAGGCATAGCTGAATCCATTGAAAATTCAGGCATCGGAGCGGGAGCACTCGGAGCTGCGGACTGAGAATCAGGCATTACCGCCGCTTCAAAGCCATCAAAGCTTTCATTGCTTATACCCTTATCACCTGCAAAGGTTTCATCTGTAATTTCAGGAATAACCAGCTCGTCCATTCCCGTCTGGAGCGGCTGCTCCTCCTGCACCTTTGGCTTTTCAGAAGCGACCTCTCTGCCGCATACCTCGCAAAACTTAGTACCTGGCTTAAGCAGATTTCCGCACTGAACGCAGAATCTGTCCGCTGAAATTTTCTTTACCGTAACTGGAGTTCCGCAGACGGTACAGAATTTTGCGCCATCGTCAAGCGGGCTTCCGCATTTTTCACAATTTGACATAACAAATCTCCCCTTTACGTTTCACTTTCAACAAAATCAAAGGAAATAATAACATCGCCGTACAAATACCAGGAATTTGAAAATCTAACCGCCGTCAGCTCGCGCACGTCCTCATAGGTTTTGCCGCTGCGCTGTGCGCTGAATCTCACCTCAAGCTGCTGAGCCTTGGTAAAATCAATACACACTCCGTATCGTTCCTGTGCATCGCTTTCAAGCTGTGCGATTTCCTCCTCGCTAAGCTCTGTGCTGTCGGTAATCTGCGTCCTCAGCTTGCTCTGGTATTCATCGCCGTCAAACATTTCAGCGACAAAGCCCTCCTGATACTCATCACTGAGTACAAGCTGTGCCTTTTCGTACGGCAGCCAACAGCTAAGATAGGACGCCTCGTCCTCGTAATAAATCGCCTGACCTGCCGCAGAAGCTATCTGCTCATAGCCTACAGCACTTTCAACTGTATCAGAACAGCTCACAAGCACCACAGAAAAGGCAATACAGCAAGCCTTGAAAAATTTTCTCATAACAAACCAACTCTTACATTTACAAAAAGCACATTCAGCTTGACGCACTATTCCCTCTAATTTTATCATACACTATTTTTTAATATTTGTCAAGCACTTTTAAATTTTTTATTCAGGTATCGCTAAAATTCATTTATTAAATATCGACAATTTTACTGTTCCTACATTCAAGGACAATTGTGAACGGTCCATCATTAAGCAGCGAAACCTTCATATCCGCTCCGAAGCTGCCGCTTTCTATACCTGCCTCAACGCTTTCCTCACAGCAGCGCTTGAAATACTCATACAGCTGCTCCGCTCTTTTCGGCTCACAGGCGTTAATAAAGCTGGGTCTGTTGCCATGCGCACAGTCGGCGCAGAGCGTAAACTGTGAAATTACCAACAGCTTGCCCTTGACATCATTGACCGAAAGATTAGTCTTGCCGTCAGCGTCTGCAAAAATCCTCAGCTTTGAAATTTTCTGAGCAAGCTTCTCAGCGTCCGTTTGAGTATCGGCAGAATATGCTCCCAGAAGCACTAGCAAGCCGTTATCTATACTGCCTATTACATTGCCGTCAACCGAAACGCTTGCCTGCGTTACTCTCTGAATTACCGCTCTCACTGCCTGCCTACCTTGATAAAGTATTTATACGTATAGCTCTCTTTCGCTTCAAGCTTAATTGCGTGCGGCTTGTCCTCAAGATTAGGATATTCATCGTCCGCATAAACAGGCACGCTTGTCCACGGCTCAAGGCAGATAAACTGTGCTTCATCATCAAGTGCCGTCCAGACGGCTATGCAGTCAGAGTCGTCAAATTCCAAGCGAACGTATCCGCCGTCGCTCTTAACCAGCGTCACCGCTCTGGAATTTGGATGGTCTTTCATAATAACATCGTTTTTAAAGCGTTCTCTTGTGAGAAGCAGCCGTCTTTCGCCGTCAAGCACTACAAGCTCTCTGCCATCAATCGTCTGAGTAATTCTCTCGTCCTTTTCATACTCAACATAGCTTTTTCCCTCGTTAATATCGCACATAAACGCAGGATGACCGCCGAGATAAAAATACATAGCTGTCAAGCCCAAATTTTCAACCGTGTTTTTTACCTCTATCCCACCGTCTTTGATTTCATAAGAAACCCTGAGAGAAAAATCGTAGGGGTAAACCGCCCTTGTTTTCTCATCGGAGCAAAGCTCAAATTCCACAGCCGTTTCACTCTGGTTCGCAAGCTCAAATTCGCTGTCGCGGGCAAAGCCGTGGTTTGACGGCATGAAATACTGCCTGCCGAAAGCAAAATATTTTGAGTCATTAGGCGAGCAGATGAATGGGAAAAGTATCGGTGCATAGCGTTTCCACGCACTGCCGCACTGCCAAAGATACTCCTCCCCATCAAGCTTAATCGAATGAAGCTCCGCACCATGGCTGTCCGCCGCAAAGCTTAAATTTTCTACTGTCCTTGTAATTTCCATTATATACATCTCACTTTCTGTCACTGAAAATTATACATATAAAAGCAGTGCGCCGTTAATACGCACTGCATCATTTTTAAAGCGAACGCTCACTTTTTAATCGATTCTCTGCTCTTTTTCTGATTTTTTTCAGTCGCTGGAGTCGAACCGTAGCTATAATTGCCATAACCATAGCCGTAGCCATAGCCATAACCGTAATTATATCTATAACTGCGCCTACCATGTTTGGCTGTTGAAACAGGGATATTAGCAATGACAGCACCTAAAACCGTGCCGTTTGCAAGCCTTACCGTATCCACCGCATGACGGAACGAATCATAGGTTGTAACCTGCGACATACCTATGATAACCGTCCCCGCAATCGAATCTGAAAGCGTAAGAACGTCAGAAACCATATTTATTGGCGGTGTATCTATGATTATGTAGTCATAGTAATTAGACAGCTCTTCTAAAAGACGCTTCATATTTTCAGATGCCAAAAGCTCTGACGGATTAGGGGGAACAGGTCCTCCTGTTATCAGATCAAAGTTTGGCATAATATCCTCATTTACAACCTCTTTTAACGTTGCCATACCGCCTAAAAGCTTTGACAAGCCGTCCTTGTTCTTTATCTTGAAAAATTTGTGCTGAACAGGACTTCTCATATCTGCATCTATAAGCAGCACTTTAGCCTCGGTCTGCGCAAATGTGAGCGCAAGGTTGACCGCAATAGTAGATTTGCCCTCATGAGGTGAAGACGAGGTTATCGCAAAGATTTTGTTTTTCTTTGTAGAAAGGCTGAAAATAAGATTAGCTCTGAGCGTCTTAAGCGATTCGGTTGCCTGAAAGGAAAAATCTCCGTCAAGCAATGTATAGTATTTTCTCTTGTGACCGCTATGCTTACCGCCTTTATTTGTATCCTTCGTTTTCGCCATAGCTTAGTCTACCTCCTTATTACTATACAAATCTGGTATTTCTCCGAGAACGGGTATATCGTCAAAGTTTTTCTTGAAATCTATTGCCGTCTTTATTCTGTTGTCAACCAGATCCTGTATTATTATAACGCATATTGCTGCTAAAAGTCCCAGCATTAAGCCGATAAGCGTAATCTTGCCTACATCAGGAGATGACGGCGATGTCGGCACTTTAGCTGTACCTATTGACTCAACCGATCCTGCCTTTGCCACACGGGTGAGCAATTCGGGAGCAATGCTTGCTATGTAGGTGCAAATGTCCGCAGAAAGCTGTGCATTTTCAGTCGTTGCGGTAATTGAAATTACCTCTGTTTCGTTTACAACGGCAATTTCAACAAGCGACCTGATGCTGTCAGCCTTAATAGAAGCTGT
Source organism: Ruminococcus sp. (assembly GCA_021202895.1). Classification (GTDB taxonomy): domain Bacteria; phylum Bacillota; class Clostridia; order Oscillospirales; family Ruminococcaceae; genus YE71. The sequence continues at coordinate 139,827 of JAJQCE010000015.1, read as the reverse complement.
TCCGTTGCTGTAGGTTATACTGAAATACTTTTCTAAATCCGAAGCGTTGTAGGCTTCAAGCAGCATTTCAGATACCTCGTCGTAAACTACATCATCGTCTAAAATTACAATATAGGTTTCAGCGAGCGATTGTGCCGCAGTCAGATCCGACTGATTGGCATTTTCAGTTACAGTATCCGAAGCGGAGCTGTTTACAAAAATAGAAATTGAAGATGTGTATTTAATCGGAAGCGCAAGCTTTGCAAAGGCATATCCGCAAAACATACCTATAACTCCCGTAAGAATAATAATATGCAGCTTTGACAGCAGAAGATAAAATATCTCGCCCAAATTGATTTCTATTTCCTGATTTTTTCTCTGTTCCATCTATATCCTCCCTAAAAATAATTTTTACACATGAAAATTAACACAAATAAACCACGCAAAATTATTATAACATATTATTGAAAACTTGTCAAGAAAAATCGACTGGTTTTTTTTGTAATTTTTTAAACTTTTAAAATAACAGCTGTTCAGCATTTTTGCCTAGTATTTTTTCAAGCTCATCATCCGTTAAATCAAGCCTGAGAAGCTTCTCAATAATTTTCTGCGTACTCTCCCACGGGCAGTCGCTGCCCAAAAGTATTCTGTCCGCACCGTGCCTTCTGATAATTTCAGCCATAAGCTCATCAGGGCAGTCAAGCGTATATGCCGTGTCAAAATAAACCTCTCCGTCCGCTCCTGCCAGAAGCTCAAGCACCTCTTCCCAGCAGTAATTTGCTCCCAAGTGAGCAAATATCGCCTTAAGCTTCGGATGCTTCTTTATCAGATTCGCCGCACGAAAGGGCGTGCAGTGCAAAAGATTAGGCGAAGAAAAGTCAAAGCCTGAATGTAAAATCAGCGGCAAGCCTATCTGCTCCAAAAGATCATAAAGCTCGTCAAGACTGGGGTCGTCCGCCATAAAGCCCTGAAAATCAGGGTGAAGCTTGATTCCGTGCAGTCCGAGCCGCTTTATCCGCAAAACCTCGTCAAGGCAGTCTGCCGCATTAGGGTGAACGCTGCCAAAGGCTATAATTCGCTCATTGCTCTTATCAACCTGCGCCGCCCAGTCGTTTATCACCGTCTGCTGAGTGGGCTTTGTCGCAATTGAAAGCATGACGCTGACGTTTACTCCCCACTCGTCCATTCGGTTCACAAGCGAATTAAGAGTACCGTCTGTGTACGGCTCAAGTCCGCTTTTCTGAGTGAGCGTTTCCATCGCACGCTGTGCAATTTTCGGATTAAACGCATGGGTATGAAAATCTATAATCATGTCTGCGCCTCATCGCTATTCTGCAAAGCTAAAGCCTGTTTGGCTTCTCTGGCTGCCTTTTCGGCTCTTCTTTTACGCCGTCTTTCCAACTTTTTCTTTCTAGCCTCTCTTTTCTCACGTCTTATCTGTCTGATTTTTTCTATATCTGCGCTGTACGTAGCCAGCACCTGATTTATCTCGCCGTCTAACGCAACAGAGCCGTCTTTCAGGTAAATCCCTCTGTCGCAGGTTTCTCTGAGCGATTCAATGGAGTGGGAAACAAAAAGCACCGTCACTCCCGTTTTTATCAGTTCCTTTATCGCCCTGTTGCACTTTTTGCGAAAACGAGCATCGCCAACGCTCAAAGCCTCGTCCACCACAAGAATATCGGGGCGGATATTTATATTTATTGCAAACCCTAATCGTGTTTTCATTCCGCTGGAGTAGGTTCTGACAGGCTGATCAATATACTCGCCTAAGTCTGCAAATTCAACTATATCATCTTCTATATCTTCAATCTCACCTTCGGTAAGACCTAAAATCAAGCCCTTCATGCCGATATTTTCTCTTCCCGTCATATCGGGATAAAAGCCTGCTGTAAGCTCCAAAAGAGCCGCTACCTTTCCTCTTACCGTGACATCACCGCTGCTCGGATAGCTTACGCCTGTAATCATTTTCAATATCGTAGACTTTCCTGCACCGTTTCTCCCTACAAATCCTACAGATTCGCCAGGATAAATTTTAAATGACACATTCTCAAGCGCAGGATGCTCCTTAACTCCTCTGTTGCTTGTGAACATTGCCTTAAAGCGTGCCTTGTCGCTTGCGTAAAGAAAGTAACGCTTGGACACGTTCTCAAACACAACCGCAGGTTCTTCGTCATATCTCGGATTAGAAACCCTGTCATATTCCACTTTCGGCTCGACAACAATAGGCTTTTTTTTCTCGTCTGCCTGAACTTCAGTTGATTTATTTTTTTCAGCATTTGTGTTTTCAGTTTGCTCCGTTCCAGAAGTATTCTTTTCTTTTATCATATCACTGTTGTTTTCCATAGTGCAAATTCTCCTTAAAGTACATCGGGAATAAGCTTGCGCAGCTTTTTATAAAAATGACTTCCGAGAAAAATCAGAATAATCATCTCTGTGAAAAAAATTATATTTTCCCACATATACTTTCTCTCAAAAATAAATTCGCCGTAAAGAAACGTCTTTCGGTAGCCGTTTACAAAATAGTTTATCGGATTAAAGTACATTATTCTGCGGATAGTATCGTTTTCCACCGTGTAGGTGTTCCAGACAATACCTGAAAGCCAAAACATTCCCGTCATTATTGAGCTGACAAGATTCTCAAAATCAATACTGAACGCCGCCATCGGTGCTGTAGTCCATGTTAAAATCCAGAAGAACACAAACATAAGCACACAGTAATAAAAAAACTGAATATTATAAATCCCTGGACAATATCCCATCACAATAAGCACAACGTACATAATTATGCAAAGTATAAAATGTACAAACAGTGCGGAAAGATTTGTAAAGGTCATTATGTTTGACATAGGAAAGCTGAGCTTGGTAACATACTGCCTGTTGTTCCTTATGCTCCTTGCTCCGCCTAAAATTGCTTCGCTTATATAGAACCACGGCACATATCCCGTAAGCATAAACACAAATCTCGGATAACCGTCAACCGTTCCTGATCCACGTATTCCAATATCAAAAGCAAACCAAAGTATAAACAGCGTAAAACTGGGTTTTATCACCGCCCACAGCGGACCTAAAAGCGCACCCTTGTATTTCTTTACAAGATGGCTTACGCTAAGCCGCAGGATTTTCTTTCCCTGCCCCTTATGCTCTCTTATTATTATTCCAATTCCTGTTTTTTCTTCATGCTTGGTTGTATAAAAATACTCAGACTGCTCAGCCATAAGCTATTATCTCCTCTCATGCCTTACTTAAAAAAGTCGGCGATTCTCCTTGTGGAATTTCCATCGCAGGCGGACATATACCTGTCCGTAAAGTCTGAAAGCCTCCCACTTTTAAAGCTTTCATATTCTTTTCTTACTTCCTCTTCAAGCCTTTCTCCGTCAGTGACAATCGGGCAAGGCATTTCCCTTTTAAAATCAAGGTAAAAATCCCTCTCCTCAATATACTCATCCAATGTCGGGCACCATAGCAGCATCGGTCTGTCAAGCAGCGCATACTCAAACACCACTGACGAATAATCGGTGATCAGCATATCTGCGCAGACCATAAGCTCGCTCGCTTCAAAATCGTCAAAGCGTCCTCTTGATTTTATTCTTGGATGCTGCTTAATTATAACCGCCCAGCCCTTCATGCTCTTTTTAAGTGCTTTCACCTGTTCTAAGCCCACGCTGTACGCATGAGAAGCGTCGCCTTGAAAGGTCGGCAGATACAGCAGAATTTTCTTCCCCTCAAGCTGCGGACAGCGGCTGTAAAGCTTACGTAAGCTTGCCTTTTCAAATTCTTTGTCAAAAAACACATCGGTGCGGCTCACTCCAACCGCTCTCGCTATGCCGTCCTTAAGCGCAAACGCTTCTTTAAAAACGCTCTCGCAGACAGGTGCGCTCACCGTCACTAAATCTATATTTCTTGACACACTGCCCTTGTAGCTTTTAGGTATATCGTTCGGCGTCGAATAGCCGAATTTCTTAAGCGCGCCGCAGGAGTGCCAGAGCTGAACCACCTTGGTTTCACTACGCTTTTTACAGGCGTGAGCTGGAACGAAATAGTTGCATATCACAAGCCCACCTGCCTGCGCATAACGTCCCATAAAGGAAAAGACAAACGAAAGCATTTTAAAAAGCGAAGCCCTTGAAAAGTCAAGACACCATGCTTCACAGCGATAGCCCCTACTCTTAAGCTCGTCATACAAAAGCCTCATGCTTTCAGGCAGGCTGTCGCTGTTTGAGTCGGCAAAGAGCATCAGCTTTTTGTCAAAGCCGCTGCGCTTAAGCGAAAAATTATACTTTATCGAAAGCATTCCCTGAAGCGCAAGCTTCAGATACTGCTTTAGCGCACTCTTTTTTACAGCCATTTTTGTCAGACCTTACTTTCTTAAAAATTTATTGTAAAGCTTTCCCGTCAGCGATTTTGGTAGCACAAACAGCGCAAGCTGAGCAACTGTCGGAATCAGAAAATCAACAAAAGACGAATATCCCGAACGGAAAATCCTCCACCTTACTGAAATAAATGAACGTGTATTGTTAAAATTTTTTCTGCGCTCAAGATTGCTCTGCGTCACTCTATACCTTACAAGCACCTCTGGAATGTTCTCTCCGACTGCTCCTGAGCTTAACATTCTCACTACAAAATCATAATCCTCGCACCTGCGAAATTTTGAATAGCCGCCTGCTTTAATCGCCGCCGATTTTTTATAAACCAGCGTCTGATTGTTAAACGGATTGCGCCGCTTTGAATACTCTAAAATCTCCCTGTGCGTCAGGGGCGTGCGCTTTATTGCTATAGCCTGTGAGCTGTCGGAATCAAATTCCTCAATAAACGCTCCGCACATATCAAGCTGTGGCTTTTTCACCATAAGCTCAAGCTGCCGCTGACATCTGTTTTCAAGCGCTATATCATCCGAATCCATCTTGACGATATACTCGGTTTTTGCCCTCTTAATCGCCGCATTTGCACAGCCGCCCACTCCGCTGCCGCTTTTCATTTGAAGCACTGTAAAGGTATCGGGGTAAAGCCTTTTAAACTCGTCAACAACGCTGTTTAATTCATCTCCAAGCTGTCCATCGCAGACAAGTATAAGCTCGCTGCATGGATGGGTCTGTCTGAACATACTGTCAAGGCTCTCTTGCAAAAAGTGCGGATTTTCACCTGAATAAACCGACATACACACGGTATATTTCGGCAAATTTGCATTTTTTTCAGCCATAGCTCTTAACCTCCGACCTTTTAAAGCGATAAAAACCAAAATGGCACCCGCCGCCTAAGAGGCGGAGGACATCGTACTTTTATTATACTACATCTTATTATAAAAAGCAATATCAATTTTATACAAATAAGAGCAAATGTCCAAGACCTTTAGCGTATAATTTGTCTAAAAAACACAGCGAAGCCGCATTTAAGCGGCTTCCTTTATTAGCTCAGAAGCTCTTGATAGAGCGTCTGATAATCGGTTCTGTTTTCCTTTTTAAACGCAATCGCCGCTCTCGGATGGAGATTAAGCGCTCCCGTCATCATGTACGGCAGGTCGTAGCCCCAGACAGAGCCTTTCTCCCTCTCCTCCGTGATATACTTTTCGATAAACTTAAGCACAGGCGAGAGCTTGTAATTCGGGTTTCTTAAGAAGCTTAGCATCTGCTCCATAAAGCAGTTTCCCGCTCCTCTGCCCATTCCGCTCATCGTAGCGTCTGCAAAGCTTGCGCCGTAGGCTATGCTCTCTATCGTGTTCGCAAAGGCAAGCTGCTGATTGTTGTGCATATGCACTCCCACCTTTTTGCCGCAAGCCTCCGCCGCCTTGCAGTACTTAAGCGTAAGCTCGCGAACCTCTTCAGGGTAAAGCGAGCCGTAGCTGTCGACAAGATAAATTCCGTCAACAGGGCTGTTGCAGACAAGCTCTAGGGACTTATCTATATCCTCCTCTGACGCTGCCGAAATCGCCATTATGTTTACTGTCGTTTCATAGCCCATCTCATGACAATGCTCAATCATTTCAAGTGCGCCGGGCATCTGATAGGTGTAGGTCGCAATGCGTACCAAATCTATAACGCTGTCCTTTGACGGGATAATATCATTTTTAAAATCACAGCGTCCGACGTCCGCCATAACCGAAAGCTTGAGGTCGGTATCATTATCGCCGACTACCTCTCTTATTGACTCCTCATCGCAGAACTTCCACTTGCCGAATTTATTTACATCGAACAAATCCTTTGAAGCCTTGTAGCCGAACTCCATATACTCTATTCCAGCCTTGACATTAGTCAAATAAAGCTGCTTGACAAACTCATCTGAAAAATAAAAATCATTCACCAGTCCGCCGTCTCGAATCGTAGCGTCCAGAAGCTTTATATCTGGTCTGTATGAAATTAAATCTCCCTTTTTCTCTGACATAGCTTTTTACAATCCTTTCCTTATAAACTCTTTACCGCTTTAAAGCGAATATTATAATTATATCACTAAGGTCAAGCCTTGTCAATAGCCGTAAAGTGAATATCGTGTCGAAATAGTGAACCAAACGTAAATATTTTATCACAGAGTGGTTTTGCACAGCCGCTCATCCTACAGTCCCTCCGCTTCAGTCAGGGTAATGCCGTTCTCTCCAAGCGGAATTTCGTGATCAAGTCCTACAAATTTACCGTCCTCCTGCCAAAGAACCTCTTTTACAAACTCATATTTCTCCTCGTCCCATGTGGTAAAATCATCAAGCACAAGTCCGCCTGTATCGCCTGAATTTGAATTAAAGCACCAAAAAGTGTGGTTGATGTGGTAGGTCTTTATCAATTGGCGCAGGTATGTCATCCAGGTGATATTAGGCTCGGTCATAAAGCCGCCCCACTCGCCTATAAGCAGCAGCGCAGTTTCCTCCTCGTAGATATAGAACCAGTTGTCATACCAGCAGTCTTCCATCAGAGAATCATAATCATAATCTCCCTCGAACCAAGACTGCTCATAAACGGTAGGACCATAGTCGTGCGGCGAATAGACAAGCTTGTCCTGATAATCGCCTAAATCTATAGGATAATCCTCAACGGCTCTTAAATTTCCGCCCCACCAGTTGAAATAATAGTCATCGCTGTCGGTTGTGTAATTGCCGTTAACCTTTGGAGTAGCTTCAATTCCCTCAACCATTATAAGCACGTTCGGATTTTTCGCAAGCACCTTTTTAGCCGCTGTTTCAGCAACATATTTCCAGTTGTTGTCGTCAGTTGAATCGTCCCACTTTGCCGCCGCATCTCCCTCGGCAGGCTTTCCGTGCGGTTCATTTTTCAGGTCGTAGGCTATAATCGTATCGTTGTCGCTGTAACGCTGCGCCATCCACTCAAGCGCACTGTAGTAGTCCTCAACCGAAACGCTGTCGGTGTACCAAAGATTTACATTATGCCCCGAAGCGTCAGTTTCTGCCGAATGAATGTCAATCATAACCTTAAGCCCATTTTCCTCCGCAAGCTTAAGAAAATAGTCAAAAATCTCAAGGCTGTTCATCGAGTTAAGCTCAGGGTTGTAAGCGTTATTATAATTCGCCTGAGGATATTCGCCGTCAGCCCACTGATTTACAAGCTCTGCCGAAAACGGCACTCTTATCAGGTTAAAGCCGTGGTCGGCAATAGATTTTACAGAGGTGGTAAGCACGCTCGTCCACAGTCCGTCAAACGTATTAGTTCCAGTGTTATAGCCGAACCAATTTACGCCTGTAAGCCAGACCTCCTTGCCGTCCTTGTCGTAAAGCTTATTTCCGTCCGCATAAAGCCAGTCGTCGCCCTGTTCGGCTTCGTCTGTACGCTCAAGCAATGCCGTTACGTCCACATCCTCCGAGCCGTCCTGTGAAGTTGAAGATGAGCTGCTCGGCACACTGCCCTTTTTAATTTCACATTCCTCACCGTTAAGCTTTGCACTTTTCACGTTCAAGTCCCCATTCGTGCCTATATTACAGCCCAGGCTGTCAACTGTGCCGCCTGCCGTTACAGAAGCGTTATAGTCGGCAGGTGTGACAGTAAGTGTGTCGCCGTCAATTTCATATGTACCGTTCCAGCCCTCACAGCTTTCCAAGCCCTCAATTTCAAGCTCCAGCGTCCAGCTGTCAATCGCATCGCCACCGTTTTTGAAAGCCATCTCCATGCCTGTCATTGTAAGGTCGCCGTTCTCCCATGTGTTATCGCCGCTGTAATAGAAAATGTAGCCGTCCTCGTCCTCCGCTTCGTCAGCTTCACTGCTGTCAGCCTCCGACTTTTCCTCATCGCTTTCAGCTTCGTCCTCCGAAGTGTCCTCACCGGTCTGAGAAACCGAAACAGAGGCGGTCGCTTCGCTTTCGTCCTCGTCAGAATTGGCTCTGCTCACCAGCAAAATTACAATCACAATTATAAGTATAACAATCAAAAGTGCCATCAGAGCGATAACGGTTTCAGTCTTTTTAGAAAGTCCGAAAATACCGTCTTTTTTCGCCGCCTGAACGCTTTCCTCTTTCTGAACCTCGTCGGCAGGCTCGGTCTGTATTTCCACAGTTTCCGTTTCATCTAAAGCCGAATTTTCGATCTGAACCTTTTCCGTTTTGTCAACGGTCTGTTCTCCCTCTAGCGGCTTGTTATTTTCGTCCATTTTCTCCACCTCTTAAATTTTATTTTTATCCTCGACAAGCAAAATCGGATAACCGACAATATACGGCTTGACTATTTCAGGCGTCTTATCCGCCTGCGCATAGATTATCGGCGCAAGCTCATCCGCAAGAGCCTTGATTTCATTGAAGGCTTTTTTATAGACATTCGGACAGACGGGAGAAAGCACAATCACCCTGCGCCCTTCAAGCCTCATTATTCTGAACGGCCAGATTTTGCAGTCAAACGGCTTATCATCGCCAAGCCTACAGCCCTTTTGATGGTCAAGCATGGGGCAGTAATACAAATCCATGTCCTTTTCGCACTCCATCACAAACAGCCTTGCGCCGCTTGCATCAGAAAAGCGCTGCTGCGGATTTATTTCAAGCGCACGCTGCATAATATCGTCAGTAACCACGGGAGTTTCCCACAAATCATAGCTGTCAAACGAGCAGCAGATTTTGCACTCGGCGCACTCCGATTTTGATAAAATTTTTGAAAGCATAAAACTCACCTTTTCAGATTTTGCGTTTATATTATTGTATCATAAAAATGAACATTTGTCAACGACAAATTATTTTGAAAGCATTTTTTCAAAAAATTTTCTAAACCCCTTGCATTTTTAAAATTTATGTGATATAATATTTAGAGAGTGAACAGTTAATAGTTATGGTGTTCACTATTAGCTATTAACTTGAAGTATACATCGATCCGAGATACAGGTGTGCGGGTTCTGCGCAATGAAACACTGTGAACCATGTCAGGCGGGGAACCGAGCAGCATTAAGCAGACCGCTTCGTGTGACGCAGCTTCGCCTGCATGCCTGTATGTCGGATTGATTTTTTGGAGGTGAGCTTCTCTTGTATCAGGCTTTGTACAGAAAATGGCGTCCTAAAGCCTTTGACGACGTTGTTTCCCAATCGCACATTACCACTGCGCTTAAAAATCAGATAGCTTCGGGCAAGACTGCTCACGCTTACCTTTTTACAGGCTCACGAGGCACGGGAAAAACCACCTGCGCCAGAATTTTTGCAAAGGCTATAAACTGCCCTGACGCTGCTGACGGCGAGCCGTGCGGAGAATGTGAAATATGCCGTCATGCCGAAAACGGAACGCTTAGCGATATAATTGAAATTGACGCCGCTTCAAATGCGGGTGTAAACGACATACGAGAGCTCAGAGAGAGCGTAATCTACACTCCAGAGATGTGCAGCTATAAGATTTATATTATAGACGAGGTACATATGCTCAGTCCCGGAGCGTTTAACGCTCTGCTCAAAACAATGGAAGAGCCGCCGCCACACGTCAAGTTTATACTTACGACTACGGAGGTTCACAAGGTTCCCGAAACTATAATTTCACGCTGTCAGCATTTTGATTTTAACAGAATCAAAAGCGAGGATATTGTTAGTCGGCTGAAATTTATAGCTTCGCAGGAGGGCTTTTCGATTGACGATGATGCAGCGCTCATGATGGCGAGGCTTTCAGACGGCGGTATGCGTGACGCAATTTCGCTTTTAGACCGTTGCTGGGCTTATTCGGACAGCATAACGCTTGAAATAGTTTCAAATGCCGCAGGAATTGCAGGCAGAGATTATCTATTTGATTTGCTTGAGAAAATCTCGGCTTACGACACGGCAGGCGCAATCAATGCGGTTGACGAGCTTCACGGCAAGTCTAAGGATTTAAAAACGCTCTGTCTTGATTTACTCACGATGATGAGAAATCTGATGCTGATAAAATCAACCGACGATGCAGGCGAGCTTATCACCTGTATGCCGGAGGAGCTTGAGCGGCTAAAAAAAATCGCTTCGACCTTTACGCTTGACAGGATTTTTGACAGCATAACGCTGCTTCAGCAGACCTCTGAACGCTTTGCGAGAGCATCCGACAAGAGAATTGAGCTTGAAATATGTATGGTGAGGCTTTGCGCAAAGACGGGAGGCACTTATACAAGGCAGACGGCTTCGGCTTCTGACGCACAGCTGAACGAATTAAAGTCACAGCTTGACGCTTTGACAAGAGCCGTTTCAGGCTCGGCTTCGCCTGTCCAAAAGCCTCCTGCAAATGCTCAGAAAGCAACAAAGCCGCTCTCTGACGGCATACAGAGCGTGCAGAAAAAGAAAAAGAAATTCTCCCCATCGAGCTTTACGCCGCTCAAGGAGTGGGCGGAGATACTGGAGATTATCAAAGCTCGCGCACCTGCGCTATGGGCATTTTTGAAAAATTCAACGGCGTGCATTGACGGAGATACTTTCTGTGTAATTGTAGAAAGCGAATTTTTTATTAAAAAATTCAAGGCGAGCGACGACAAGACACTGCTCAAGCAGATTGTCAATGATTATTACGGAAAAGACTTTGGATTTATGCTCTATTCGGCTGCAAACGCCGACATTAAGGAAAAGGAAAGTCCCACGGCGGAGCTTCTCGACCGCGCAAGGAGCATGAATATTGAAGTTGAGATAAAAAATTAATTCAATAAGGAGTTATTAAAATGAAAGCAAGACTACCACAGGGAATGGGCAAGGGCTCATCGGGAAATATGAATCAGATGCTTAAGCAGGCTCAACAGATGCAGAACAAAATCACTGCGCTTCAGGAGGATCTCGAGCAAAGAGAATTCAGCGCATCTGTAGGCGGCGGAGCGGTTGACATCACGATAAACGGAAAGCGTGAGGTGCTTAGCCTCAGCATCAAGCCAGAGGTTGTAGACCCTGACGATGTTGAAATGCTTCAGGATCTGGTTATGAGCGCATTTAACGAAGCGGTTCACAATCTTGACGAGGTGAGCGATGCGGAGATGAGCGAGCTTACAGGCGGAGTTTCTTTCCCGGGGCTGGTGTAAATGACGGATAACAGCAAGGCTTTGCCGCTGGTGGAGCTGTCAGAGCAGTTTGCGAGGCTTCCAGGCATAGGAATGAAATCCGCCGAACGGCTGGCTTACCATGTGATGAATATGTCCGATAATGAAGTCAGGGCTTTTGCGGACGCTCTTGTCAAGGCACGCACGGAAATTCACTGCTGCAATGTATGCCAGAACCTTACCGACAAGGAGCTTTGTCCGATATGCTCCGACCCAAAGCGCGACAATTCAATTATCTGCGTGGTTGAATCGCCAAAGGATATAACCGCCTTTGAGCGCACCCGTGAATACAAGGGCAGCTACCATGTGCTTCACGGTCTTATTTCACCGATTGACAACATTACCCCCGACAAGCTGAAAATCAAGGAGCTTTTAGCCAGAGTAAACGATGAAACCGAAGAGGTAATCATGGCTACAAATCCCACAGTTGAGGGAGAAGCCACCGCAATGTACATCTCAAAGCTGATTAAGCCGCTCGGCGTCAAGGTCACACGGCTTGCTTTTGGTATGCCTGTAGGCGGAACACTTGAATATACCGATGAAGTGACGCTCTACAAGGCGCTTGAAAACAGAAACGAGATTTAATTTTTATGCGCCGTGTGACAAATGCGGCGCTGATTTTTAATACAGGAGCGATTAAAATGAAAGAAGAAAAAAAGAATCCGCTTTTGCTCTTTGGTCTGATTTTCCTGGGATTTTTCTCTTTATGGGAGTAATATTTTTAGTTCTAGGTATTAGCTTTGGAGTATATCAAAGCAATCTGAAGGAGGACTGCACTGAAAGTGCGCAGGCGATGGTTTTAAGGCTCAAAGAGAACAATGACGACGGCACGTCTGTTTACTCGCCTGTAGTTCAGTTTACCGACATAAGCGGTGAAACTGTAACAGCTCAGAACAACACCTACAGCCGTCCTATGCGACATTAAACGAGGGCGACAAATTAAACATAAAGTACGATCCCGATTCACCCTCGTCACGCTGGTACATAGACGACGGCTCGGACGTTTTTGACACTGTAACAAAGGTATTTTTCATAATCGGTCTGCTTTTCACTGTAATGAGCGTTTCGGCAATTGTTATTGTACTGGTAATATTCTTTAAGCAAAGAAAAAAGCTTCAGCAGAGCCTGACTACGACGATCCCATGAAATGGTGAATTTAACTTAATAAAAAAGAGCCGCTGTACAGAAAAATTTCGTACAGCGGTTCTTCATTTATTTGGAAGTGATCTGATGAATAAAATCGTCAGATCGTTTGTTTAAGGCTTAGCCCTTGTACTCTGTTCCATAGTAGGCGGCGAGGTACATCTCCTTGATTTCGCTGAACAGCGGGTATCTTGGATTTGCGCCTGTGCACTGGTCGTCAAATGCGTCCTCTACCATGCTGTCAAGTCTGTCTAAAAAGTCCTGCTCGTCAATGCCGTAATCGGCAATAGTTTTCTTGATTCCAACCTTAGCCTTAAGCTCCTCGATAGCGTCAATGAACTTGTTGAGCGTATCCTCATCGTCCTTGCCGCTTATGCCGATAATGTTTGCGCACTCGGCATATCTTGCAAGCGTGTGCGGATATTCATACTGCGAGAAGGTTCCCATCTTTCTGGGCGAGGGGTTAGCGTTAAAGCGCATTACAATTGTAATAAGCAAAGCGTTGGCAACTCCGTGCGGCAGATGGTGATATGCGCCGAGCTTGTGCGCCATCGAGTGGCAAACTCCTAAGAACGCATTGGCAAACGCCATACCTGCAAGAGTTGAGGCGTTAGCCATCTCCTCGCGAGCCTTAACCGCAGTCTGTCCGTTCTCATAGCACTCAGGCAAATAGTTAAATATCAGCTTGATTGCTCTCAGCGCAAGACCGTCTGTGTAGTCGGTAGCCATTACCGAAGCATACGCTTCAAGCGCATGAGTCAAAGCATCGATACCTGAAGCGGAGGTAAGTCCCTTAGGTGCGCTCATCATAAGGTCGGTATCTACAATAGCCATGTTCGGCATGAGCTGGTAATCTGCAAGAGGATACTTTGTACCTGTCTTTTCATCTGTGATAACCGCAAAAGGCGTAACCTCAGAGCCTGTACCTGACGAAGTCGGGATTGCAATGAAATATGCTTTTTCGCCCATCTTGGGGAAGGTGTAAACACGCTTGCGTATGTCTATAAAGCGCATAGCCATGTCATAGAAATCAGCCTCTGGATGCTCATAAAGCACCCACATGATTTTTCCGGCATCCATAGCCGAACCGCCGCCTATCGCAATGATAGTATCAGGCTCAAAGGCTCTTAGCTGTGCAACTCCCTCGAGAGCGCAGGCAAGCGTCGGATCTGGCGCTACGTCAAAGAATGTGGCGTGAACGATTCCCATCTCGTCAAGCTTGTCGGTTATCGGCTTCGTGTAGCCGTTCTTGTAAAGGAACTGGTCTGTTACGATAAACGCTTTCTTCTTGCCCATTACAGTCTTAAGCTCGTCAAGAGCTACAGGCAGGCAACCTTTCTTGAAATAAACCTTTTCAGGCGCTCTGAACCACAGCATATTCTCTCTCCTCTCAGCAATTGTCTTGATGTTGAGCAGGTGCTTTACACCTACGTTTTCCGATACCGAGTTGCCGCCCCATGAGCCGCAGCCCAGCGTGAGCGACGGATCGAGATTAAAGTTGTAAAGGTCGCCTATTCCGCCGTGAGAGGACGGGGTATTTACAAGCACGCGACAGGTTTTCATCTTAGCCGCAAACGCATCAATCTTTTCAGCCTCTGCCTTGGCGTCGCAGTAGAGCGATGAGGTGTGACCGAAACCGCCGTCCTGAATCAGCCTGTCCGCTTTCTCCATAGCGTCCTCAAAGTCCTTTGCCTTGTACATAGCCAGCACTGGAGAAAGCTTCTCGTGAGCAAACTCCTCTGAAATATCAACGCTTGTTACCTCTCCTATCAGAATCTTAGTATCCTCGTCAACGTCAACGCCTGCAAGCGAGGCAATGGTGTGCGCCTTTTGTCCTACAATCTTAGCGTTAAGCGCACCGTTTATAATAATAGTCTTTCTTACCTTGTCAAGCTCCTCTCCCTTAAGGAAATAGCAGCCTCTGTCCTTAAACTCCTTCTTTACCTCACTGTAGATTGTTTTGTCAACAATAACAGACTGCTCGGAAGCGCAGATCATGCCGTTGTCAAAGGTCTTGGAGTGGATAATTGATGAAACCGCCATTTTTATATCAGCCGAAGAGTCAATAACCGCAGGGGTATTTCCTGCACCTACGCCGAGAGCTGGAGTTCCTGATGAGTATGCCGCCTTAACCATTCCCGGACCGCCAGTAGCTAAAATGCAGTCGCTGTCGCGCATAACCATATTAGTAAGGTCAAGCGACGGAACGTCAATCCAGCCGATGATGTTCTTTGGAGCGCCTGCTTCAACCGCAGCGTCAAGAACTATTTTCGCAGCCTCAATTGTGGATTTCTTTGCTCTTGGGTGAGGAGATATGATAATTCCGTTTCTCGTCTTAAGACAAATCATAGTCTTGAAAATCGCTGTGGAGGTGGGGTTTGTGGTAGGAATAACTGCCGCAATAATGCCTAATGGTTCGAGCACCTTTTTAGTTCCGAAGGAAACGTCTTCCTCGACTATTCCGCAGGTCTGTGTGTTCTTGTACTTATTGTAGATATACTCCGCCGCATAGTTGTTCTTGATAACCTTATCCTCAACAACTCCCATGCCTGTTTCCTCAACAGCCATTTTCGCAAGCGGTATTCTTGCCTTGTTTGCCGCAATTGCCGCCGCCTTAAATATCTTGTCAACCTGCTCCTGAGTATAGGTCGCAAAAATCTTCTGCGCCTCTCTTACCTGCGCCATCTTGGCTTCAAGTGCTTCAACGCTGTCAACAAGCTTTACTTCGTTGTTTGCCAAAAAAATCATTCCTTTCTTAAACAGTTGAATCTTCCAAATAACGTTGCCACATTCTGAATGTGGACGAGGGATATTTTTCATATTCCTCTTCTAATTATATTATATCAGATTGTTATTTTTTTGTCAATCTGTAATTTCAACTAGCTTTTCAAGCTATTTTGACCCTATTTCTATGTAATATACACAAATTATGAAGAAACATTTATGAAATATCGACAAATTTCGTTCGTCATTTTGCACAATAAAATATTAAATTTCTATTATAATGTTATCTTTTTCAATTTATTCGCCTATTTAAAGTATGTACTTTTCGTAAGCAGATATTAAACAATAAGTAAATATTATCAGATTGCACAAAAAAGTCTGGACAATAGAGAGATTTTGTAGTATAATATATACATCAAGCGGCGAAGGTGAAAAAATCGTCAGATTGACGAACGTTCAAAAGCCGAGTGAAAATTACTTATTTCAGCAAGGAGATACAAGTTATGGAAATGAAAGATCTTAAATTTGTCAAGGAAAGCGACTTTTACGATGTTTACGAGTCGGAAAATATGACGGTTAATATTTACAGAGATGAAAAGTACAAGGAAAAGTGCCTGTATGCAGCGCTTACCCACGCAAGAGTTGAAACCTCGCTTCACAACACCACTTTGAAAGTGCCGATTCTTCACGAGGTATCGCTCATAGACGACAAATGGGCTATTATGATGGACAAGATCAGCGGAAAGACGATGGGTGATCTGATAGATGAAAATCCCGACAAGGCGGAAATCTACATTGCAAAGCTGGTAGATATTCAGTGTGAGATTCATACGCAGTATGTACCCTTGCTTTCAAAGCTCAAGGACAAGCTTGCAAGGCAGATCAAGGCTCTTGACCAGATTGACGAAATCAAAAAATACGAGCTTCTTACTCGTCTTGATTCGATGCCCAAGCACATTAAGCTTTGTCACAACAACTTTGATCCTGACTGCGTTTTTTTAGGCGACGAGGGAACTTATGTACTCAAATGGGGTTCAGCTCGTCAGGGAAACGCTTCGGCGGACGTAGCGAAAACCTATCTGCTGATGTCGCTAAAGCGTCCTCAGTACGCAGACCTCTATTTAGACAAATACTGCCAGAAGGTCGGCACTTCAAAGCAATACATTCAGCAGTGGCTACCAATCGTAGCGGCTGCACAGCTTGAAAGAGGAATAGAATCGCAGAAGGACTTCCTCATGCGCTGGCTTGACGTTGTTGACTACTCGTGATTTTTTAGGAAAACTGCATAAAAATCAATTTCCGATTGCAATTTTTTTGTTGCAATCGGGATTTTTTTGTAAATAAATTTTTACATATCTTTACTTTTGGGCTCAAGTATGCTATACTTTCAAATGCAAACAGAAGAATGAGGTTTAAAGATAGGACTTTAAAGAGGAGAGTATGATGAGGATTAGATTTATGTCGATAATTTTGTCCGCCTTAGCAATCGGCTCTGCGCTTGGCGGCTGTGGTTCAAAGAGCAAAAGTACAGAGGCTATAGCAGGCTCTTACACTGCCGAAGCTGTCACGGAGGAGGCTGAAAGTCAGAAAACTGAGAATGAGGACGAGAGCAGTCAGTTTGACTTAGAAGATGAGTACACGCAGATACCAGATGAGCTTGAAAGCGATTTTAACAGAGTTATCGCTGCCGCAAACGAGCTTTTTGAAAATGTAAGCGGCGACAAAATGTACGGATTTAAGGGCGAGTGTGAAATCACGATTGATGGTGAAGATGTGCTTTGCCAACTGTTTGATTTTTACACCTATAATGACAGCTATACGAAAATAGCAGTCTTTGCGTCAGACAGCGAGACAGGCGAGCTTTACTATTCGCAGGGCGGCGGCGATTATCTCCCCGTTGACGAGGGATTATCTGACGAAAAGCAGGTCGACAAAGCCTCGTAGGACAAGCCCTGTAAGATTTTCAAATGTTCAATATGCGCTTGTATTTTTGCGCCATGCAAAATTTGCAGGCGCTTTTTTGTCGAACAAATATAAAAATTTGGTGAAAACGCTTTACAATACTTAAAAAATGTGATACAATAGTTATATGTGCAGGGAGTGAGGAGAATGGTTGACGAGGCAAGAGATATTCATGGGATTTTTGATTCTCACTGCCATTATGACGACAAAGCGTTTGACGGCGACAGATCTGAGCTTTTGGATCGGCTTCTTTCTTCCGACAGCACTGTGGAGTACATGATGCACGCCTGCACGGATTTGAACTCGGCTGAGTTTGGAATTAAGACGAGTGAACGTTATAAAAATTACTACACGTCTGTTGGCATACATCCTGAATGTATTTATGATGGGATTCCTAGCGGCTATGAGCTTGAAATTGAGCGCTTTGCCAAGCATGAAAAGGTAAGAGCTATAGGTGAAATCGGGCTTGACTACCACTATGACGGATACGACCGCACAGCGCAGCTAAGGCTGTTTGAAAGCCAGCTTGAAATTGCGAAAAGTCTGGATTTACCTGTTATAATGCACTGCCGTGACGCTATGGGTGATTTTACCGAGCTTATGAGAAAGCACCGTCCCAAGGGTGTGGTTCACTGCTTCAGCGGCTCTGCCGAATCGGCAATCGAGCTTCAGAGACTGGGTCTTTACATCGGCTTTACCGGTGCGCTGACATTTAAAAATTCAAAGAAAGCCAAAAATGCATTTATGAATGTGCAGTCTGACAAGCTTTTGTTTGAAACCGACTGTCCTTATATGGCTCCCGTGCCATTTCGGGGAAAGCGATGTTCAAGCGAGCTTATAGCTTATGTGGCTCTCGAGGCGCAGTGCTTAAGCGGTGTTGACGCTCAGCAGCTTGTTGATACTACAAGTCAGAACGCAAAACGGCTGTTTTCTATAGATAAATGACAAATAAAGAGGACGATAAAATGGCAAAAGCAGAAACAATGTACATTGTTATTCCATGCTACAACGAGGAGGAAATGCTTCCTATTACTGCAAGAGCTCTTATAGGCAAGCTGGATATGCTTATTGCGGAGGAAAAAATCTCGCCTGACAGCAAGGTGATGTTTGTCGACGATGGTTCAAAGGACAAAACATGGAATCTGATCGAGCGATTTCACAGAAGCTGCGAAATGTTCACTGGACTTAAGCTTTCAAAGAACAGAGGACATCAGAACGCTTTGCTTGCAGGACTTATAACGGCAAAGGATTATGCGGACATTGTGGTTTCTATGGATGCTGATTTGCAGGACGATGTCAATGCGATAGACGGCTTTTTGGAAAAGCGTGCGCAGGGATGTGAAATTGTCTATGGAGCGCGCTCATCAAGGGAAACTGACACCGCATTTAAAAGAGGTACTGCACAGGCTTATTACAAGATTCTGAGCCATATGGGAGTGGATATTACCTACAACCACGCCGACTACAGACTTATGAGCAAAAAAGCGATAGAAGCTCTTGAACAGTTTGACGAGGTTAATCTTTTCCTGCGCGGAATTGTGCCGATGGTCGGCTACAAGTCGGACATTGTAACCTACGAACGTGCAGAGCGTCAGGCGGGCGAATCTAAATATCCGCTTAAGAAAATGCTTGCGTTTGCGATAGAGGGGATCACCTCGCTTTCGGTAAAGCCGATACGTCTTATCACTACTCTTGGATTTTTAATCTTTGTTATATCAATAATCATGCTGATTTACTTCCTTGTTATTTACTTTATGGGCAAAACCGTTGCAGGCTGGACTACCACTGTAGTTTCAGTGTGGGCGCTGGGCGGACTTCAGCTGCTAGCGATTGGAGTTATCGGCGAATATATAGGCAAGATTTATCTGGAAACAAAATCCAGACCTAAATATATAATTGAAACAAATCTTGAAAATGAAGAATATTAATAATAAAGGAGTTTTATATCATGGCAGAAAATCAAAATTCAAATGAGGTACGCAACGACGAGCTTCTCGAGGCGATAAAGGAAATGAGAGCGGATTTTAACACACAGACACAGAGCAAGGTGATAAATCTGACGCTGCGCTCTACATTCCTTGTTCCCGCTATTATCAACAGAAACACTGAGCTTGTAGCCGACAAGGACAATCACCTTAAGTTTCAGGACAAACCGCAGGCTAAATTTATGCTTGTAAAGCATGAGAAGAACGGTACGTTTTTCCCTGCCTTTACTGATGTTGACGAGCTTGCGAAGCTTAAAAACGAAAACGGCTATCAGGGCGTAAAGATGAAATTTGCCGACCTTGCGACGCTCACTGAGAGAACACCGAGTGTGGCAGGCTTTGTGATTAACCCTATGAGTACGAATCTTCCCTTTACGAAGGAGATGCTTGATTCGATAAAGAAAACGCTTCAGGAGGCAAAGCAGAAGAGAGAGGCTGAAAAGGCGCAGGAGCAGGCGGACGCTCAGGGAATTACCATGACTTCAGCGGAGGCGGAAGCAACAGATGAAAGCTAAAAATCACCTGCATACTGATTGGCGCAAAATGCGAATTTTACAAACAAAAAATCTCCTATGGACAAAATCCACAGGAGATAATTTTTAAATGCCGCTCTAAGCTTACTTTGTATTGGAAAGATTCCAACGGAATGTAGAAATTCTCTTGGCTCTGGTGTTGTCTATATTCCAGTTTCCAAATGACGCCGCAGGGTCAAAATAGCGATAATCGCTCTTGCCCTTGCCCTTGTTAAAGCTTACCACTCCGGGAGGATTGCGCTGAATAACCGCACCTATTCTGTGATGCTCACGCTCAAAATCCAAAATTTCTTTGGCAGTAGTCTGCCTTGAATCGCAGACGTTGTAAACCCCCTCATATCTTCCAGACGGAATATCTATAATTCCGCTGATAAAGTCAATGTAGTTGTACATACAGCAGAAGGAATAGCCATATTCGCCATCCTTAAATATGTACGCCACGTCCTCTTTCTTGTCATAAACGTGCTCACGGAGATTCTCTGTGAACTCCGCTGTATAGATAGGCGAAACTCTTGCAATTACAGGCACTGTGTCCGCTTTCTTGAAAGCCTTAGTTATAGCCTTTTCAGACGCAAGTTTCATGTCTACATAGTTAGATGCGCCCTTTTCGGGAGTTATTTCTCTTATAGGCTCTCTGCCCTTTTGCAGCCCATAAATATGCGTGGTGCTTGTAAGCACAAAATTCTTTACATCAGCTCTCTCCGCAGCAGCGTAAAGATATTTGTCAACCGCCTTGCTCTGCTTGATTTCAGTGTCGGTGACTATCGGGTCAAGGTCGTTGTCAACGGTACACGCTAAATGAACAACCGTATCTATATGGTTGCTGTTAATAATATCCGTCACGGTGTTTGCGTCAGTTATCTCACACTGCACAAACGAATAATTCTGATCCGTACCGTCAAAATCGT
Organism: Ruminococcus sp.; assembly: GCA_021202895.1. Taxonomy (GTDB): domain Bacteria; phylum Bacillota; class Clostridia; order Oscillospirales; family Ruminococcaceae; genus YE71. The sequence goes on along the minus strand of JAJQCE010000015.1, from coordinate 119,157 downwards.
TCTTGCGTACATCTACCGCAAAAACACGATGCTTTTTTCTCAGCAGCAGCTCCGTAAGCGCTAGACCCATACTGCCGCTTGCTCCTGTTATTAAAACGTTTGCCATACTCCTCTCACTCCTTCCGTTAATATTATTTTGCTCCATAGATTTTTTCACAAGTCACTGCCCTTTTTTCAGGCGGAGCAGTTGATGCGGATTTGGCAACGCGAAACATATGTTTCTCATCTGCATAACATTACATTCGTAATTCTATTATAACACATTTTTTTGAATTTGCAAAGAGTTTTTTTAAATTTTCAATAAAAGTTTGAAATTCTTCATAATTTCACTTGCGTATTTCCGTGAAATGTGATAGAATTATAGTATAGATTATAGGGCTTTAGCTTACATTTGTAAATTTTCTGTAAATTTTGCAATTTCCACTCGTCAGCGATAAAAAAGCTGTTAATTTAAAATATATTTATCCAAAAAAAGGAGAACAAAAATTGACCTATTCAAATTTGATTTTCGCTGCGGTAATTTTGCCGCTGTCAATACTTGCGCTATTTTTTGACCGTTCAACGGAATATAAAAATCTCGTACTGTGCATAGTATCGCTGCTTTTTTTAGCGTGGGGCAGATCCTTTGGCGTTCTGCTTGTCGTGCTGTCAATTGCAGTCGACTACGTTTTAGCGTATGCTGTGCAGGGCAGTGGTGTCAAGACGGCAAAGTCGGCGGCTTTCATGATTGTCGATTTGCTTTGGAACGCATTTTTATTTGTGCTTCTGACAAAGAACGAGATTTTCGCTTCTGATGGGATTTTTCACCTCAGGAATGCACTCTTGCCTGTTGGAATGGCATTTTATACGCTGAAAAATTTCAGCTACGTCTATGACGTTTTCAGCGGCAGAATCAAGGCGGAAAAGAACATCTTCTGCCTGTTTACCTATTCGGTAGGGTATATGTTCCTGCTTGCAGGTCCGCTGGTGCGTTACGGCGACATTGAGCCGCAGATACGGCATAGAGAGCTTACCACAAAAAAGCTCAGCGATGGAATAACGCGCTTTGCGATAGGGCTAGCGAAAGCTGTGATGGTCGTGCCGGTTCTTGAAAGGCTTTACACTTCAGGCTTAAGTGCTGATGAGCCTACTTTCGCAGGCGCATGGCTAGGAATGATTGCTTTCTTCGGATACGCCTATTTTGCCTTTGCAGGGCTATCAGACATGGGAACAGGAATTGCGCTGATGAACGGCTTTGACACTGACGTAAACTATCGGAGAATAAGTTTGGGAAATATGCTGGGAGGACTTGTCGAAAGCTACAACACAAGCTTTGTTAAGTTCTTAAGCGATGTCAGGAGCGATTATGGCTTTGCGGAGATTACAACTGTCCTGCTTGCGCTCTTTGCCGCCTTATTCTATGCTGATGTAAAATATCTGCTTGTATTTGGATTAATAATTGGTCTGATACTTGCCATAGAATACCATATAGGCTGCGAAAAAATTAAAAGCCTGAACCCTCTGCTTAAGCTTGCGCTTACCTTTGTACTTTCAATGCTGCTCTTTTCGCCATTTGCGTTTGAAAGCTTTAGCGAATGGAAGGTATGGCTCTTGCAGCTTGTCGGAAAAGGCAATCTTTACGCCCTGAGCACATCAGTCAAATACACGATTATAAACAACTGCTGGCTGCTTGCGCTCGCCTTAATTTCGGTGTCGCCGCTTGGCAGTCTGATTCAGAGTAAGCTTAACCAAAAGGCTCAAGAATCGGTTAAAAGCATGACGGCGGTAAAAACGCTTAAGACCGTCTGCACGGCTGTAATTTTGACGGCAAGCTACATTCTTCTTGCGGTAAGCACGCTTGAAGCGGCTTGACAAAGCAAATAAATTTTACGAAAGGAACAAAATATGCTTAAGAAAAACAAAAAAGCTTCAGAGCCTGACGAAGCTCAAAAGCTTCTTGAATCGGTAAAGGACGAGCCTAACCCTGCTGACGAAGCTGAAAAGGCTGACGATATACTTGACGCTATCTCAAAGGAAAGTGCCGAAGCTCATGCTAATGTTATAAATATCCTTGTCTGCGCACTGGTTATTATATTTTTCGGCTCGGTTTTCATTGCCCTTACGAACCATCAGGATTTTACAAACTCAAACGAGTTTTCTATGGAGGCTCTTGTTTCGGGCAACTACCTTGCGAAGGTTGAAAAAAAATTCAATGAATCAATTCCCTTGCAGGACTATTTTAAAAATGCCGCAAAAGTGATAGAGTATGCTTTTGGCTATGGAAACGAGCTTGAGCTGATTGAAATTTCCAACGAGGAGGAAGATCCCTACAGCATAGACACCGACAACGAATACACAGCGATTGACGATTCTCAGAGCGATACGGAGGATGAGGACGAGGATGATGAGGACGAGGATGACGAGGACGATGAGAACGGAAATGATGAGGATGACTCAAATAACAAAAAGATAACGGGAATCACGCTTTCACAGACCACCTCTTCATCTGGATCAGAAGATGAAGCTGAGCAAACAGAAAAAACAACTATAAACACTGCTTCTCCTAATGCTACTACTACCACGACTATACCGCCTGCAACTACGACAACCACGGGGCAAACAACCAGTCAAACGACCACTACGACTACAACAACTACCGCCTCCTCTACTACAACAACGACCACTGCAACCACAGCCGCTACCACAACTACAACTACAACTGAAACTACAACAGCCCAAGCCGAAGATTCCTCCGAAGCGGAGGAATCAGAGTAATAGTGCTGCTATGAATAATCCCTACAAATATTCACTTGACAACAAGCGTTATCAGACCTACAATTATTATCTCAAACAACGCTTTGGTCAAAAGGTTTACCGCATAAGCATTGACGCAGGCGCAGGCTGTCCGAACAGGTGCGGTGAAAAGGCTGTGGGCGGCTGTGCCTTTTGCAGTGCAGGCTCCTTGCCGCTCGGACGCTTTAACGGAATCAGCAGGAACGAGCTTTTTAAGCGAATGGAAGCTGGCAGGCAGGCTGTCGGTGCAAAGTGCGCAAACGGACCGTTTATCGCTTACTTTCAGTCAGGCTCAAACACCTACGGCGACACCGAAGCTTTTAGGCTTGCCTTTGAAAGCGCTCTTTGCTTTGAAAATGTCGTTGGCTTATGTATTGCCACAAGAGCGGACTGCATTGACGAAAAATGTGCGGATATGCTCGCTTGCCTTGCTGAAAAAACCTATCTCACGGTTGAGCTTGGGCTTCAAACCGTTCATGATAAAACCGCAAGGTTCTGCAACAGAGCGCACAGCTATGAAGATTTTTTAAGAGGTGTAAAGCTGCTTAGTGAGCGAAGCATCGGCATCGGCGTTCACCTTATAAACGGACTTCCGTCAGAAACGCATGAAATGATGGTTGAATCCGCCCGTGTAATTTCACATCTGCCGATTCACTGTGTTAAAATCCATATGCTTTTTATCGAGCGGGGTACACCGATTGCGAAAATGTACCTTAACGGCAAATTTGAGCTTCTTTCTCGGAAGGAATATGTTTCCATTGTCTGCGATCAGCTTGAGCTTCTCCCTGAAAATGTAATTATAGCACGGCTTACAGGCGACGGTGACAGAAAAAATCTCATAGCTCCCGAATGGAGCTTAAAAAAGCTCTGCATACTAAACGAGATTGACAAGGAGCTGACTAGAAGAAACAGCTGGCAGGGAATTTATCACAAATAAAAGACCGATTGAAATTTGCTTTCAGTCGGTCTTGATTTTTTAATACGCTTTTCCCCAGAGAACCATGTGCTTTGCTGGTTTTCCGCAGCATACGCACTTGTCGTCAAGCTGCTTTTGCTCAAACGGCATACAGCGTGAGCCTGCGCCTGTTACCTCTTTAACCTTGTCCTCGCAAGCCTCGTCGCCGCACCACATAGCCTCTATAAAGCCATCGCCCTTTTGTTCAAGCACGGCGGTCATTTCCTCCATCGTATGACACTGGTAGGTTTTCTCCTCTCGATTTTTGAGAGCCTTTTGATACAGCCCATCATGGACGTCCTTTAAACGCTGAGAAATTGCTTCGCTGAATTCGTCCAGCGTATCGTCAAGCCTGACAAAGCTCTTTTCACGGTTGTGGCGCATAACCGCAACGCACTGTAAATTTTCCAAATCCTTAGGACCTATTTCAATCCTGAGCGGCACTCCTCTCATCTCATACTCGGCAAACTTCCAGCCTGGCGAGTTGTCGCTGTCGTCAAGCTTAACTCTTATTCCATCAGCACTCAGTCTGTCATAAAGCTCTCTTGCCTTTTCAAGCACGCCTTCCTTGTGGAAAGCTATCGGAACAATCACTACCTGAACAGGCGCAACGGCAGGCGGCAGAACAAGCCCACTGTCGTCGCCGTGCGTCATTATTATTGCGCCGATAAGACGCGTGGTCGTTCCCCATGAGGTCTGATGAGGGTACTGCGGCTTGTTTTCTCTGTTGGTAAACTGTATATCAAACGCCTTTGCAAAGCCGTCGCCGAAATAGTGCGAGGTTCCCGCCTGCAAAGCCTTGCCGTCGTGCATAAGTGCTTCAATCGCATAGGTTGACACTGCGCCTGCGAATTTGTCGCTCTCGGTTTTCTTTCCCTTTACAACAGGCATGGCAAGCGACTGCTCACAGAAATCGGCATAGACGTTAAGCATACGCTCAGTTTCTTCAATAGCCTCCTGCGCCGTTTCGTGAATAGTATGCCCCTCCTGCCAGAGAAATTCTCTTGAACGCAGAAACGGACGTGTAGTCTTTTCCCAGCGCACAACGCTTACCCACTGGTTGTAAAGCTTAGGCAGGTCACGGTAGGAATGAATTATGTTTGCATAATGCTCACAGAAAAGCGTTTCAGAGGTTGGACGGACGCATAGCCGCTCCTCAAGCTTTTCATTTCCGCCGTGGGTAACCCATGCCACCTCAGGCGCAAAGCCCTCAACGTGCTCTTTTTCCTTGTTGAGCAGACTTTCGGGAATAAACATCGGCATACAAACATTCTCATGTCCAAGAGCCTTAAATCTTGCGTCCATGTCCGCCTGAATAAGCTCCCAGATCCGATAGCCGTAAGGACGTATAACCATACAGCCCTTGACGCTGGTATATTCTACAAGCTCAGCCTTTTTGCAAATGTCGGTATACCACTTCGCAAAGTCCTCATCCATCGGTGTTATCGCTTCCACCATTCTGCTTTTTTCCTTTTTTGCCATGTTTAAAATCAACTCCATATATATCTGTATTATAAATTTTGTAATTTAAATCGTAATCCTCATCGTGCGAGGCATCATATGGTCCTCTTACATCGGGCATATCATCCGCCGCTTCGTTTGACTCCTCATCGCTCTGCGTAATACCTCGCTTTTTGTCAATCCACCTTGACAGCCGCGGAGTAGCAAGACAGCAAAGCGCAATAAGAGCCATAATCACAATAACTCTCGCCAAAACCCTTACAAGCAGCATAACTAGCTCGCTGTTCAAAAAATCACGTCCCTTTCTATTGTACCACATTATCACTAATTTTGCAAGACAGAGCGTCAAGCCTAAATCAGATTAACCGCCTCCACCACTATGCAGGTAATGTTATCCACACCGCCGTTACTGAGCGCCGCATTAAGAAGCTCTTGTGCAGGATTTTCGCATGAGCGTGAAATTATTTTCTCCAGCTCCTCCTTTTTGCACATATCGGAAAGCCCGTCGCTGCACATCATCAGCTTTGTCCCCTCCTTAAGCGGAATAGGCATACAGGGCTGAGCGTCAAGCCCTAAATCGGCAGTGTCCATACCTAAATACGCTGTAAGCATATGATTGTCAGGGCTGTCCTCAGCCTCCTCCTTGGTGTAAACTCCTGCCTTGATATTTCTCACTGCAAACGTCTGATCCTCGGTAATCTGAAAAAATCCGTTTTCGTCCAAAAGATAAATCCTGCTGTCGCCCAGATAAAACGGATAAGCTACCAAATTTTTCACGCACAGCGCAGTAAAGGTACTGCCTCCCCGCAAGGATTCTCTGTCGGCTATCATGTCGCAAATTGCGGCGTTCGCACCTCTTACAAATCTGTTCATTTCAAACGGTAAATCAGAAATATTAGCGTTCTTTATATCATCAGAATGCTTGTCAAGCTCAAGAGCCGAAAGCGCAGATGCTGTTTCTCCGAACGCTTCTCCGCCCATACCGTCAAAAAGCCCGAACAGATGCGGCGTTTCGGTAAGCTCTATGTAGCAGTCGCTTTCACTTTTCTTAAACTTGTGACGATACTTGCCGTCTATATAAAAATTATCCTCGTTGGTTTCTCTTATATTGCCCCTGTCTGTCGCAAAGCTTATTTTAAGATAGACAGGCGGAGCTGAAACAGCAGCCTTTGCGGCGGCTATAGATGCAGACAAATCAGACGGCACGACAAGCTTCTTCTCATCCGTTTTTTTCTTTTTTTGATTAAAGATAAATTGTGAAAATGAGAACCTCTTCAACCGCATCATCTCCAATACAAATTGCTGATTAAGATTTTGTACTATTTATTATACCACATTTCTTTCTTCTTTTCAATAGTTAGTGGAACTTTTTTAAATAAAATCCGACAAAAAAACCGTTTCGTACTCTGATGAAACGGTTGAATTTAAGCAGCTGCCCATATTGTAAGCTTTTTTATTACCGCAGAAAAATATAATAGATTATCCCATAAAGCACCCCTGCTGAAGTAGAATACAAAATAACGGGTCCTGCAATGGAGAATATCTTTGCTCCCACTCCCAGAACGTATCCTTCCGTTTTAAATTCAATCGCAGGCGCAGCTACAGAGTTTGCAAAGCCTGTAATCGGCACAAGCGTTCCTGCTCCGCCGTGCTTGGCTATCTTTTCATAAAGTCCGAACGATGTCAGTATCACAGAAATCGCTATCAGCGTCACCGAACACCATGTCGATGCGCTCCTTTCATCCACTCCCAAGCTTTGATACCAATTGCAAAGTGCCTCTCCAAGCGTACAGATTGCACCGCCTATTATATATGCCTTTATCAAATTTACAAACCACCTGCTGTTTTTTGACGCAGGTTCAACCATTTCGTTATATTCGTCCTTGCTGATATTCATCTTCGTTTTTCCTTTCACCGCTAAGCTTTTTCATAGTATTCTCTTTATCGGAAAATAATATTCATAGAAAATTTTTATCCCTGCCGAAACGCTCAAGCATCTCCTTTTCATACTCTGATGATTGTAAAAAAGCTGACTTTTACGCAATAAATTTCCTTTATTCATCAAACATTTGTAGTTATTTTGTAAATTTATTATAAAATTATTGACATATTCACAATGATGCTCTATAATAGAAGTATCAAAATAGAATATTTGGCAAACAAATAGCAAAATACAAAGAGGGGTATTTTTCTATGAGGTCAAAAAAAGGCTTTACATTGATAGAGCTTGTTGTCGTTATCGCCATAATTGGTGTGCTTGCGGCGATACTTGTTCCTTCGATGTTAAATTATGTAAAAAAAGCAAGAATAAAGGCTGCAAATTCCAATGCCAAAACTGCGTACAATGCAGTTTGTAATTTTATCGTTGATAACGAATCAAAGGGCATTGACGAAGATGAGGTCATCGGCTATTTTGGAGATGACGAAATCGACTGCACCAAGTCTGCAACAGGCACAGGCAAGACTGCTGAAGCTCAGCAGGCTGTTATAGAAGTACTAAATCAAAATGGTATCACAGCGGGTGTCGTATGGGTTGGAGAGGCTGAGATAAACAACCATAATTCCTACTACGTTCAGTGGTCGGGTGACAACGATCCTAGTGCGGACGGTGCGATTTTTGGTCAGTATCCCGATGCAATAGAGTGGGACGACTATTTAAGCGAAGCTGGCGTCAAATGGCAGTCCTTTAACAGCCACAGCTCTTAAGTGTTGATTAAGGGCATATTGTTCATTAAATCAAATATTTTAAATGCAAAAGGCTCTCTGGGATTTTCGGAGAACCTTATTTTTTTTACATACCAAAGCTTTAACTGTTGTACAAAAGCAGAAAAGCCGCACCAAAAGTGCGGCTTTGACATATTGATTTAGCTTTACGATATCATCCAGCGCAGAATTTCAAAGTTTGTACCTGTACCCTCAGCTACTGTTACGGTAACGGTGTGGGTCGCCTTTTCATCGTAAGCGGCAAGCTCCACGTTGCAGGCATAATCGCCCCAGCCGCTTGTAAAGTCGGCGTCAATCGTTGCGACTTCTTCGCCGTCAATGCTTATCGTGGCAATTCCGCCCAGAGTGGAGTACATTTCTGTGTACAAAATTCCGAGATTCTTAAACTCCATCTCAAACTCTATCGTACCCTCTGTGCTTGTTGCCCAGCCGTCGGCAAAGTTCCAAAGCACTGTGGTATCCTCAGTAAACGTACCCTCGTCAACTACAGTCACAAGCTCAGATGTGCTGTCGCAAAGCACAGCGTCTGCGTACTTGTCGCCTGTGGGAGATTCAAGAGATGTGTCAAACGCTTCGGAAACCTTATCAAGGTTGTCAAGGTCGTCAATTATCGTCTGAATATAGTTTGTCAAAAGCTGTCCTAACAGAATGTGACCTGTATCGTTAGGGTGAACCTCGTCATTCTGAATTGAGTCATAGTCAAGCGTTCCTGCCTCAACCTCAGGCATTACCGCATCGTGATAGGAGATAACTGGCACGCCGTAATACTCAGCAATTTCAGCGTGAACCTCCTGTGCGCTTGAACCTGATTCGGTCGTCATCTCAACAAGGATAACGGCAGGATTGTTCTCCTGTGCAAGGCACTTTCTGATAAGGCTATCCATTGTGGTCTTGTAAAAATCATCGTTTGTGTCGTTTATAAACTCAATGAAGATAATGTCGGGATTCTCCGCAAGAACCTCGCTGTCAACACGGTGAACGCCCAGATATGAATCCGTAGCGCCTATTCCAGCATTGATTGTTTCTATGTAGTAGCCGATATTATCAATCCACCAGGATTCAAACTGCTTTACATAGGTATTATCATTAGATGTAGTTACAGAGCCTGCTGTAATCGAGTCGCCGATAAACGCAACCTTTGTCGCATACGCAACCTTTTCAGTTGCTTCCATAGAATCGTCATTCACAAGGTCAATCGCAGCCTGGAGCTTTTCAGCTATACGTGTGCTGTCGCCCTCGCTCATAATCGAACGAATCAGCATATTTTCTGTCGCTCCGTCCGCTTCAACGTCAATTGTCGTGTCGCTTACTGGTGCTTTCAAATCGTCCGAAGCCTCCTCCGATTCCGTTTCTGATGAGTCCTCCTCGCTCGTTTCCTCTGCTTCAGACGACTCCGCAGCTGACGAAGCGGTATCTGACGCTGAGGACGAATCGTCCGATGAGGAATCGCCGCAGCCTGCAAAGCACATCATACCAAGCGCTGCGCAGAGCATAATTGATAAAATCCTTTTTGTCATTTTAAATTTTCCTTTCATTTAGAACTTTTTTCTGAAAATGATTTTCATCGGTTAATAATATTATACATTATCGCAAAGCTTTTTTCAAGAGCTTTTGAAAAAATTATTTATTCTTTGACGGAGAAATTCCTCTGAACGCCGCTTTCCAGTTTTCAAATCTCTCCTGCTCGCCTGCGGCGTCAACAGGTCCAAAGCCTAAATGACTTTGAAATTCGCCCTTGCCCGAAACTGAAAGCGTTATCGATGTAAACGGCTTTTCCTTTACCTCGATAAAAATCTGACGAATCTGCATGATTAGCTTTACTATCTGCACTCTGTCCTTAGCCGCCTGTTCGGCGTCCATATTAAAGCGTGTGAAAATATCAGCATCGTCAACAATTTCACCGTCAGTCGTAACCAGACGTGTGAAGTGAAACACTCCGTTCTCACCAATTTCAGCATAGAAATATCCTACTCTGAAATCCTCATCGGGAAGATAACTGTAAAATTCCGTACCAAGCTCACGGTAAAGCTCCTCAGTTCTTTTCTGAATCTGTTCAAGCTTCTCCTTCGCTATTTTAGGCGGCATATATCTCGGATTGTTAGCCTCCACATTCTTGCGCCATTTGGCATAGCGAATATCCTCCTCGCCCTCCTTAAGCTCGGCGGATGTGATGTCAATCTTAACCTGACCGTCGCCTAAAATTATAAGGCTCAGAGCGTTGCAGGGCTTTTCGGTAAACGCTTCAGCCGTTCTGCGAACCTTGAAAAAGCCCTCTTCAAGCTTTTCCTCTCTCGACACCATATCAGGCAGGCTTATCTTGCAAACTGATGGAATTTCCTGCTTTTCTATCAGTCTGCCGCCCTTTGCATAGCAGCAAAAATCATCGATATAGCCGTCCTCCTGAAGCTCACCGTAATAGAAGCCGATAAGCATCTGAGCCGGAAACATAAGTCTTAAACGCTTGCTCATAAAAGCGCAGGCGTCCTTAAACTCCTCCTCAGGAGTTTTCTCCTCCGCCGCTTTATTTTCCGTTTCAGCTTCCTCATCTGTGCTTTCCTCAACCACAGTTTCTTCGCTTAGCGTTTCCTGAACTGGCTCCTCCTTACTCGCTTTTTTCTTTCCAAACAAAGCCATAATAAAATTCCTTTCATTTAATTTTGTCTGCGCACTACAGAATATTCATCGCCGTTTCTGTAGAATTTACAGCCGCCGCCTTTTCCAAGCCCGCTGAAATCACTCATCATGCGGTAATACTCGTCCTCGTCAATATCAGCCGAGCAAAAATATTCCTCATATTCCTCGTCATAGCTGTAGTATGCGCAGCTTTCACATTGCCTTGTATTCATCACACAAATTCAAAGCCGTCTATGTCGTCCTCTATTTCTTCACCGTTGAGCAGCTTTTTTAAAACCTCTACCTCCTCATCGGTAAGGGTAACTCCCTTTCCCATGCGTGAATGGTCGGGATTCCACTCTCTTAAATCATACTTCGGCTCACGATCGTTCCAGCTCACCTTGTTAAGCTCCTTTGTCCAACCCTTTGGATTTTCAGAAAGCACACCTATATGCTCTGTGATTTCATACCTGATTTCCGCCATAATAATCTCTCCTTATCGTTTAATTTATATCAATATGCTTAGACGAACTAATTTTGTCAAGCAGCTTTTCCATTAACGCTTTTATTCTGTCAACATTTTTTACAACCGCCGCAAGCAAAATTACAAGTGCGCAGAAAGCTCCTGTCAAAGCTGAGAAAATATCCCATATCATTCCCACAAGGCTTATACAGCCTATTGCACAGGTGACACCCGACGGCTTTCTCAGGTACTCCATCGCCGACAAAACCAGCATCACCAAAAACGCAGTCGGCAGATTGGCGCATATCCACACAGTTATAAAAATCCCGATGCCTCCTGTAAGCTTAATCGGCTCTTTTGAGCGAACTATTCCGTAAGAGCAAAGCGCACAGAAAATTGCTAAGCAGGCAGCCTTAAGCACAATCGGATAGAACCAGCAGACTACCGCAAACGCCGCTAGAGCGCAGACCAGAGCTATCAGTCTGGGTATGCCTATGCGGTTTATCACAGTGACAATTTTCTTAGGCAAAATTGCCATCGCCGCTTTCCATACGGGGCGGATATTCATCACTGTAATTACGACAAACATAATCGGAAGAACAACAATCGCCGCACGGCTTACCGCTTCGGATTTATGCTGAAAAACGCTTACAAGCGTCATAAAAAGCAGCAGAATATTGTTTATAATCAGCTTTGGTATTCTAAGATTAAAGTTGATGATTTTCCTTGAATCATACGCTCTTACGATAAAGACAACAACATAGGAAACGACAGTTGAAATTGTCGCTCCGAAAATGCCTATTCTCGGAATCAAAAACAGATTGAACGCAACATTTATCACTCCTGCAATCATCGCTGTAACCATTGAACGCTTGGTTTTCTTTGACGAAAGGTAGATCGAACCCATGAAGGTGGTAAAGCAGGAGAAAATTGTCGAGTAAATCAGTAGCGGCGAATACATTGCGCTTTCCTGAAAGCTCTCTCCCATCCAGATTTGCGTTATCGGCTTGCAGAGCATAAGACAACCTGCCGCCAAAATATACAGCAGACACTGATTTAAATTGAACACATTGCCGTAAAACTCGTTTCTGTCGTCCGAATCGTCCTCCAAAATAGCCGACATATTCCATGCCTGACCGAACATCAGATAAACGGTAGAAACCAGATTTGCGATTTTATAAGAGGCTGAAAGTATGCCGTTTCTGTCGCTTCCGAGATAATAGGTCGTCATAAAAGAATCAGACGAATTTGTAATCAGCCACATAATCTGAGCAGGGATAAGCGGCACGCAGTAGGAAAGCATAGTACGCACCATTTCACGGTCGATATGCTTAAAGTCATAGTAACGCCAGAGCTTTGCCGCTATCGTCATAAACACCGTGGAAATCATATCCGACAGAATAATCGAGAAAAGATAACCCGTGTTCCCCATATGGAAAACGCAGATAAACAGTATCGTTCCGACAAGGGTAAGTAGTGTAGTAAGTATCGAATTTATCGCATAGAGCTTTACCTTTTCAAGCGCTCTTAAAAAGTATGAATAGACCTGCTTCATCGCCGCCGCAACTATATAGACATAAATCAGCAGCGAATATCCCTGAAGATACTTGTCAGCCACTCCCGACACCGTGACAATCGGCAAAACTATCGCTAACACGGCAAAGCCTGCCAAACAGGCTAAATTGCCTATCGTGAAAACCTTGCGCTTGTCGTACGCCTTGTCAAGTCCGAAGCGGAGAATGGATTCGCTTATAGTCATCGTCACTATCGGCAGCATCCAGTTTGAAATCTGCTGTATGACATCGTTTATGCCCATCTCCTCTGGCGTGAGGTAGGTGGTGTAGACATTGACAAGCAAAAGAACCAGAATCTTTGAGCTGAACGAACCCAGAGCAAATATCAGAGTATTGGAAAACAGCTTCTTATAACTTGCTTTTTTCTCGGCTGCCATTATTTTCGCAGTCCTTTCTTTTAGAATACTTTTTTATTATATCACATTCAAAAGGATTATGCAAGTGCTTTCTTAAATTTTAAGGTGTGCAAAAAGGTTTGTTAAAATTTCAGCTCGTCAAGGCTTTTAACGGTTATATCGCATACCTGCCCGTCAGCCTCGCCGCAACCGCAGACGAAAAAGCCCGCCCTTTTTGCGCTTTTCATTGCAGCGACTGTGTCCTCAAACACCATACAGCTCTTCACAGGACAGCCAAGCTTTCCTGCCGCCATTATGTAAATATCCGCGGCAAACATCGTCAATCGAAGCGAAAGCGTCAAAGCAGTCATACACTCCGTTGTGCTTAAGCACCGCTGTGAAAAGCTCCTCGCTTGAGGCTGTGGCAAGTGCTAATTTCTTCCCCTCTGACTTAAGCGTTCTCAGCAGACTCTCAGCACCGTCATTAAGCTTAATGTTATGCTCATGCTCATAGAGCGCCATCTCGCTCCACTCGGCAACTATCTCCTCAACGCTTTCGTTAAGACCAAAGCGATTTATTGTGTAAAGAGCGCTCTCGTAAAAACCTAAACAGACAATAGCCTTTGCATAGTCCTCCGGCACGCTAAGTCCCCGCTTTTTCAGAAATTTAACATCTATATTGTGCCATGACTGAGATGAATCAATCAGTGTTCCGTCAAGATCAAATATGAATCCGTCAAGATAAGACAGGCTCTGAGCAAAAAATTCTGCGTTTGTCATATGCTCCTCCCTTAAGCAATAAAGTATCAGGGCAATACCGCACAACTACTGCCGTTCATGCAAATGGATTTATGCTGTGCCGCCTTAAAATGAAAAACCGCCTAGAGTATAAGCGGTCTCTCAAAAAGGAAAGTATGAAAAAGAAAAAAATTCGGGAATGCAAATTTGTTTTCTAAAGAAAGCCCTTTCTCCTGCGAAAATCGCACCTAAAAGAGAAACGCTCTCTTGTACTTAAAATACGATTTACTCCTCCTCGGATTCCTCAGCTGCTGCTTCGGCAGTCTCTTCTGCCGCTTTCTCCGCAGACTCTTCTGCCGCTTCTTCGGCAGCTTCTTCGGCAGCTTCTTCGGCAGCTTCAGCTTCCTCTGCTTCATCGTCACAGCCACAGCATTCGCAGTAATCCTCAAAATCCTCGTCAAGCTCTTCGTAATCGTAATCCTCAAGCTCTTTATGCTTCTTGTATGCAAGTGCAGCCGCTACTCCAAGAGCCGCAACTCCAATCGCCGCACCAACTTTTAATGCCTTGCCCATTTTAAACATCTCCTTAATTTTTTTGCTGTCAATAAAACCACCAAAATTATCTACAGATATTTTAACTTTACGTTTATTATAGTATATCACAAATCTCTGTGGAAATCAAGTATTTTTCAAAAAAATTATTTCCAAAGAGATTTTTTTGTACAATTTGCACAAAATTAACGCTCTGCGAATAGCACTTTAGCCTAATAGATTTCCTGTTTGTGGAATAAGCCTTGCCTATTGTCACATATTTCCCGTGAGGTTCATGATAATCGCCGCCGCAGCGAGAGGAGCTGTTTCGCACCTTAAAATCCTCTTGCCAAGCGAAACTGGTTCAAAGGGAAGCGTTTTCGCTTCCTTATCCGAAAAGCCGCCCTCGCTGCCGATGAGCAATCCGATTTTTGTATTCGGAGCAAGTCCTAAAGAGCCAAACGGCACGCCGCCCTTTTCATAGCACCAGACCGCCTTGTCAAAAGCTTTCATGCGCTCGACTGCCTGTTCAAGGGTGGCAAGACCGTCTATCTGCGGAACTCTGCCTCTGCCTGATTGCTTCGCCGCTTCAAGGGAAATGCGGTTAAGCCGCTCTAGCTTTTTAGAAAAGCCCTTTTCATCAGGGCGGGCAACACAATTAGAAGTAAGGACAAAGGTCACTCCGCTTATTCCCAGCTCGACTGATTTCTGTACAATCGTTTCCGCCTTGCTTCCCTTCGGCAGCGCCTGAAAAAGGTGGAGATAGATATTCGGCTCGTTTTCGCACAGCTTTTTTTCAAGCACTCTGCAAACAACCTTTTCAGGGGAAAGCTCGTCAAGCTCACAGATATAGTCAACTCCGCCGCTGCAAAGCGTAACTGTATCGCCCCTTTTCATTCTGAGGCTCAGCGAAATATGACGAGCGTCATCGCCCTCAATCACCACATGCTCGGAATCAACGCTTTCTATAAAAAATCTCGGCATAGCTTTAAAGCACCTCCTGCAAAATTTTGTTTCTGATAAATAGTATACCATAATTTCAAAAAAACTTCAATATTTTTCATGAACCTTGCTGAAATCTTTCACATATTTATCACAATGATACGATAGAATTATTATATTGTCCAACGCAGATATTTCGCTTCGTGCGGACGAGCGTTGTGATGATTGTTTTTTCATGATAAGGAGGCTTTTTACCCCAAGCCTCCACAGCACGGCAGAGAAATCTGTCGGCTTCTCCCCTATAATTTTTATTTTTTGGCTCTCGTCCTAGCGGCGAGAGTTTTTTTTGAATTTTTCATTTTCATCATTTTGAGCCTCCACAAAAAATCCCATAGTGTGACACTTTTTCAAAAAAATAATTCATTTTAATTTTTCAAAATCGCTTGACAAAGTGAAAAAATGGTGTATAATAAAACGTACAAGCACACAGAAATTTTCACTCGTATATGGCTATGGAAAAACGTATAAAGACTATGGATTAGACTTCTACTGCACAGATGATTTGAATATGGCTAAAGAATAGGACGTTGAAAGAAATCGTGATGGTTATGCTAATTGCTACGAGCTTGAAACTGATAATTTGCAGATTTTAGATTTTAATTCAAAATACTACTGCATTTTACATTGGCTAACTATACTGCTCCAAAACCGTGAATTTGATGTACCGTCTGCGCTTGCACTGGAAGCAAAGGAATATCTGATTGAAAGCTTTTCCGTGGACTATAACAAATACGACGCAATTATCGGATACCGTGCGGACGATAGCTATTTTTCATTTGCACAGGATTTTATAAACGGTATCATTTCATATAGACAGCTTAATAACGCTATGCACCTTGGAAAGCTTGGCTTGCAATTTGTGCTTAAAAGTGAAAAAGCTTTTGAAAAAATAAAATTTTTAGGGTATGAAAAAGCTGAATACAGCGAATGGTATGCAAAAAAGAGGATTTAGTCAAAGAGAGCTTTCTGAAATGACAAATGTTCCGCTTCGCACTATTCAGCAATATGAACAACGAAAAAAAACATAAACAAAGCTCATGCGGAAACTCTCGTTATGCTATCAAAAGCACTATGCTGCGAGGTTGATGATTTGTTGGAGAAAGGTTTTGCAGGAAATTAAAGCCCATCCCTGCGCACTCCCGTGACTTTAGTCATGTGAGGCTTCACTTTAAACTGCAAATATTATAATCAATATCTCTGTCAAAATAAAAAGCGGACAATTCATTTAGGAGCTGCCCGCTAAATTATTTAGATGTATTACTGTGTCACATTTTTGAGCAAAATCCAAATCATGAGTGACTACCACAATGGTTTTATTTTGCTCAGTGTTCATAGATTTTAATATTTCAAAAACCTTGATTCCATTTTCTTTGTCAAGAGAACCAGTTGGCTCATCAGCTAGGATAATACTGCATTTTTTCAGCATAAGTCTTGCTAAAGCCACCCTTTGCTGCTGACCGCCGGAAAGGGTGCATACTTTTGAATTTATTTTGTCCTCTAAACCCACTTCCTTTAAACAATCTTCAATTGACAATTTCATTCGATAATTTTTATTTACAATTTCCATATTTCCAAGAACAGTTTTGTTTTCCACAAGTGCAAAATTTTGAAATAAAAATCCGACTTTCTCTCGAAAATATAACAGCTTGTTTTTATTTTTTGAAATATCAATGCCGTCAACTATCACTTCACCATCGTCAAATGGTTCTATTGCACCGATAATATTCAACAAAGTGGATTTTCCGCAACCACTTGCGCCGACAATAGCAGTGATCTTATTGTTTTCCAGAGTAAGATTTAATCCGTCAAATAATACATCGCTGCCAAAAGATTTTTTAAGGTTTTTAATCTCAATCATAGCGCTCCGCCCTTTATGATCTGGTTAAAGTTTTTCCGCTCAATTCTACTTGTATAGAATAGAATAACTAATATATTTATGACAAACAAGGTCGCACTTATAATTACAGCAGCCTGCCATAAGGAGCTGTTATAGTATAATATCACAGCAAGACCTACGGCAGCTCCGAAAACTGTATAAACCAAAAATCTAAAGCATATATCAAAATATCGCTGGAGTCTCGTATATCCATGTATAATTTCCAAACAGATTTCCTTGCCGTTAATTTCAAAATAATTTCTTACAATGAATATGATAAGAAGCAACTCAGTTATCATCAAAATTACACTGAAGCATACTAAAAAGATTATAGCTATCTTATTAATTGTCCAATAATAATAGAAGTGATCCCTGCAATTTGTTACAATAACCTGATCAAAACTATAAGCTGATTGAACCTCATCTAAAAATTCATCACTGCTTTTATACATAATTGTGTTATAAATATTAGCACGATTCGCTTGCTCTATTGGTTGTGAAAGCTCATCAGCCGGAACGTTATTTATTATAATAATAGGATTATCAAGCTGTTCAAAAAGGTTAGAATTACCGCTGTTAAGTGCTATTACCTTAAAATCTCCATCAAGACATATTGTCTTGCAGCTAAAATCAGCAGCTGTTTCTCCTTTTGCAGTAGAATCGAAAAATTCGGTATTCTTTATAAACTCAACTGCCTTTTCCTCTATATATGATTTGCTGTATTCTGATGTGTAAATTATAGTGAAATCAGAATCCAAATCAGATAGGTCTAATTCGTCTATCCATGAGCATATATATTTAGCGGCATTTGAATTTGCATATATTGCATTATCATCAACCTCATCATTGTCGATATCAGCACCAATATACATTCCTTTAAGCATAATAGGCTCACATTCATCATAATAGCTACGATAAATCGCCTCATTGTATTCTTTGTACTTATCGTGCTTTTCAGCCATGTCAGAATCATTTAACAGCATCGAAAAGTCGCAAAACGAATACTCCTCGTTATCAAATAGCTCCTCTGCTTTAATATATCCTGAATTTTCGGAGATTGTATAATATGCAGACGATACACTTATAACAAGCATGACTATCACAGCTACATTGATAACATTAGCTAAAACTAATGCAGAAATTTGAGAATTTCCACCTTTGATTACTTTGGAATAGTTACATACCAGGACACTTATGTAAGGAATAAAATTAAATACAGCAATTGCTAATGTGAAATAGAAAATTAACGATAATGAATCTAAAATATTGTTCAAAAAGGCACAAGCAAATACGGATGCACCAATCATTAAAATATATATCATGAGGTCAATTAAGGACTCACGAAGTATTATCACCGATTTTCTGTTGCCGAAAATTGTGTTTATGACTATAGCTTTTTTTCGAGATTCAACGTCAAAAACACTTATTACAAGCATTACAGCACACGAAAACACGAGTGCGAAATAAATATATGATGGCGACATACCGTCATCGGCTGCCTCAGTAACAACATCTATTTCATAATCATCAGAAAGTAATGCAAGTGCATTAGAGCATTCACTGTCAGCTCCGATAAAATGAATATCCGTCAGGTTATTTAATAAGGATATTTCTTCAAGAGGTTTGTAGCTTATCTCCATATTTCCATAAAGCAAGCTCTTATAGCTTGAATTTAATGAAAGAAAGCTTTCTATCTGACTCTTGTCATTATCACTGCAGTAAATATAAACAATTGTATCATCATAGGACGGATAGCTAAACTCAAGAACAAACGGTATTACCGAGCCTTGAACTCTTATGCTTTCAAGCGTGTTGACAAAATTGTCTATATCATCCTTATCGTTCGTAGCGGAATCTATTGCAAGAGTACATTCCAACGAGCTGCTGCACAAGGTTTGAGTTGCATAATAAAAGCTGCTTTCTCCAATCAAAAATACAATAGGTACAATGATAAAGAAAGCTATGATATATTTTAATGTTTTCATATATATAATTTATCCCATTGCTAGCTTTTACAATTTCGGAAAGCAATCTTCTCCTAAAATGCTCACCAAATATGTGTTATAAAAATCAAGCATATATTCATAACAATCGTCATATGTAAGCTCGCAATTAGTTTCAGTAAGTTGAGAAATTAAATTGAGATTTGAGTCCGTGTAAATTTCAACATCACAAGGCTGATTATCTGATGTAAGGTCTTGAATATCCCAATAATAAACTCTGTCGTCTAAGGAAAAAGAAGCCTTATAACTAAACGATATGGTAATTCCATCCTGCTCGTATGTTTCTCTCGGCGTTCTAACATAAACATTTGAGGAAAATTCACTTCCGAAATCCAAAAAGTGAGGGATATTCACACCGTAATAAGACCAATTATCTTCATCTGCGGATTCGCTGAATACTTCTTCATCAAAATATCGATAGGTGTCAAAATCTGTTTCATCGTAAAGCGTCAAATTAT
This sequence comes from Ruminococcus sp., assembly GCA_021202895.1. GTDB lineage: Bacteria > Bacillota > Clostridia > Oscillospirales > Ruminococcaceae > YE71. Next base: position 99,652 of record JAJQCE010000015.1, on the reverse strand, counting down.
CATTTTCGATTAACGGTTTATACATAACCGAATATCTGATATACCATACAAGCGATACTATCGCAAAAGCAAGTAAAAGAATCAACAGCAAAATTACTATAATTTTTACAGCATTTTTTATTTTATCCGCCATAGTTTTTCCTCTCTCACTCTATCTTTTTAAAGGTATCATTATTGCAAACGGCAACAATATAGGTATTATAATACTCCTTCATATCCTCATAGCAATCTTCATATGTGAGCTCGGAAAGACCTTCGTCAGGATAATACTCAATCAAGTTTAATTCAGTATCTGTTATAATTGTAGGACCGCCTACCTCTGTTGAATCGGCATAAGCTTCATAATCTTGTATCCCCCAGTATATATTGGATTCGCCGAATAATTTGATATCATATATAAATCTGCAATTAAAATCCGGCTGAAGCTCCATGTCAATATTTCCATTGTCATCGATAAAACTGGTTGTTATAGAACTAATGCTTCCTTGAAATTTAAGAAAAGTCGGAAGATTTAAGTCAACGCAAACCGAATTAGTTTCATAGGTATAAGCAGCCGCTCCTGAACCATTATAATACGCAAAATTATCATTTTCTATATATGGGTCAAACAGTATATGATATCTTATAAGCCAAGCTAATGAAACGATGCCAAAAATCAAAGCAGCAATCAAGACAATGAAAATCGCAATTTTTGTAGGTTTACTTAACTTTTTCATCTGTCAAGCCTCCGTGAAAATCAATTTATGTTTTTATTATATCACATAAAAATAACCTTGTCAACAAGCCTTTGCTAAATTTTTCACCAAAATTTGCACGGACTTATTTTTTTGTGTTGACAAATGAAAAAAATGATGTTATACTAAAAGAGAGGATTCTGTCGAAATTTGTATGAAAAAGGGAAGTATTTGAGATGGTTTTTGCCGACGAGTTGTTTTTATTTGCGTTTTTGCCGCTGTGCCTAGCTTTTTATTTCATGATGCCAAAGGTGCAGATGAAAAATAATGTGCTGATATTGTTTTCTCTCGTGTTTTACGCATGGGGCGAACAGCTTTATCTGTTGCTGCTGATTTTTTCTTCGCTTGTCAACTTTTTTGCGGGAAAGCTGCTTGAAAAGCACCGTGACGGCGATAAGGGAAAGCTTTTTTTGGCAATATCACTGATAATAAATATAGGTTTGCTGGCAGTATTTAAGTACAGCGGATTTATCGCTGAAAATATAAACCTGATTCCGGGAGTGAATATCCCTGTTCCTGATGTTCATCTCCCTATCGGTATTTCATTTTTTACCTTTCAGAATATTTCCTATACGCTTGACTGCTACTGGGATAAAACCAGCGCTCAGCGCAGCTTTCGTAAATATCTGCTCTACATATCAATGTTTCCGCAGCTTGTCGCAGGTCCTATCGTCCGCTATGCGGATATTGCGCTTGAAATTGACGAGCGCAAAACAACGCTTGACGACCTCTCAAGCGGCTTTACTCGCCTGATAATCGGCGTCGCTAAAAAGGTTATTATTGCCAACAGTCTTAACACAGCTGTGGTTTCCTGCTTCGGTGAAGCCTCTGACGGCTATGCGGCAATCGGAAGCCTGACAACGCTCGGAGCCTGGTACGGCGCAGTGCTGGTCGCATTGTGGTATTACTTTGACTTTTCGGGATATTCGGATATTGCTATAGGCTTAGGTCGCATTTTCGGATTCCACTTTAATGAAAACTTTAACTATCCGTTTGTCTGCAAGAGTATAACAGAATTTTGGCAGAGATGGCATATTTCTCTCGGCAGCTTTTTCAGAGATTATCTGCTCTATGTGCCGATTTTCGGCAAGCGCAGAAAGTACGGCGGTCTGTTCTTGGTTTGGTTCTGCACGGGACTTTGGCACGGAGCAAGCTGGAATTTCATCATCTGGGGACTTTACTATGGACTGTTCATAGCACTGGAAACGCTTGTTGGACGAAAGAAAATGAAACAGCTCCCTGCCGTTGCCGCACACTTGTACACTAAAATTGTAATTGTGGTGGGCTTTGGAATCTTTTACTTTGAGGATTTCTTCGCTCTGGGCAAATTCTTCAAGGCGCTTTTCGGCTTCGGAAGCGGAGCTACAAACGCATTTACAAATCAGATTTTCATGCAGTACATATTCCTGTTTGCGGCGGCGATTATCTGCACTATGCCGATAGTTAAAGCGATAAAGGAACGCTTTGTGAACAACCCCTCGTCTGAGGCGGTGTATTCGGCGGTTGGAGTGGTTGCTAATATTGCGCTGCTGCTGACGTCGGCGATTTTGCTTTTAAATTCGACTAACAACCCGTTTTTATACTTTAGATTTTAATAACTGCTAGAGGAGGCGAGGAAATTGGATAACTTTGATGAGAGCTTTATAGATTCAGTCAAAGAGGTTGATATTACCATCAAGGATCACCATGCGGACGATGATTTTGAAAAAATGTTTGCGGAGCTTAACAAAAAAGCTAAGCCAAAATCCGCAGATGAAGCGCAAAAGGCTGAACAACCGCTCATAGCTTCCTCTGCAAAGCCTGATAAAGGCTTGCAGCCGACTGTGACTGAACCGCAAAAATCTGCGCCTGCTAAAGCGGCTAAAGCTCCTGCACCTGCAAGGTCAGAAAGCGTTTCACAGCAAAAGCCTGAACCAAAACAGACTGGAACTAAACCGACGCCTGCCGAAGCTGGCTTACCTAAGCCGACAAAAATAGAAAAATCAACGTCTGAAAAGGGAGTAAAGCCTGACAAATCAGAACCTGAATCCGAATTGCCAAAGCAGTCAAAAACAGACCGTGAAATTGCGGCACAGCTTGAAGCTGCTGAAAAGAAGCGCAGAGAGCTTGAGAAAAAGGCGGCACAGGAAAAGGCTAAAAAGGAGCTTGAGGCTAAGCGTGCGGCGGAGCGTGAACGGCTTGAAAAGGAGCGTGAGCGCAAGGCGCAGCTTGAAGCTGCCGAAAAAAAGCGCAAAGAACAGGAGCGCATAGAAAGGCTTGAACGTGAACGCAGGGAGCGTGCGAAAAGACTTGCGCAGGAACGTGAAAGACGTGAGCGGGAGCGTGAGGAGCGCGAACGTGAGCAGCGCATGGCTCAGCAGATCTCCTCGATATGGGAAAGCCCCGATTTCAGCGAGGGCGGACGGCTTCTGATGAATATAAAGACCGAAGAGCGCAAGGAAATTAAGGTTACTCTTTCGCCTGAAAGCATGGAAAAGGTTAAGGCGGCACGTGACGCAGAGCTTGCCGAAGAGGCTAAAAGGGACGCCGCTATGCGTTTAGAGCAGGAGCGGCTGACTGCGGAACAGACTGAACAAAATCCCGATTCTGCGAAAAAAATGACTGAAAACGCTTCGGAAAGCCCCGAACAGACTGTTCAAAGTGAAAATGAGACTGAAAGCGAGGAAATTTCAGAGGTTCAGGAGCTGGCTAAAGCTGTAAGCGCTGACGTTTCAGCGGCTGAAAGCAATGACGAAAATGAAGCGGCGACTGAAGCCTTGGATACAAATGAGCAGGCGGCAGAAGCGAAGCTCGCTAAAAAGAAAAAAAGGTCGGAAAAGGAAATTGACGAGCAGGCGGCGCAGGAAACGGCTAAGGTTAAGCGCAGATTTTCTTTTTTAAATGTCTTTGTCTGCTTTGCGTGTTTTTTTGGAGTGGGCTTTTATCTGGCAGCCTGTGAAAGAGAATCAGGATTTATACAATCTGAAAACCGCAATTTGGCTGAATTTCCGAAGATGAGCGTTTCTTCTGTTATCGACGGCAGCTATTTTACCGAGCTTACTGAGTGGTACACAGACACAATCCCTGGCAGAGAGGGCTTTAAATCCTTTTACAACACATTTACCAAGTGCTTTGGAATAAGCCTTAACGATGTAAGTGTGACGGGAACTATTGAAACGGCGGAAAAAGAGGTTTTTGTCGAGGACGAGAACGCAGCCTCCACAACAGTGACGGTTAATACCGATTTTGACGCCGCAGCAACTGTTTCACAGACGACTGAAACGACTGAAACGACTGAAACAGAGGAGCTTGCCGAGGTGCCGGAGGTGCTTGACGACGGCGAGTGGATGGGCAGCGTTATAGTTTCAGGCTCAGGTGAAAACGTCAGAGCGATGTCTGCTTTTTACGGCACATTTGAAATGGGGCAGAAGTATGCGGAAACGATAAACAAGTACCGCACAGATTTAGGCGATACGATAAATATTTACACTATGAATATGCCGATTTCGTCAGCGTATTATCTGCCGTCAAATTTTGCGGATCAGGTTTCCTCACAGCACGACTGCATAAAGAATATCGGCAGCTATCTTTCAGGAATTATAAATTTGGACGTTTACGATACTCTGGGAGAGCATACTGACGAATACATCTACTCTCGGACAGACCACCACTGGACGCTGCTTGGAGCGTACTATGCGGCGCAGTATTTTGCATCGGTCGCACAGTTTGAGCTTCCCGATCTGGACACCTACGAGGAGTGCCAGATAGAGAACTTTGTCGGTACAATGTATGCTTACAGCAACTACGATGAGGAGCTTAATCAGAATCCCGACACCTTTATCTACTACAAGCCCGACAACGACTATACGGTGACCTACTACGACTTGGATTTCACAAACGGAGAAACAGGTCCGCTCTTTTACGACTACGCAGAGGGAGTGAACTGCTACTCTGCTATTTTGGGGACAGACGAGGTAATAGCGGAAATTGAAACCGACTGCGACAACGGCAGAGTGCTTGTCGTTATAAAGGACAGCTTTGGAAATGCTCTGATTCCGTTTTTCACATACGGATTTGAGAAAATTTATGTAATAGATTTCCGCTACTTTGACGAGAACGCTATTGAATTTTGCAATGCGGTCGGCTGCACAGACCTGCTGTTCGCAGTGTCGATAAGCGCTGCTCACACAGAATCGCACATTAACACAATCGGAAATATCCGTATTCAGGAAAGTGCCGTGCCTTTAGATGTAAAGAGTGAGGAGTCTCAAAGCGATTCAGAGAGCGAAGCTAAGTCAGACGAGGATTCAGAGGAATAATTACAGAAAAGAGGAAAAGTGTTGAAGGAGCTTGAATATCCCTTTGATTCTCAGCTTCTGCTCAAAAAGCGCAAGAGCCTTAGGCGGCGGCTTTTGTCAGACGGCAGCGAGCGAACAAGGGTGAAAATTGCCGTGCTTGGCGGCTCTACTACAGATGATATTGTGACAATGGCGGAGTTATTTTTGCTGAATTTCGGCATTGAACCGCAGTTTTATCAGTCTGAATATGCTAAGTTTTGGGAGGACGGAGTTTTTTCAAACGACGCTCTTGACGCCTTCAAGCCTGATATAATCTACGTCTGTACCTCAACGCTCAATCTGCGCTATCGCTCCGATCCGACGCTTGACGCCGAGCAGGCGCAGAGTGCTTTTGACGAGCGGCTTAACAGCTTTAAGACGCTGTGGGAAAAGCTTAAGCGCTTTAACTGTGCGGTAATTCAGAACAACTTTGAGCAGCCCTTTTACTCTCTTATGGGAAGCATGGACTGCTGGGACAGTCGTGGGCTTGGCTTTTTTGTGAACAAAATGAACCTTGCTCTTGCCGAATATGCGCAGAACCGAAGCGGCTTTTACATTCTCGATTTAAATTACGTAGCGGCGCAGTACGGGCTTGAAAAATGGCACGACAGAAGCTATTGGTATCTGTACAAGTATATGTGCGCAAGAGAGGCTGTGCCTTTTCTTTCCTACAAGCTTGCGCTTATCGTCAAGTCTGCTTACGGCAAAAACCGCAAGCTTTTAGCACTTGACCTTGACAATACGCTTTGGAGCGGAGTTGTCGGCGACGACGGCGTGGAGGGAATTGAGATAGGACAGGAAACGGCGCAGGCGCAGGCTTTTTACGAGTTTGGGCAGTATGTGAGCGACTTAAAGAAGTTGGGAGTTGTGCTTACTGTTGCTTCAAAAAATGACGAGGAAAATGCGCTTGCGGGACTTAACCACCCTGACGGAGTGCTGAAGCCTGATGACTTTGCGCTTATCAAAGCAAACTGGGAACCAAAGGATCTCAATCTTTTGCAGACGGTCAAGCAGCTTGATTTGACGGAGACGGCGATTTGCTTTGCAGACGATAATCCTGCCGAACGTGAAAGGGTGCGTCAGAGTATCCCTCAAGCGGCCGTGGCGGAGCTTTCAAATCCTGAGTGCTATATAAAGGAGCTTAGCGGCGGCGGATATTTTGAGCCGACAACGATAAGCGCAGACGACCTTAAGAGAAACGAGATGTACCGCAAAAACGCTAAACGTGCGGAGTTTTTAGCAACGGCGAACGATTACGGAGAGTACCTTGACAGCCTTGAAATGACGGCTGAAATTGAGCCGTTCAAGGAGCTTTACTTTCAGCGTATAACCCAGCTTACAAATAAGAGCAACCAGTTTAACCTTACGACAAAGAGATGTACGCAGAGTGAGATTGAAGGCTTTGCAAAAAGCGATGAGTATATAACCCTTTACGGCAGACTTGAGGACAAATTCGGAGATAACGGAGTAGTCAGCGTCATAGTTGGTAAAATCGAGGGAGAAACGCTGAAAATTATTCTCTGGCTGATGAGCTGTCGTGTGCTTAAGCGAGATATGGAGCTTGCGATGCTTGACGAGCTTGTCAGAGCGAGTGCGGATAAGGGAATTTCGCTTATCGAGGGAGAGTATATTCCCACGGCGAAAAACGGCATGGTTAAACGCTTTTATCCCGACACGCTTGGATTTAAGGAGCTTAGCGCCGATGAAAACGGAGGACGCTGGACGCTTGAAGCAAAGGATTATAAAAATAAGAATACACACATAAAAATACGGAAAGGAGAACAAAAATGAGTGAGATATACGAAAGGCTTTCGGCGGTGTTCAGAGATGTCTTTGACGATGAAAGCATTAGCGTGAATGAAAGCACTACTGCGGACGATATTGAGGACTGGGATTCGATTGAGCATATAAATTTAATAGGAGCAGTCGAGGACGAGTTTGGACTTCGCTTTAGGATGGGCGAGGTTTCAGGGATGAAAAATGTTGGCGAAATGGCAAAAATCATTTCCCAGAGAGCGAAAAATTTATGAATTTCACAGCTTTTATCCATTTTTCAACACTAGAATTTGTGCAAGTATATGAAAATAAAATGTTCACACTTTTTTAGTTGACAAAGCACGTCTTTTGAGCTATACTTGTACCATACAAAATAAATAACGGAACAAAGGAGTTCGTCTTTTGTCTGCGCTGTTTCGGGTGCGAACCGCATTTCACATTCGGGACAAGGATTACAGCTGCGGCAGGCAATGAGGTGGGCTCTTTTTGATTTGGTATGGAAAAGTAAGAAAGAGTGTTCTCTCAAAAAGGAAAAGCGTTAAAGGATTATCTCCATACAAATAGTTACATCAGAGAAAGGCGCAGTCGTTATCGGCTGCGCTTTTCTTTTTAAAAATTTATTTTAAAAACTATTGCTTTTTTTAGGAAAGTGTGCTAAAATAGATTTACCATCAAAAAAGATAGGCGGTGAGCTTGCTTGCAGTATATATTTGCTTTTGTCTGGATAGTTCTTCCAATTATACTTATTCCACTTGTAATTTATTATGCGTCTAAAGCGAAAAAAAGCGAGGATTTTTTAGACAAGCTTTTGAGAAGCGGCAGAATCAGCTCTGCTGAGCGCACATTTAAGCAGACCTATTCGCCGCCGCCCAATTTTCAAAGCTCTCAGGGCAATCCCTCACAGCAAAGTACGCCGAATCCGCAGTACAATCAGGGCATACCGAATGCTTCGCCGCAAAATATGCCTGTAAGGACTACTCCTGTAAATGTAACGGCTGCAAATTTGCGGAACAATGTAAATCAAAGCGCTCCGGCTCAAGGTCTGCCGCAACAGACTGTATATCCCTATCAGAATCCGAATTTCAGATACAAGCCCACTCCGCAGTCACAGCCTAAAAAGAAGCAGTCGCCTGTATTTCCGCTTTTGCTTATCGGTGCGGGAATGATAGTTTTGTCGGGGATAATTTTCTCAACGGCAATGTGGATTTACATAAGCGACTGGGGAAGAGTGGGAATTATAGCGGCGGCAATGGTAATTTTCTTTGCGCTAAGCTTTATTTCTCACAAAAAGCTAAAGCTTGAAAACACATCGACAACCTTTTATCTGATGGCTGTTTTCTTTGGCACAACAGCATTTATAACGATGGGCTATTTCGAGCTTTTAGGGTACTGGCTTTCAGTTGACGGTGAAGGAGCTTTTGCGCTCTTTGCTCTTGGAGCAGTGATTATTGCTCTCTTTGCGGCTGTGGGAAAGTATATTTACAAAAAGGAAATGTTCCTGCACATTTTCCTCTACAGTCTTCTCTGCACGCTTACCATGCTCGGTATTCAGCTTTTTGATGAAAACGATGCGCTTGTACTGTTTTTAAATATCGCTTCAGCGGCAGTGCTTGCAGCTCACTTTAATTTCTTAAAGGACAGCAAGCCGTTTACGCTTTTCACACGGATACTCTGCGCTTTTTATGCCATTCTTGCGCTTCCCTGCCTTTTGCAGGACTTTTTAGGCGGCTGGACGGCGGCTGAATTTGCGCTTACTTTGCTTTGGCTTGCGCAGTGTATCTACTACAGCATAAAGCTTGAAAGCAAGTCGCTGAGATACGTTCATCCGATTTTAACAGGAGTGATTTTGCTTGAGCTTTCGTTTGTGCCAAAATCTCTTACAGACATTGAATGTATGAGCCTCTTTGCGGCAACGCTTTTTGCGGCGGCTCTGATTTACAGAATCAGAGCTTTGATGAGCAAGGTGTCGATGTGGATTTTTCCTGCGGCTTTGTTTGTGCTGACGCTTTACGGCGGTATGGGTGCGCTTGAATTTGAAGAGGATCTGTTTCGGCTTATGACTGCGCTTGAGCTGCTTATAGTGGTTACGATAAGTGCAGTGGGCAAAAGAGGATATTTGCCGCTTAAAAATCTGATTTTTATTCCCGCCGCCGCATTTTCCTTCAGACTTTCGCAGTTTATCTATGACAATGTCATTAACGCTTCAGAAAATTTATATCGTTACCCATCTGATGATACTGCTGTAATAGTAATTGGATTTACAGCAGGACTTATTATGACGGTATTTTTGCTCGTCATGAGATTTTTCGGTTTGGCTAAGGACGAACAAAACGACAGGATAAGTCTGTCGCTTCGCACTCCAGTAAACGATATTGGACTTTCTGCGCTTATAATGCTTTGCGTTTCAGGAATTGCCACACTGCTCATAGGCGGCTCATACGTATCTCTCACAAACGTTTATTTCTACCCGTTTTTGGTTTCTCTTGCTTCGGCGGCGACTGTCTTAAGCTTTGTACTTGAAAAAAAGCCTGCTTCACGCACAAGCATTTTCTATATGCGCTGTCTTTTCCCGATAATGCTGATTTTCAGCGCATTTCATCTGGGTCAAGCAGTCAGATTCTTAACCGCAGGAAAGCTTTATTTAATTGTCACACTGGCAACGCTTTTTGCGCTCTCATGCTGTTTTGTGTTCATAAGAAAAATACGCACTCCATTTTCAGATATAGCAATTCCTGCGGCAATGTTTATAAGCCTTATAGGCTGTGATTCCAACTACATAGGTGCTCTCGGATTTTTGCTGATAAGCGTAAATCTGGCATATGTCGGGCAGGAGCGTGAGCAAGGTTCGCACAGACTTGTTATGCAGATTGCCGCACCTGTCGCCTTGCTCCTTGCAGCTAGTTGTTTGCCGCTTGAGCAGGAATCGCTGTGCTTTGCCGCAGCTGCTGTGCTTTTACTTTTCATAGCTGTGGCTTCGTATTTTTTTACCGAAAAAAACCGCGCCTACATAAAGTACGTCTACATTGTATCGGCAGGTATTTCCCTTTGCATAAGCGCTTCAATGGTGCAGAGCGTTATAGAAATTATAATAGTCTGCGTTCTTGCGGCGGCACTGTTTGTATATGCGCTTTTGCAGGATATAAATATAACCGCCGCTTTAGGAGCAATTTCTATCTACATATGCGCAAACAGACTTCTTGACATATGCGATTTCGGCGAGAGTGAAATTTTGCCGCTTCTGCTTGCGTTTGCAGCTATCGGAATACTTTTTGCGGCGACATCAATATTCTACAGGAATAAGCTTACCTATTCAAAGGAGCGGCCGCTTAAGCTTGATATGGCGATAATCTGCGCATTTTTAACACCGCTTGCAACGCTTTTTTCAGCAAAGCTCTCTACTCTTTCAGATATGACGTTTGCGACATTTTTAGAGCTTTTTGTTCTGTTTGTGCTTGCGGTAAACAAAGCTTCAAAGGAGCGCACAAACGCTGTGCTTAAGACGCTCTCTGCGGCATTTCTTTGCCTCTCCTTCTATCTGCGTCCGTTCTGGCACACCGACAACGAATTTATCTCGATAAAAATAAACATTCTCCCCATTCTGGCATTTGCTCTTTTGATAAAGCTAATTTGGCGCAGCGACAAGAAAATTTCCGACAATTTTTCATTTGTATCATTTCTTGCGGCATTTTTGCTTTTAATTATTGACGTGCTGATTCACCAAACGATTTTAAACACTATAGTAGTTCTGTGCGTAATTGCTGTGATTTTGATAATCACCTTTGCGCTGAAAAGCTTAAGGTGGTTTGCAATTTCGGCAGCATCGCTTGTCGGACTTATTCTCTATCTGACGCACACGCAGATAGCTCAGATAGGCTGGTGGCTGTATCTTCTCATCATCGGAATTTTGCTCATTGCCGTGGCGGTTTCAAACGAGTATCTCAAAAAGCAGGGGCTAAGCATCAGACTGCTGATTGACAGATTCAGGAATAATAAAAACAAACAAAAATAAGCGGCGAAGCAAAAAGCTCCGCCGTTTTTGTTGCTAAAGATTTTCCTTAAAGAAGCGCTCAAGCTCGACTGCCGCTGTTTGCTCATCGCTTCCCTCAATCGATACTGTAACTGTGTCGCCCTGCTTTACGCCTAAGCCCATCAGTGCGATAAGCTTTGAAGCCTTGCAGCTTGCGCCGTCCTTTTCTATCGTCACCGTACTGTCAAACTCCTTAACCTTCTGGACGAGCAGACCTGCTGGTCTTGCGTGAATACCAACCTCGTTTGTTATGGTGTAGTCGAATTTTTTCATTGATACGCACTTCCTTTCTATTCTATAGAAATAAAATCATCATTTGCTTTTATTTTTCCAAAGCGCAGAGCCTTGACTGAGCCAAACTCGTCAGCGTTGCATACCACTATCGGAGTAGTAACCTCAAAGCCTGCATCTTTAATTTTCTTGATGTCAAAGCTTACTAAAAGCTGTCCTCGCTTAACCGTTTCGCCGCTGCCGACGTGCGAAGTGAAATATTTTCCGCCCAGATGCACAGTGTCAATTCCTATGTGGATAAGAATTTCACATCCGCTATCTGAAATTATATTCACAGCGTGCAGCGTGTCAAACATAGCGTCAATTTTACCATCGCACGGTGAATAGATTCTGCCGTCGCCAGGTTCAATCGCCGCTCCCTCGCCTAAAATGCCCTGTGAAAATGCGTCGTCCTTTACTTCCTCAAGCGGCATAGCCTTGCCGCTGACAGGTGCGCCGAGAATAAAGGTCTTTTCACTGTCTAAGTCAGGCTTAAGCGTGTTCTTGTCCGAAGCTATATCGGAAAAATCCTCGCTCAAAAGCTCCTCAAGATTGTCGGAAGCCTTTGATTCTATAAAGGTATCAAGCTTTGATTTTATAACCGAAACCTGCGGGCCGTAAATCACCTGAATACCGTTTCCTTTCTTTATAACTCCTGCCGCGCCGCTCTGCTTAAGAAGCTTCTCATCTACAGCTGACGGCAGGTTCACCGTCACTCTCAGCCGTGTAGCGCAGCAGTCAAGGTCTGAAATGTTCTCCTTGCCGCCTAAGCCCTTTAGTATAAGCGCACTCACCGTGTCCTTTGAATCCTTTGCAGTCTTTGAATTGTAGTCGGCTCGTGTGTAAAGCTTAGATTCTCCGTCGTCGTCCTCACGTCCGGGAGTTTTAAGGTTGAGCTTCGTTATCATAAAGTAAAAGACAAAATAATAGATAACGGCATAGAAAAGCCCGACTATAACAATCCAGACCCAGTTTGTCTTGTCGTTGCCCTGCAATATTCCGAACAGGGTAAGGTCTATTATTCCACCCGAAAATGTCATTCCGACACCTACGTTAAAGATGTGCATGAGCATATAGGAAAGTCCTGCCAGAACGCAGTGTACCACGTACATAAGCGGAGCGACAAACAAAAATGTGAACTCAAGCGGCTCGGTTATTTCCGTAAGCATCGAGGTGAGAGCCGCCGAAAGCAGCAGTCCGCCGACCTGCTTTTTCTTTTCGCCCCTTGCGGCACGGTACATAGCGAATGCGGCGGCAGGAAGTCCGAATATCATAAACGGGAATTTTCCCGACATAAATCTTGTCGCAGAAACGCTGAAATGCTCAGTGGATTTTGAAGCAAGCTCAGCAAAGAAAATGTTCTGTGCACCTGAAACCAAGCTGCCGTCAATCATCATAGAGCCGCCCAGCTCCGTCTGCCAGAACGGCATATAGAAAACATGGTGCAAACCGAAGGGAATCAGCGCACGCTCGATAATTCCGTAAATCCATGTTCCTGCGTAGCCTGAATTAAGAACAAGCTCGCCCAAGTGTGAAATTGCGTTTTGAATTATCGGCCAGACAAAGAACATCATCACTCCGACAACGAGATAAACCAGCGAGCAAATTATCGGCACAAACCTTGTTCCGCCGAAAAAAGAAAGCATTTGCGGCAACTCAGTCTGATAAAACCTGTTATGCAAAGCGGCACAGCCCAGACCCACAACGATTCCTCCGAAAACTCCCATTTGCAGAGTAGTGATTCCCAGCACCTGCGTAGTTGAGTTTTCCGCCATCGCTTCTGCTCCGCCCTTTGCGGTAATAAGCGCGCTGACTGCGGTATTCATAATGAGGTAAGATATTGCACTCGAAAGCGCCGCAACCGCCTTTTCCGCCTTTGCCATACCTATTGCAACGCCCATCGCAAAGAGCAAGGCTAAATTGTCAAAAACTGCGCTGCCCGTCTTGCTCATTATGTCAAGGATTGTGTAAAGCACGCCGCCCTCTTTTATAATGCTTGTAAGCCCATAGGTTTCAAGGGTGGTTTCGTTTGTAAAGGAGCTTCCTATTCCAAGCAGAAGTCCTGCGACAGGAAGCAGCGTTATCGGCAGCATAAATGATCTTCCGACCCTCTGAAGCACGCCAAAAGCCTTATCTTTCATTTTAGTGTATCCTCCGAAAAAATAGTTTGATAATATTATAATTACTTTTTCGGATTTAATACATTTTCAAGAGGCAAAAAGCATTTGGCAAAAGCTCTCTTTATTAAAGTATAGCACATTCACCGCAGCTTGTCAACGTTTATATAAGAAAAATAAAAAGCAAAAATTTTAAAAGCCTAAGGACGCACAAAAAATTTTTCAAATTGGTAAAAAAGCTATTGATTTTTTTAAAAAACAGTTGTATAATAATTATAGTAGTATATTCGCTGCAAGAAAGGTGAAAAATTCTTTCAATTTATTTTGGGGGTTCGTTTAAAATGAAAGAAATGTTATCTAATTATGTGCTTGGCTCGCTTCTGTGCCTTGTTATGGGGATTGCGCTGATAATAGAGCCGCATATTCTCACTGAGGTTGTCGGAGTTGCGATAGGAGTAATACTTATCGTAATAGCTGCAATAGGCTTGATTCGCTTTTTCGTTTCATTCAGCAAGGAAAAGGACGAGCGTACTGTGGGAATACTTTCGCTTCTCGAGAGTATTTTAATACTTGCAGCAGGAATCTATGTGCTTATCGACACAAGCCTTATCGAAAAGATAGTTATGCTTGTTCTGGGATTTTATCTGGCGTGCGCAGGCTTGCCGAAAATCTTTGATTCGATTAAGATTAAAAGGATGGGTTCGCCTAACTGGATTGTTCCGCTGGTGACATCTGTAGTAACTGTGGTTCTGGGAATTGTAATGATTGTTATTCCCGTAAAGACTACGGAAGCAATAATGCGCATTGTAGGAATAGTGCTTGCCGTTTCAGGCGCAGTTTGCTTTGTGAGCGGATTTACCGCAACAAGCACATTTAAAAAGCTTGAAAAGGAGCTTGAGTTCAGCGGCGGCAAGGGCAGAGATCCCCGTGACACGCACAAAGAGGACAAGGAAAACGCAGTTGACATCGATTAACCCTTTTTATTGATTTTTTTCTTAAGCTTGTCCTTTCGGTTGCGATGATTTATCAGCCCTATAGCGGCGATGGTAACAACCCACGATGCGCTTGCGGCGATAAGCTGTTTTGTGAGATCCGAAAGCTTGTTTTTGTCAGACATATGTATCTCCTTTGTCTAGTGGTCGGATTTTGTGTTTAATTAAGCTTATTATACTACTGTATAAGTGAAAAATCAATACTCAAATTCTGAAAATTGAGAAATATTTTAAACTGCGCAGTCAAAATCACCAGAATTTTACAGTGATATGCATTGCTTTTGAAACGATTTTAAAACAAACTGCACAAAATTTTCTTTCACAAGCGGCTTTTGTTCGTTAAAATATACGAAAATAAAAAATCTTTCAAAAAACACTTGACAAAGGCGGATTTTTGGTATATACTTATTCTTGTAAGCAGCAATGGTGCTGCGGACGTAGGTTTTGACGTCCGCAGCGCCTTTTTTATTAGGCTCGGCGACTTCGCCTGAGTCGTTAACTAGCTTAAATCTATAATTTATAGGAGGAATTACTAATGAACATCCTGGAAATTTTCGGCACGGACGTATTTAACGAAAGTGTAATGCAGCAAAGACTTCCCAAGACGGTTTACAAATCGCTGAAAAAAACAATTCAGTCGGGTACGCCGCTTGATATTGAGGTCGCAAACGTAGTAGCTTCGGCTATGAAGGACTGGGCTGTAGAAAAGGGCTGCACGCACTACACCCACTGGTTCCAGCCAATGACTGGAGTTACAGCTGAAAAGCACGACAGCTTTATTTCACCTATCGGCGACGGAAAGGTTATCATGGAGTTTTCAGGCAAGGAGCTTGTAAAGGGCGAGCCTGATGCGTCCTCTTTTCCGTCTGGCGGACTCAGAGCTACATTTGAGGCGAGAGGCTACACAGCGTGGGATCCGACCTCCTATGCTTTTATCAAGGGCAAGACGCTCTGCATCCCTACCGCTTTCTGCTCCTACACAGGAGAGGCTCTTGACAAGAAAACGCCGCTTCTGCGTTCTATGGAGGCACTCAGCACCTCTGCCGTAAGGCTCTTAAAGCTGTTTGGTGCTACAGACGTTACGAGAGTAACCGCAAATGTAGGACCTGAGCAGGAGTATTTCCTTGTAGACCGCGATATGTACGCACAGAGAAAGGATCTTATCTTTACAGGAAGAACGCTCTTCGGTGCGCCTGCTCCTAAAGGACAGGAGCTTGAGGATCACTACTTCGGCATGATCAGAACGAGAGTAAGCGAGTACATGGAGGATCTTGACGAGCAGCTCTGGAAGCTGGGAATCTGCGCTAAAACCAAGCACAACGAGGTTGCGCCTGCACAGCACGAAATGGCTCCGATTTTCGACACTACCAATATAGCTACCGACCACAACCAGCTTATGATGGAAATTATGAAGAGAACGGCAAGACGTCACAACTTCAAATGCCTGCTTCATGAAAAGCCGTTCGCTGGAGTAAATGGTTCAGGTAAGCACAACAACTGGTCAATTTCGACAAACACAGGCGTAAATCTTCTTGACCCTGGAAAAACTCCGTCTGAAAACGCACAGTTCCTGACATTCCTTGTTGCGGTTATCAAGGCGGTAAACGACTATCAGGATCTGCTCAGAGCAAGCGTTGCAAGTGCAGGAAACGACCACAGACTTGGCGCTAACGAGGCTCCGCCTGCTATCATCTCAATTTTCTTAGGCGATGAGCTTAACGCTATAGTTGAGGCTTTGGCTGACGGACACAAGTATGAGGACAAGGGCAAGGTTCAGATGGAAATTGGCGTTGACGTTCTGCCGTCGTTCCCGAAGGATTCTACCGACAGAAACAGAACCTCGCCGTTTGCTTTCACAGGAAACAAGTTTGAGTTCAGAATGCCTGGCTCAAAGCTTTCGTGCGCAGGACCTATGACAATACTTAATACTATAGTTGCAGAGGTTCTTGACGAGTTCTATGACGAGCTTTCAAAGTCGGACGATTTCCAGGGTGCGCTTGATGATCTTATCAAGAGAACAATTTCTGAAAACAAGGACATCATCTTCAACGGAAACGGCTATTCAGAGGAGTGGCCAGAGGAGGCTGAAAGAAGAGGACTGCTCAATCTTAAGGCTACTCCCGACGCAGTTCCTGTTTACCTTGCTGACAAGAACGTTGAGGTGCTTTCAAAGCATGGAGTTTACACAAAGGTAGAGCTTGAATCCCGTGTGGAAATTCTGCTTGAGGAGTACTGCAAGACTATAAATATCGAGGCTCTGACAATGGTTGACATGGCTAAGAAGGACATTCTGCCGGCAGTGATGACCTATATCAAGGAGCTTGGCGAAACAGCGGCTACAGCCTCGTCTTTAGGTGCGGACGTTACGGTTGAAAAGGAGCTTATTTCTAAGCTTTCATCTCTTTCGACTGCCGCCTACAAGGCTTTAGGCGAGCTTGAGGAAGCGGACGCTGCGGCTTCGGATATTACCGATGTTGAGGAAGCGGCAAGATATTACCACGATGTAGTGCTTGTCAAGATGGGCGAATTAAGAGCGCCTGCGGATCAGATGGAGGCTCTCTGCGGCGAAAAGTACTGGCCGTATCCTACATATGAAAAGCTGATGTTCAGCGCATCAATCTGATTTTTGCAAAAAGGGAAAAGATAAAAGGAAAAATAATATGGCACAAGGTAGTGCGCTTGACGTTAAAAGTTGTCGGGCGCACTCTTTGCTTTTTTAGGAAGGATTTGATTTTATGACTGACATGACAGTAACTGATGTTTTTGATACCGTGATGGGTTCTCACAGCATATGGTATCTGGTCGGAGCTGCTCTGGTATTCTTCATGCAGTGCGGCTTTGCAATGGTTGAAACAGGCTTCACAAGAGCTAAAAACGCAGGAAACATCATAATGAAAAACCTGATGGACTTCTGCATAGGCACGGCTGTGTTCATTCCGTTGGGCTTCGGACTTATCTACGGCGATGATGCGCTTGGCGGACTTGTCGGAACTCCTACTTTGATTCTTCTGACCGACTATTCAAGCTCAGACTGGTTCGCTTTCTTCTTTAACCTCGTATTCTGCGCAACCACAGCGACAATCGTTTCAGGAGCTATGGCGGAAAGAACAAAGTTCTTGTCCTACTGTGTTTACTCGGCAATCATCTCGGCAGTTGTTTACCCGATTGAAGCTCACTGGGCTTGGGGCGGCGGCTGGCTGACAGTTGAACGCTTCGGAACATATTACCACGACTTTGCAGGTTCTACCCTTATCCACATGGTCGGCGGACTTTCAGCACTTATCGGTGCGGCAATTCTAGGACCTCGTCTTGGAAAATACAAGAAGGATAAGGACGGCAAGGTTACTCAGGTAAACGCATTCCCTGGTCACTCTATTACATTAGGCGCACTCGGAGTTTTCATTCTCTGGTTTGGCTGGTACGGATTTAACGGAGCTGCAGCAGGAAGCGCAGATCAGCTCGCAAGTATTCTTACGACGACGACAATCGCTCCTGCAATCGCAACAGTAGTGTGCATGATTTTCACATGGATTAAATACGGCAAGCCTGACGTTTCAATGTGCTTAAACGCTTCTCTGGCAGGACTTGTAGCTATCACCGCACCCTGTGATGTTGTAGACGCTTTAGGTGCTGCGATAATCGGAGCGGTAGCAGGAGTTCTTGTAGTATTCGGCGTATGGTTTGTAGACAACAAGCTTCACGTTGACGACCCTGTAGGTGCGGTTGCAGTTCACGGCTTTAACGGACTCTGGGGCGGTATCGCAGTAGGTCTGTTCGCCACAAAATCTGCTCCTGGAAACGACAGCCTTTCAGGCTTGTTCTACGGCGGAGGCGCAGGACTTCTTGCGTATCAGCTCGTTGGTATAGCTTGCATACTCGCATGGACGGCAGTCACAATGTCGCTTGCTTTCTTCATCATCAAAAAGACTATCGGTCTGAGAGCAAGCAAGGAAGAGGAAATCAAGGGTCTGGATATTTGCGAGCATGGACTTCCGTCTGCTTATTCAGGATTTGCTTTTGCAAATGAAACAGTTGAATATGACGATGGCGAAATTGACGGCGTTGAGGATATTGAAACTGCTGTTCCCGTTAAGGACTACTCGTTTGACAAGGATAATCCCGACAAGCTCACAAAGATTGTTGCGGTATTCAGAGAAGAGCGTCTTGGCGACTTTATCGCCGCTATGGAAAGCATCAAGGTTACAGGTGTGACGGTTACAAATGTACAGGGCTGCGGTATCCAAAAGGGTCAGAGCAACTACTACAGAGCCGCTAAGCTTGTGCCAAGGCTGCATCCTAAGGTTAAAGCTGAGGTTGTAGTAAGCCTTGTTCCGGTAAACACAGTAGTTAAGGCTGCAAGAAAAGCACTTTACACCGGAAACATCGGTGACGGCAAGCTGTTCATCTATGACGTTGAAAATGTTATCAAGGTTCGTACAGGAGCGCAGGGAGTTGATGCGCTTCAGGACGAAGAGGAATAAGCCCATCCCACTTATAAATTATAGCGTGAAGTCCGCCAAAGGTGTGAAAGCCAGAGGCGGGCTTCGCATTTTTATGGCATATTGCACAAAAATTCTTTCTTTTTTCACTAAAAGTATTCATAAAAAAGCTGTTGATTTTTTTCTTTACTTGTGCTATAATATATTAATAAGCGTCTAAAGGATGATTTTCACAATCAAAATTCAGACTTAACGCTTGAAAATAAGCTTTAAAAAAATGGCTGAGTAAAAGCTAAGAGGTTTAAATAAATGGAGATTATAAACAAGACGGATAAAAAAACGCTTGCCGAATATGAGGAATTTGCCAAAAGCTGCCGCTATGGCAACTTTATGCAGTCGCTTAATTGGCCGAAGGTAAAGGACAACTGGGGCTGGGACGCAGTTATTTCCCGTGACGCAGACGGCAAAATCAGAGGCACCTGCCTTTGCATTATAAAGCGCATACCGATTTTCGGCTGCACATTTCTCTACGCTCCGCACGGTCCCTGCTGTGACTGGTCTGACGGGGAGATTGTAGAGGACTTGTTCGAGGGAATAAAGGCTTTGGCGAAAAAGCACAAGGCATACCAGTTTATGTGGGATCCCTGCTTTGAGGAAAAGGACACCGAGCTTACCGAGATGTACCGCTCTATGGGCTTTACCCATATTGACGATGCGCCTGAGCTTTCGACTATACAGGCAAGAAACAACTATATGCTCAGAAACATAGAGGGCAAAGCTCCTGACGAGGTTATGATGACGTTCAAATCGGACTGGAGAAACCGCATACGCAAGGCTTCGCGCAAGGGAGTTGTCTGCAAAGCGTGCGGCAAGGAGGCTCTTGACGACTTTTATCCGATGATGGAGGCTACGGGAATACGAGACGGATTTTCGATTCGCTCAAAGGAGTACTTCGCTAAAATGCTTGACGCTTTAGGCGAGGAGCATTGCAGGTTGTTTGTCTGCTACTTAGAGCAGGAGGGCGAAGAACCGATACCTGTTTCAGGAGCGGTAACTACACGCTATGCTGGAAAAACCTGCTATGTGTACGGAGCATCCTCAAACCACCACAGAAATACCTACCCGAACTACCTCATGCAGTGGACGATGATAAACTGGGCACTTGAGGACAATAATTTTATTTACGACTTTATGGGCATACCCTTTTACAAGGACGAAACCCATCCTAACCACGGCGTTTACAAATTCAAGAAAGGCTTTAACGGAGAGGTTGTCACCTATGTTGGCGAGTTTTACTATGTATTTATGCCGATTCGCAAAAAGCTGATTGATTTTGCACAGCACATTGTGGAGAAAAGACATTCAAAGCAGACGCAGAAGCTTATAAAAAACAGAAATACAGATACTGATGCTTAACAAAGGTAAAGGAGGCTTTGCCATATGTTATTAAGTAAAAACGGTTTAAAAAATGCCGTTCTTTCGGCAATGATATGTTCAGCGGCGATTTTCGCAGCTTCATGTACGAACTTCAATACTTCGGAAAGCACGGACGCTTCTTCAGCTTCATCTGATGCGGCTTTATCAGAGAGTGATTCGGATTCTTTAGATTCAGAAGCGGGGGAAAATTCGAGTGATGAACCTGCGGAGAATTCGCAGGAAAGCGGCTCGCCGGATTCGTCAGACGACGCTGACGGCGACACTGAAAGCTCATCCGTTGATTCTCAGGAGGATTCTTCAAGCTCAGAGCTTGACAGCAGTACGCAGACAGAGGACGAGAGCGAAAGCGATTCTGAAGCTGACGAGCAAAACGATGAAGAAAGTAGTATTTCCGACAGCTCGACGCAGTTTGAATCAGCTGAGCAGAAGCTTCAAACTGAGAGCAGGTCGGTGTATCTTGAGATAATTAAAGAGCGTGAGCAGCTTATCAGCGAAGAAGAAAGCGCATTTGACGAAGAGCTTTGCAGATACTACATTGCGGATATTAACGGCGATGGAATAAGCGAGCTTCTGGCGGAAATGGGAACCTGCGAGGCTGACAGGACGGTTTACGTCTACACCTCCAATGAGCAGCAAAGCGAAGCGGTGGAGCTTGGAAGCTTCAGCTCGTGGAGAGCGACGCTTGGAATTGAAGATGAAATACTTTACATAGAAAGCACCGTTATGGGAAACTATGTATTAAGCACGGCGACAATCGAAAATAAAGAGCTAAAAGTAGAGCGCAGCATTCAAACCAATACCGAATCAAAAATTTCCTCGCCGCTTAAAGGCTATTCTTACAGCGACCAGACTGGAGTGGAGTAAAGCAGCAACTAACCTTTTAAAAAGAAAAACGCCGACAGCTTTCAAAAGACTTGTCGGCTTTTTTTAGCAACAAAAGCGTTATTTTGCGGAATTTTGTTAAATTTACGCATAGATATTTCTATAATTTTTTTGTATTTTCACAGAAAGTACATAATTTAATGTTACAATTATAACTAACAGTAAATCACTTTGCTGTTTTACTGAAATAAAAACAAATGAAGTAGACGGAGGTAATTGTTATGCCGAAAATTTTAGTAGTTGACGATGAGGAGCGTATTCGTGATATAATCCGTGAGTATGCGGAATTTAACGACTTTCAGGTGACTGAAGCCGCTGATGGAATGGAAGCGGTGGAGTGCGTGCGCAAAAACGACTTTGACATCATTGTTATGGACATAATGATGCCGCGTCTTGACGGCTATTCCGCCTGCAAGGAGATTAAGAAAATCAAGGACATTCCCACCATCATGCTTTCAGCAAGAGGAGAAGAGTACGACAAGCTTTTTGGATTTGAAATGGGTGTTGACGATTATGTAGTAAAGCCGTTTTCACCTAAGGAGCTTATGGCAAGAATCAATGCGGTGCTTAACCGCGCAAAATCCGCAAGAAAGCTTGAAGATGTTATCACCTACAAGGGTCTGGTAATTAACTTCACGGCCAGAGAGATAACGATTGACGGCGAAAAGGTTCAGATGACGCCAAAAGAGTACGACCTGCTGTTCTATCTCGTCAGAAACATGAACATTGCCCTTTCAAGAGAGAAGCTTCTTGAGGAAGTATGGGGCTTTGACTTTTACGGCGATGACAGAACTGTCGATACTCATATCAAGATGCTCAGAAACAGTCTTGGACCTTACCGCAATCTTATAGTAACGCTGAGAGGAATGGGCTACAAGTTTGAAAAGATTTCATAAGTCCGATAACTCGGCTGATTTGAGCAGCGGTGCGGCAAATTCAAACGGCGGTGCGACAGGAAGCAGTGCGGCTGATTTAACTGCAGCAGGCTCAGCTGATTCAGCTGCCGTTGGTTCAGGCTTAAACGGAGCGGGCGGCGCAGCTGCGGTGAACACTCCTGCATGGCAGGAATCTGACGAGAGTGAGGCACAGCGTGAGCTTGAGGAGGCTATTTCAGGCGAGGATGTAGTTTTTGATAAGAATATCCTAATTCCGCCAAAGAAAAAGCACCGCGAAAGAAAGCACAGGCTCAAAAAGCTTTTCCAAAGAATGACGCTTAAAACCTATGTCTGGCTTTCGTTCATGGCATTTGCGATAAGCATAGTTATAATTCTGTGGCTGTTTCAGTACTTCTTTCTGCCTAACTATTACCGCTCCGCTAAAATCAAAGAGGTCATCAATCAAGCAGATTCGCTTATAGAAAATTACAGCAGCGACGACATAGGCGGCTATGCGAGAGATGTGGCTTTTAACAACAATATGTACATTCTGATTACCGATGAGGACGGAAACGATATAGTATCGGAAAACAGTATGGGTAACTTCTCGTTTTTTGACAACGACAAGGGAAACAATTTCGGAAAAACGATGTACAAATTTCGTCAGATGCTTGACGATGAGGAGAGTAGCTATATCACCAGGATAATTCAGAGCGATGAGTTTGACAGAGATGAGATATTCTACTGCACCAAATTTGAAAGCGGCGGTTCTGCATATTATCTCTATATTGAAGCACCTATAGACCCTATAGATTCAACGGTAAGTATTATAAGAGGACAGCTTATTTATATCACGGTGATTCTCTTTGAGCTTGCGTTTATTATAACGGTGCTTATTTCCTCACGTATTTCACGTCCGATTGAAAAGCTTACAGAAACGGCGAAAAAGTTCGGAGAGGGAGATTACGAGGTAGAGTTTAAGGCAAGCGGCTACCGTGAAATTACCGAGCTTGCTGTTGTGCTTGACGATGCGAGAAACGAGGTAAAGAAGGTTACGGATCTCAAAAAAGATCTGATAGCAAATATTTCCCACGATCTGCGCACGCCGCTTACGATGGTTAAGGCATACGCTGAGATGATAAGGGATTTGTCGGGAGATAATCCTGAGAAGCGTCAGAAGCACTGTCAGATTATAATTGACGAAGCGGACAGGCTTTCTAACCTTGTAAATTCGATACTTGAGCTTTCAAAGCTTGAAAGTGCGAACGAGGAACTTAAGAAAACCGATTATTCTATCCACGAGCAGATTGACGATGTGCTTATGCGCTACACGCTGCTGATTGAGGAGCAGGGCTACGATATTAAATTTGTTCCCGATGAGGAGCGGTATGTCAATGCCGACTACGACAAAATGGCACAGGTGCTTTACAACTTCATCAACAACGCCATAAACTACAGCGGCGACGACAAGGTTATCAGAATCAAGCAGATTAACAAGCCGCAGGCGGTAAGGATTGAGGTTACAGACAACGGCAGAGGCATTGCAAAGGACAAGCTCTCTGAGGTTTTCGACCGCTACTACAGAGGCGGCAAGGTTAAGCGTGAAACTGTAGGCACAGGCTTGGGGCTTTCGATTTGTCAGGAGATTTTAAAGAAGCACGAGTTTGCTTACGGCGTCATGTCCGAGGAGGGCAATGGCTCGACCTTCTGGTTTGAGATGAAGCTTGCGGATCCAAAAAAGAGCGATGCAAAAAATAAGGACGAGATAATTGAAGCTGAATTTATTTAAAAAATACAGCGTATTAACTAGGACTGACAATTTTCATGAAGCGAATATTTTGTCTGTAATAAAAGGAACACACTTCTAATATATTCAAAGCCATAAAAGATTAAATCAGTGGGAGCAAGGAAGCTTACTCCCACTTTGATTTTTTGTTTTCAAATATCCAAAGCCTCCTGCTCAAGCTTGCAGTTGTGTTCAAGCATATATTCCACAACCGCTTTAAATTCCGTGCCGAGCAGATTTTTCAGCCTTTTTCTGTCGTTGTCAGTCAGCGGCTTGAAAAATTTATCGCCGACTATTTCAAATAGATTTTCCATGTTTCTTCATCTCATTCGTTCTTAAGCATTTCTAATTTCTTGTTATATTCCTCAATCACAGACGTTGGTGAAATAATCCTCATCTGACTGCCAAATTGGAAAAGCCAACCCCAGAAGGTAGGTGAAAGCTGCACATTGACAGTCGCTACAGCCTTGTCATTGAAGGCTATCATATCCGTGCTTTCACCAAAGCGATCATAAACTGCGCCTATAAGTCTATAGTCAAACTCCAGCACAACAGTCTCTAAGGAACCGCCGTACATTTTAAAAGCCTGCTCGGTGTATTGAGCAATATCACCTTTAAAACCCAGTGCTCTTTCTGACACACGCTCCTCCAGAACCTCAACGCTGTCCATGCGGTCTACACGATAATTTGCAGTACCATCATACTTTGCGCTGTACGCAACAAGATAATAATTATCCTCATTAAACACAAGCGCTACAGGTTCAACATTATAGTGTTGCTTATCTTTGCGATATATCTTTTCTTTATTTATGCCAATATCAAAATATCTAAAACTAACCTTCTTCTTATGCTGCAAAGCGTCCTCTAACGCATCTACATTGTAATAAATGCTCTCGTTGCTGTGCTTTCGGGTATTAAAGCACACCATATTTCTTTTTAAAAGCTCAGCACTGTGACTGCCGCCCAGATTTACTATCCTGCTTATCAGCTCCTGTGATTTCTTTTCGGTGATAAAGCTTGCCGCCTGCACAGCGTCAATCAAAATCTTAAGCTCAGGCAAAGAAAAGCTTCTGTCCGCAACATAATAACCCTTTTCTTTGCCAACTCGGCAAATCATAACCTCAAAGCCCTGCTCATTCAAAAGCGCAATATCCTTTGAGAGCGTTCTCCTTTCGCAGGAAATACCCATCTTATTAAGCCTGTCCACAATTACCATTGTCGTCATAGGGTGCGTTTCGTCCGTTTCCTGCCGCAGCATTTCAACAAGCTTAAGCAGCTTTATTTTTTGACAATTATCCTGTGCCATACTCCACCTCCGCGAATTCGACTAAAAAGTGTAAAATTTTCTTCTTCACTTTTATTATATCGCAAGACTTAATATTTTGCAAGTGTTTGCTGTCACTATTTTCTTACATATTCTCTTGCCTTAAAAATGCGAAAGTTTTTTGTCAAAAAAATGCACCTCGTAAGCATCTAGCCTTTGAGGTGCATATCATTTTTTACCGTTTTATTCGCTAACTTATGCGTTTACTCTCTTTTCAAGCTTGTCAAGCTCTTCATAGAGTGCGTCAGGAATCTTTCCGCCCTTAGCGGCAATATCCTCAGCATAGTATCTCTTCATTTCCTTAACCTCTTCAACCCAGAGATCCTTGTCAACTGCAAGAAGCGCTTCCATACCGCCAGCAGGCAGCTCGTCCTCTATGCCCTCGACATTTATATCTTCAGGCTTAGGAACATATCCGATAGGAGTTTCAACTGCGTCTACAGTACCCTCGCATCTCTTGATAATCCAGTCAAGAACTCTCATGTTGTCGCCGAAGCCTGGCCACATAAAGTTGCCGTCGTCGTCTTTCTTGAACCAGTTTACATTGAAAATCTTAGGTGCGTTTTCGCCCAGCTTTTCACCCATCTCAATCCAGTGAGCCCAGTAGTCGCCTACGTTATATCCGATAAACGGCTTCATAGCCATCGGGTCGTGACGAAGCACTCCAACCGCTCCTGTTGCGGCGGCTGTAGTTTCTGACGAAACGGCAGAGCCGATATAGGTTCCGTGATTCCAGTCAAACGCCTGATAAACCAGCGGAGTGGTCTTTGCGCGTCTGCCGCCGAAGATAATAGCTGAAATCGGCACACCCTGCGGATTATTAAATTCAGGAGAAATGCAGGGGCAGTTCTCGGCAGGTGCGGTAAAGCGGCTGTTCGGATGAGCAAGCTTGTTTCCCTGCGCAATATACTCAGGTCCGTTTACCTTTTCACCCTTCCACTCGGTAGCGTTTACAGGAGGATTCTTGTCAAGTCCCTCCCACCACGGAGTCATGGTGTCGTTGTTGATAGCTACGTTTGTAAAGATAGCGTTCTTCTTAGTAGAAGCAAGCGCATTGTAATTAGACTTAGCGTTTGTTCCGGGGGCAACTCCGAAAAATCCGTTCTCAGGATTTATTGCATAGAGCTTGCCGTCCTCGCCCTGCTTCATCCACGCAATATCATCGCCTACCGTCCAAACCTTATAGCCCTTTTCGGTATAGAATTTCGGAGGAATAAGCATTGCAAGGTTTGTCTTTCCGCAGGCTGACGGGAATGCGGCTGTGATATACTTGACGTCGCCGTCAGGCTTCTCAACTCCCAGAATGAGCATATGCTCTGCCATCCAACCCTCGTTCTTGCCCTGGAATGACGCAATTCTGAGCGCAAAGCACTTTTTGCCGAGCAGAACATTTCCACCGTAAGCCGAATTGATTGAGCAGATGGTGTTTTCCTCAGGGAAGTGAACGATATATCTCTTGTCGGGGTCAACGTCCGCCTTAGAGTGAAGTCCTCTTACAAAGTCGTCACTTGTATCTCCCAAATTCTCAAATGCCTTTTCGCCCATTCTCGTCATGATGTCCATGTTCAGAACAACATAGATTGAATCAGTAATTTCAACTCCCACCTTTGCGAGCGGTGAGCCGATAGGTCCCATCGAATAGGGAATAACGTACATTGTTCTGCCCTTCATAACTCCGTCATACATCGGATTAAGCAGAGCCTTCATCTCGTCAGGTGCCATCCAGTTGTTTGTAGGACCAGCGTCCTCCTCCTTCTCTGAGCAGATAAAGGTTCTGTCCTCTACGCGCGCTACATCGTTAGGAAGTGTTCTGTGATACAGACAGCCAGGATATTCATCCTGATTCATCTCTATCATTTCTCCTGTTGAAACAGCCTCGTCTCTTAAAGCTTTCAGCTGCTCCTCGCTTCCGTCAATCCACACAACCTTTTCAGGCTTTGTGAGAGCTATCATTTCATCAACCCATGCGTTTACGTTTGGGTTCTTAGTCAAGCTTGCCATAGTTTTATTACTCCTTTCAGATAAATATTTTGCCTATTAAAATCTAAAGACTGCCTTTTTTGCGCCCTCAGATTTCCTATACATTTTATTATACCTCATATTTTTGATTTTGTCAACACCTTTATAATTTAAATTACAATGAATAAATGAATCACAAAACGCAAGATTATTCATATTTTCCGTCAAAGTAGCCTGTTTTCCAGAAATATGTTAGGCTTTGATGAATAATTACAGCTTTAATCCTGCAATTTTACACGTGCTAAAACAAGCAATTTATTTTTTAAAAAAAGAGCGGATTTTTCCGCTCAGTTTTCAGTAGCCTATACTCTTGCGTTTAGCGGCAATTCTTTCGTCCACGCCCTCGATAGTGTCCTTTACAATGCTTGACGTACCCGCAACAAAAATTCTCGCACCCGCATCGTACATAAGCTTTGCGTTTTCGTTAGACATATTGCCGTCGGCTATGATGGTAATATCCTCTCTGCCGATAGCCTTAAGATGTTCGCTCATGCGCCTTACCTTGTCGACTACAGATGGGATAAGCTTCTGCCCTGCAAAGCCGGGATTTACGCTCAGCAGCAGCACGCCGTCAAGATAGCCGTACATTTCCTCAAGCACGCTTATCGGCGTACCAGGATTAAGGGCTATGCAAGGCTTTGCGCCAAGGCTCTTGATGTACTGCATACACTTGTCGATATGCTTTGTAGCCTCCCAGTGTACTGAAACCCAGTCGCCCTCTCTTATATCAAACCACTTCATCTTCTCCTCAGGCTCTTCAACCATAAAGTGAAAATCAAAGGTCTGCTTTGTAATCTCTCTAAGCTGCTTTACATAGTCAACTCCGATAGTGATATTAGGCACAAAGGCACCGTCCATTACGTCTATATGCAGCAGCTCCACATTGTTTCTCTCAAAGGCTTTCAGATAATCCATCGTAAGGTCAATCCTTACGCACATCATCGAAACTGAAATCATTCCCTTGTCCATTTTTCAAATCCTTTCTATGATCAGTCCTTAGGCTCTATGCCGATAATGAGCTGATCTATAACTCTGTCAGTCGCCTTGCCGTCAAGGTAGGTAAAGTTCTTCTTTATAAAAGCGTCCATCTTGTGATAATCATAATCCTTTTGCTCGAGAGCTTTCATCAGGTCGTCAAAATCTGTAACTATCTTTCCTGGCACAATATCCTCATACGGCTCATAAAAATCTCTCGTGGAAACATAATGCTTTAGGTCAAATGCGTAAAACAGCATCGGCTTTTTAAGCAGCGAGGTTTCATATATAATAGACGAATAGTCGGTAATCAGCACGTCAATTATAAAAAGTATGTCGTTTACTTCCCTGTAATCTGCGGCGTCAAGTATTCTGTCCTTGTATTTCTTTGGAATTTCAATACGCTTTTTTACAAACGGATGCATCTTTACTATCATAACCGAATCGGTCTTTTCAAGAAATTCTCCCATTCTGTCAAGGTTAATCTTATCAAACGGAAAGCTTGCGTCCTTTGCATTGTTTCCTCTAAATGTCGGAGCGTACAGATACACTGTTTTTGCATTCCTGCACGGCTTAAATTCCTCATACATACGCTCTTTTGTCTGACGCTTGTACTCCTCGTCAAAAAACACGTCCGTTCTAGGTATTCCCACGGGGTAAAACTTGCTCTCGTCAATTGCGAAGCCCTCCGCATGGTGCTTAGCCGAATGGTATGAGCTTACCGGCACATGGGTATAGCACTTGTGTACTCTAGTGTTAAACGGAGGCGCTCCCAATTTTCCCAGACGCTCAAAGCCCAGCGACTTAAACGCTCCGCAGGCGTGCCACACCTGCAAAATCTTAGTATGCTCCGAATAATCTACCTTGTAAATTTCAGGATAGTAGTCGTCAATTATGATAACATCACTCGTCGCAAGATAGTAGGAAAAACGTATCATCTTCCATGTAGAGCGAGAGGTGGTTATGCTTTCCTTGAAATCGAATCTGAACTTATACACCTTGTCCAGACCCCGTTCAAGCATACGCTTGTAGATAAATCCCTCGTTGCCGCCTATCTCGGCTCTTGAGCCAGACGCAAAGAGTATAATATTTCCGTTTTCCTTTGCAAATTTCTTAAAGAAATTAAACAGCGTAACAAAGCCCCATCTGTTAAAAGCGTAAAACCTTTTCTTTAAATTGTCAAGCCTTTTCTTCCAGAATTCAGCTGTCTTTTCCTTAAAGGTCGGCGGCAGAGCAGGCGGCTTGTAGTTCACCTTCAGAAAGTACTCTGTCGTGTCCATATCGCAGTGTGATTCCAGATAAAAATAATTGTTGTTTCCATGCTTAATCTTAAAATTCCAAGGATTGCTGTTAGCACCGCTGCAAAAGCCACTGTACTCTGAATCAATTATGCATGGATACTCCCTTGTCAACTCAGTCTTTTTCTTAACAAAGCCCTTTTCGTCATATTCAATTTTGTAAACCGTATCGCCTCTTCTTACGTTTTCTACAGACGGATTTTCACCTGTATAGAGTATTTCCTGACGGTCGTTTTCATACCTTTCAAAAAAAACAAGACTGTAATCTCCCGTAAGAATCGGCTCCTCGTTATTTGAGCACATCAGATTCATTGAAAGAGTGAATTTATTGCCGTCCATGTCAAAATGCGCAGGATAGAACATTCTTTTTCTGGCTAGCGTTACAAACCTCGCACCGTATTTTTTAGTCAAATCCGCATTGACAAGCTCGCCTGAAATAGTCATAATCACTCGCTTAAATTCTATATTTTTTATCAAGCCGAATATCTTTTTGTTCTCAAGCTTTTTTTCTATCGCTTTTTTTCTCTCCGCTCTCTCTTCAATTTCCTCTTCTGTAATTGTATTTACACTATCCATATTAACCAAGTCTTTCCCTAACCCTTTTTTCTAGTCCATTGTAAACATAACCTTAAGCGTAAAGCACTTTGGATCTCTTATAGCTTCAAAAGCCTTTTCCATATCCTCCATCTTAAAGGTATGAGTTATCAGCCCCTTAAGATTAAGCCTGCCGCTTTCAAATATTTCAATCGCATTCTTCCAGTCGTTTATCTTAGAGTTATAATTTGAATTCCATGAGCCACAAACCTTAAGCTGCTTTCTTAAAATCGACCAGTATACATTCTTTTCAAGCTTCAGATCGTTCTCCGGATTTCCCACAAGCACCACTGTGCCAAGCGCCGCAGCAGCCTTTATCGCATTTGAAATTGCTTCGTTTTGTCCGACCGCTTCAAACACCTTGTCCGCTCCGTCAATTCCCAGAGCTTTAAGTCCGTCGGCTGCCTCCGTTTCGCTAGTGTTTACCGTTTCAAAGCCTAAGCCTCTCGCATATTCAAGCTTGTTCTCACTCCTGCCGACAACAACCACCTTGCCGCCGCCGATTTTGCTCTTTGCGAACGTGCCGATAAGAAAGGCTATGGTTCCCGTGCCAATTACCGCCACGTTGTCGCCCTCTTTAAGGTCTGCTATATTTACCGCATGAAGCGACACCGCCGCAGGCTCGCACAAAGCCGCTTCCTCAAACGAAAGCGTATCTGAAAACGGGACTAAATTCCATGTCGGGACTACCAGATACTCAGCGAAGGCTCCGTCACAGCGAGAACCAAAATAGCTGTAGCCTGAACACTGCGCCCATTCCTCAATTTTGCAGGCACGGCAACTTCTGCACGGCAGCATCGGGAAAACGCAGCTGCGCTTTCCAAGCAGGCTCTCGTCAACGCCATCGCCGACTGCGACAATTTCTCCTGAAAACTCATGTCCCGGAATTGTCGGAAAATGATATGTTCCGTTTACAAAAATTCTGGGAATATCGCTCGAACAAATTCCGCAAGCCTTTATTTTCAAAAGCACCGTACCCTCTTCAAGCTTAGGAACTTCAACCTGTTCATATCTCAGATCGCCGACGCCGTGAAGCACCAGCGCATTCATTTTTTCGGGAATTTTAACTAAACCTTTCATCAATCTGCTCCTCTCACCTTTTCTCCATCAGCGTCTTAACCATCAAAAGGTCGCTGTCGGTTGTTATTTTAAAATTCAGCGCATCACCCTCGATAATGTGTATCGGCTGATTATTCATCGTGCAAATCTGTGATGTGCCAGTGATTTTCGCCCTCTGCTCATCAGTCAGATTTTTCTGCATCTCAATAAATTTCTTAAGTCTGAAGCTATCGGGAGCCTGTCCGCTGTAAAGCTCGCTTCTTGCGGGAATATCGTCCACCACATCGCCCTTTTTTGAATGAAGTATAGTATCGGCGCAGGGAAGTCCGCAGACGCAGGCGCCGTATCTTGCGGCGGCGTCAATCGAATCGTTAAGAATTTTCTCTGTGACAAACGGTCTAACCGCATCGTGAATAACGATAACGTCGTCGTCGCCTATTCCAAAATCCTTTTCAATCGCCGCTGTGACGTTATGAATAGAATCCATTCTCTCCCTGCCGCCTGCAATTATCCTCACTCTGTGAGTATCGGAAACGTTAATGCGCACCTGCTCCCTGAGATAGTCGATATAGTCCTCTCTTGAAGCAATATAAATCCTGTCAAAGCGCTGAACCTTAAGCATATTCACCAGCGTATGAACAATAATCGGCACACCGCCTATCTCTATAAACTGCTTAGGCACGTTCGAGCTTTTAACTCTAGTTCCGCTCCCGCCCGCAAGCATCGCTCCGTATATCATTCCTTAATTCCTTTCCTTTAAAGCTCTATTTTCTTATCCTTTCCGACAAATATATTCCTAAGAGATAAAGAGTATCTTACACACCTGCTGTTGAGTATATTTTCAAGATACTTTACCCGTTTGTTGCTTTCCTGAAGCTCAGCTTTAGTTTTCTCAAGAAATTCTACTTCCTCCGTCATCTTTTTAAGTTCGCAAACCTCATTCTTTAGCTTCTTATTTTCATCTTTTAGATTTTTATTTTTATCTTTTAGTGCCTCACGCTGTTCTTTTACAAATTTTATAGAATTGTTCATGCGTTTTGAAATTTCTCGTTTTGAACAAAGCGCAGCCGATTTGAACTCGTTGTGTACGTCATTTTCCCTTATCATATCGTCAAGCGGAGCGTCTGCACGATCTTTGTTTTCGTCATATATAGTCTTGAACCCGTTTGAATGTAAAAAATCAAGATAATTCTCAAAATTTTCCCGCTGCTTGCTTTCAGGACTGTGAAAATTCATGCTGTCAATAAGCTCCCAAATATCCTTAAACTCATAAAGCTTTGATTCATCGATCCATGTAAGCCCATGAAATCTAGCTAGCTCACGCATCCTTATATCCTTGGTTATCAAAATAGACGGTGTTCCTGCAATTACCGCAGGAATATTTCCATGCAGTCTTGTTCCGAAAACCAAATCACGGGTTTTCATAAAATCAATCCATTCGTTTACGTTCACAAAAAAGCGCACCCTGTCCTGAGCATATACCGGGCTTTTTATGTTGCAGGGATAATTCTGCTTGTCGTTATTTTTAGCAGCGTTTTTATAATCAATTCCCCAGTAAAGAGTTTTAAGCTCTGCAAGCATCTGCGGAACAAAAATAGGACTGGTGAACTGAGCTGTTGCTGTATCCATAAAATCAATAGTTTCAGGCTTTGAGTAGTATGTGAGATTATAAGCGACATTGCTGTCTGCGGTTTTTTGTGTATCTCTTATTTTAAGATTATTTCCAAAGGTATACATCGAAGGACAGCCTATTACTTTAAAATCCTGCCCCTCCTTAAAGCCCAGATATTCAAGAAACTCACCAGTGGTTTCGCCTCTTACGCCTATATTATTTGAATTTTTAAGCACAGCTTTTACAAAGCTCTGTACTTTTTTTTCAAATCCAAAGCTTTTATTTGCAAGCTTTTCCTCTGCTCCTGCTTTTACACCGACTCCTATTACATAGCTAGGTATTTTTAATTTATTTACAAGTTTCGTAATTCCAACAAGCTCCGCCATAAAATTTTCGCGAAACGCATCTGCAAGAGGAATGATAAATCCGTCACATTCATTATTTATACGATCTATCTCAGCATCGTCAAAATCATACCTGTATCTAGTGCTTTCAAAGGTTACGTTTTCATCGGTGGTAAGAGTGCGAATAATGCCGTAAAGATACATATAGTTACCAGAATTTGACCCCATCAAATTGGTGTTCACATAATTATCTATTTTAAATTTTTCGGTAGGAGTTTTTCCACCTCTGATAAGATACTTTGCCATACAACCACTTCCGTTTCTATTTTTTATCTAATATATACTCCACAATTCTCTTTGTCGAATTTCCATCACAAGCTCCCATAAACCTGTCCCTGAAGCTTCTTATCCTGTCCTGGTCAAAGCTTAAGTCAACCGCTCTCTGAACCGCATCGAAAAGCTCCTTTTGCGTCAAAGCAATTTCGCCCGGCAGAAAGCTCTCGTCATAGTCGTAAAAAAAGCCTCTGTAGTCGTAAAATTCATCAAGGTCGCAGGCATAAAACACCATCGGACGCTCAAAAAGCGAATATTCAAAAATCAGCGACGAATAGTCGGTTATGCAGACATCGCTTACACATATAAGCTCCTCAATCGTCAGCTTGCCGCTCACGTCAAACGCAAAATCCATACAGCTTTCATCAATCCTTGTCCTCTCTCTTACAAAGCCATGCTGCTTTATTAAAAGCACATACCCGTCAAGCCTTTCCATGAGCGAAGCTATGTCAAACATTTCCGGAGCCTTCGCATTGTCTGCGTCACCTCTGTAGGTGGGCGCATAGAGAATAACCTTTTTGCCCTCTGCGGCAGGACAAGCCTCGTAAAGCCGCTTGTATGAGCCTGAAATATTTTGCTTGTCAAAAAACCAGTCGCTCCTTGCAACTCCGATAGCCTTCACACAGTCTTTGCCCGTTTTGTCAAAGCCAAAAGCCTCGTTGAAGCAGTGAATACATTCATCGGAGCTTACCGTCACAAGCGAATAGTTGATATGCGCAGGATAACGGTCAAGCTGTTTCGGCTCCTGCCCGAAGCTAAGCGAAGCGATTGAATAGCCCCACTTTTTAAACGCTCCGCATGAATGCCACGTCTGAATAAGCCTTGAACCCTTTCTCAGCCTAAACGCTCCGAACAGATTGCAGGTGTCGTCAATCATCACAGTCCCCGCAGTCGGTAAAATCGCGCAAAGCTTTAAATACCTCGCAAGATACGACAAGCCGCCGCTGTTGTTGTGAATATAGAAAACCCTAGTCGGCTTTCCTCTGCGATTAAGCTCGCTGTAAATCGGACTGAAAGAATCTGTGAGAAAATCATGCCTTACCTCGCAAAAAAGCGTAAGCTCACCTTGCTGCTTTCTTATGCAAAAAAGCTTGTAGGTTAATGGATATATCACCTTAAATGCGGCAAGCTTTACAAATTCACGTAAAAAATTTGGCATACAAACCCACACCGTCCGAAAATACACTGTTTATTCTTCTGATTTTTCTACAAAATCACTACAGGGCTTCTCTAAAAACCGTTGCTGTACAGATGCGGCAAAGATTTGCGTCAGCTTCGATGCTTTGAAAACGCAGGAATACTGTATGTATTTCAAGTTTTTCAGAGCAAGAAGGCGGCGTGAAGATTTGCCGCAGATGTGCAAGCAAAGACTTTTAGAGATGTCTAAATTATTATATCATATCTTTTTTGCTATGTCAAGCCTTTTCGACAACTTTCACTTATTTTGTGCCGATTAAACTCCGCTTATACCTTGCCTAAAAACAAAAAAGCGGCAGCTAACAGCCGCCGCATTGATTTTTATACCCAGACTCCTATTGTAAGCTTTACCATAAACAGCATTATCAGCAATATCGCCGCTGTGCCAATCATTAGAGTCCTTGCCGTATTTAAGTCGCTGTGTTCAGGCTCTTTAAGCTGTTCGCCTATAGTCACCGTTCTCATAAACTGCTCGCTGTAAACCTCCTCAGGCATGAGCGAAATTCCCAGCAGTCCCGCCATAACCGCTCTGCATCCGCCGAAGCAGGGTCTTGCGCATTTCTTTGAATCCTTTTTGTAAACTCTCTCCGCCGCTCTCGTGTTCAACTTGAGCCACAAGGCGTCCGCAAGCATAAGATAAGCCGCAAGCTTTCCAGGCAAAAAACAAAGTCCGTTTTGAAGC
Organism: Ruminococcus sp.; assembly: GCA_021202895.1. Classification (GTDB taxonomy): domain Bacteria; phylum Bacillota; class Clostridia; order Oscillospirales; family Ruminococcaceae; genus YE71. Next base: position 64,564 of record JAJQCE010000015.1, on the reverse strand, counting down.
ACTCTTACAGGCTCTGCGAAGCTCAAGGAATTTTCCTCTGAACCGTAATTAAGATTCGCCGCAGCGTCCGCCGCCGCAAAGAACAGTCCTCCCACTGACGAAAGCAGGAACATATACAAAAGCGGAGCAGCTATGCTGTCAACCGTTCTGTCGGCAATTCCCTGAATCGATGCCTTTACAATCTCCTCACCGCTAAGCTCCTTGTACTTTCTTCCGAAAAGTCTGTTAAGCCTTTTGTCCGCACGGCGGCTGTTGGATGTCTTTGCCGCACGGGAAGCATCCTTTGAGAGCGTCACCAGATTTTTTATGTCAAGAAGCGACCAGCAGAGCAGTGCGTCAACTATAATTCCCAGTGCAGGAAGGAATATGTACAGCAAAATCAAAATCAACGCTGTCGGCACAAGCAGAATAAGCATAAGTACGGTAATGTAAACCATTCCTGCGTTGTGCTGCCCGTCCTCCGTTTCCTGATATTTTGAGCTTATTGTCGGAGCTAAGTGCCGACAGAGCTTCTCAATGTACGTTCTTGCGCTTATAATCTTCGGAGTGCCGAAGAAAAAGCTCAGCAAAAATCCCGCCGTCATGGCGACAAGTGTATTTATAATCATGTGATTTTCTCCTTATTAAAGCTTCATGCCTAAATTGGTAATTATTTTCCCACAGACATTTCAAAACCTGCAATCAACTATATATTTTCATTATACCACAGTCCGACAAAAAAATCAACACCTTAAGAGCAATTTTTTCAAAGAGTGTTCAGTCTGAAAGCTCTCAAAAATATCTGCGGCACATTCAGGGCTGCTCATTTTTCGGCTTCAGATCGTCTGATGAAATAAGCTCAACCTCTACTGTTTGCTTGTCGTCCTCAGCGTGACCGTCGTCTATTGCGGGAATCGTCATAAGCACAGTTGTGCCTACTCCCTCCTCGCTGTTTATATTGAGCGTTCCGCCGTGACGGGTGATAATCTCGTTCGCCACCGCAAGCCCTATTCCCGAGCCTCTGCGAGTGTGGTTCGCCTTAAAAAACTTTGTCTTGACCTTTGGCAGATCCTCCTTGGATATTCCAATTCCCGTATCAGAAACCAAAATGCAGATGTCGCCCTTTTCCTCATACGCTTCAACAGACACCGTATCGCCCTTGTCGGAATATTTTATCGCATTGTCAACAATGTTTATAAACACCTGTCTTAGCCTGTTTTTATCTCCGTACACAAACGGCAGGGTAGTAGGCTCATAGTAATTGAGCGTTATACCCAGTGCTCTTGCACGCTCCTGATAGATAAGCACCGTTTCGCCGAGCTCAGCTAAAATGTCAATCGTATCCATTATAAGCGTAAGGCGGTTGTCCTGAATGCGTGAAAAATCCAGAAGCTCCTCGACCATCTGCGAAAGCCGCTCAGTTTCAGATGTGATAACTCTCATTCCCTTTTTAAAGGTTTCCTCGTCGTCAATTGTCGTGAGCGTTTCGCTCCAGCCCTTTATCGCCGTAAGCGGCGTTCTAAGCTCGTGAGAAATGCTTGAAATAAACTCGTTTTTCATAGATTCGGTATTTGAAAGCTCCTGCGCCATATAATTTATCGAATCGCACAAATCGCCAAGCTCATCATCGCCCGTCTTTTCTATCCTCTCGGAAAAATCGCCTTTGGCTATATCCCTCGCAATCTCACCGATTTTAATTACTGGGTAAACGATAGAACGGATAAAAAATCTTCCCGACACATACAGGAGCAGAATAATCATCGCAAAAATGATGGTCATTCCAACAGTGAGAATCAAAATCTGATAGTCAATATTTTTCATTGACGATACCATTCTCAGCGCAGTGTACTCGCTTCCGCTTATTGAAATCACCGCCGTTACAGCTATAACCTTTTCGCCGCTCGGCAAATCAAAGATAGCGTATCCCGTTCCATCGTCAGACTGCTGCGCAGCCGTGTAGTCCTCATAGCTTGTATCGGTTGAGGGCGAAAATCCTGACGAGGTAATCTCCGCCTCGTTATCGGCAGTTATCGCCATAAGCTCAATCTTGTCCTTGTCCTCATAGCTTTCAACAAGCGTTCTTATCTGTGAGGAATTGTTCACCGAGCTGTCTGTCGCACCGCTTTCAAGAGAGCTGATTATTACGTTCATCTGAGAGGTAAGGTACTGCCTTGCGGAGCTATAGTAGTATCCTCTTATAAAAGCCACAAGCAAAATTTCTATAATCACCAAAACAGTGATAACTGCGCCTAAACTGCTTGTCTGCCACTGCGTGACAATGCTGTGCCTGCCGAAGCGGTTTTTGCCGTTTGCCGCAGAATCCTTTTTCTTCTTATTTTTTATAGACTCTCACCTCTGCTCTCATAGAAAAATCAGATAATCAGCCTGCCACCCACTTGTATCCGAAGCCCCAGATAGTAAGAATATACTTAGGACTTGACGGCTCGTCCTCAATCTTCATTCTGATACGTCTTATGTTCACATCGACTATCTTGTCGTCACCGTAATAGCTCTCGCCCCAAATGTGGTTGAGAATACTGTTGCGATCAAGTGCTGTGTTCTGATTTTTGAAAAAGTACTCCATAATCTGATACTCAACCTGCGTCAAGTCTATCTGCGCGCCGTTTTTGTAAACCGTCCTGCTCTTTAGATTAAGCGTGAACGGACCGCTTGTAATAACAGACGCTGTTTCCGTCTTTGAATGTACCATATTTACTCTGCGGCAAACTGCGTCCACTCGTGCGATAAGCTCGGAAATGGAAAACGGCTTTGTAATGTAATCGTCCGCTCCCATCATAAGCGATGAAATTTTGTCCATCTCCTGCGATTTTGCTGACAGCATTATTATGCCCATTGTTTCACTCTGCTCTCTGAAACGCTTGCATACCGTTACGCCGTCAATTCCAGGCATCATAATATCGAGAAGTGCTAAATCGAACGCTCCGCCCTCATCGTCAAAGGCCTTTATCGCTTCCTCTCCGCTGCCAACGTCCACAACATCGTAGCCGCTGCGCTTAAGATTGATAACTATAAATTCTCTGATGGACTCCTCGTCCTCGCAAACCAATACCTTTTTCATATTATTTCGTCCTTTCTTAAAGATTAATCTGTTGTATAAAAGCAGTTCTGAACCTCGTCAATTGTAAGTATCAGCGTTTCACGCTTATTTGTCGGCAGCTTGACTAAATACTGAACCTGCCCTTTTGAAGTTATAAGCTCGTAGCCGTCGTAAATATACTGCTCCGCATCTTCCTTTGTGGTGGTCTTTATCCTCATAAGCTCCGTCATATCCGAATTTATATCGCCGCCGTATTTATAGAACACCGCTTCGTCAGTTTCGGAATCAATCTTGACTGTAACCTCATCGTTCCACCTTGACGGAAAAGTCATCATATACCCCTCCGATACAGAGCAGTAGCCGCTGAATTTCTCCGCAAAGCTGTAAAAATCCTCATAAACATACCATGTGGTTTCAAGAATCTGCTCCTCGCTCACTGCGTTTTCATAGCCTGTCATCGCCTTTGTCGAGGGGATTTCATAAACCCCATCATCGTCTATGTCAGCCGTGCTGTAGCCGTTCGGTCTTGTGCATATGCTCAAGAGATTGTTGCTCCTAAGCTCAACAGGATTCTGTAGTCCTGAGTAGCGGTAAAAAATAATCTCCGTCTGCAAATTTCCATCTGCGTTAAGCTCGTCAATATACACCGCAGGGCTACCGTCCTCAAGCTTTCCAGAATACGCCTTAACATACGACTGCACTCCCGTACACATATCTATCCCATCATCCTTGACAATCTCTCCATCGTCAAGCTCTATCAGATAGGCTCTCGCCGAAACCGCCGCCGTTTCTGCATCGGTCGTTGACTGCACGGCGATAATCTCGTCAGTTCCGTCAGAATTTATATCAATTGCTTCCAGCAGCGAATAGGAATCACTTCCCAATCTGTCAAAGCTTCCGTCAGAATAGCTGTAAACCTCAAATGTATTGTCGCCTGTATATCCCTGATACCCTACAAGAACATCTGCATCATTGCCTTTTCCCATAGCGGAAATAATAACCTGATCGACTTCTGTTCCTGCACCGGCTATCTCCTTGACAGAATACCACTCTCCGTCCTCGTCACGGTCAAGCAGATTCGCTCTTATTCCCTCGCTTTCAGCACTTGAATACTCGTAAAAAACAAGTGCCTCGTCAACATTATCCCCGTCAAAATCGTACACCACATACGCTGAACGGTAGTTTCCGTTTCTCGGATATTTAAGCGTTATATTTCTGCCGACTGCACTAATCAGTGCCTCATGAATCTCCGTCTGCTCATCGGTAAGCTTTGGAGCCGCAAGCAGCGTGTCAACAGAAAAGCTCACACCGCTGCACCCTGCAAGCGACAAAGTGAAAGCACCGAAAGCCGCACAGCTTATTAATTTTTTTATCACACTAGCCATGAGCGACTTCCTTTCTGCCTGTACTGATTCTCTTCTTCTTATTATTTATTATATCACACAAAGAAGCTTTATTCAAGTCTTTTTTGTAAAAAAGCCTGACCGACATTTTTGTAAATAAAAAACGACCTGCGTTTTTTGCAAGCCGCTTCAAATAATTTTTTAATTATAGGTTTTTCCTGCCGCTTTTATACGTGCCATCGCACGCTTCAACGCCGCTTGTGTGTGGATATACTGCTTTGTCGAGAGCTTCTGTCTGAGCCTTTCCTCCGCTCTCTCCTTTGCCGCCTGCGCTCTCAAAAGGTCTATATCCTCAGGTCTTTCAACAGAATCGGCAAACACCTTTACAAAGTTAGGCATAACCTCCAGAAAGCCCTGCGACACTATCGCTCTGCGCCATTCTCCGTCACAGCGAAACTGAATCTCTCCCTCTGACAAACAGCAAATCATAGGCTCATGTCCTCCAAGAACACCCATACTGCCGTCAATTGACGAAAAGATAATTTCCTCGCAGTCGCCGCTGAAAAAGTACTTGTCTGCGGCAAGTATATCAAGCTTGAAGCTTCTGCTCATAAAATCAAGCCTCCTCCAGCTTCTTCGCCTTTTTCACCACGTCCTCAATCGTTCCAACGTTTAAAAATGCCGCTTCGGGATATTCGTCCATGTCGCCGTCAAGAATAGCCTTAAAGCCTCTGAGCGTTTCCTTGAGCGGGACATATTGCCCTGGAACGCCCGTGAAATTCTCCGCTACATGGAAGGGCTGTGAGAGAAATCTCTGAATCTTTCTCGCCCTCATAACCGTACTCTTGTCCGCATCGTCAAGCTCCTCCATACCGAGAATAGCTATGATGTCCTGAAGCTCCTTGTACTTTTGCAGAACCTCCTGCGTGCTTCTCGCAATTTTGTAATGCTCCTCGCCCACAATGTCAGGCTCAAGTATTCTCGAAGTTGAATCAAGCGGATCTACCGCAGGATAAATGCCCTGCTCGACTATCTTTCTCGAAAGCACAGTTGTAGCGTCAAGGTGTGTAAATGTAATCGCAGGAGCCGGGTCTGTCAGGTCGTCCGCAGGAACATAAACTGCCTGAACAGACGTGATAGAGCCGTTCTTTGTCGAGGTGATTCTCTCCTGCAAATCTCCCATCTCGTTGGCAAGCGTCGGCTGATAGCCTACCGCCGACGGCATTCTTCCCAGAAGTGCCGAAACCTCCGAACCAGCCTGCACATATCTGAAAATATTGTCTATAAACAAAAGCACATTCTGATGCTCTACATCTCTGAAATATTCCGCCATCGTAAGCCCCGTAAGCGCAACTCTCATACGAGAGCCGGGCGGCTCGTTCATTTGTCCGAACACCAGCGCAGTTTTTTCAATTACTCCTGATTCCGTCATCTCATGCCAAAGATCGTTGCCCTCTCTCGAACGCTCTCCGACGCCTGTAAAAATCGAATATCCGCCGTGTTCAGTCGCTACGTTTCTGATAAGCTCCTGAATAAGCACGGTTTTTCCTACTCCCGCACCGCCGAAAAGTCCAATCTTTCCGCCCTTCGCATACGGAGCAAGCAGGTCTATAACTTTTATTCCCGTTTCGAGAATTTCTACTACAGAGCTTTGCTCCTCGAATTGCGGCGGCTCGCGGTGAATTTTCCAGCGATGTTCTGATTTAGCCTCGCCCTTGCCGTCAATCGTTTCACCTAAAACGTTAAACATTCTGCCTAGCGTCGCAGTTCCTACAGGAACCTCTATACAAGAGCCTGTCGCCGTGACCTCCATACCCTTGCTAAGTCCATCGCTTGACGAAAGCATAATCGCACGAACCACGTTGTTTCCCATATGCTGCGCCACTTCCATAACCTTGGTTTTGCCGTCAAGCTTAACCTCCAATGCGTCCTTGACCATCGGCAGCTTTCCAGAGGAAAATTCAACATCTATAACTGCGCCCATAATCTGAACAATACTACCCTTTTCCATTTAAATCACCACTCACTGTTCTTTAAGCTTCTTGCGCCGCCGACTATCTCGGTAATCTCCTGCGTAATCGCCGCCTGCCTTGCTCTGTTGTAATCAAGCGTAAGCTCTGAAATCATATCTGATGCACTGTTTGTCGCCGACTCCATAGCCGTCATTCGGGCATTCTGCTCACTGCAAAAGGATTCGGTAAGTATTCCGAAAATAAGTCCTTTCAGATAGTTCGGCACGAGATGATCCATAACCGCTTCAGGCGAAGGCTCAAAGGTCGCCGCCGAATGACGATGCTCCTCTGGTATTCTTCGCTCCTCAAAATGCTCTCTTTCAAGCGGCAGAAGCTTAACCAGCGTTGGCACTTCAATTCCTTTTTCAATCTTAGTGTAGACTGCGTACACCTCATCAAGCTGCCCTCTTAAAAACAAATCCATCACTGTTTCCTGTATCCGTCTTGCCCTATACAATTCAGGCTGCTGCGCCGTATAAAGAAATTCCGTGTCAACGTTCATTTTTTTGCTTTCAAAATAAACTCTCCCGACTGCGCCCACTGCAAAAAGGCAGGTATTCTCATGCTTAGCTATTTCGCTTTCGACAAGCTTGACTATGTTGTGATTGTACGCTCCGCACATTCCCTTGTCGCCTGTCACGACTATGTAGCCATAGGATTTTTTATCCTCTGGTTTTTTTCTTCCGTTGTCAAAGAACGGATGCTCAAATTCTCCCGTATGCTTTAAAATATGATGAATCGTATACTGCAAATTCATAAAGTACGGAACGGTATCGTCAAGCGCAGTACGAGCCTTTTTTAGCTTTGAGGACGATATAAGGTACATGGCGTTGGTGATTTTCATAATATCGCTTATACTTGAGATACGTTCCTTAATTTCACGCATATTAGCCATCGACCGCACACCGTCCTTTCCTCAAATCAGCTGTTCTCCTTAAATTCCTTTGCCGCCGTTACAATTTTCTCGGCAAGCTCGTCTGAAAGAACCTTCTTTTCGTTTATTTCATCTATAATATCGCCGTAATTGTCCTTGAAATATTCTATAATCTGCGCCTTGAAGGTCTTTACGTCTTCAAGCGGCACGTCCTGCATAACCCTGTTGTTTACAAGAGTCAGCAAAATTACCTGCTCGTACATCGGAAGCGGCTTGCAGAGCGGCTGTTTGAGAAGTTCCATAAGTCTGTCGCCGAAATCAAGCAGATTCTTTGTCGTCTTGTCAAGATCTGAGCTGAACTGTGTAAATACCTCCATCTCACGGTACTGCGCCAGATCCATACGAAGCGTTCCCGAAACCTTTTTCATAGCCTTGGTCTGAGCCGCACCGCCTACACGAGATACGGAAAGTCCCACGTTTACGGCAGGTCTTACACCCGCGTTGAAAAGCTGTGTTTCAAGGAAAATCTGTCCGTCTGTGATGGAAATTACGTTTGTCGGAATGTAGGCAGACACATCTCCCGCCTGCGTTTCAATAATCGGCAGTGCGGTAATAGAACCGCCTCCGTGCGCCTCGTCAAGCTTTGAGGATCGCTCCAGAAGCCTTGAGTGAAGATAGAAAACATCTCCAGGATAAGCCTCACGTCCGGGCGAACGCTCAAGCAGTAAGCTCATAGCTCTGTATGCGGCGGCGTGCTTTGAAAGGTCGTCATAGACTATCAGCACGTCCTTGCCCTGATGCATAAAGTACTCCGCCAAAGCCGTTCCCGCATAGGGAGCTACCCACTGCAGCGGCGCAAGATCCGAAGCCATTGCGGCTACAACTATTGTGTAGTCCATAGCACCGTACTTTTCAAAATCATTTACCACCTTTGCAACGGTGGACGCCTTTTGTCCAATCGCCACGTATATGCAGATTATATCCTGCCCCTTTTGATTTATAATAGTATCAGTCGCTATCGAGGTCTTTCCCGTCTGCCTGTCGCCGATAATCAGCTCACGCTGTCCTCGTCCTATAGGAAACATCGAATCTATCGCCAAAATTCCAGTCTGAAGCGGCTCGCATACGCTCTTTCTTTCGCAGACTCCAGGAGCCTGCGCTTCAATCGGGTAATAGTCGCTCTCTTTTATTTCTCCCTTGCCGTCAATAGGTGCGCCAAGGCTGTCGATTACACGTCCGATAAAGTTATCGCCAACGCCGATACCCGCTCGCTTGTTGGTTCTTATCGCTTTTGAGCCCTCCTGCAAGCCGTACTCCGTTCCCAGCAGAACGCAGCCTATCGAATCGAAATTTATATTCTGCACAATACCCTTTACACCGTTTTCAAACTGTATAAGCTCTCCAAACATAGCGTTGTTAAGTCCGTGAACCTTTACAATGCCATCGTGGATAGAAACCACCGTTCCCGATTCGCTGACTTCAACTTTAGCCTCAAAGTCGGTAATTTCACTGCGGAGCATTGAGATAATATCGCTCTCGCCGTCCCTTTTTCCAGTGAGATCCTCGCCCTTGACAAGCTTTTCTCTCAACGACTTCATTGCGCTCTTAACGCTCTTGTCATAGAGCTTGTCGCCGACTCTTAATATGTATCCGCCGATAATTTCAGCGTCAATTTTCACATCGACCTTGACGCTCTTTGCGTCGTATTTTTCGCTTACAGTCTTTTTTATCTGCTCAATCAGCTCGTCGTCAGGCTGCTGTGCGCAGGTAAGCTCCGCTAAAATCGTTTTGTTTTTCTCCAGCTTGATTTTTTCATACTCCGCTAGAGCCAAATCAATTTCGCCAAGCGAGCCTTTGTTTGTAAGCGCAGTCAGAAAGCTGCATACGCTGTCGGGAAAAACCCTTTGGATAACTCGATTTTTTTCGGTTATCTCCACTGCGGGATTTAACAGCACCGTGCGAAGATCCTCGTTGGTTCTCCAAATATCCCTCGTCTGTGTTATATCCTCATCGCTAGCCGCACTGTCAAAGAGATACTGTGCAAAGCTCGTCATCTCACTCATCCGAAGCACCTACCTCTGACAAAAGCTGCTTAGCAAAAACAATGTTGCTCTGCTCCTCGATATTTTTCTCCAGCACCTTTTCAGCCGCCCTTACAGCAAGCTCCGCAATTTCAGCTTTTGCACTGTCTATCGCCTTTTCGCGCTCAAGCTCAATATCCTTTTGCGCCTGAATGCGCAATTTTACAGCGTCCTGTCTGGCTTCCTCTAAAATTGCGCTACTCTCCTTCTCCGCACGCTGTCTGGCAGTACTCGTGATTTTAGCCGCTTCAGTATGAGCGTCACCCAGCTGCGTTTCATATTCCTCTTTGAGCTTAATCGCCTGCTCATTGGTTTGCTTTGCGCTGTCAAGGTCATCCTGAATCATCTTAGCGCGTTTATCCATCATAGCCGTAACAGGTCCGAATAAAAACTTTTTGAGTAACAAAAACAGTATGATGAGGTTTACGACCGTCCACAAAATATCCCATGGATCTATATTCAGCATATTTCATCAGTCCCTTCTATTAAGAAAGCTCATCAAAAGCTTTACGCTACAAAGATAATCAAAATAGCTACCAAAAGTCCATAAATAGCCGTAGCCTCAGCAAGTGCGCATCCCAAAAGAAGCGCAGACTGAATTGAACCCTTTGCTTCAGGTTGGCGAGCGATTGCATCGCACGCATGGCTTGTCGCCACACCGATACCGATTCCTGCTCCTATACCTGTTAATACTGCAATTGCAGCTCCAATTGCTATTGACATAAAAAAACATCTCCTCAAAAAAATTTGACTGTTTAGTTTGTGATTAATCCTCTACCGCTTCTCTTATAAACAGCGAGGTTAAAAATACAAAAATGTACGCCTGTAAGCATCCGTCGAAAATATCAAAATACAAGCTGAACACCATTGGAATTACTGCAGGGCAAACCATCTTGATAAGCTCCATAATGATAAACGAAGCAATTACGTTTCCGAAAAGTCGCATACACAGCGACAGCGGTCTTATTCCAATCTCTAAAATATTCATCGGCAGCATTATCGCCGTAGGCTGCGCTAAGGATTTAAAGAAGCCGTTCGCCTTACGCTGATGGATATTTGCGTACTCTATTAAAATTATGCTCATCAGAGCAAGCCCTATAGTCACGCTCAAATCCTTGGTCGGCGGTTTAAAACCGAATATTCCGATTATATTTGAAAAGCCTATGTAGATAAGCACCGTGCCTAAATAGGGGAAATATCTCATTCCTCTTTCGCCCATACCATTGTAGCAAAAATCTCTTATCCATCCGATTGCCGTTTCCAAGAGCATCTGTCTCTTTGACGGAACAACCTTTAAATTTCTTGTAATTATAATCGACAGTATCACAAGCACCGCCATTATAATCCAAGTCACCACCGTCGATTCATAAACGGGAATACCGCCGTCTATAAACGGCACGGGTATTGAAAAAACCACGTCGCAGCTTAGCTGCTCGTTTATTTCCTCTGAAATTGACGAGTCGGCAAAATAGCTGACGCTCAGTCCTGCGCTCTCTAAAACACCCATAGTCCGCTTCACCTCCAAAAATACAGCTATACAGCGCAAAAAAGCCAATGAATTTTACTTGGCATCCGATGTCTTTAACCCTTAAGTGTTCGTATCAATGAATGAAATCATCGAAAATGTATCAACGAAAACGAATGGAAAACACAGACTTAAATAAAATCACCATTGACCCTGTCAAGTATTCAAATGTTGATGTCAAATTTGCCTCAGGAGCTTTCATGCAAACTAATCGTTTCAGCTAAAAGCACCTTCGTTTGTACACACTTTATTATAGTACAATATTTTCAATTTGTAAAATGCGTTTTTCGCATAAAAACCATACGCTTTTTCTATAAGCCGATTTTTTCGGTCAATTTCCACAAAATCAGTGCAAAAAAGACGCCGATTTTTCTAAAAATGCACAGAAATCACATTGGAAATCTTTTTTTATTCAAAAAAGTTTGACATTTTCAGTGCTTTTTCTAGTGCAAAAATGGTCGGCATATGGAACGTGCCTTTTTTAACAGAACAGGAGGAAGAACCGCCTGGCTCTTCCTCCTTTATTTTTACAGCTTTGCAAGCTTTCCGCACTGCTCCTTAATCGCAGGGTAAATTTCACGGTAAAGCTGATAGTAGCTTTCGTAAATCGGCACGTTTTCCTCATTCGGCTGCTGAATCTTGTCTGTCGAAACCACCGCCTCGCAGGCTTCGGGAACGCTTGAATAAACTCCCGCTCCAGTAAGTGCCAGCAGCGCAACGCCAAGCGCAGGACCCTCCTTTGAAGCCGCCGTCTTGACAGGGCAGTTGTACAAATCCGCAAGCATTGACCTCCAAAGCGGCGAGCTTCCGCCTCCGCCGCAAGCCATCATGTCGCTTACGTTTATATTCATATCTCTGAACACCTCAACGCAGTCTCTCAGCGAGTAGGAAACTCCCTCAAGCACCGCTCTTAACATATGCTTTTTGGTGTGCATTGCCGAAAGTCCGAAGAAAACTCCTCTTGCGTTCGGATCGAGATGTGGCGTGCGTTCACCCATCAGATACGGCAGATATAAAAGCCTGTCCGCTCCGACTCCAACCGTCTGAGCTTCCTTGTCCATCAGATAATACTCGTCAACGCCCATGTACTTAGCCGTTTCCTTTTCCGCTTCACAGAAATTATCTCTGAACCACTTAAGTGACAAGCCTGCTCCCTGAGTTACTCCCATGACGTGCCACGAATTTGGAACAGCCGCACAGCAGGTGTGAACTCTGCCCTTAGGGTCAATCGCAATTGATGAGGTGTGAGCGAAAACTACTCCCGATGTTCCGATTGTGGTGAAAGCCTTGCCGTCAGAGCAAACGCCCGTGCCGATTGCCGCCGCCGCATTGTCGCCTGCGCCGCCTACTACAATAGTACCCTCTTTCAGCCCTGTAAGCTCAGCCGCTTTAGCTGTGACAGTGCCTGTAACCTCGCAGGATTCGTAAACCTTGGCAAGCATATCCATATCAATTTCCAGAGCTGAGCAAATCTCACTGCTCCAGCCACGCTTCGGCACGTCAAGCAGCTGCATTCCCGAAGCGTCAGAAACCTCTGTCGCAAATTCATTTGTAAGAATATATCTCAAATAGTCCTTTGGCAAAAGTATGTGACGGCATTTTTCAAAAATCTGCGGCTCGTTATTTTTAATCCATAGTATTTTAGCCGCCGTCCAGCCTGTCAGCGCAGGGTTAGCCGTTATTTCAATCAGCTTTTCTCTGCCGACAATTTTGTTCATCTGTTCAACCTCTGCTTGCGTTCTCTGGTCGCACCAGATGATGGAATTTCTCAGCACCTCGCCGTTTTCGTCAAGCATAACAAGCCCATGCATCTGCCCTGAAATTCCCACACCGACAATCTCGTCCTTTGACACTCCGCTTTTTGCCGTAACCGCCTTTATCGTTTCGACCATAGCGTTCGCCCAGTCATGGGGATCCTGCTCGGCATAGCCGTTTTTCGGCTGATACATCGGATACTCAATCGTCTTTGAAGCGATAACCGCTCCCTTTTCGTCAAACAAAACGGTCTTTGTGCCGCTCGTTCCGCAGTCTACTCCTATTACATAAGCCATAACAATTCTCCTTTATTATTTATTTTGCCCGTTGGTCTTTTTCTTTTTAACCGAAACGCAGATTTCACCTGCTTTTTCTCTCATCTCACATGCCGCCTCAAAGGGGGCTTTGTCGCAAAGTATATCTGAAATAACCGCCGCTCCGTTGATTCCAATCCCTCTGAAGCGCTCTATATTAGTCCGCTTCACTCCACCGATAACCACTATCGGAATATCTACCGCTTCACGGATTTTTTTTAGATTCGTTATCGTGTTGACCTTGACGTCAGGCTTTGTTGACGAAGCGAACATCGCTCCTACGCCGATATAATCCGCACCGTCCGCCTGAGCCTTTTTCGCAAGAGCAACTGTCGGAGCAGTAACTCCTATTATTTTGTCATCGCCCAGCATTTTCCTTGCTTGCGCACAGTCCATATCGCTTTGCCCTAAATGCACTCCCGCAGCGTCAACGGCTATAGCCGCATCCACTCTGTCGTTTATTATCAGCGGCACGCTGTATTTGTCGGTAAGCGTTCTGACCTTAAGCGCAAGCGAATAAAACTGATCGGTACTAAGATTTTTTTCACGAAGCTGCACAATATCCGTCCCTGTCCTCAGAATCTCCTCGAGGGTGAGCATGTAGCTTTTCTTTCCGTTGCTTTCAAGCACACTGCCGTCCATTATCACATACAGCGTATAGCTGTCAAAATCGTGCCTGCTGAAATTTTTTCTTAATATCTCCAAAGCTTTTCCTTTCGACAAGCGTTTATCTTTCCGTACAGAATTTAACTTCCTTGCCCTCTAAAATCATGTTAGTCGTCCTGACCGCGCACATCTTTCCGCACATAGAGCAGGTGTGACGCTCTGATGGCGGAGTCTGCTCGTAAAAACGCTTCGCCTTTTCGCCGTCCATCGCTATTTCAAACATAGCGTCCCAGTCAAGAGCGTGTCTTGCCTTTGCCATTTCGTTGTCCTTGTCCATCGCATGAGGCACTCCCTTTGCAATGTCAGCCGCATGAGCCGCAATTTTGCTTGCGATAATTCCCTCCTTAACATCGTCCGCATCGGGAAGCCTGAGATGCTCCGCAGGCGTTACATAGCACAGAAAATCCGCACCGCTTGCAGCCGCAATCGCTCCACCTATAGCCGAAGTGATATGGTCGTACCCAGGCGCAATATCCGTCACAAGCGGACCTAACACATAAAAAGGCGCATTGTGACAAAGCTGCTTTTGCAGCTTCATGTTCGCCGCAATCTGATCCATCGGCATATGCCCCGGACCCTCAACCATGACCTGAACGTTTTTATCCCACGCTCTCTTTGTCAGATTTCCAAGCTCTACAAGCTCGCTTATCTGTCCGGCATCGGATGCGTCCGCAAGACAGCCTGGGCGCAGTGCGTCGCCTAATGAAATTGTAACGTCATATTCGTAAAGAATATCAAGCACGTCGTCGTAAAATTCAAAGAACGGATTTTCGTTTCCCGTCATCATCATCCATGCAAACAGCAGAGAGCCGCCTCTTGAAACAATGTTCATCTTCCTGCCCTCACGTCTGAAAGCTTCAACCGCACGGCGGTTTATTCCCGCATGGATCGTCATAAAGTCCACGCCCTCTTCAGCGTGCGCTCTGACTACCTTGAGAAAATCCTCTGCGCTTATTTCAAGCAAATCCTTATCAAGATAGCCTATAGCGTCATACATCGGCACAGTTCCAATCATCGCAGGCGATTTTTCAATCAGAGCCTGACGAAAGGTGTTTGTCTTGCCGTAATTTGACAAATCCATAATAGCCTCTGCGCCGAAATCAAGAGCCATATCAACCTTTTTCATTTCAAGGTCGTAGTCCTTTGCGTCGCCTGAAATTCCAAGGTTTACATTTATCTTTGTGCGAAGTCCGCCGCCTATGCCCTCAGGTGAAAGCGATCTGTGATTTATATTTGCAGGGATACAAATTTCTCCCTTTGCGGTCTTTTCACGAATTTCCTCCGCTGTGCGGTACTCCTTTTGAGCGACAATCTCCATCTCCTTGGTTACAATACCCTTTTTCGCCGCTTCCATCTGTGTTTTATATTCCATCTCAAGCCTTTCCTTTCTCAATATGATATTCATAAAAATGATTTACAGGACTATGCCCCTTTCCGACTGTAAAAGAGCTTTCAATCGCAGCCTCAACATACGCTTTTGCTTTCTCAATCGCTTCAGGCATATCCATTCCCTTGGCAAGGTTCGCCGCAATCGCCGAAGAAAGTGTGCAGCCTGTGCCGTGAGTGTTTTGCGAATTTATCCGCTTACCGCAAAATACCACGCTTTTACTGCTGCGGCTATATAAAATATCCACGCAGTCGCCATCAAAATCTCCGCCCTTAATCAGCAGAGTTTTCACGTTCTCACGCATTATAATCTCAGCCGCTCTGTCAAAGTCGTCAAGGCTAGTAATCTCAACTCCCGAAAGTGCCTGCGCTTCGCTGATGTTCGGCGTGATTAAATCCACATTTTTAAAAAGCCGCTCCTTCATCACCGAAACGGTATCCCCAAAGGAAAGCGCATCGCCGCTTGTCGCAACAAGCACAGGATCGCATACGACAATTTTCGGCTTGTACTGCTCGAGCTTGTCTGCTACAGCGTTTATTATCTCCGCGCTTGGCAGCATACCCAGCTTCACAGCGTCAATTTCAATGTCCTCAAAAACAGCGTCAATTTGAGCGACAATCTCGCTTACCGGCAGATTAAAAACGCTTATCACACGGCAGGTGTTTTCAGCTACCACAGAGCTTATCACGCTTGCGCCGTATACCCCGTTTGCTGAAAAAGCCTTTAAATCCGCCTGAATCCCTGCACCGCCTGAGCAGTCGGAGCCTGCAATCGTCAGGCATTTCTTTATCATAAAAAAGTCCCTCCTCTGGCAGGAAAGACCTCGATACCTTTGCTTCCTACCACGGTATTAACCGACAGGTTCAAAGGGTCGGGCAAAGCCCTCTCAACCGCCCTTGGCAGTTCCCCTGCAAATGCTTATGCTTTTATTTTACCACTTTATTTATTCGCTGTCAATAGCTTTTTTAAATTTTGGAAAATTTCTTTTTTCACTAAAACGCACGCAGATTTTAAGAAAGTTTTTTATCAAAGTTAAAAAATATCAACATGAATGTGCTATAATAAAATAAACGACAAAAAACTTGACAAAAGGGGGCAAACCAATGACAAATATAGCAATCGTTCTTTCACTTACCGCTGTAGTTATGCTTATCTGTATTCTTAGCGGCTCAATTTCATCTAGGATGGGCGTTCCTGTGCTTATAATTTTTATCGGTATAGGTATGCTTTTCGGTTCGGACGGGATTTTTAAGCTTGAATTTGAAAACTTCGAGTTTGCCGAGCAAATCTGCACTGTGGCTATGGTTTTTATAATATTCTACGGCGGCTTCGGCGTCAAGTGGTCGCAGGCTAAAAACGCCGCCGCTTCATCGCTTGTGCTGTCCTGCCTTGGCACTATTCTCACCTTTGCACTCACAGCGATTTTCTGCTCGCTGGTTTTAGGCTTTAGCCTACATCGTGCACTCATTGTCGGAGCGGTGCTTTCCTCAACAGATGCCGCTTCGGTATTTAACATACTTCGTTCAAAAAATCTGAATCTAAAATACAACTCCGCCTCTATCCTTGAAATTGAAAGCGGAAGCAACGACCCATGGGCGTATATGCTCACGGTAATTACCCTCTCGATCGCTGACGGCTCGACTTCGGCAGGCTCGGTAGTCAAGCTTTTCTTTTCACAGCTTGTTTTCGGAGCGGTTATAGGAATGGTGCTGGCTCTTGCGGCAAGAAAGCTTATAAGCCGTCTTCATACTTCAAATTAGAGCCTAGACATGATTATAGTCGCCGCAATTGCCATGCTCTCGTTTTCCCTGCCAAGCCTTATAGGCGGCAACGGATTTTTGAGCTGCTATATCTGCGGAATCATTTTGGGAAATTCAAAAATTGAAAATAAAAAGGAAATCGTGCATTTCTTTGACGGAGTTACGGGTATAATGCAGATTGCGCTCTTTTTCCTGCTCGGACTTTTGGTGAATCCCTCAGAGCTGCTGCAGGTTATCCTGCCGGCGATTGCTGTAGCGCTTGCGCTTACGCTGATAATTCGCCCTGTCGCCGCCGCCGTTTCTCTCGCACCTTTTAAAGCTAAGCTAAATCAGATAGCGGTTATCTCCTTTGCAGGACTGAGAGGCGCAAGCTCAATAGTTTTTGCAATTTTAGTCACCGTAAGCGACAACTACACCGAGAGCGACGTCTTTAACATAGTTTTCTGCGTCGTTTTGCTCTCAATCGGCATACAAGGCACGCTGCTGCCAATGGTTAGCAAAAAGCTTGACATGATTGACGAGGGCGATGTAATGAAAACATTTACCGACTATTCAAACGAAACTCAGATTCAGTTTATCTGCCTTCCTGTCAAGCAGGGACATCCGTGGCTAGACAAGGAGGTGCGTCAGATAACTCTGCCGCCTGAAACGCTGTTGGTTATGATTATGAGAGGAGAGCGAACGGTTATCCCCAGAGGCTCAACGCAAATTTCAAAGGGCGACATTCTTGTGCTTTCAGCAATAGGCTTTGAGGAAAAGGGCGGTTACACTCTGCCACTTACAGAGGAGAAAATTTCGTTCGGTCATCCATGGAGCGGACGAACGATTGCGCAGGCTGTGCCGAAAAATGTGCTTGTCGTGCTGATTAAGCGGGGAGAACGAACGGTTATTCCAAACGGTAACTCGATTATAAAATCAGGAGATATTTTAGTTACTCACACTGCAAATGAAGAGCTTATTTCATACAAGGAAAGCTATGAAGAGGGTGATGAGGACGATTAAAAAATTTATCCCCCTGCTTAAAATGGCAGGGGGATTTTTATCTCTTTACGCAGCTTACAGCTTCTTTATGCTTTGCAGCAAATACATCAGCAGCATAAACACAAGGTTGTAAATCGTAACAATTGTCGGTGTAATTTGTGAAAACGTGCCTGTAACCATCATAATAATGCAAAGGATTATTCCCAAAATCATAGAACCATATTGCACTGCTATCCCGATATTCACTGAATATTTGACTTTTTTTGCAGCTACCAGCATCATTGCAAAGGTTGGAAGATGTCCTGAGCAGAATAGCGATGCCGACATACTTTCCACAGGCTCAGTAAGTCTTTCATAATCTCCGTCACAGCTTGACGGCATGAGCTTAACCGTTGACGGGCTTATATCAAACAGCCTTGAAATTAAAGACCGTGTTATAAATCCGTCAGAGGAACGCACGTTAATCTCGATAAATTCGTCCTCAAGCTCCTGAACCCAACGCTTTGCTGATGGTCCGACACTCAGACTAACTGCGAACACCATAATTACTCTGCCTGAAACCGACAGATACATGACGCTGTTTTTTCCTGCAAACGCGTCCTCCGATTCAGGTGAGGGAAGTCCATCAATCGAATGCTTAATCATAAGCTCTCTGCTCCCCATCAGCACGCGCTTGTTTTCAATCCAGCCTGAAACTCCCATGTTGCTTTCCGAAATGCAGCCTTTGACAGGAAGAATCATATTAGTGTTTCCTCTGAGCATTTTGTAAAAGGCAGGCTGTGTTACGCTCTTTCCCGCGTTAGCCATGCTCGCCGCATAGACGATAGCCTTGTCAATGACTACTGAACCCAACATTTTCAGGTTTACAAACTCAACTGTTCCAGTCGGGAAAAGATGTCCTGCATCCACCATCACTGAATTTACCTCAGCAAATTCCTCAGCAGAGGAATACCCAAGCATCACTCCCGAATAGTCTATGAGCTTTCTGCTCGCCCTTGAAAGCGGCACATTTGCGACAAGACTCAACGAAAACGAAGTGCAGATTGAAAGCGTCCCTGAAATTGACGCTAAGAATACAAAAAACTTTTCGGCAGTTCCTGATGAATTTTGCTCAAAGGCTATCGACATCAGCCCTACCACAAGTGCCGCCGCAAGTACAATCGGCGTTGTCTTTTGCGCAAACAAATCTGCAAGGTCAGACGAATAGCTGTTTTTCATAAAGTCCTTTACAAAGCCAGTGCGGCGCATTGATGCAAGCTCTTTTCTGCTTCCTGATGAGCCGTTTGTGATGTATGCCGCAGTGTTGTCGTCCTCTACAAGCTGTACTGCGCTGAAGCTGTCGGTTTGTGACACGTACTCAAAGTTTCTCCTTGTCCTCTCCGCCACGCTCAGCTTGCCAAGCGTGTTAAACAAAAGCCCCAGTATCGCCGAGCAGGTGTACAGATGGTAAAAGGACGCCTTGAGCGATTCGGAATCAAACAGCACAACCAGTCCCGCAATTACCGCAGCAAGAATGTTTATCGCCACTATGCTGTCTGTGTCGGGACGGCGGTCAAGTATGCTCTTAAAGCCGTTCACAATAACCGAATATGAAAATCCAATCGCCACAATTCCAAGTATTGTATTTACAAACAAATAAGCCGAAGGATTTATCGTGCGGTCAAAAACCGTTGTCATTGTAAGCGAAAGGTCGTTTGCCACCGTTATAAACAGGCTGAACGCCGCCGCAAACAACAGCACCGCCGCACGCACCGTCAGATTGCGCTTTAGCCTCGCTATCTCCTCAAAAATAGCCGACTCCTGCCCACGCTCAGTGTACTCCTCCTGATGTGAATCCGCCTTTGACTTGTCCGAATCATCACTCGTTCTCAGCGTAAACGCAGCTCCTCGATTGTTTCTGCGGCTATGGTAAATTTCCTTTTTCTTCACGCTGTAAGCTTCGCTTTCGCTGTTTTCAGCTTCGCTCTCCTCATCGGAATTGTCGCTTACCTCATCACTTTCAGTCTTAGGTTCATCTGCGTCAAGCTCTTCGCCGCTTACGTCAACACTCTCCTCGCTGTCAGCTTCCTTTTCAGTATCCGCCTGAGAAGCCTCGTTCGCCTCATCACTAGCTTTAGAACTAACAGCCTCTTCGGCTTCAGCTTCTGCTTCGCCGCCGTCGCTTTCAGCTTCTGCGCTTTCGCTTTTTCCGCCGTCAGCTTTCTCAACTTCCGTTTCAATGCTCTGATCTGCGTCCTTTTCTGCGGCTTTTGCATTTTCAGCGTCAGCCCTGCGCTTGTCAAAGCTAAGTATCGGTTCGTCAGCGTCAAGCTCCTTAATCTCATCGCTCTGCTCGCCCTCATCGGAATCTAAAAACCGCTCCAGCGTATCCGCTTCATTCTTAAGACGGTCAAAAACGCTCTCTATCGGATTTTTTCGCTTAACGTCAGCAGTTTCCTGCGCAGTGCTCTCCTCCACAGATTCCTGCGTTTGTACAGCATCCGCCGTTTTGCTATTAGACTCCTCATTTACCTGCTTAATTATATCCTCAACGTCCAGACCGCCGCTTGACGGCTCAGTCTCGTATTCCTTAAGTATATCGTCCACTGAAAATTTGTTGTCCGCCATTAGTTTCACTCCTTAACCGATTTTCTCTGCCTTACCGCTTCATACATACATATTCCTGCGGCAACCGATGCATTGAGCGAATTTATCTCGCCGTACATCGGCAGACTTATCAGAAAATCGCACTTTTCCTTTACTAATCTCCCTATTCCGAACCCCTCAGAGCCTATAACCAGTGCCGCCGCTCCCATAAGATTAGTTTCGTACACGCTTTCGCCGCCAGCGTCCGCTCCGTAAATCCATACTCCGTTACGCTTGAGCGTTTCAATCACAGACGCAAGATTTGAAACTCTTGCCGTTTTCACCCAAGCTGCCGCTCCTGCCGAGGTTTTAAACACCGTTGAGTTTAAAGATGCGCTCCTGCGCTTTGGAATTATAATCCCATGCGCACCTGCCGCCTCAGCCGTTCGCATTATCGCTCCAAGATTATGCGGATCACTTATCTCATCGCAGATTATAATCAGCGGCTCTTCATTTTTTTGACGTGCATATTCAAGTATCTCCTCAACAGAGCTGTACTCTGCGCAAGCCGTCATTGCCGCCGCTCCCTGATGAGCCGATGTCGAGCAAAGCGTATCAAGTCTGCGGTCGTCAACCTGCTTTATCGGCACTCCCTTTTCTCTGGCAAGCGTACAGATTCTGTTAATCGAACCGCCTGCGTTTTTATTTACAAATATCACATCTATCAGCGCATCAGACTTCAAAAGCTCCGTCACAGCATTTCTGCCGTAAACTATCCCTGAACTCTCCGCACTGCCGTTATCCTTTGACATATCAAACCTCACAAGCTTTATTTTAATGTAGCAATCCGCACTTGAATTTAAAATAAACAAATGCTTCAGCCGCCAAGCTTTTCGACAAAAAAGCTACATAAGCCTATTATACCACAAAAATCTTCAAAAGCCAATAGCCTTTGAAGATTTTCGCTGTTCTTTTGCCATTTTGCACAATTATCAACCTGTTTCCTTGAGCAAACCGACGAATGTTCACAAAATTGCAAATAAATAAACCGCTCCGAGAATTGCCAAAGCAAGTATCAGCACCGCCGCCGTCCAAATCGCCTTTGCCCTTGAGTGCCTGGCTGAAGAATTTGGCAGAAGCTTGCCGCAGCAATTTTCAGCTCCTTTTTTTAAAACTCCGTATGGCATATCTGCTTTGTCAGCCCGAACAAATAACAAAATTCTTTCAAAATATTCATCATTTGTGCATCTAATCTCAATTATTTGTTTATTTATACCCTTTATCATAACCGTTTGTTCTCCTTTGAAAACACAATATGCTGCGTTTTTGTAAAATCATCAGCACTTTTCAACGCAAAGTTGAAAAGCTCTGTTGAAAACTCATTTTCGCAAGCTTTTTTTGTTGAAAATCCAGTTGAAAGTGTTTATAACTTCGTGTGTTTTCTTTGATAAAGCCCACTCTTTTTTTCAACAAGTCCACAAAAATGTACTTTCAAATGAGATTATCGGCTAAGTAAATCAACGAAAATCATTTTAGATTGTAAAATTTTAATGAACAAACCTCATTTTCGATTTTTTTAAAAGCGGAGCAAATTTTTATCCCCCTGACAGCGATTTCAAGGTTTTGCAAACCTTAAGCTTTTTTGTCGGAAATAAGGCTCCTTAAAGCGAGCGTATGTAGTGAAAAAGGTATTGCTGTGCAACTCCCTCCGTGCCGCTTGTACATTCAGGCAAGCCGTTGGGATACCACTGCTCCAGCACTCTTTTTACCCACACGTCCTTCGGAAACGCATTTAGCCTGTGCATTGAAAAAAGCAGTGTGCAGTCGGCTACCTTCGGACCTACCCCCTTTATTTTCATAAGCTCCGCCCTTGCCTCGTCAAGCTCCGCTTCAGCCGCTTTTTCAAGGCTCACCTCGCCCGAAAGCAGCTTTTCCACTGCGTCTGTTAAATATTTTGCACGAAAGCCTGCTCTTAAAAAGCCCAGCTCCTGCTCCGTCAAGCCTGCCATATCCGTAAAATCTGGATAGCCGCCAAAATGCTCGCACAGGCGGGAAATTATCCCCTTGATTCTGGGAATGTTGTTGTTCTGTGACAAAATAAACGAGCTGAGCGTTTCCCATTTGTCCTGCCTTAAAATGCGTATTCCCCCTGCAAAGCCGCATGCTTTGAAAAGCGTTTCGTCCTCGCTGTAGCGACGCTTAAGCTCGCCGTAGTCGGCGTCAAGGTCAAAATAGCTTTTCCACACCGTCAGAAGCTCCTGCTCTGTTGTATTTTCAAGCTTAAAAACACCGTCAGCCCTGTCAAGACAGCTTATCGTAAGCTCACAGTTGAGAAAAAAGCCGTGATATTCATCATCACCCGTCTTAACCCAGCGAAACGCCTGACCGCAGTCAAGCGTTTCATCTAAATCAAAATCAGCCTGCTTTAAGACTATATCTCTCCCCTTAACGTAAAAGTCAGTCATGCTATGCCTCTTTCTTCTCCTGAGAAGCGGTAACAGTGATATGATCCTTGTACTTGTTCTGAAGCTTAACAATCTCCTCGAAGCTCTCGTCAAAAACCTCAACTATCTTAGGATCAAAGTGCGTTCCGCTTTCATCTAAAATTTTACTTCGTGCCAGCTCGCTCGACCACGCTTTTTTGTAGGAGCGGCTGCTTGTCAGAGCGTCATAGACGTCCGCCACAGCGGTTATTCTTGCACTCAGGGCTATCTGCTCTCCTCTCATGCCGAGATAGCCCTTTCCGTTCCACCACTCATGGTGCTGCTGCGCTACCACTCGTGCAATGCTCATAATCTCGCCTGGCGCATTGTGCAGAAGATTTTCTCCTATCACAACATGAGTTTTCATAACATCAAACTCTTCCTCGGTAAGACTGCCGATTTTCTCTAAAATTTCAGGAGAAATCAGCATCTTGCCAATATCGTGCATCATCGAAGCAATTCTTATATTTTCAACCTCTTTTTGGCTCATTCCCATTCCCTGCGCAAGCACACGGCAGTACTCAGACACACGCTTAACGTGCTGCCCCGTCTGCCCAGACTTTGCCTCTGTGATTTCCGCAAACGCAAGTATAACCTCTTCCTGCGACTCCTTAGATTCCCTTGTAAGAGCTTCAATTTCAAGCTGCTCATCTATATGTCTGAAAAGAATATTATAGGAAACCTGAGAAACGCTGTAGAGAATAAGCGCAAATGCCAAAATCAAAAGATAGTACGTAAGATCCATATACCCATTCTTTTGCAGCATAACCTCAAGTCCCAGCAGTATTACCAGCAAAACAAATATGATGATCGGCAGAGTGTTGATTTGCTTAAGCTTATCTGTATTCTCGTTTTGCCGCATAAGCTCAATTTTATCTCTAAACGGCAGAAAAAATATCAGCAGCATCGTTATAAAGCTAGCCGAGGAAATTAAACTTGAAGCCGTCAGGCTAAGCTCGTTTATCGGATTTGTTATAATCGTGCTTGTAACGTACATATACAGAACCGCCATATATACAAACAGCCCCATATTTATCGAGCTGCTGACTACTTTACAGTATCTCTTTATCATTAGCACCAAAATGGGAAGTGCTATAAGGCAACCTAAAAAGAGTACGCCAAGCACATACTCATTTGAAAATCCACTTCCGCTTATGTTATACAAAAACACCGCTTTCTGTGAAATTTGCGGCACCACTGCCAAATCGCTCGTGAAGTCCATTACTCCCAAAACCACGCAAAAAGCGTTAAGCAGCGTTTCCGAAACTACGAGTGAAGCCAAAATTATAACAAAAAGTCCCAAAGGCGACAAGGGTATAAGCTGCAAAAGCTTCTTTCTGTGAAGCTTTTTACTCTTAACGTCCGTCTTGTCCTTATCAGCTTCATCCTTTGAGAAAAATATCATTTCATTTAAAAACATGAAAATCAAGACAGGGATAATCATATTAACTATCCAGCTAACCCAGCCCACTGTCGTTCCCATTTCGGCTCACACTCCTTCCCCCCTAAAGCTATTTTAACATATTTTTCTCCTCTTGTCCAGTACTTTTCAAATTATTTTTTTAATAATGTAAAAAAATCTATCAGGTCAAATATTAATTTCCTTTTTTACAATATATTCAGCAATATTCAGCATTTTTTAGTCAGACAAGTTTTGCGGTATGTTTTTGCGTTCAAAGAAATTTTGCCGACAATTCGTTAAGGGAATGTTTTTGCTGTAAATCCGTTGTTAGCTGCTGTAATTACCCTTAGTAAATTCAAGGGCATCGCCTCAAAATGAGCTAAATAAAAAAGCGGCTGCGAACTGGACAGACACGAACCAAGATTTGAGCTTTTCATGATGTTTTTGCTAACGCTTGTAAGAACATTTGTTCAGAATAGAACTAGTGTTCTTACCACTGTCTGCCCTACGAGTTTGCCTTGCGGCAAACTCCCCAGGTTTTGTTAGACTACTTGCAACTTTTGTTCACACCTAAACAACCCATATACGAGTGAGGTGCA
>JAJQCE010000015.1:0-39680 GCA_021202895.1 Ruminococcus sp. | reverse complement strand
AGACTACTTGCAACTTTTGTTCACACCTAAACAACCCATATACGAGTGAGGTGCACGGACAGACACGAACCAAGATTTTAGCTTTTCATAATGTTTTTGCTAACGCAAAAACCGTCTGCCCTACAAATTTGACTTTTGAAGCTTGAACAGCTTCAATTTTGCTTCGCAAAACCAGTCAAATTTCCCAGGTTTTGTTTGAGTAATTGCGACTTTTGCTTGAACCTAAACAACCCATATACGAGTGAGGTGCAAGGGTCTATATGTTAGACCACTCCGAAGAAGAGAGCAGTATCAATACCCATATACGAGTAAGGTGCAAGTTCGGCCGAAGTGATTAACAAATCCTCGGTGGACGTATCAATACCCATATACGAGTGAGGTGCAAGATCATTGTAATTGTCGGACTTCCGCTGCAAGTAGTATCAATACCCATATACGAGTGAGGTGCAAGATCAGGATTTAAGTCCTCTCCGTCAATTACACCGGTATCAATACCCATATACGAGTGATGGTGCACGGGCTTGCTAGAGCTTTTGCTTGAGCTTTTCTTTTTGCTTGCAAGCCCTATGAGTTTGCCTTGCGGCAAACTCCCCAGTTTTTGTTAGACTACTTGCAACTTTTGCACATACCTAAATACCCATATACGAGTGACGGACAGACACGAACCAAGATTTGAGCTTTTACTTATGTTTTTGCTAACGCAAAAACTGTCTGCCCTACAAATTTGACTTTTGAAGCTTGAACAGCTTCAATTTTGCTTCGCAAAACCAGTCAAATTTCCCAGGTTTTGTTAGAGTAATTGCGACTTTTGTTCACACCTAAACAACCCATATACGAGTGAGGTGCAAGGATCTCCCAGATAACGTAATTTATTAAAGAACATTATATCAATACCCATATACGAGTGAGGTGCAAGTGCGGAGTTTATGCGGTGGATGATGGAGCAAACAAGTATCAATACCCATATACGAGTGAGGTGCAAGTTTTACAAACTGGGTGTGGGAGGAATACTTGAGCGATGTATCAATACCCATATACGAGTGAGGTGCAAGAGTCCGAGAGGTTTCATTAATGAATTTGAAATGTATCAATACCCATATACGAGTGAGGTGCAAGTGTATCAGCATCTATTGTATCATCAATCAAAAAGTATCAATACCCATATACGAGTGAGGTGCAAGTTGTTTTTACGAACATATCGCGGCATCTACCACGGGTATCAATACCCATATACGAGTGAGGTGCAAGATAAATATTGGTTTGCGTGCTAGTGATTTATGTAGTATCAATACCCATATACGAGTGAGGTGCAAGTGATAAAGGGCATAAGGGTCATCACCATGTGTTTGTATCAATACCCATATACGAGTGAGGTGCAAGTTATGTGGGCTGAAATTTGTAAAAATGTTGCCCAGTATCAATACCCATATACGAGTGAGGTGCAAGACATTTTCATCAGCAGGAATATCTGCAAGCTCATGTATCAATACCCATATACGAGTGAGGTGCAAGCCGCAGACAAGCGTTACAAATCTGCTCATGGAGGTATCAATACCCATATACGAGTGAGGTGCAAGGCTATATGTTGTGCCTTGCACGGGTTTAAAGTACCAAATATGTGAATGAGGTTCTCCGTTTCACTTGCACCTCTTTTATTATACACCCTTTTCCCTTATTTGTCAAGCTCCTTTTGGAAAAATTTCTTAAACGAAAATTCGGCAAAAAACTGCGAAATTGTGCGACTTTTGCAAAGCAATGAAATAAACAGGCGGAGAGATTTATACTAAATTTATTCTCCATTCCTTCAAGTGCGTTTTTTGGCGAACCTAGTATTTTTCGTGTCTTTTTTTCTTGATTTTTTTAGCAGGTTCGCCGTAATTTTCTTGAAAATGGCTTAATTTAATGCAGATTTAGCTTTGCTCAAGTCATTATTTACGCAGTCTGCCGCAAAAGCCTTACAGCGTTCCCTTAAAGTGACGTCATATCAGCAGTGAAGCTGTCGCTGTGATTATCGGCAGGGTTGCTATTGAAAGAATCGTGCTCAACGCAAAAATTTCCGAACATCGGTTTGCATTTTTGTCAAAAAGCAGTGCGAACATAGTCCCCGTTGTAGCGGCAGGACAGGCGCAGGCTATGCAGACTATCAGCTTTGACATCTGCGGCACGCCTTCGGGGAGCATGGCGATAAGCAGTATTATCACCATCGGCAAAAGCAGCAGCTTGTAAAAGCAGGTGCTGAGAATACCCTTATCCCTGACCGCTTTTAAAAGATTGCTCTGTGCGGCAGTTGCTCCTGCAATCAGCATTGCAAGCGGCGTATTCATATCTGCAACAAGCTGCAATGCGCTGTCAAAAACATCTCCCACATAAGGAATACTTCCAAGGCGCAAATTCAGCACATAGCAAATCAGCCCGACAAAAACAGCAATAATCGTAGGCGATTTCACAGCGGAGATAAAAGCGGAAAAGTCCGTTTCCTCCTTCATAAGCATATACCCATGCGTAAAAACCAGCAAATTAAAAATTGTTATGTAAGCAGTCAGATAAAGCACGCCGTCGCTCCCATAAAGAGCGTTAATCAGCGGTATCCCCATAAAACCGCAGTTTGAATAAATACAGGAAAATCGTTCAACCGAATAGCTCTCATTGCTTTTTCGCTTTAAAAGCGTCGCAAGAGGAATAATAACAGCAAAGCTTGCCGCCGAAAGAACAAACGTCCACATCAGTCCCTTAAGCCGTGAAACGTCAAAATCCGATTGATAGGACATAAAAATCATCAGCGGATTGACAATTTTAAGCTCGACCGCCGACAGCTGCTTAGTCCCCTCCTTGCTGATAACTCCAGCCTTGTAAGCGACTGCGCCGATTATCAGAATCACCGCCATTATCAGCACTCTGGTGCCAATCACCTGCGCATTTTCCATACTCTCGCCTCAATCCTCATAATTTCTATGGTGATATTGTAGCATACATTTATGGATTTTTTGTTTAATCAAGCAAAATATTTGTCTAACTTTCCCCACTCTTATCCCATAATCCGCCGCTGATTTTTTCCAAAAAGTACTTGTCTGGACGAACGAGAAATTTAGCTCATGCTTTTCATTTTGCACAGTTCGTCCCTGCATTTTGCAAGCAAAATGCCCCTGTTTTTGATGGGGCTGACGAGAAATTTAGTTCATGCTTTTCATTTTGCACAGTTCGTCCCTGCATTTTGCAAGCAAAATGCCCCTGTTTTTGATGGGGCTGACGAGAAATTTAGTTCATGCTTTTCATTTTGCACAGTTCGTTCGTCTAACTAAAATAGGGGAGTTTTGCGGAGCAAAACTCTAGGGTGGACTAACTAAGATAGAAGCTCAAACATAGACTAGTGTCCACCCATTCCCTGCTTTGTTTGCGTTCATTTATTATACTTTGCAAAAAAAATAAATTTTTTTCAAAAAGTACTTGACAAAGAGATCTGTATGATGTATAATATGAACAGATAAGCATATGAACACATGAACTTTGATTTTGAGGTGTTAAAATGAAAAGTGATTTTTGGGATAAATGGGCAGGGATTTATGACCTATCTCAGCGCTTTAACGCTCAAGTCTATAATGAAATGATTTGGGAATGTTTTGATCAGGTGAATGTTGGCGACAAGGTGCTTGACGCTGCCTGCGGAACAGGCGCAGTCGCTGTCGAGCTTTCTCAAAAGGCGCAGAGCGTGGTCTGTCTT
Organism: Ruminococcus sp.; assembly: GCA_021202895.1. Lineage (GTDB taxonomy): Bacteria > Bacillota > Clostridia > Oscillospirales > Ruminococcaceae > YE71. The sequence continues at coordinate 35,962 of JAJQCE010000015.1, read as the reverse complement.
GATTTATCAACTAAAATGCTTAAACAGACTCATACAAAGGCTAAAAAATACGAGATAGACAATTTATATTTCAAAACGTGCGATATTTGCCGCCTGCCGTTTAAGGACGCTTGCTTTGATGTGACGATTGCGGCTAATGTGCTGCACTTGATTGACGAGCCGCAGACTGTGGTAAGGGAGCTTTGCAGGGTAGCAAAGGACGGCGGAAAAATAATTTTGCCGACATATCTGCTTGGCGAGGCAAGCAGCGGAGAGCGGCTGTTAAAGCTTTACAAGAGGTTTGGCTTTTCAGCTAAGAGATACTGGATGCTTGAACAGTATGCAGAGTTAATCGAGAGCTTTAATTTAGGCGAATGTGAGTTTAAATTTTCAGACGGCAAAATCCCGATGGGAATGGCGATAATTAAGAAAGGAGCAGTATAATGGAAAGGGAAGCTAATGAAATGTGCTGTGTTCACAGCGATGTTGTGAACAAGGTGCTTAATGAAATGCCGCCGGAGGAAACTCTGTACGACCTGGCGGAGTTTTTCAAGATTTTCGGCGATACGACAAGAATCAGAATTTTGTATGCGCTCTTGGAGGAAGAGCTTTGTGTGGGAGATATGGCGCAGCTTTTAGGGCTGTCGCAAACCGCCTGCTCTCATCAGCTCAGAGTGCTTAAAAACAATAAGCTTGTGCGCTTTCGCAGGGAGGGAAAGATAGTTTATTATTCGCTTTCCGACGACCATGTTCGTTCCATTATCGAAAAGGGAATGGAACACGTTGAGGAATAGTCTTTTATAAGGCAGCAGCGCACAAAGCTTGCACGGCATCTGCTTGCACATTTTCCGTCATATTTTACAAAAATACTCGTGAATACACAAAGTATTCACTCCGTTTTTTGCTTCATCTGACGAAAAATTTGACTGCGCATCTACCGCACAATCTTTGTGCGCTGCTGCCTAAAATATACAGAAAGGATTTGATTTGTATGGCAATGGTAAAAAAGGTTTACGCTATGGAGGATTTAGACTGTGCAAACTGCGCTCGTAAGATGCAGGACGCCGTAAACAAGCTTGACGGCGTGGAAAGCTGCGAGGTTAATTTTATGCTGCAAAAAATGACGCTTGAATTTGACGAGGACAGTCATGATAAGGTTATAAAGCAGGTTAAAAAGTGCGTCAGGAGAGTAGAACCCGATTGCACGGTGCTGTTTGACTAAAGCGCAAATTTAAGGAAAGGATGACGGACTATGAAGCTTACTCACAAGCAGAAAAAAATGCTGATAAGAATAATTTCTGCGCTTGTTTTGCTGGCGGCGGCGATGGTAATTTCACACATTGTCACTCTGCCGAAAGCGGCTCTTGTCGTCATCTTTCTGATACCCTTTGCGATTGCAGGCTATGACGTCGTTTTCAAGGCGGTTCGCAACATAGGTCATGGACAGGTGTTTGACGAAAACTTTCTTATGACGGTTGCTACAATTGGCGCTATGATTATCGGCGAGTACAGCGAGGGTGCGGCGGTAATGCTCTTTTATCAGGTGGGCGAGCTTTTTCAGAGCATAGCGACTGCAAAATCACGCAGGAACATAGCCGAGCTTATGGACATTCGTCCCGACAGCGCAGTTGTTTTGCGTGACGGTGAAAGGAAAGAGCTTCATCCGAGCGAGGTTAATATTGGCGAGCTTATCGAGGTGCGTCCAGGTGAAAAGGTGCCGCTTGACGGCATTGTCGTCGATGGCGAAAGCACGCTTGACACCTCAGCGCTCACAGGTGAAAGCCTGCCAGGTGAGGCTGTTGCAGGAACTGAAATTTTAAGCGGCTGTGTAAACTTAAGCGGCACAATCACCGTCAAGGTTCAGAAGCCTTTCGGGGAATCTACTGTTTCAAAAATTCTTGAGCTAGTGGAAACGGCTTCGTCAAAAAAGGCGAGGACGGAAAACTTTATCACACGCTTTGCGAGAATTTACACTCCCGCCGTGGTCGGAGCGGCTGTGCTTTTGGCGGTTATCCCTCCGCTCGTTACAGGCTCAGGCTGGGCTATGTGGATAACGAGAGCGCTGACGTTTCTTGTAGTGTCCTGCCCGTGCGCACTGGTTATAAGCGTGCCTATGAGCTTTTTCGGCGGAATTGGCGGAGCTTCAAAGCAGGGAATACTCATCAAGGGCGGAAATTACATGGAAACGCTTGCAAAAGCGAACACGATAATTTTTGACAAGACGGGAACTCTCACAAAAGGCAGCTTTTCGGTTGCAAGAGTTGACCCTTACGGCTGTGAAGAGAGCGAGCTGATAAAGCTTGCGGCTTTGGCTGAAAGTGAATCTAATCACCTTATAGCAAAGTCGTTGGTGGAAAAGGCGCAGGAGATGGGCATTGAGCCGCTTGAGGTTGAAGATTATCATGAAATCGCAGGCAAGGGCGTAAGCTGTACGCTTAACGGCAGGAAAATCTGCGCTGGTAATTTTGACTTTATAGCAGAAAGCTGCCAGACTGTAACGCAGGAAAGAATAGGTATAGGCTCTGACTTAAGAGCTTTGGCTGTATTATCTAAAACAGTGAACGAAGGCACAGTCGTATATGTAAGCTGTGACGGTAAATTTATGGGGGCTTTGGAGATAAGCGATATGCTTAAATCCGATTCGGCGAAAGCGATTAAGAGTTTAAAGTCGATGGGAATAAAGACGATAATGCTTACAGGCGACAACAATGCGGCGGCTAAATCGGCGGCGCAAGGCTTGGAGATTGACGAGCTTCACGCAGAGCTTTTGCCAGAGCAAAAGGTGGAATATGCCGAGGAAATCATATCTCAGGCGAACGGAGCTACAGCTTTTGTAGGTGATGGAATTAACGATGCCCCTGTGCTTTCAAGAGCGGACGTGGGAATCGCAATGGGAGCGGCAGGCTCGGACGCCGCAATCGAGGCGGCCGACATAGTTTTAATGAACGACAATCCGTCTGCAATCGCAGAAGCGATAAAAATCTCGAAAAAAACAATCAGAATTGTATATCAGAACATTTCTTTTGCTCTCGGCATAAAAGCGGTGGTGCTGGTAACAAGCGCACTGGGCTTTACAAATATGTGGCTTGCCGTTTTTGCTGATGTAGGAGTAGCAATTTTGGCAATTTTAAATGCAATGAGAGCGGGACGGGTGAAAAAATAAAATCAAGCTTCATCATTTTAAAGGCGATGAAGCGAGGGCTTTTACAACCGTAAAGCCCTTTTAATTTTTCTTAAAAAAGTTCAGCCTTTCGCATTAAGATAAAATTCGCAAAATGTTTATTTAGATGATGAATAATTGTGATATACTCTTAAAGGATGAGATTTATCTTAAAAGGAGGAAAGGCTATGGCTGTTGAGAAAAATGTACAAAAAACCGAGCTTTTTGAAAAAACCGCTGTTTCAAAAGCGGTTTTCAGGCTTGCAGTTCCAACTGTAATAAGCAGTCTTGTTATGGTAATATATAACCTTGCAGATACATACTTTGTCGGTTACCTTAACGATCCTGTGCAGAATGCGGCGGTTACTCTTTCAGCTCCTGTACTTCTGTCTTTTAACGCTGTGAATAATTTATTCGGAGTAGGTGCAGGTACAGCTATGAGCAGGGCTTTGGGAAGACATGATTATGAGGAGGTGCAGCGTTCAAGTGCGTTTGGCTTTTACTGCGCACTGGTGAGCTCTTTGATTTTTTCCATTTTGAGTACGGTGTTTAAGCTTGAGCTTTTGAGCGTTTTGGGAGCTGATGCAGATACGATTGATTCAACTAAGGCTTACCTTTTTTGGACGACAAGCTGCGGAGCTGTTCCTGCGATTTTAAATGTGGTAATGGCAAACTTTGTACGCTCGGAGGGTTCATCAATGCACGCAGGAATAGGCACGATGAGCGGCTGCCTTTTAAATATAATTCTCGACCCGATTTTTATTTTGCCTAAAGGTCTTGATATGGGAGCGGCAGGCGCAGGACTAGCTACATTTATTTCAAACTGCTTTGCCTGCGTATACTTCTTTGTGCTTTTAGTTTTCAAAAGAAATTCAACCTATGTGAGCCTAAGTCTGAGCAAGGCAAAGCCGTCAAAGAGAACGCTTAAGGAGGTTTTCAGCGTTGGTATTCCCGCCGCAATTCAGAATCTTCTTAACGTCACGGGAATGACAGTTTTAAATAACTTTGCCGCTGGTTACGGCACAAATCCTGTGGCGGCTATCGGTATAGCGAGCAAAATCAATATGATTCCGATGAACATAGGAATGGGTATATCTCAGGGCGTTATGCCGCTAATAGGCTATACATATTCAAATAAAAATACAGACAGAATGAAAAAGACTATTTCCTTTGCCGCTAAAATAATGATTGGCTTTCTTACTTTTATGGGAGTGGTATACTATCTGGCGGCTCGGCAGATTACATCGCTTTTTATAGACGACAAGGCTGTGATTGAATATTCAACCGCTTTTTTGCGAGCAATGTGTCTAGGTATTCCTTTTTTAGGAATGGATTTTTTAGGTGTAGGAGTGTATCAGGCGTGCGGCAAGGGCGGACTGAGCCTTTGCTTTGCTGTTGCAAGAAAAATCGTTTTGGAAATTCCTGCGCTTTTTATTCTCAATAAAAGCTATCCTCTGTACGGTCTGGGATATGCGCAACCTATCACTGAATTTATTCTCGCAATAGCCGCAATTATCGTGCTTAAACGGCTTATTTCAAAAATCGAAGGAGAGCGTCTGAAAAAGTGAATTGCTTATTTTGACTAAAAGCTGTTGATGATGTATAATAAAAGTATCCCTATGAAAAGAGGATTTGTATAAAGCTATATAAAAGAACATGGGCGAAGATAGACCTTGACCGCCTAAAACAAAATTACATTGCCTATAAAAAAGCTTTACCGCATGACACTGAAATAATGTGCGTTGTCATATTGCCGTTGCTGATTCGCTGGAGGACGACTGCGCTAAGTTTACGAAGGCTCAGTCTGAGCTGTTTTTCTCGGCGGCTGATGAGGCGAAATCGGCACTTGTACCATCACTCGTATATGGGCGTTTAGGCTTGAACAAAAGTCGCAATTACTCAAACAAAGCTAGGGGAGTTTGCCGCAGGCAAACTCATAGGGCAGACCACATCAATTCTTCAAATCAAATAGAAAGTCAAACAGGTAATTGTAAGTTCAGAAAACCAGAGCGTGTTGACGCCATAACAAAACAAGGGTCTGCCCAGTCAGGACAGACCCTTGTTTTTTATTTTTTTTACTCGTTGTACATTATCGTTGTTGAAACGCCGTTGATTAAGCCTACAACAGCTCCGCAGACAGTGAAGTAAATTATCAGCTTCATGTTTACTATCAGTGCAATGATTCCGAAAATTATTACAAATCCCATCGCTCCGCCAATCTGAAAAGCGTACTTGTGCTTCTTTAGAATCGGCAGCCTGTCGGTTAGCTTCTGCGTCAGCCTGCCCTTGTGGTCAATAAGCCTGTAAAGCAGATGAACCAGTGCCATAGGCACCGCTATCGCTAAAAACAACGTCAAAACATTATCCATAATAAACAACTCCGTGAAATTCGCACCGATTTTTAAAGTACTCTTACCTTGAAAACTCCGTCAATCGCTTCAAGAGCCGCCTTGTCAACGCTGCCTATTACATCAAGCATTGTGTAGGCATAGTCGCCCTTTGACTTGTTGAGCAGATTCTCAATGTTCGCTCCAGCACACGCTCCTGTGATTTTTGAAATAAGCTCAGGCACATTTTTGTGCATTACGCATACAAGCGCATCTCCCGTCTTGGCAAGCTCTGCGTTAGGATAGTTTACACTGTTGCGGATTGTGCCGTTTTCAATGTAGTCAATAAGCTCATGAGCAGCCATAACTGCGCAGTTGTCCTCAGATTCGGGAGTAGATGCGCCAAGGTGAGGAAGTACAATTACATTCTCCTGCCCTAATACCACATCGTCCGCAAAGTCTGTAACATATTTCGCAACCTTGCCCTCGCCTATAGCCTTTACCACCGCTTCACTGTTTATCAGCTCGCCACGTGCGAGATTGATAAGACGAACGCCGTCCTTCATCATCGCAAGCTGCTCGGCATCAATCGTGTTCTTTGTGTCCGCATTGTAGGGAACGTGAATGGTTATGTAGTCTGAAAGCTTGTAGATGTCGTTTATGTCCGTTGTAACCTTTACGGACGGCTCAAGCATAAGCGCCGCATTTACCGACAGAAACGGGTCGTAGCCTAAAACCTTCATACCCAGCGCAACCGCCGCATTAGCAATCTTTCCGCCGATAGCTCCCAGACCGATAACTCCCAGCGTCTTTCCCATGATTTCAGGACCTGCATACTTAGCCTTACCGCCCTCTACCGTCTTTGGTGCATCAGGAGTACCCTTGAGCGAAGCCGCCCATGCAGCCGCTTCTGTGATTTTTCTTGACGAAAGAAGCAGTGCGCAGATCGCAAGCTCCTTTACCGCATTTGAGTTAGCTCCAGGAGTGTTGAAAACTACAATTCCCTCTTCGGCGCATCTGTCAACAGGAATGTTGTTTGTGCCTGCGCCAGCTCTTGCGATAGCAACAAGCTCGCTGCCGAACTCCATATCGTGAAGCTTTGCCGAGCGAACCATTATCGCCGTGGGATTTTCATAATCATCACTTACCGCATAGCTTGCCTTGTCGAAAATATCCGTGCCGCAAGCCGCAATTTTATTCATCGTCTTTATTTCAAACATTTTTGTCTGTTCTCCTTTCAAATTAGGCGTTCTCAGCCTCGAATTTCTTCATAAATTCAACCAGCTTTTCAACGCCTTCAATAGGCATAGCGTTGTAAATTGAAGCTCTCATTCCGCCTACCGTTCTGTGACCCTTGAGATTCTCAAAGCCCGCCGCCTTAGCCTCAGCGACAAATTTCTTGTCAAGCTCGTCGTCGCCCGTAACAAACGGTACGTTCATGAGCGAGCGATCCTTCGGCACTACCGTACCCTTGAACAGCTTGCTCTCGTCAAGATAGTCATACAAAATCTTAGCCTTTTTCTCGTTGAGAGCTTTCATTGCTTCAAGTCCGCCCATCTTCTTTATCCACTTGAACACCTTGCCGCAGATGTAAATTCCGTAGCAGGGAGGAGTGTTGTAAAGGCTGTCTGCGTCCGCCTGAGTTTTCCACTTGAGCATGGTAGGCGTACCCTCAAGCACATCATCACTGATAAGATCCTCGCGGATAATTGCAATTACAACTCCGGCAGGACCTATATTTTTCTGAACGCCACCGTAAATCACGCCGTACCTTGTAACGTCAATCGGCTCTGAAAGAAAGCAGGACGAAACGTCCGCCACAAGAGTGTGACCCTTGGTGTTCGGGAGCGTCTTGTACTTTGTTCCATAGATTGTGTTGTTCTCGCATATGTAAACATAGTCGGCGTCCTCAGGAATATCCAAATCCGAGCAGTCGGGGATATACGAAAACGTCTTGTCCGCCGATGAAGCGACAGCTACCGCCTCACCATATCTCTGAGCCTCCTGATACGCCTTTTTCGCCCACTGACCAGTTACAATGTAAGCCGCCTTTTTGTTCTTCATCAAATTCATAGGAACAGCCGAAAACTGCTGTGAAGCGCCGCCCTGCAAAAACAGAACCTTGTAATTGTCAGGAATATTCATAAGCTCACGGATATCCTTTTCAGCGTCCTTGATTATTCCGTCAAAAGCCTTTGAGCGGTGGCTCATCTCCATAACCGACATACCCGTACCCTGATAGTCGAGCATCTCCTCCGCCGCTTCCTTAAGAACCTCCTCAGGAAGAACCGCCGGACCTGCACTAAAATTATAAACTCTGCCCATTTTAAAAACCTCCATATATAAATATTATATTACATAGATTGAAAATTCAATGTGTCCACCTTTCATCAAAAAGGAAAATACTATAGGCGACGCCGTACAAGGATTGTGCGGTAGATGCGCAGTCGAATTTTTCGTCAGATGAAGCAAAAAACGGAGTGAATACTTTGTGTATTTACAAGTATTTTTGTAAAATATGACGGAAAATATGCAAGCAGATGCCGTGCAAGCTTTGTACGGTGGTCGCCTATAATTATTATATTACTTTTAGCGCACAAAGTCAAGTGCTGTGAAAAAATTTTTTGAATTTTTTTGTCAAAAACAAAAGCTGCAGCAAAGCACGATAAGCTAGCCTACAAAAATGCTTAGTTATATACCGTTCAGTCGGATTTATCAATACTTTAAGTCGCAAATTTCCGCCAGATTTTACGATTCACGAAAATTTTACAAAAACACTGTGTAAAAATGTTGAAGTTAGATTTTGTATGTGTCAAAATAGTTAAGGCAACAGACGCACAAGCTTTGTGTATTGTTGCCATAATACTAACGCAAAAAACCATGAATCTGAAAGGATGTGTAAAATAAACTATGAACGGAGTATTTGATAAATCGGACTACCGTTATCAGCTTCATAAAGACATTTTCGGCATACCGCAAATTTTTGCCAGAGATGTTCGTTGCTGCTGGCAGAGAATCCATAACGGATACTGCGAAAAGGACGTATGGAGTATTGACAGCTGGTTTTTAAAGACAGTGCCTGATATGCTGCAAACGCTGAAGGATACGCACAAAGGAAGTCCCAGCTGTCTGGGAAAAAATCATGTCAATGAAAAAGGAGTTCTTTGCAATGATTCATGTCATACCGAATGGGATAAACTTCTGGATAAGATGATTTTCCTTTTTCACGAGGCGGACAAGGACAAATGCAGCAGGAAAAATCCGCTTGAAAAAGAGGCAAACCAGATTTGCACTGCTTTTGAAGCTAAATATGGATTTCTCGGCGAAAAGCTTATGACTAAAAATGAAAAGAAATTGCCATATAGGAAATTCTATTCCCCATCTGACCTGCCTGAGTATGCTGAAAAAATGGAACGGTACTTTAAGGAGGAAAGAAAGCTTGAGACCTACAGAAGCAAATGCAAGGACGAGGCTTTCGCTTTGTTTTCCAAATAGTTCTGGGCATTATGGGACTAATTTAACACAAGGAAATTACGGAGGAAAAATCAAATGACTGCTGACAAAACATTTAAAATGCGAAAATCCAGACCGACGTTTTTCGTTTGTCTGGATTTTTTTGCAAAAAAGCTCTCCACTCAAAATTAACCTAATCCTATACATATTTTAACGCATTATTAACAGAACTTTGCTATAATCTATAGATGTATGATAACTTAAAGAATTGAAAGTATGGAGGAAAATTTAATATGTCACAGCAAGCTGAAGCTTTAAAAGAAAAGCCTGTTCAGAGCGAAAACAAAATGGGAGTTATGCCGATACCCAAGCTGGTTATTACAATGTCGCTTCCCATGATGGTTTCAATGCTGGTGCAGGCTCTTTACAACATTGTCGATTCGCTCTTTGTCGCAAGAGTAAATTCCTACGCCTTTACTGCGCTTTCTCTTGCGTTTCCGCTGCAAAGCCTTATGATAGCGGTCGGAGTAGGCACTGCGGTCGGAGTTACCGCAAATATTTCACGCTCACTCGGCGAAAAAAAGTTTACTCATGCGAATAATTTTGCTAAAAACGGACTTTTTCTTGCCGTCATGAGCTTTCTTGCTTTCGTCATTATTGGCATTTTTGTTACAAGACCCTACTTTAAACTGCAAACCGACACTGCAAAGACTATAGAATACGGCGTTCAGTATCTTTCGATAATTACCATCGGCAGCATAGGCAGCTTTATGCAGATTATGAACGAACGGCTTTTGCAGTCAACAGGAAAAACTGTGCTGAGTATGTTCTCTCAGGCGCTCGGTGCGCTGATAAACCTGATTTTAGACCCGATTCTGATTTTCGGACTTGGCTTTTTTCCGCGGCTTGAGGTTACAGGAGCGGCTGTCGCTACTATAATCGGGCAGACCTGCGCCACCTGCTTCGGATTTTTCTTAAATATCAAATTCAACAAGGAGCTTAACCTTAATCTAAAGGGCTTTCGTCCGAAAAAGGCTTACATTTTAAACATATATAAAATCGGAATACCCTCGATAATTATGCAGTCGATAACCTCGATTATGACTTATATTTTAAACATAATCCTCTCCTCCTTCGGAGATCTGACCGATACGCTTCAATCCATTCTCGGCGCATATTTCAAGCTTCAGAGCTTCATCTTTATGCCTGTGTTCGGTCTTAACAACGGCACAGTGCCGATAATTTCCTACAACTTCGGTGCGGCAAAGCGAAAGAGGGTTATTCAGGCTATCAAGGTTACAACGCTCTTTGCCACCGTGATAATGCTGCTGGGTCTTGCAATTATGCAGCTTCTCCCCAGTGCAATGCTTTCGCTCTTTGACGCAGACGCTCAGATGCTCGAATACGGCGAGCATGCACTGAGAATCATAAGCCTTTCGTTCATCTTCGCAGGAGTTGGAATAGCCTTTACGTCAGTCTTTCAATCGCTCGGCAAGCCGCTCAACTCAATGATAATTTCAATCCTGCGCCAGCTTGTAATCATAGTCCCCGCCGCCTACCTGCTCTCAAAAACGGGAAATCCGACAATGGTATGGTGGTCTTTCCCAATAGCCGAGGTTTTCTCACTAATCCTCTGTTGCTTTATGATGGCAAAAACATATAAAACGATTATCGCAAAAATTTGACAACAAGAGCGAAATCAGTATGGATTGTAGAGTTAATTAAACTCATAACCAAAAAGTTGGTTCCAAAAGAACCAACTTTTTTCTCATTTCAGCACTGATTTTTTCAGCTTTTTTTGCTCGTACAAAAGTGCGTCGGCGTGGCTTAACAGCTCGCTTATTTCAACGTCCTCGACGCACCTGAACGGATAAACTCCTAAGCTTGTGTGAATTATGTACGGCTTATCCTTTGCCTGATTTTCATTGTAGCTTTTAAATTTAGCTTCCATTTGCGTTCTTAGATCATAAATCGAAATTGGCTCGTCCAAAAATGCGCAAACTACAAACTCATCGCCGCCGATTCTGCCGACAATTTCATCGTTTTCAAACGCCGTGCTTAAAATTAAAGCCGCACTCTTTATTGCAAAATCGCCCTCCTCGTGACCGAATTTGTCGTTTATAATCTTAAGGTCGTCAAGGTCTGCAAATACCATCACCGCCTGCTTGTCGTAGTTTTCCTCGTCCTTTAGCTTTTTACGAACCTCCTCGAAAAAGCCTCTGCGGTTGTAACAGCCCGTCAGAGCGTCCTGCTTTGAAAGCTCCTGCAAAAGCAGATTATTTTCCTTGATTTCTATCAGACTCTGCTGAAGCTGACGCTGTGTCTTAACCTCCCGCTTCATCAGCGTTATAATCTTAAGTGCCGCACAAAGCTGCACAGTAACCGACTGAATGTAGTGGAAATATTCATGCTCAATTTCACACATCAGCAGTCCGTAATGCTCTTCGTTTGAAAACAGCGGTGAAACCACCATCGTAAAACGCTTGTCTGTCGGCATATACTCGTTTGTGAAAAGCTCGTCTGAACGCATGCTCTGCTCCTTAGGATCAAGCTGAATCGCTTCGTTACCGTTGTGGTAGGATTTAAGCTGCATATATTCAGGGAATTTCCACTCGTCAGACTTGCGGTTTATAATCGCAGGCTCGTAGCTGTATAGATAGCTTGCCGTCATGTGCAGGCGTGTGAGCTTGTCAACTACCGACTGATAGGAACGGTCGTCATACGCTTCAAAAACAAGCATATCTCTTGTGATTGAATTTGTCTGCCATGTCAGCGCATAGTTGTCCTCAAGCTTTTCTCTGCAAAAATATACGTTTCTCTCCGCTATAATCTTGTACAGACTTATGAAAAGCTGGTTGAGCTTTGTCTGCTTTTTGTCGTCAGTTATCTTATCCATATACTGCTGGTGAGAATATTCCAGTATCGCATAAACATTGTCAATGTTGACAAATTCAAAGAACTCCTCGCTTAGCATATCGTCAAAGCCGTTAAGCACCTTGTCACGCATAAGTGCGCTCTCCATGTTTTCAGTGATGATATAATCGTTCATCTCCAAAAGTAAGGCTTCAATGCTCTCTTTAATCAGATTGGTTTTTTCGCTTGCACGGTATCTGCTCAGCATAAATTCTCCTGCTTCACGTGCAAAGCCCTTCGGGTCTTCAAGGATGCCATTGAAGCTGCTGGTTCTCAGCCTTGGATTTCCCTTGCAGCCACAGGAATTTCGGCACACCATCGAGGAGGGAACAAGATTGTTCTCTATTCTGCCGTTGTTTATATAATTTACCGCTTCAATAAGCGCGCGGTATCCAAGCTCCGAAGCGTCCGCCTTAACCGTCGTCAGGTACGGAGTAAGCTCCTCCGCTACAGGGTTGTCGTCAAAGCCCGTGACAAAGATGTCCTTGCCGGGTTTGATTCCACGCTTTTCCATAACCTCATAGCCTGCAATCGCCATCTGATCGTTTGCAAAAACAATGGCCTCCAGATCGGGCGCGCGGTCAAGCAGCTCCTCGACTGCCGCCGTCGCATACTTTGAGAAATTCCCATAGCTCACATAGTTTTCATTATACTCAATTGAATTTCTCTCTAAAACCTCATGGTAAACCGCAAGCCTTTCATTTGCGTCGTCGCTCGTTTTAGGTCCGCTGACAAAGCCGATTTTATCACAGCTATGCACCTCTATCAGATGTTCTATAACCTCGGCAAGTCCTGTGCGGTTGTCAATTGAAATGCACGGATAGCCGTCCACCTCTGCGGTTATCGTCACCACAGGCGTGCCACTGAAGCGTTTTAAAAATTTCGCCTTTTTCTGCTTATCAAGGTGACTTCCGATAGTGCCGATAAGCACAAGCAGCACGTCAAATTTATTTATGCACGGCAAATCAAACAGCGTATTGTACTGGTACTCGTACTCGGTTCTCAGCTTGTCGGCATAAACGCCGTCTATATATCTTCCGGGGAAAATCGCAAGATTGACGTCCGCCTGTTCAGCCGCAATCATTGCGCCCTCGCACACTGCGTCGTCAAAATCATCCTCAAGGTGGCTTACTAAAAGTCCCACCTGCAAATGTCTGCGTGACAGAGAATTTTCCATCATAACAATCAATCTCCTGTTATCCGAACAGCTCTTTGCTATTCGTTAATCTTTATATCATGGATTCCGCCGTTATACTCATAGCTTCCCTTTTCACTTCCGATTCCGAAGCCGTCGCCTGTAAGGAACGTTATGTTCACATCGGTTTCGTTGAGACTGACGTTTCCGCCGCCCGTTCTGTCGCCTACTCCCGATACTCTGCCGCCCTCCGCATACAAATCCAGCTTAATGTGCATGGTGCGGCAGTCGGTTTCTCCGCCTGTAGTTCCTATGCATACAATGTTCTTGCCCTTCATCACAGTTTCAAAGGTTCCTCTTTCAAGGTTTACCTCAGAACGGCTGCCTTCAAGCGAGCCTACTGCACAAAGCTTGTTTCCCGAGCAGGAGCAGTAGAAGCTGAAATTCTTCATGCTTGCCTTTGCACTGCCGTAAAGCGAGCCTACGCCGTTTGCGGTAGCGCAGGAATTTTTTATACGCACAGAGCAGTCGCTGAAATTAACATCCGCTCCGTCCTTGACGCTGCCGATTCCTAAGCAGTTTCCGCCGAAGCAGTCTACGTTTATATCTCCTCCCGTGATGGTAATTTTACCGCCGCTGCCGCCGCCTATTCCGACACATTTTTCGCCGTTGGCATTTACTTCAAGCCTGCCGTCCATGTCAATGAGTATATCTCCGAACGTCTTTTCCGTTTCGTTTCCGATACCATAGCAATCGTGCGCTTCGGGAGAAATTGAGAGATTTCCCACTCCGCTTAATCTGAACGCTGTGCCGTGCGGAACGAAAATCCCGCATCGCTCAAGCTCGTTTGAACCCTCGCAGATTATATTAAGCCTGCTGTCTGAACCAAGCTTAACCGCCGCCGCTCCCGTTTCAGATTCTATATGAACGTTTTTTATCGTGATTTTAGCGTCCGCCTTATCCTTAACCGTCAGCGTAAGCTTGACCGCCTGATTCGGATCTCCCTCAAGTGAAAAGCTGCCGCTGTCAAAGAAAATATCCGTGTATCTCTCAAGCGCAAGCTTGTTTACATCAACCTTCTCCTTGTCCGTTATGCGGTAAATTTTCTGAACCTCGCTTGCAATCTGGAGATTCTTTCTGACAATTTCCGTCTGAACATTTTTTGCAACCTCATTTACAAGCACCGGCTTTGGACGTGAAACATAAAAGCCCTGCAAAAGGTCTATTCCCATCTCTATAAGCGTTTCCATCTCCTCAAGAGTCTCCACTCCCTCGCCTAACGCTATGTAACCGCTTGCATGCAGAAAGTTTATAATCCCTGCGACAATGTTCTGCGTCTTTGCGTTCTTGTCAATATCCTTGACAAGTGAATAGTCTATTTTAACATAGTCAGGATTGTACCTTAACAGATTAGATGTGTTTGAATAGCCTGTGCCGTAGTCGTCTATCGCTATTAACATTCCCGCATCGCTGAGCCGTTTCTTTATTGCTTCAAGCCGCTCGTCGCTAAGCTCCGTCTGCTCGGTAAGCTCTACTACCACCTTGCCCATAAGCTCGCCGTATTTGAATTTTATCTGTTCAAAATCCTCATCGCTTAACGTAGAGGAGGAAATTGAATTTATAAACAGCTTGCGCTCCTCAAAGAACGATTGATTCTCGCTCAAAAGCTCCATCGTATTAGTAAAGGTCGCCGTTTCTATATCGGAAAGCCTACCGTATTTCTGCGCCATGTCAAGTATCTCAAGTGGACGCATATCTATTGACGAGTCTGTTCTCATCAGTGCTTCATAGGCTACAATATCTCCCGTCCTTGCGCTGACAATAGGCTGAAAATGATACTGGAACAAATTCCTGTCAATAAGCGTTGAAAAGCGTTTGATTGTGCCGTATTCGCTCTTTTTAAGCTCGTATCTCTGCGGCGAAAATACCATTATACTGCCCTTGTCCTTTGACACCGCTTCAAACAGCGCAAAGCCTGCCGAGTGCATACGCTGTACAGGCGGATTGTCGGTAAGGCTGATACCTACCGAAATGCTCATAAAGTGAGCATCCGTCAGAAGCACTCCGAACTCATCGGTTATATCGCAGCTCTCAACCGCTTTCTTAAGTCTAAGCGCAAGCTGCTCGGCGTCGCCGTCAAAGTTTGGAATGTAAACCCACAAATCATCGTTTGTATGCGCCGCCATAACCGCATTCTGCGGCAGCGTAAGCTTTATCGTTTCAAGCGCACTGTAAATGCAGGACGAGGCGTAGGCTTCCGCTATACCCTCAAGCTTCACCAGCATAAGCAGAGAGCCTCCTGTGTCCTCATCGCTCATACGCACAATAAGCTGTGACTGCGCCGACAGCGGATAAATCTCCGTCATTGCCGCTACGTCAGTATCGTCCGCATTCAGAAAGCCTGCGGTAAGCTCATCGCTGCTCTCAAGCAAATGCACCGAAATCGGCACTCCCATAACGTCCAGATTGTCTGCGCTTTTGAGCATCTGCACCAGCTCGTCATAGCTCGGTATATGCTTAAAGCCCCAAAGCCGCACAGCGTTTTTGTCAATGAGAACCTCTTTTTTATCGTGCAGAGCGACAAAGCCGCCCACACGATTAGTCTTTTCAATCAGCGTCTGCCATGCAGTGCCGAAAAAGCTAAGCCATATTTTTTTGTCCTTAAGCTGCAAAATAATCAATCCTTTTGTAAATTAGTCGGCAGCGCAGATGTGTCTAACACACAAAAATTTTAAATCAACGCCGCAAGGTTAAAGCCGTGCCAAAAGCACAGCATTTTCAGGACAGCCCCCTCTTAAAAGGCATTGCCTTCTTCACTTTTATTTAGAGCGGAGCATGGCAATCTAAGCTCGCTTAAGATTGAATGCGAACGCTCGCAATTGAAAGAACTTTAGTTCCATGTGAAATAAAAGCTACTTTCTAAAATTTCCACAGTGTAAGCTTTGGCTGGGTTTAACGTCAGTCAAAGCCAGTATGGACTTCGTCGCTTTAGCAACGAAGGTCATTCTATTTTTATTATACCAAACTTTCTCACAAAAGTCAATGCGTTTTTAAAGGTTTTTTTGTCTGATTTATTTGACGTAGCTTTTCTCTTACCTTTCCCTTAAAAAGCTGTGTTTTCGGCAAAGCTCACTTTTGAAAACGTTTACTTTAGCATTGTTTTATTTGTCAAAATTTTATTGTGAAAATTTCACAAATTATGCTCGTAGCAATTGACGAAATTCACAAAATTCATGTACATACTATTAAGGCGTATTGCAATTTTCTAAATAATATGATAAACTAAAAAGAGCTAAGATGGAGGGAGCGATACAGTGAAAAAGAAGTTCATCGGCGTATTTATTCCAAACGTCCACAAAACCGGAAGACATGATTATATTGGACGTTTGTGTCATATAGCGAACGAGGAGGGCTACAGGGTCATCTGCTTTTCGTCGTTCACAGATTTATTTAACCACGACAGCTTTGACGTAGGGGAAAAGAGCATATATAATCTTGCGCTCAACGTCAAGCTTTCGGGTCTGGTCGTCTACTCTGAGCTTATCAAGGACGAATCGGTCAACAGGATGCTTATAGAATACGGCAATTCGCTTGGCGTTCCGGTTTTCAGTGTAGAAAAGCAATACGAAAACGCTTACTATATAAATTACGACTATGAATCGGCGATAGAGCAAATTGTGCTTCATGTTATTGACGAGCATAATGCCAGAAACATCTGCTTTATGAGCGGCATTGAGGGCAATTCCTTTAGCGAAAACCGAAACGCCGCATACAAACGAGCGTTAGAAGCGAGAGGGATTGAGTTTGACGAGTCTAAAATCTACTACGGGCAGTTCTGGGATCACCCTGCGATAGAGGAGACTAAAAAAATCGTTTCAGACCCTGACAATTTGCCTGACGCTATAGTCTGCGCAAACGACACTATGGCTATCGCCGTATGCGACTTTCTCAGAGAAAGCGGCTTCAATGTACCTGCGGATATTATTGTTACAGGACTTGACAGCATTGAGCGAGGACAGCTTAATTTCCCGAAAATCACCACCGCCTGCTGTGACTACAAGGAATCCGCGCGCTACATTTTAGACGTCATAGAGGCTGTTGAAAACGGTGCGGAGGTCACAAACGAAAGCCGCACCTTCGGATTGAAGCTTGATAAAACACAATCTTGCGGCTGCGTAGAAAGCTCCACCTACCTTGCAGGAAGCGTAAACTCACAGCTTAACAGCACGATAGCCGCGCGCTCGGTTTTCTCCTCTGAAATGAATCAGATGGTGCTTTTAAACAACGATGGCAGAGGACTGAGAGAAACGCTGATTTCACTTAGAAACAACGTCAACACCCTGCTCTACCGCGGTATGCAGATTTACATTGATCCAGGCTACTTTGACATAAAAACCGATCCGCCGTCAAACAAAATTTTAGCTGTCGAGCTGGTTCACGGAACCTTTGAATACCATGTGCCGTTTACACCGATTGACACTTCGGTTATCTGCTCACAGGAGCTGATTGACAACCATTATTTTGACTGCATAATCTGCGTGCCTCTGCACTGCATGGACAAGGTTTACGGCTATATCTCGTCAGGTTACAACTGCTCGAACACAGAGGACGGCGAGCGGCTTTACAACTTCACATCTCACCTTAACATACTTCTTTCAAGCATAGAAAACAATGTAAAGCTCAACGAAATGCTGGAAACTCTCAACAATATGTACATAAGAGATCCGCTGACGAACCTCTACAACAGGCGAGGCTTCAACCGCGAGATTGACGAGCTTATTCTCTGCGCCGCTCAAAGTGACAGGCAGCTTTACATAATTTCCTCAGACCTCGACGTTCTCAAAACGATAAACGACAGCTACGGTCACTCCGAGGGCGACTATGCGATTATTACAGTCGCTGAAATTCTCTCCTCGCTGATTAAAGAGCCTGACAAGGGTATTTGCGCACGCTTCGGCGGCGACGAATATCTTTTAGCTCTCGTTTCAGACAAAACCGAAGCGGAATTAGAAAGGCTGATTAACGAAAGCTTTGCTGAGAAAAACAGCGAGCTTGACAAGGAGTACTCCATCGGCGCAAGCATAGGAATTGAAAGGCTTGCTCAGGGCGAATCCATACAGGACGCCATCAAGCGAGCCGATGTCAAAATGTATAAAAACAAACGCAGACGCAAGCTTACTAAAGGCTTCGGTCACAAATAACATCTTGAATAAAAATTTTGCCGCCGATTTTACAGTCGGCGGTTTTTAATTCACCAGACACACAAATATTGTGCATCTGCTTGCTTTATTTTTTACGAAACTTTTAATTCGACAAAAAAACTCTTTACTTTTTCTTAATTTTGTGCTATAATATATAGCAGTGGACAAGAAAAGAGGCTTATACAAAATGAACTGGGCGCAAATTGACATTTACACCTCGTCTGACGGGATTGACGCCGTTACTGGCTCGCTTATGATGCTAGGGATTAACGGCTTTGTGATAAAGGATTCAAAGGACTTCGAGGATTTTTTAAACGACAAATCCGCAAACTGGGATTACATAGACGATGATTTAATGGGGCTGAAAAACGCCGAAACCACCGTGACAATTTACCTCAGCGAGGATGCTGGTGGCGCAGAGCTGCTGCGTTCAGTCAAAAACGAGCTTGACAGGCTTAAGGCTTGTGACAATGAAAACCGCTTCGGCAGGCTGACGCTTGAAATAAAATCCGTCAGGGACGAGGACTGGGCTAACAACTGGAAAAAGTATTTCAAGCCTATTGAAATTTCCGACAGGCTCATAATCAAGCCGTCATGGGAAAATGTATCGTCTGACGGCAGAACGGTTCTTGAGCTTGACCCTGAAAATTCGTTCGGGACGGGACAGCACGAAACTACAAGGCTTTGTCTTGAGCTTCTTGCAGACTGTCCGCTTCAAGGAAAAAGAGTGTTGGATTTAGGCTGTGGGAGCGGAATACTTTCAATTGCGGCTTCGCTTTTAGGAGCATCGTCCGCCACTGCGGTTGACATTGACGAAAACAGTGTTAAAACCGCCGAAAGCAACGCTTACAAAAACGGAATTTCTCCAGAGCGTTACAGGCTGCTGTGCGGCGACATAACGACAAACGAACAGCTTCGCTGTGAAATAGGCGGCGGCTTTGACTTGATTTGCGCAAACATAGTTGCGGACGTTTTAATTTCAATGAGCGGATATTTTTCAGGCTTTTTAAGTGCTGACGGAACGCTTTTGGTTTCGGGAATAATTGACGAGCGGCTTGACGAGGTAAGGCAGGCTCTTGAGCGACAGGGCTTTGAAGCTATCGCTCAAAAAAGCGATGGCGGTTGGAACTCGCTTAAGCTTAACAGACAAATGTAAACAATCAACATAAAAAACAGAAAGGACGGCAGAGATATGCAGGCAGTTTTTATAATACTTAAACAGACAGACCTAGTTGACGATATAATGGACGCTTTGGCGCAGGTAGGGATAAAGGGCGGCACGGCGATTGATTCGGAAGGAATGGCAGCTTCGCTTGAGCGCACCAACAAAAACGTTGCGATGGTGCAGCTTCTCAGAGGGATTCTTTCGGGCGAGGAATCGCACAAATCCAAAACCGTCTTTGTAATTGTAAAGGACGAGCAGGTTGACGCTGTAAAAGATGCTGTCGTCAGCGTAACAGGCGACCTGTCAAAGCCAAACGCAGGAATTATGTTCGGAGTGCCGATAAGCTTCACAGAGGGCATTTCTTAAGTCGGCGAACTTTCAGCTTTATTTGTCAAAAAAACGCACCTCTTAAGCGTCTTGCTTTCGAGGTGCTTTTTTTGTCTTACTTTTCCTTTGAATTGTACTTAGCTAAAATCTCCATAGGCTCTTTGAGAATGTCCATAGCATCGCTCAGCGTTGAACCAATCTGCTGACTGTCGTAGCTGTCTAAAATCTGCTTTGCGTGACCGATAGCCTCTTTTCCGATTTCAGCCTGATACTGATAAATGCTGTCAAGCTGTCCTAAAGCCTTGACCTCAAGATCCTGATAAACGCTCTTTATATCCTTGACAATATTGCTTCTGATGTCGTCGTAGTTTTCAAGAGCTATGTCGATAATGTCCGTCTGCTTCTTTCTGCCGAGAATTTTGCTAAAAGCCGTCATTGTCGCAGGCGGGAAGGTTTCAGACGTTCCGAAAAGCTTGACGCCCATAACCTGCCTAGTTACGTTTTTGCCGAGCGAACGCATTATTCTGTCAACCGAGGTTGCCTGAGTAACCTGCGAAAGGTCTATCCCCATCTTTTTGGCAAGAGTACGGCTCTGCTTTTCTACAAGCTCGTTCATTCTGTCACGGTGGTATTCTATGCAGGTTCTGTACGCTTCGCCCACCTTTTCGGTGAGGTAGGAGTAAAAATATTTCTCAATGTCGTCAGGTGAATATATGTCCTCGCCGTTTTCGTCCTTTGCACGCAGCTCAAGAATGCTCTTTCTCAGCTCTGCGAAAAACTCGTACATCCAGCTTTCAGCCTGCTGCTGCATTTCCGTCATGCTCAGGTGAATTATAGGCTTGCACTCTTCAAGCGCCGCCGAAAGCTGAGAAATTTCCTCGTCAAAGCTTTGCTCTCTGTCCTCAAGCTTCTTTGAATCCATATCCGCCATTTCAGCAAACATATGAAGCTTTGCGTAGGTGTCGTTCGCCATGTCGTCAAGCATGGTAAGCACTCGTTCTGTGCGTATGTTGTCCTTTTTAAGAATTATATCTCTTTGCAGTGAAAGCTCAAACTGCATAAACTGCGTTTCGTAAAATTCTCTTGTGCCCTTGTCGGGAAGTCTAGGCTTGCCAAGCTTGCGGTTAAGCTCGTCCGCTCCGCTTATTCCGTAAACAACCGAATTTGGAACCACCTTCTCGCTCAGAACCTCAAAGCGGCGCATGATTTTATAAACGTCAGACTGAGAATTTAGCGCATCAATCATGTTTACCAGCACATAAAGCATACCAAAGCGCCTTGGCTGAACGTGTGTGCCGAGATAAATCTGCTCGGATTCCGAAAAGGGAAGCAGGCAGGACGCTGCGTACATAATTGCGTCCGCATTGACAAGGTACTCTGTAACCTGCTTGTCCAAATCGTCAAGGTCTGAAAGCCCAGGAGTGTCAACAATGCGTATCTCCTTTAAAATGGGAGCTGTGTCCTTGATTTCAAGGTACTTGACCTTTGCGGGAAACATCTTCATCAGCGCTTCAAGGCGATCTCTTGTTATGTCGCTCATCTC
Source organism: Ruminococcus sp. (assembly GCA_021202895.1). GTDB lineage: Bacteria > Bacillota > Clostridia > Oscillospirales > Ruminococcaceae > YE71. The sequence goes on along the minus strand of JAJQCE010000015.1, from coordinate 14,759 downwards.
AAGCGGTATCCGCTGATCGTTCTCTAAAACAGCTTCGGCGCTGCGCTTTTCACCGTAGGAAATTTCATTTATCGTGTAGGTTTCAGGAGAAACGCTTGTCGGAGCAATTTCTGTCCCCAAAAGCGCATTGATTATAGTGCTTTTTCCTCTTTTAAAATCGCCCAGTATAACCAGCGTAAACGGCTCTGCGCTTCGCTTGTCTATAAGCGTATTCCACTGATTCAGTCCGTCTGTAAATTCGTGACCTAAAATGCTTATCAGATCACCGTTTTGCTCTAAACGCTTAAACGCTTCTCTGATTGTTTCTATATCTCGGTGTGCGGCGGCATTACTGTATTCACTCATATCACTGCCCTCCCGATAAAATCAAGTTGCACCGAACGTCACAAATCTGCCCCGTGCAGTTGTGGGTATCGGTATTTTTCAAATCTTTTCTCCATGTAAACAGCATATCGCAGGCTAAAAATTCAGCCGATGCGCAGATTCTGTTTTCAGTCTTGTTAAGCGCAGGGTTCGACTTAAGGCTTCTTGCAGGAGTGGTGTGATTCACCGCAGACACCTCTTCAATTTTCTTAGCGTCCGCCTGCTCAAAGCTTCTTCCGTAAAAATCTATATAGCCCTTGCCCATAAGTCCGCAGGTTACCTCTATAAATCTTCCGGGGTTAGACATACAAATCATGCCCGCTCTGTCGGCTGTGACGTCCGCAAAGACAATCCAGTCTGAAAGCGTGCCGACAATCTGACTGTTCACCGCTCCCTTGTAGGAACGCTCGGACGGCTTGTAGGTGTTCCTGTTGTAATTTAAGTAGGTAAAAGCCCAGTTGTAAACGCAGTGGTTGTTCTGAATCCTGCCGCACTCGCTGCCTATAAGCAGCTCTAACTCGTCTGTGCTGCAAATGTCAACAAGCTCCTTTGTGATTACAATGCACGGCTCTATCACATCGCTTGAAATTGAATAAATAAGCGGCTTACCGTAGTCCTTTCTCACAAGCACTATCGGCAGATTAAGCTCCAACTTTTCACAGCAATGCTTGAGTACATCGTAAATTTCAGGATATTTAAGAGCTCCCGCCTGCTCGCAGCTCATGAAAAGCCGCTTTGCCTCAGCAGAAACATCGTTTGAATTTATCGCCTTGGAAAGCTTTCCCCAGCCCGGCAGACCTATGATTTTCTGTCTTACCGCAAAGTCCGAATCAAACGCATAGTCAAGCTGTCCGTCAATTATATGGTTCTGAAAGGAACGGGTGTACGCATTGAGGTAGCTGCGAAAGTCTGTGTCTATAGATAAAAGCGGATTTGCCGAATTTAAAGTATCACTCATGTTCGGTTTTCCTCCTAAAGTTAAGTTTTTGTCGATTTTTCAAGCCTTTGTTCAAGCCTGCTCTCTGTTGCTTTCAAGAGAATCTGAAATAACCTTTCTGACCTCGTAGGCGTCGGCTACTATCTCGCTTGCCCTTTCGGCTACCGTATGAAGTCTGTCCATCTCCCGCTCTGAAACGCTGTTCTTTTCGGTCTTGAGCGCATTGAGATTATCAAGAGTTTCCTGGGTGTCACGCAGTATAATTTCCGTTTCCTGCTCAATCTTGCCCTTCAGACCCTTGAAAGCCGAATAAACCTGACGGCGGACAGTTTCGGTAAAGTCGTTGTTAAGGCGCATCTCGTGGAACTGCTTTTTAACCTGCGTCTTGAAATTTGTCTTGTACTTGTCAATTCTTTCATTCACCAGCAGCTTGTCAATCGCAAAGCCTGCGGTAAAGGTTCCCGCAAGTCCCGCTACCGCCATAAGGCAAAGCGCAATAGGCCATGCAGGCGTAAGCGCAAGCACTGTGGTAAAGAAAATTGATGAAAAGCTCAAAAGCCCTGTAAAGCCGCCCAGCAAAGCGCCCTTTGCGCCCGCTTCTCTGAATCCGAGGAAAGCCGCACCCACTCCGAACGAACCGAGAGCCGCTCCTATTCCCTTGTCGGCGGCAGTGCCGTTCTTGGAGATTTTTTCAGGTATAATAAACATTTCTTGAATACGAGTTACCGATTCAAAGAACTCGTCCTCAAAGCTTTGCAGTCTTTCCGCCTCGCAGCTTACCGCAACGTTAATGCTGTTTTGAATCTGCTCACAGATAATCTGCGCTCTGTCCTCTATGCTTTCCTTGATTTTTTCCGTCAGCTTTCCTGTGACGATTTTAAGCTGATCTCTCTTAAAGTCGCCGGAGGTCATGCTGTAGTTGTCTATAACGTCCATTGCCGCCTGCTCAATGTTGTCCCAGTAGCTGTCAAGCACAGGCTTTAGGTCGTCAAACACCTGATTTGCGGCGTTGTTTATCTTTACAAATTCCTCGCGCTTTTTGTTTCTGATGTCGTCAATTTCTCCGATAGCCGCTTCGTAACGCTCCATAAATTCATCGTTCGCCATCATCAGCGCATTTTCCTGCATAACCACCGAGCGCAGAACCTCTGTGCCTGAGTTGGTAATTTTGTTAGCGAGAATTTGCAGGGTTATAGCTCCTCTTTCCTTGGTGAGCATAGTTTCAAGCGCACGCTCAAACTCAGGAAAGTTTGATTCCTCAAGCAGACCCGGGTCTTCAATCTTCTTTGCCGTCAGCGCACGCTTAGCGTAAACGCCGATAACTCTTGGCGTTCCGATTTTTCTCTTGTATACGCTGAATTCTCTCGAATCCTCGCCCATAACCATTTTCGCCTTGTCCATGACGTACTTTGTAATTCTTGCACGTACCGTTTCTACAATCTTGTTCTCATCGTCAGGTGAAAAGGTTCCGAAGCAGTTTACCACAAAGATAATCCTGCCGACATCGGAGGTAAGCATTTTCTTTTCAAGAAAATCCTTTTCAAACTGCGAAAAGGGCGAGTTTGCGCTGATAACGAAAACAGCAGCGTCAATCTTCGGCAGAATTGACAGCGTGACGTTAGTCATCTGCTCGTCGTCGTTAAGTCCGGGAGTGTCGATAATATCCACATTGTTGCGGCAAAAATCCGTTTCGTAGTAGACGGTAGCCTCCTTGACGGTTTCAGCCGTTTCCTCCGATTCAAGAGTGAGCTTTGTGACGTAGTTTTCAAGCTGGTCAATGTCCACTCTTTCGCTTCTGCCGTCCTTGTATTCAACCTGAACAAAAGGCTCCTCGCTGTATGTAACTCTGTTGAGCGTAGCGGTGGCAGGAAGCACATCGGCGGGCAGAACGTCCTGCCCTAAAAGCGCATTGATAAGCGTAGACTTGCCTCGCTTAAATTCGCCGACTATGGCGACCTCAAAATGCTCGTCGCCGGATTTTTCCAATGTTTCTCTGATAGACTCCGCAGTGTGGCTCAGAGAAATTTCCTCACTAAGCTCCAGCAGATCCGTCAGACTTTGTGTGAGAGTTTTAACCATATCCTTGTAGGACGAATAGGTTGAATACTCAATCGTTTTTGATGTTTGACTCATCATTGACCTCCTCCACTCCGCTCGGTTTTTAACAGCGGAAATTATTTATAAAATTTATCGCCGCACCTTTAAACGGCATATGACATATCAAAACATATCTATATATAGTATACCACACTTTTATACTGCTCGTCAATAGTTTTTAACTTTTTGTACAAAATTTTTCTCATTTGCACAAATCAGACCCTCATTTTTTGGACAATTGTTCAATAAAATCTTGAAAATATTGGAAGTAAGAGCGAAATAACATAAAAAATGATTAAAGCACTTGATTTTAGGTGAAAAATGTGGTACAATGTAGTTAAAAAGAATTTGTGGAAAGTCAGCGGTATTTTGCTTATGAATAACGATTTTAATAATAATGAGGATTATGAATACGACCCTGAAGCGCTTGAAAAGGTCAGGCAGGCTAAGCTGCGCCGTGAAAAGGCTGATCAGCTTGCGAGAGATCGTATGCACGCAAAAGTGACGCTTTTTGCGGCGGCTTTTATTATAGTGCTTATAGCCTTTGGCGTCACGGCAAAGCTGAAAAACAACAGCGATAATTCAGACGGCTATTCTGACGTGTCGTCAGGCGGTGAAGCCTCATCGGCTTTGGATTATCAGAGCGATTCTCAAAGTGAATCCGAGAGCGATTCCGTTGCCGAAAGCGAAAATGAAAGCGTTTCAGACGACAGCGGCGATTATGCAGGACAAGCGCAGGGTCATACGCTGGAAACCATTGACGGGATAACCTACGTTGACGGCATACTGATAGTGAACAAGACCTTTACACTTCCGTCAGACTACGACCCGGGACTTGACGCTGAAACAGAAGCGGCTTTTAATGAAATGGCTGCGGCGGCGTGGGAGGACGGAATAACGCTCTGGATAGCGTCAGGTTATCGAAGCTACGAGCGTCAGGAGGAGCTTTTCGCAGGGTATGCGTCCGAAAGAGGACTTGAGGGAGCCGACCTTGTTTCCGCACGTCCGGGTCACAGCGAGCATCAGTCGGGTCTGTGCGTAGATGTAAACGACCCCTCCTCAAATTTTAACGGCACTGCGGAAGCACTCTGGCTAGACGAGCACTGCGCCGAGTACGGCTTTATAATTCGCTTTCCCGAGGGCAAGGAGGATATAACAGGCTACAAGTACGAGCCTTGGCATATAAGATATGTAGGAACGCAGGTCGCACAGGAAATTATGAGCGCAGGAATTTGTCTCGAGGAATATCTGGGCGTCACATCTGACTATGCCGATTCGCCCGACAATGACAAAGTATTCTGTTTATTCAAACGATGGTGAGGGCTGATGGGCGAGTACGTTCATGTAGTTCACGGCTTTGAACCTGTATTTGACAGCGAAAGCCGTCTGCTGATACTCGGGAGCCTGCCGTCAGTCAAATCCCGCGAAGAGGGCTTCTATTACGGCAACCCGAGAAACCGCTTCTGGCAGGTGACTGCAATGGTAACGAAGCAAAGCCTGCCGAATGATAGGGAGCAGAAAATTAAGCTGCTGAAAAATGCGAAAATTGCGCTGTGGGACGTTGTCGCCGAGTGCGACATTATCGGTTCAGGCGATGCGAGCATTAAGAATGTAATTTCAACAGATTTATCCTTGATTTTAAGCGAATGTAAAATCGAGAAAATTTACGCAAACGGTTCCGCCGCCGCAAGGCTTTACCGCCGCTTTCAGCTTGAACAGACAGGCATAGAGATAACCGCTCTGCCGTCTACAAGCCCTGCAAATGCGGCTTGGAGCTTAGAGAGGCTCTGTAAGGCATGGCAAAAAATAGCTTGGTGAAAAATTTTTCACATAGTTTACTTGTAAATTTCCTTATAATTTTTGCTCATAATTTTAAAAAGAGCGTTGACAAACATAAAAAAAAGGGGTATAATAAGAATATGGATGTTCTTCGTTGCTAATGCAACGAAGCCCATACTGTATTTGTCTGATGTCAAATACAGCCTAAAGTCTACGGCTTTAGAATTCTAATTGCGAGCGTTCGCAGCCAAGCTTAAGCAAGCTTATCTTGCTCTGCTCCGCTCTAAATAAAAAATATGGATACTTTTTACCTTTAAAATTAACACTCAGCATTGCTGAAAGGTGTGCGCAATTTAGTTCGTGATTAAAGTGAAAGTGAAGAAACTGTATTCTTCGAAAAAGGATTGATTTATATGAGTAATTTTGATGAAAAAAACAACCGTCCGACCGAAAGACTTACCGTTGCGGGAATTGCCGCTGTGATTGTAGTCGGTGTTTTCGTGGTATGCGTGATTCTGATTCTCGCCAAAAGCCTGTTTCCGTCAAACGATTCGTCTGTGCCTGACGGAATTTACACAGGAACTAAAACAGAGTCCTCCTCAGTCGCTGAAGCGACAAGCAGCGATGATGTCTCAAGCGAGGACGCTTCAATTGATTCGGCGACCGATTCGGCAACCGATTCTTCGCTTGACTCTGTAGCTGATTCCACAGCCGATTCAGTTGAAGATTCCACTTCAGATTCCACAGCGGACGGAGAAACGGCTACTCTTCTTGAAACCGCTTATCTAAGATCCGCAAACTCGTCCGATGCCGAGCCTATTCTTTCAATTTCAGCAGGCGAAACGGTAACGGTTTTAGACCGTCCGTCTGATTCTGAATATGTAAACGTCAGCTACTACGGCACAGAGGGCTGGGTCTGGTACGGCTACCTTTCGTCCTGACGAATGAAATTTGCTTGTGTTGCCGAGCTTGACGGAGCTAAGCTTGACTATATTTTGGATTTATCAAAAAGAAGCAGAGGCAGTCTAAGCATTAAGAACGGTGTTCTTTCTGTGCGGCTGCCTATGATTTATCCGACGCTGACTGACGCTCAAAAGGCGGCTCAGCAGCTGATTCTTTCTCACAAGGCATGGGTTTTAGAAAAGCTTGAGCAGTCGGAAAATGCTTCGCATATGCCGCAGAGCTTTGAAAACGGCGAAGGCTTTAGTCTTTTAGGGAAAAAGCGAACGCTAGAAATTGTGCAGAGCGCAGAGTACCGTCCGATTGCGCTTGCTGACGACAAGCTGACAGTCTACATTTGTCAGGGAATGAGCAAAGATGATGTTGAGCGGCTGTTTTGGCAGTATACTTCATTGCTTTGCAAGGAAAAGGTGGACGAAGCCTTTAACAAATATATGCCGATTCTACAGCTTTACCCTAAAAGGATTACAATAAAGAGAATGACCTCAAGATGGGGGAGCTGTTCGTCAAACCAAAACATTTCGATAAATTTAGATGTAGTATGCTTTGAGCAAAGGTGCATAGAATATGTAGTGGTTCACGAGCTTTGTCATTTAAAATACATGAACCACAGCGATGACTTTTGGCGGCTTGTTTCAAGCTGCTTTCCCGACTATAAAGAGATAAGAGAAATTATGAAGCATTAAAGCTTTGTCGGGATTTTGTGTAAAAAAATTTGGAGCATCTCTAAAAAGCATTGCAGCGCAGATTAAGTGAAAATTTGCGCTGAATGTGCGGAGCTTTCAGAGAGACTCCTTGGAGAACGTTGGTGATAAGCTTTGACAAAAAGCAGGAGAAAAGCGTCCAACGCTTTTAAAATTCTTGCCGTACTGATATTTGCCGTGCTGGGTTTTTCCGCCGCAGGCTTAAGCGAAAGCGCTCTTTCGTCAGACTGCCCATGTGCGCCGCTTGCCGCTGAAATAAATATTGAAACGGAAAACGAATCTCAGACAGCTTCGCTAGGTAGCTTAAAAAGCATTTCGCAGGGCGGCTTTTCGGTTTTAGAGAGTACTGCTTCCGTAGGTTCAAGCGAAAATAAGGATTTGCTTCTTTATGTCAGCCAAACCACCTATGTTTACGACAAATCCTTAAGGATAAACGGCAGCGTGTCGGCTTCCTCCTACTACACAGGCTACTATGACGACGAGTACGCAGGCTTTTATGTTATAAATTATATGTCCTCCGAACGGCTTATAAAAAAGAGCAGCGTCACGGTTAAAAAAGGCGCTAAGGTTTTGCAAACCTCTTCGATCGGGCAGTACGGCGGAGAGATTGCAGGCTATTCAGCGTGCGGACCTACGGCAATTGCGATTCTGGTAAATTCTGAAAAGGGCGAAAGCTGGGACAAGGACGAGCTGATTCGCTATTCGCAAAAGCACGACCTTGACGATCAGGGAAGCTTGTTAGGCGGCGGAGGAATGACTGCGCCCAAACTTTTAGAGCTTGTCGAGGGCTACTCGGACGGGAAATACTCCGCCGAAAACGTCTACGACAGCACAGACGACAAGATAGGCGGGATTATTTCACAGCTAGATTCCTCTCACAGGGTTCTGGCGGTAGTCTGCTACAAAAACAGAACGATTTTAAGAAGCGGAGGACGGCGGCATTTTATAGTTATCTGCGGATATGAAGCTATAGGCTCAACACTTTACTTTTACTATGCCGACCCATATTACGGTAACGGAGCGTCAGGCTTAAAGGCGATAAGTGCGTCTCTGCTTGAAGCGTCAATGAAAAATGTGGACGATGAGCCAAGAACAATGATTGTCCTTAATGAATAAAGCTTAAGGCGGCGCTGCACAAAAATTATGTGGTGATGCCTTTTCTGTCTCTGATTTGATGTGATTAATGCGGATAAATTTTTTTTAAAAGCGGCTTAAGCAAAGCTCTCGCCTTGTCTAAGCCGCGTGATTTTTTTGTGTTTAATTTAGCTCTCTGTGTTGTCAACATAGGTAATACTCAGATCTTCGCAGTTTAACATTGCGTAAACTTCATCGCCCGGCGTTTCGTCAAAGTAGAAAACCCAGCAAAGCTGCGGCTCGTAAATGGTGCCGGAGCCGCCTATAATGCCAAGCTCACTGTTATCTCCGTCCTGCGTTTTATACATACAATACGCAAGAGCAATTCTCTGAACCTGCAAGCTCATTTTCGACGCAAGTGCTTCACTTAGATACTTAGTTGCCTCTATAAGCTCAATTGCGCCGTCGATTTCTCCGGTGATTTCCTGCTCTTCAAAATACATCTGCGTTGTAAAATTACACATCTCGTCACTGAAAATTTGAGCATTAACCCAGCCAAGTGTAAGATTTTCCAAGTCGCTGAGGTAGTTGGATTCATACTCTAAAATATTAACCCCATTAACGCTCTCGGTATAATCCGCCGAATAAAAATATCCCTGTTCACACTGATAAAGCGTAATTCTGCACACATCTATCTCGTTAGTATAGCTCGCCGCCTGAACAAATTCGTCCGCAAAATCCTGCGCAATTTTATAAGCTTCGCTTACAGAAACCTCCTCACCGCTGTCAAGCATTTCATACGTTTCATCACTAGTTTTAAACTCCGAGCCTGTAAATATTTTAACAACATCGTCAGTCTCGTCTACAGATACGTCCGAACCCACATCTGTAAGCATATAGTAAAAGAAGCCTGTACAGCCGATTGCCATCTCCAGATTTTTCTCCTCGTTGATGTAGGTAGGTCCAATCGGATAGGTAGTGCCATCGTCCACAGCGTTTGCTTCGTCATAATCCTCGTCATAATAGCTAAAAATTTTAGCGTAATTGTCCTGAAAGTTATCAGGGCAGATATACTTTCCTGTCGGAACATAATCAGGAATGTCAATTTCCAGATATTCGGAAAAAGTCATGTTGTCAAGCTCAAGCTCTCCAAGCGTGCTGACATATTCGTCAACATTTTTACTCATTTCCTCAAGCGATGCAGTTTTACAATCCGTCTGAGATGTCAGATCATAGACGCTGGTCAAGCTTTTCTCGCTGCTGCTCGTCACGCTTTCAGGTGTCTTTGCGCAGGAGCTAAACGCAATCACCGCCAAGCTCGCCAAGCTCACCGCTCTTTTAAATTTAAGGTTCATTATTGCATCTCCTCTCCTTTGTCCTGCAAAAAGCATTCCAAAACCGCTTACACAATAATTCCCTGTAGCCGCCTCATTTGTGACAAAACATATTTTTTTCGGCGGTTTGCACAAAGCTTGACATCAAATACTGTGCATATTCACCAATCCTTGCAGCAAAAAAAGCGGCTTAAGCAAAGCTCTCGCCTTGTCTTAGCCGCATGATTTTTTTGTTAAGCATAGCTCTATGTGTTGTCAACATAGGTAACGCTCAAATCCTCGCAATTTACCATTGCGTAAACCTCGCCTTCCGGCGTTTCGTCAAAGTAGAAAACCCAGCATATTTGCGGTTCATAAACGTCATATGAGCATGCTGTAGCCCATGGAGCAATATCCTCCCTGTAGCTTTCGCCATCTTCCGCTTCCTGTACGTTTTCTGTATATATCATACAATATTCTAAAGCAACTCTTTGAACTTTTAAATTCATTTTGCTTGCTAATTTTTGACTAAGATATTCCGATGTTTCAACTAGATCAAACACTTCTGTATATTCTCCCTCAATTTCATACTCATCTAAATAATAGTTTACACAAAAATTGTTTATCTCATCGCTACAAATATATGCAAATACTGTAGGACAAATTAGATTTGAAAGCGACTCATCATAAGTAGACGCATATTCCAGTATATTTACGCCGTCAACTTTTTGAGTGTACCCTATCTCATAAAAATACCCATCATCAGTTTCACAGAGCATTACTCTTGAAACAACAAATTCGTTTGAATAATTATTATTTTTAACAAAATCATCAACAAATTCCTTCGCTAATTCAGCCGCATTTCTTACCGATATCTCTGAACTACTGTTTTCAAGCTTATACTTTTCATCACAGCTTTCTAACTGCGAAGCTGTATATGTCTCAACGATCTCTGATTCATTATAATATTTCTGACTGTCAAAGTCCTTATTATAAGAAAAAAAGCCATCGCAGCCGATTGACATCTCTAAATTTTTTTCCTCATTGATATAGGTAGGACCAGTCGGATAGGTAGTGCCATCGTCCACAGCGTTTGCTTCGTCATAATCCTCGTCATAATAGCTAAAAATTTTAGCGTAATTGTCCTGAAAGTTATCAGGGCAGATATACTTTCCTGTCGGAACATAATCAGGAATGTCAATTTCCAGATATTCGGAAAAAGTCATGTTGTCAAGCTCAAGCTCTCCAAGCGTGCTGACATATTCGTCAACATTTTTACTCATTTCCTCGAGCGACGCAGTTTCACAATTTACATAGGACGCTGAGGTATTCTCACTGCTACTTGTAACGCTCTCAGGTGTCTTTGCGCAGGAGCTAAGAGCAATCGAAATCATCAAAAGAAAACAGAAGTGCTTTTTAAATTTAAATATCATTTTTTTCTCCTTTTTTTCTTATGCAGTAATTGTTCCTTTTGCTTTTACAGTCTTACTTACCGAATAGTTTGTCAAAGACCCTTTAACAGTAACGCTTTTTCCTGATTTAGGAACTGTGCTACCAGAATAATTTAAATAATACTTTCCAGTTGAATTGACGTTTGAAGAGTTAGTCGAGTAGTTATAACAATATGTATAAACATAAGCACCAGTTATATATACACTAAACGTTGTAGATTTAACCGTTATTTTTCCCGCAGAAGATGCGGTAACAACTTTAGTATACGACATAACATTGTCGCTTGAAGACGCTCCGGATGTGTACCTTAAAGAATAGCTTGCAGCGCTAGCCCCCACGCTCATACAACTAACCGACATAACCACAGCCGCACCCAAAGCGGCAATTTTCTTTTTGAAATTGCTCATGACAATTTCCTCCTTTAAAAATCATATTCTAAGACAATAATCTTGAAGTACTACCTTAAATACAATTATACATGGAAAATTTTCTTATGTCAACACTTTCTTAAATTACAAATGATAATTTTGTAGCTTTGCACAAATTTCTGCTATGTTTTACTTTTGGATTTGTCTAATATGTGTATTTTAACCTAAATACTTATTTCTTTTTTTATCAGGCGCAAAAAAGCGGATATTGCTATCCGCCTCGTCTTTAAATTATTTTTTTTACCAGCTTGCTTCTTCGCCATAGTAATCGTAAAGCTTACCGCTTGTTATGTCAACAAAAACATTTTTAACTAATCTATGTGTGTATTCGTCCCTTGTTGAATTATCATCAAGATTAAATTTCCAGCAGGGAATTGTTTTATAGCAATCTGTCGATTTATCGTAAACCATTTCATAGGAAAGCACAGCTTCATACACGGTAAAATCACTATACGGTGTAAATTTTTTCTGCAGCATTTTCAGTGCGCTGTCTAAGGAAACAAAGCTGCCTTCAAGCTTTTCACCCTTTTCAACATTAAAAACCCCATTGTTATTCGACCAAAACATAATCTCGCCATAAGTCGAAACCAAAATATTTAAATACATATAATCAGAGTTTTTCAGCATACTTGAAAGCTGATAATTAAACTTTATTCCATCCGCTGCTTTAGCATAATATATTTCGTAAAAACATTTTCCATTTTCAAGCTCCCATACGAAAATCTCTGCCGGCTCAAATGGAAGATCTCCGTCAATTTCAGCCCAGTCATCTATGTAGCTTTCTAAAAAGCTGTTTACCTCTTCAAAAGAATAGTCTCCATTAAACAACGGGTACTTCTGAGAGCATTTTTCATCGCCATAATTAAATGAATCAACAATACAGCTGTCACTAGTTATGCTTCCTAAATTTATAGCTGTAAATCCCCTATAATCAAAGGTTATTCTTGTTCCTGAGCTATCCCTATACTGTACCCAGTCTCCGTCAATAGCCGTCCCGCAATCAGTCTCCTCAGTTACTGTATACATATCATGAGCCTGAAAAAATTTAATCACCTTATCAAAGTTGTCCTTATCCCATTCCTCGTAATTTAAGGTATACGAGTAAAGCTCTGTAACATCGCTGTAGTCTAAATCCAAACCGTCAGTTAATTTGATTTGACCATAATCATTATTATAAACGTCCTCAGTTTCTGCAAGCATATCCTCAACGCTTATATATTTCTCCGAAGAATCCAGATTTTCCGAGCTTTCATCTGCCTTGTTATTAGTTTTTACATTGTCAGGAACTTCGGCACATCCAGTTAAAAACAGCACTAGGCTAAAAACAATTAACATGAATTTGTTCATTTTTTTACTCTCCCAAATTGAAAAATTTAATACCAGTTTTGTATCCACCCTTTAGAAGCATACGTTTTCTTATTTGTGTAATTATACAGTGAGGCAGTGACCTTGTATCTTTTATCTGGTTTTACCGAAAAAACGTCATAATCAGTATTTGTTCTGTTATAGTAATATCTTGTATACGTGTAGTTTCCTGATGTCAACTTTATTTTCACATTAGAATTATTTACATTTTTACTATATACAATACCTGCCTTATCTTCTGAGTATGTTCCTGATTTTTTAGGATAATAACCGGATTGAGAAATTTTTATTGCCGATGAAGGCGCTAAAGGTATATAATACAAATCGAAAGTAAATGAATTTGCTGACGATGCGCTAGCCCCCACGCTCATACAACTAACCGACATAACCACAGCCGCACCCAAAGCGGCAATTTTCTTTTTGAAATTGCTCATGACAATTTCCTCCTTTAAAAATCATATTCTAAGACAATAATCTTGAAGTACTACCTTAAATACAATTATACATGGAAAATTTTCTTATGTCAACACTTTCTTAAATTACAAATGATAATTTTGTAGCTTTGCACAAATTTCTGCTATGTTTTAATTTTGTTTTTGTTTAATGTGTTTATTTTAGTCTAAATACTTATTTCTTTTTACTTTATCAGGTGCAAAAAAGCGGATATTGCTATCCGCTGCAATTACATATCTGAAAATTGGTAAGTCATTCCCTCACCTGTTTGACAGCTAACCAAATACACAACGTTCGTACGGTCATTTTGATTTTCTAAGCACATTCGCCAGTAAGGCTCAATCAGTTCAGCACCGCAAAGGTAGCTAAGCGAAAAGTCAGTAAGCAAAAACTCCGTTTGCCCCGTCAAATCGCTGCTTGCCGTTTCTATTGCAGCTTCTGGTGAAAAGAGGCTTTCAAGGCTGCTTTGTACCTCAAGCTTTGCGTTAGGAAGCTCACCGATAAAAAAGCAAATGCCCTGCGATGAAGCACTTACACATCTCAACCTCATTTTCAGCGAATAGCTCTCCTCATCAAAACCCTCAACCAGCGTGTCTGAATTTATAGCTTCAAACCTTATATTATTGTACTCCTGGCTAAGATTTGAAACCAAAAGCTCATACCCATTTTCCTCGTCAACATAAATTTGTTCATTATTTACACTTAATCCGTATCCAGTACGAAGCTTTGCAGAAAGCTTTTCTGTAAAAGTATTAACATTATCGCTCGCAATTGATACACTAAGCTCACCATCAGCAAAATTTATCTTATCGTCTGAATTAAAATCAACTTCATTTTTATACGCACTCAGTCCATCAATTGTCGGATTCCAATTGTAAAAATCTGCGCCGCTCTCCCCTGTGAAAAAAGCTTGTAGCGAATCGTCCGTTATATATGTAAAGGACGAACCGCTGTAGTCGGTCGCCAGTGAAAGCTTAATCATATGGTTCTCATCCATATAAATATATTCTTCTACGCTTACACCTTCATTTTCAATTTCCTCTTTATGCTCTGAATACTTATGCGCATACAGATTTTCACTGAAACAAGCGTCCTCTGAAAGCTCTAATGAATTAAAATAAAGATTTTCTTCGTTATATTCATAATCAGAAACAGCGGAATAAATATCAATAAATGAAACACCAAAATCCTCAAGGCTTTCCTCGCTTGAATACTTTAAAATGTCAATTTGTTCCGTCTGAAAAACTGTGTTTTCAAATTCCCCTAAACTGAAATTTTCATAATCTCCCGCCGAAACCTTGTCTAAAACCGCTGCGATTGTATCATTTGAAGTTGCCTGTGAAGTTGGGACAAGTTCAACGTCAGACTTTGACTCGACTGATATAGCGTCAGAACAGCCAGTAAGAAGAAATGATGTGATGAAAATATATGAGATCAGATATTGTCCTTTAAGCATAGCTGTTGTAAACCTTTCCCTTTGAATAAAAGCCACCACTTGAAGACGCAGAGATGCTTACTTTGTGTGTTATCTTAGAACCTGCAGATGGAGTTGAAGAAAAAGATAACTTTTTTCCTTTTCCGCTTACTGTCGCAGAACTAAATGTTACTGTTGTATAAATATCAGTTGAACTTTTAACTGTTATCTTGGCACCAGAGGTTAATGAATTACACTTTGCTCTTACAACTGCTGTTCCTGACGGATAGTATGTATATAATGTTTGCGAAGTAACATTATCACTGGAAGTTGCTCCTGTTGTATACCTTAAAGACCAGTCTGCAGCGCTAGCCCCCACGCTCATACAACTAACCGACATAACCACAGCCGCACCCAAAG
>JAJQCE010000006.1 GCA_021202895.1 Ruminococcus sp. | reverse complement strand
CTAAAAGCATACTAGATATTTCCGCTTTTGAAACGGGTATCAGACTGTTAAAAATTACCGCCTCTATTCTTGACGTTTTTGTTATTCTTTTGCTATCTATAACAGCAAAGCGTTTGTTAAGCTCTTTGTAGCACATATACAGCATTGACAGAAAATTTCGTATAAAAGGAATATAGCTGTTTTCACCATTTTCCCAACCTTGTGAGGATTGCTTCAAGGCATCATAATATGAGTCTTTGTACTTGTTTATCTGTTCTTCAAAAGAAACATATTTTCCTATATCAAATCCATTTTTATAAAGCAAAAGCAACGATAAAAGTCTTGACATTCTGCCGTTTCCATCACGAAAAGGATGTATACATAAAAAATCAAGTATTACGCAAGGGATAAGAAGCAGTTGATTTATATTAGAATCAGAAGCCGCCGCCGTATAAGCTAAACACATCTGTTCCATTGCTTTAGGAGTTTGTGTAGCTGAAATAGGCTTAAATCTCACATTTCTTTCCCCATCAGCATCGATTTCAAGTATCAGGTTGTTTTCCGTCTTGTATCTTCCTGCAAATTCATAATTTGCACTAGAAAGCAAAATGTTATGGAGGTTTATTATATTTCGTTCTGTAAACTCAATATTTTCATATTCTAAATGTATACTGTTTAAAGCATCTCTGTAACCCACAATTTCAGCTTCATTATGGTTAATAGGCGCTGAATTTTGATTTACTATTTTTTCAATACGCTTATCACTCGTTACAATTCCTTCAATTGCATTAGAACTTTTTACCGATTGAATCTTAGCTATTTTTTCAAGTTCAGTAAAAACCTTTGGAAAATCTTTTTTTCTAAGATTAGAAGTATTTTTTATTTCATAAATATTAGCCGTCAGATTAACAAGTTCAGCAGGAAGCAGTCCATCATGTAAAAATGTATAATCGAACTTTCTCATATTGTATCACCCTTTCTGCATATATTTTATCATATTTTGTGCAGAAAGTCAAGTTTAATGTGCAGAAAAAATTCTTTCGTCGTTATTTTCAAAAAAATTTTAGTTTATACCAGAAGTATTTTATCATACTATTTTAAATTTTATCAGACTATTTTTGCTTTTATAAAACTTTTTGATAATTTTATCAGACTTTTTTAGAAAATTTATAAGATTTTTTCTTGACAATGTTTTTAAAAAGTAGTATAATATATATAAGGAGGCGAGTGTCATGACAGAAAATGAGCTTATTGAAATTATTGAAGGGCTAAAAAGAAAAAAAAGTGAAAGCAATTTTATAGAAGTAAAATCTGCGGAGAAAGGCTGCCCTAAAATATTTGATACCCTATCATCATTCTCTAATCAACAAAATGGTGGGATTATTATTTTTGGGCTAAAGGAAAGTGATGATTTTAATATTTGCGGAGTCTATGATGCCGAAAATTTGCAAAAAAGAATAATGGAGCAAAGCTTGCAGATGGAACCGCCTATAAGGCCTTTGATTACTGTAGTAAATATAGATAATAAGAACGTGCTTTCTGCTGAAATTCAAGAAATAGATAACTTTTCAAAGCCTTGTTTTTATAAAGGAGCCGGGAGGTTAAAAGGTTCATATGTGAGAGTAGGCGACAGTGATAGAGTTATGACTGAATATGAGGTGTATAGCTATGAAGCTTTTAAGAGAAAATTAGAAGATGAATTAAGAGTAGCTCAAAGGGCTTGTTGGGAAGACATTTATACTAATAATCTTAAAAATTTTATTGTTAAATTAAAAGCGCAAAAGCATAACTTCGATTCATTATCAGATGAAAAAATCTTAAGACTGCAAGGCTTTATAACCTATAACAGAGAACCCACTCTTGCTGGTATAATGCTGTTTTCAGATTATCCACAAGCCTTTTTTCCACAACTTTGCATAACTGCTGTATCAGTTCCAGGAACACAAATGAGTGTAGTTGGGAATGTTGGCGAACGCTTTATAGATAACAAAAGAATTGATGGCAATATTACTCAAATGCTTGATGAGGCAATAATGTTTGTCAGGCGAAATATGAAAACTAAGACT
Organism: Ruminococcus sp.; assembly: GCA_021202895.1. GTDB lineage: Bacteria > Bacillota > Clostridia > Oscillospirales > Ruminococcaceae > YE71. The sequence continues at coordinate 66,328 of JAJQCE010000006.1, read as the reverse complement.
GTTATCAATCAAAATACAGGGAAAAGAACTGACCTGACTGAATACCCTGTTGTTGCTATCAGAGAACTTATAATAAACGCACTTGTACATCGTGATTATAGTATTTATACTGATTCTACACCAATTACTATTAAAATGTTTAGTGATAGAATTGAAATAGAAAATCCAGGTGGGTTATATGGAAGAATGACGTTGGATCAGCTTGGGAAATTTTCTGCTGATACAAGAAATCCGTTTATAGCAAATGCTCTTGAAGTACTTGGCGAAACCGAAAACAGATATAGCGGTATTCCAACAGTATTAAATTCCATGGCTGAATATGGGCTTGTTCCGCCTCAATTTGCAAGTGAAAGAGGCGTTTTCAGAGTCACTCTTTTTAACAGTTCAGCTAAAATAAATTCCAGCAACTCAGAAATAGAAAATGAAATACTTGCATTTTGTTCTACACCAAAGAGTAGATCTGAAATCGAAGCATATTTTAAAGGGAGAATGACTATAATGTATGTTATGTCACGATATATTTTTCCTCTGACTGATAAAGGTTTGTTAAAACGAACAATTCCTGACAAGCCTAAAAGTAAAAAGCAAAAATATGTATCAACTGATCTTTAACCGCCGCACGCCGCTGAGATGTGTTTCTCAGCGGCGTGCGGCTTTTATTCAAAACAACTCGTTTTTCTCAATAAAAGCCTTAATGCTCTCGTCATCATTCCTAAGTCTGTCTATCGCAGAATTGAGAATATCGTATATCTCTTTGGAAGTAAGCTTAAGAGCGTTCGCTATTTCCTGCGGAGTACGGCTTGTGCGCGTTGCGTTGATGCCAAAGTACATTACAATGGCAATACATTCGTATGTAGGATATTTCTTTACAAGGCTTGCTGCCTTTAGCAAAAATGAAGTTTGATCCATTGCAGATTGTTCTTTGCCTTCTTTAGAGCTGTTGACAAGTGTGAAATCTCTGATGTCAACTAAGCAGCTTCTCTTTAGTTTTCGTTCGCTTTCCTTTATCGGTTCAAAAGCTTCGGAAATCTGGTCTTCTGAAAGAATTGACATCGCTAAAGATGGATTTTCATTTCTTAAACTGTATGCTGCATTGTTAATGTATTGATATACGTCAAAGTTTTTTACGTTAAGCTTTTTGGCTATTTCACTGACAGTCATCCTTTTGCCCGTCAGTCCCATGTACATCGAAACGGCAAGCTTTTCTTCGTCTGGCAGGGAAGCGATAGCTTTTGTTATCTCCGTTTCAAAGGTAGCAGCTTCAATCGCGTCTCCTTTACCGTAGTAGGATCTTAGCTCTGCGCCTCTTTCATTTCTAAGCTTTGAAATACCGCTGCTTTCCAACTGCCTTACCCTTTCTCTAGTCAAATCCAGTGCTTCCCCTATTTCTGAAAGCGAATAACGATGCGTGTATGGATAGATTCCATACTTCATTTTTAGTACTGTAGCTGTTCTGCACGGTAAAGAATCTAATGATTCTATTAAAAGCCTGTTGCTCTCGTCCTGCGCCATTCTGTCAACTATGTCCTGTTCTTCATCTTCAATAACGTCTCCGACTGTTTTTTCTCCCTTTGTGCCTATGGGAGCCGACATAGAAATCATCCTTTCGTTTGTTTGCAGTACATTCCTTACCATCTTGACGTTGTAGCCTGTAGCTTCGGCTATTTGTTCGATAGTTGGACTTTGACCGTTTTCAGACTCATACTGATTTCTGAATTTGTTTATCTTCGACCTCTTTTCAATCAGATGCGTCGGAAGAGTCACCTGCCCCGGTGTCTGCTTGAGCATCGAGCGTGTAATAGACTGCCTGATCCAGTTGACGGCATAGGTTGAAAATTTAGTGCCTCTGTCAATGTCAAATTTGTCAATCGCAGTCTGCAATCCAAAAAAGCCTTCCTGAATAGCGTCGTCTGTAGGCACGCCGGGCGTGTACTTGTTCATAGTCCAGAGTATCAGCCTCACATTTGACTTCACAATACAATCTCTAGCTAGCTTGTTTCCACGCTTTGCCTGCTTAAGCAGCTGCCTTTCCCATTCCTTTGTCAGCGGTGGGTAATTACTGCACTCTTCAATAAGTATTTGCGTAGGAGTCATATAGCCTACCTTATCTAATTCAATGTCAGTAATTTCGTCCTTTACTAAATACGTCTCCTCTTTGTTGTCAAACAATTCTGATTCCATAAATTAACCTCCTAAAAAATCACCACATTGCTACCTAAAAACGTTTTCTAATATTTCTAATATATTTTTTCCTTGTTCGTTTTCATTTGTTTTGAGGAGATCGTCAGCGTAGCTGTACAGCTCCGCTAAACCTGCGCCGTCTTCGTAATAGACATATCCAAATATATTTTGCCCATGTATTTCAGCGCAGCATCGTCTGTAAGAATTGAAAAGCTGAAATCACCTAAATCTTGATTAAACAATTCCTTATACGCTAATTGCAGATTGTAAAGCTCTTCTTCACTTAGCTTTGAATAAACATAAGCGTTGCCTGAAGCTTCGTTTTCAAAAGCTAGATAGGTGATAGTTTCAATGTCGGTTACGTCCTGATAGCCGCTGTCTTCTGTGCTTCCGCTCATCTTAAATCCTTTAAGACAGCCATCGTTCGTTATATATTCTACAACACAAAGATAATTATCATTATTAATGCTGTATTCATCAAAGACAAACATTACAGTCGATTCGTCTTGACTGTTGTCAATAAGATCGGCGTCAATATTTTCAATAGTCAAAGTCGCATTGTCGTCGTCTAAAAGAACCTTCCTTACTGTTATCTGATATTCTTTATGAAAGATACAGTAGGATAAGATAAATGCTAATGTTATGACCAGAATCAAAACATTGTTTAATATGATTTTTCTCATATTTATATTTTACCATACAGTGAAAATTTGCACAACGTACTTTTACAAATGCTTAATATATGTTTTACACTTTATCTTTACTTTTCGGCAGTATTTTTTCTAGTTCCCTAAAGCCCTTGTATATTTCAAAATACATAAGGTAATTTAAAAACACAAGCATAGCTGCTATTGCAACTGCGGCGGCAAACCTTTCAAAATACAAATAGCCGCACATCAGAACCGTTAGAACCTCAAATAAAGAATAAAGCGTCCAAGCAATTAGAATATTATTCACAGGTCTTATTTTGACAGTGTCAAAGTAGCTGCTGTCTTCTTCGCTCCATTCCTCTTTCGTTATAGCTTCAAAAGGGCTTTCAAAGGAACGCCATGCTAAAAGCTTTGACGAAAAAGACCCTACAGAAATGTCGAGAAGTATAAAGAAAATCAGCTGATCTGTCTGAACATCGGCGGAGGTATAATAGAGTATTACTACTACAGAAAAAAGAAGTGTGATGACACAGGCGGTATTTATCAGCTTTTGAAAGATATATTGTTTAGGCGTAAGATCCTCCGCATTGTCTTTTATTATTGCATATGCTTTAAGCGTCAGCATTATCAGGGCGCTTAGAGCTATAGGGATAAAAAGAAACCTCATGATTTTTCCTTTCGATTTTTTTGTGCTATATTATATATAGTATAGCACATAATTTTAGAGGACAAAAAAGGAGAAAAATCATGACGATCCTATTTTCTTTAGACAACAAACCCGGCAGGAATTATGAGAGAGCCGACAAGCTTAAGCGCATTCACCAAGTGATTCACGAGGATGCGTGGCTTATAGACGGTATCGCCGTCTGCGTTTTAGCTCTTACATACATTCTGATAAAGTCCGTATCCCCGTTGAGCGGCATTGTCACAGCTAAAATATGGCTGCTGATACCGCTTGCCGTTTGCATAGTTTGTTTTGTACACAGCGCTTTAAGGATTTTTTACAAGCCTGACAACACATACAAAAAGATATGCGGCATTTTAAAATACCCTGTGATAGTAAACGACATAGAGCTTTGCGATGAATTTAACGAGCAGGGAAGGACGGTAAAGAAGCTGTATGTCAGATACTCTGTTACAGAACAAAAGCCCGTGCGCATAGGCTTGTTTATGAAAAAGCGAGACAAGGTGTATTTCCTGTCGTATTTAAAGACAGACTCAATATGCGACGGCATAAGGATGGTGACGCAAGAGGATGAAATAGCAAGGGCAGTAGAAGCGTTAGGAATAAAAGCAAGCGATTTAAACGCAGAGGTTTTCGTTGCTAAATTCAAAAAAACATCTCCCAAAGAGGGGGAGTGCGTCAGCTCCGATGATATAGACGACAGCGTTATAGTATACGACATACTGGAAGCGGCTGAGATTGCAAAAGGGTGAGAGAATGGCAAAGAGAGCAAAGCTAAGTAAAAAGCAAAAGCAGCTGTTAGCGCTGATTGCTTCGGCAATAGTGATAATTCTAATCTTCATAACGGCGTTGTTCTATGATGATTTCGTTAGCTTGTACAATCAAAGGAAGCAGGAAGCTTTAGCGCAGGCGGCTTGGGAGGACGATGAAGGAGAAGGAGAAGTCCCGGAAGCTGATGAAGAAGAGAATACAGAAGAAGCTGTAAAGGAAACCTATGAAGACGAGCTTGGTTTAACATACACGCTAGAGCCAATATCGTATCTTTCGTGCAGCATACCTATAATTGAAACAGACGGTTGGAAATACAGTATTGACGGAGACGCCTCATACAATCAATGCAGTCTACAGGGTGATTTCAGCGGTATACAAATAGCCGTTTACCCGATTATATCTTCCGAGAGCGATTCAGTCTATGCTATAACAAACGACATGAGCGAATACCTAAAGCTTGCGCAATTCTATTATTCAGGGGATTTAAAGTACAAATCAATATCTTGTCTTTTAGCTCAGGACTTAGAGGTTGAAAATGACGAAGACAGAGCAGAATATACTGCAAGCACAACATTTTCATGCTTGAACAGCGAGTATAATAACTTGAGGATAACCTGCTATCAAAGAATAATTACTGTGAGAAAGGATTCAAGCGTCTTTGTAGTAGCTGTCACAGGAGATACAGACAAGTATGAAAAAATAGACGCTATTGCCCGCACGGTATCCGACAAAATTTCTCCGCTTACTTCTTCAGACAGCGAAGACTATGTTTATCAAAAAATGACGACACACGTTGAGATAAGTGGCGGCACTGTCACGCTGCCTAAAGACGCTTCAATCAACGATGTAGCAAACGCCAAGATGGGAAGATTGTCACAGGATACGTCTCGTGAAGAATACGGTGTTTGCTATGTTGCGGGGCTATGTCAAAAAAGCGATGATAAATCGGAGCTTTCAGGTTCGATTAAAACCGCCGTAGCATATATGCACAGCTACTACACAGGAGGAAGTGAGTACTCATTTTTTGCCGAGAACTACTATCTTGTCAGCAATCTTTATTATTATCAGTACTCCAACACTGAGCTTAACAGCGGCGGGCATTACATAAACGGAGAGATGTCGTACAACAGCTCTGGAGTGGAATATTTATTTAATACAAACAGGGGAGTCACACACCTTACAGGATATATCCTGCCGTTTGACGATGAATACGACGCTTTTATCTTTGTAGAGTATACAACGGCAGATGAAACAATCGCCAAGGAGTATTTGGATTTGATTGGAGTGGGGTAAAAAATATATGCTATAATAACGACATTAAGCTAATAGTTTAAAGTGCAGAGTATCAAACGCAGATATTCTGCGCTTTTTTAGCTTACATACGTGCGTAACTTTTCTGCTTTGCACTTGACAAAGGGTGTGTGAAGTAGTATAATGAACTTAGAAAACAATTAGGAGGTTATTTTATGACAGAAAACACTAATGAAGAGCTGATGTATGATACGCCTGACGACAGCGTCATTGTACGAAACGCTCGTCTGGCTGTTGAACTTGAGCTCAAAAAGAAAGAAGCTTTAGGACTGCCAATCGCAAAGTATGATCCAAAGACTGAAAAAGCGTATTTGGTTTATGCCGATGGAAGAAGAGAAGAAGTAAAAGCAGAAAATTAAGAGGAAAAGATAATGGAAATTTTACAAAAAAAGCCTGAGATCATTGTTTTTGCAGGACCTAATGGATCAGGTAAAAGCACAATGACCGAATTACTAATGCCGCCTAAAATGAAATACATCAATGCTGATGCGATAAAGAAAACTACACAGTGCAGTGATTTAGAAGCGGCACAGTTGGCTGAACTACAACGTGAAAAATGTCATGCAAAAAGGGAAAGCTTTTGCTTTGAAACTGTTTTATCGACTCAAAGAAATATAGTTTTTTTGAATAAAGCGAAAGATAACGGCTATTTCATTAGATGGTTCTCATATAATCTTTGCAAATGCTGCATATGATAATAGTGACGACCAATCTGACTTGGCAAAATTAATGCATGATTTCAGGTGTGAAAAAGCTGAAAAAATGTACTTAAAAGAACTTGCCAAAGAAACTAGGGTGTTAAAAGAAACCGAAGGAGGGATTGCAAAAATGAATGAGTATCTTAATGAAGAAGAGCAAAAGCTCTATGAGCAAGGACGCTTGCAAGGAATTTTGCAAATTGCCATAAGGATGCTCGATAAAGGTAAGTCAATAGAAGAAATAAAGGAGCTTACTGGGCTTGCTTATGACGAGATAGCAACAAGTAAATAACAAAAACGACGGATTCTGCAAAGAGTCCGTCGTTTTTGTTCCTCCACTTTTAAAAATAATATGCTATAATAACAACATTAAGCTAAAAGTTTAAAGTGCAGAGTATCAAACGCAGATATTCTGCACTTTTTTAGCTTACAATCGTTGCGTAACTTTCTGCTTTGCACTTGACAAAGGGTGCGTGAAGTAGTATAATGAACTTAGAAAACCATAAGGAGAAAAAATAAATGATACTCTATCACGGAAGTAATGTCAGGGTAGAAAAGCCCAGACTATTAGAAAATCAAAGAAGACTTGATTTTGGAAAAGGGTTTTATACCACTCTTGACATAAAGCAAGCAACTCAGTGGGCAATTCGCATAGCTCGTATCAAATCAACAGGGAAACCTTATCTCAACGTCTACGACTTTGATAATAAAGCCTTGGATTTTCTTAATCTGATAAAATTTGATAAAGCTGACGAGCAGTGGCTTGATTTTGTTGTAATGAACAGAACAAAGCAAGAGCTAGTAAAAGATAAATACGATGTCATTTGGGGACCAGTTGCGGATGACCAAACTGTTCAAACAATTTCATTCTATATTAATGGTGATTTATCAAAGAAGGCAACTATAGAAATGCTCTTGCCGCAAAAGCTAAGCGATCAGTTTGTACTCAAGACTGAAAAAACTATTTCCTATTTGAGTTTTAAGGAGGCTGTTTTACTATGAAAAAAGTTCCGCAAGGACTATTATATTATCTTGATAAAAATATTATAAATAGAATCATTGATAAATACAATATGTCTCAAATGGAGGCGACTATAGCTTTTTTATCATCTAAAACTCACGATCTTCTGGAGGATGCTCAATATACATTGATTCAGTTTACCGATGAGGAGATTTTTGGTGCCTGGGAAGTTGAACAAATAACGGGAAATCCGAGGAACTATATCTATTTGAGGAGTGATTAAAAATGCTGACGAAAGAAATGGAATTTTTTATCTTTCTATTAGAACAGTACGCCTGTTATAAAAACCGTCCGACAAGCGAGGTTCTAAAAGAGTGGGATGAACACAAAATAGCGAAAGAGATATATGATAATTATCTCACTTATCATCAGGAAGCTTTAGAAAACGCATATGATGATATTGATTCGCTACTTTTAACGGGGAAACACATTTATTGAAACGACGGATTCTGCAAAGAGTCCGTCGTTTTTTGTATCATAACAAATCTTTAGTTTTACTGGCTAAATAGAGCGGAATGTTAGTTATCTCGCCATCTTTTCTATATGCTCGTTTTGAAAAGCGCAGAGCATATTTAGGATGATAGGCTGCAACATAGTTTTTGAAAGAAGGCGCAGATTTATTTTCTCCTGCTTTAACCTCAATGGGAATAATGTTTGTGCCATATTGGAGCACAAAGTCTATTTCTTTGTTTTTATCTGAATAATATCTTGGTTCAACATCAAATTGGTTACAAAGCTGCTGCAAAACAAAATTTTCTGTTAAAATACATAAAGCTTTCATAATAGTTTTTTCCAAACTCTTTCATAAGCCATGTTTTGCCTACTTGCCTTGCTCCTTTTAGAACCATAGGCTTGTGCTCTTTACTTTGCTTCCAATGTGCTAAATTTTCAATTGCTTTCCGTTTCATTTATTTACTTTTTTCCTTTCAAAAGTCTTTTATATTAGTATAATACATTTTTCTGAATTTGTTTTGGCAATGTTATTTCAGTCTGACATAAAAAGTTGCTTTGCCTGTGTTTCCACGTTCAAGCTCACCAGAGGTTACAAGCTTACGCAAAGCGCCTTCAATTGAGCTGAGGCTTAGCGAGGTTATACTGCACCACTTTTCAAGGGCAAAGTCAAGAGGGTAAGGGGAGTTTTCTTGTGAAAATACATAGTTAGAGATTATTTTAGCTAGGTATCAATAGATACTTTATGATTTACAAATGATCCACTATCTTGAATCCAACCAAACGTTCTACTCATTTGTTATCAATACCTCCTGTTATTATAATTATAATTCAGCTCGTGAATTGTATATTTTTTCGCCCATTCAGTTAATTCTACATTGATTTCGCCTTTGTGAAATATAACATTTGATAAGGCAAAATGTACGCCTCTGTCAGATAACTCGTCCAATATTATCATCAAATCTATATCGTCTTGATGCTGCCAGCCATTAAAGCCGCGTTTTCCGTCATTATATGAGCCGACACTAATTGTATAAGGAGGATCACAATATATTAAATCATTTTCTTTTAAAAGAGAAAAATCAAAATCTCTAAAATCTAAACTTGAAAAATAATATGGCTTAATTTGCTCCATAAAAGGTTTCAAGCGTGATTTAATTGCTTGGTTAAAGCTACTTCGGTCTTTCCCAAATGGATTATTAAACTCATGTTGAGAGTTAAATCTAAGCTGATAATTAAATCCAAAATTCATTAAAATGTATAGGTCTATAGGATCTCTTTCAGAGTTGTTATAATAGTTTCGAAATCTTAGGTATCCTTCTAGGTTAGTCTTGCTGAGATTGCTATTACTGGGATCACCCCCGCACATGCGGGGAACACTTGCCTTGTCACCTTTTTCAGCGGACTGTATTAGGATCACCCCCGCACATGCGGGGAACACCAACTAAAGGAAGTTCACACAAAATACCTATCAGGATCACCCCCGCACATGCGGGGAACACTGTCCTAACGGCTACACGGGGAGAAAGAGGTTAGGATCACCCCCGCACATGCGGGGAACACTGTTGTACTAAGATTTGTTCTAGCTTTGAACAAGGATCACCCCCGCACATGCGGGGAACACTGCTGTGTATAACGGTATAAACATCATCATTTAGGATCACCCCCGCACATGCGGGGAACACTCGCCAGTACCAACCTGTAAATAATACGTGCCGGGATCACCCCCGCACATGCGGGGAACACAGTGTCACGGATATGCTGCCGCAGGCGGTTGAAGGATCACCCCCGCACATGCGGGGAACACCAGCATCTATAATGTGGCCATTGCCCATAATGAGGATCACCCCCGCACATGCGGGGAACACTTTATCTTTATCGGTGTTATAAATGTTTATATAGGATCCCCCCCGCACATGCGGGGAACACTGTTTTGACCTGTTTTGACCTGTTTTTGACCTAGGATCACCCCCGCACATGCGGGGAACACTGCAGGAGGAATTAAAATGAAAAAATATTATTAGGATCACCCCCGCACATGCGGGGAACACTCACTGCCTCTTTCAGATATAATTTCGTACTCAGGATCACCCCCGCACATGCGGGGAACACCAAGCATTTCAATGGCATCATCTGAAATATCAAGGATCACCCCCGCACATGCGGGAAACACCTACTAGATATAATTTTGTTGTACTGTAACTAGGGATCACCCCCGCACATGCGGGGAACACTATTTCAAATGTATTGTCAATCACGCTGCCCAAGGATCACCCCCGCACATGCGGGGAACACTTTGTCCTGTTTGTGGTTAAAGGGATGATGATAGGATCACCCCCGCACATGCGGGGAACACTCAATAGTGACGAACACACAGACCGTGCGTGGGGGATCACCCCCGCACATGCGGGGAACACTTTTACGTGTCACATGGCATACGGTTTTTCTTGGGATCACCCCCGCACATACGGGGAACACTGGTTGTTGATAAGAATGACAAGTGTTTTATTAGGATCACCCCCGCACATGCGGGGAACACTCCTGCGATTAGGTCGCTCAGGCCATCCATTATAGGATCACCCCCGCACATGCGGGGAACACGTCAACGCATCAGAGATGTGCCGTCTGTATCTAGGATCACCCCCGCACATGCGGGGAACACACGGATTCATCTTCAGATAGCTCTACTTCGACAGGATCACCCCCACACATGCGGGGAACACTTGTCCCAATTGTAAACGAACATTCCTCGGCTGGGATCACCCCCGCACATGCGGGGAACACTTAGTGCATTAGTGCGGCAAACGGGACTTGAATAGGATCACCCCCGCACATGCGGGGAACACGCTCTTCGATAAGCTCGTCCTTAGCGTAAATGGGGATCACCCCCGCACATGCGGGGAACACACTAAAAAGATCCCATAAAATCAGCCTTTTCTTCTAATCTCTGCTTCAAATCCATTTAACTTTGGAAGAAGTTGAGCCAAAAGCATAACGTCATCAAACGCACGATGCTGCACCACTGTGTCAATCCCATAACTTACCAATATGTTTGATAGCTTATAGTTTTCGAGAAACATTTTTTCCCTTTTTACCAAAGACAAAACATCAATACACTTTTTATTTTTCCAATCTAAACCTAATCTATAAAACTCTTGCTCCAGGAACTTGATGTCAAACCTGATGTTGTACCCGACCAAGGGCATATCCTCTATAAAGCAAGCAAAATCTTCTATGCTTTTTTTTCTATCACATCCATCAGCATCAAGCATTTGTGTTGTAATGCCCGTTAATTCTGTTATAAAATCTGGCAAATTTTCGTCTAAATGAAGCAACCGATGAAATTCTTCCGTACAATCCCCCTTTACTTTAAGAGCTCCGATCTCGATGATTTGATTCTTTTTTTCGTCAAGACCTGTTGTTTCTAGATCTATTAAGATGTAGGAAGGAATGAAATCATTTTGATTCGACTTCGAATTATTCTTTTTATTTTCTAACTTATACTGCATGTGTGATTGAAATGCCTTACTGAAACCATAACCTTCTTTATTTTCATCTTTTCTCTTATTAAGAGGATATCGGATCAAAGGTAATCCATCAAGCTCAAACACTTCTTGTTTCGTTTGATAACTATCGAAGGTATACCCGATAGCATTTCTGTAGGCATAACTGATGGTAGCTTCGCCCTTTTGAACGTTGTCGCAAATATGCTGCCATAGCTGTTCTCGCACTCGACTATTAAAATTGCCAACATAAACGCCAACAGCAATTTCCTGCATCCACTTGGTTAACTCACCTCGAAGAGAATAGGGGACATTCGTTAATGTGATCACTGTAAAAGGCATTAATACACCTCCCCATAGTTCACACCATGCTTAACTAGATTTTCCTTATCATCCCAAAGGTAAATCTGATTCGTTTCAAAGCGTTCTTCCTCTGGAACTTCTAAAAGGTTCTGTATATCTCTAACAATACGTTCCATCAATTTCGTTTGATAAATGAAATCCCGTATCTTATGTCTGGTCATGGATTCAATATCTGTTGTTCCATCCTGCATTGCAATAGCTGTGGTTTCAAAAGCAATAGGAATGCTAATCTCCGCTTTGTAAAGATCCGCAATATCATAAACAAACGAAAGGTCATGTCCTGTATGGACAAATCCTAACCCAGGACTAAGCCCTAATGCAGCTATCACACTATAAACTAAACCATAGAGAGCAACATTGCCTACGGAAAGCGCTTGATTGATCGGGGTTCCACTTTCAAAATCATCAACTTTATACTCTCTTCCGTTCCAATCTATTCCATATTCCTTTGCAAGCGAAGAATATACCTTCCGTATACGCGCGCCTTCTCTTCCTCGAAGCTGCTGCATTGTCAGATTGTCAACGTCCTCATTCGGAAATCGCATGGCATACATCTTTTTCGCAACATTTAACCTTAAGCGTTGATTTGATACAAGCCTCGCCTGTGCTTCCAGAAGTCTGGACGAATGAGATAAAGCGCGTCCATGCGCATATTGCCTTATTCCTTGTTCTCCGACCCAACAAATCGACGTTCCAGTTTCTCCAAGTAGCTGTACTGCTCTATGGCTGATGTCAGTTCCAGGACCTAACAATAATACGCCAATCATTGCAACTGGAATATGCACAATTCCCTTTGCATCAGTTACTGTAATTGCACCGTCCTTCCGATGAATCTTCGCATGATCTACATATATAAAACTCACTCGGTCATCAATTCTTGGAAGCTGTTGCAGTTTTGGCTTATCTGCACCGATTTTTTTCTGCATCTACTTATCCTCTTATGACTGTCATCATTCCAAAACCATAAGCCTTTTCTCTTCCCATACCTTGACACAAAAGATCTACAAATAATTTCGGATTTTCTACCGTCAACATGCCTTCATAGGTCGCCTTAACCAGATCTACCTTTCTCTTTCCTTTTTTAAGAAGCGTCTCTTCTCCTCGCTCTACTATAAGAAATTGATCTGGCTCTACGTGAAAACCATGCTTTTCAGCTCTGTCTAAAAAGAACTTGCACTGAGCCGCTTCTGCATATATTGGAAAAACCTTTCCTCTAGTATTTTTGTTTTCTTCAAATACTGAATGAACAGGATTTAAAGTCACTCTAAAGCGCAAGCTTTCCCCTTGTTTGATAGATTGAAGGAAAGGTTCATAATCTTTGCAGCCAAAGCTGCCTTTGACAGCATAACTTTCCATCTGTTCGCAATTAGGTTTTGCTTCAGAAACCACAAGCAAATATCGTTTTCCTGCAATTTGGTCAATACGCCAAAGCTTTCTGGATCTAGTCCCTTGCATGACTTCGTATGGAAATGACTGTTCTACCCAGTTATGATATGCTCCCAAATGATTTAGTATCCGCAAGACGGTTCGATTTTCCATATCTATCTCAACTCTGCTCAGATACATATTCTTCCTCCATCAGTGGTGTAAATGCGTCATGTGATGTCTGTATGTTCGGCGTTATATAATCCGGATTAACAATCCACATATTCTTATGGCATTCAAATCTTAGTTCATGCTGTCGTCCCTTCTGTGAGAACGAAACTGGCTGATCCCGTCTGAGTATTTTTTGCCTTTCCTCTGGCATACATACCAAATCACCATAGACATCTAGTCGAACCTTTTCTTGCCTCAAACGTCTTTTTCGGTACCAATCTGACGCCATCCATGGCTGCTTTTGGATTTGTTTTATGGCTTCACCCTCATAAAGACCAATCAGAAAATCATAATTAACCGGACAGGATCTTCTGCCATAAAAGATCTGGAAGTATGGTCTTTTTAGTGCGTCATAAATATGATCTATCAAATCATCTTTCCCTTCTACCGCAACTAAAAAGACCGCATCCTCCAAATAATAACGATATGTAACATAATTACGTTCATGGTCACCTGTTTTCTTGTATTTAGCTGCGATCTGAAATTCTTTGCTCATCTGTCCGACCTGATCCACTCGAACGACCATACGCAGATTATGCAGTTGCCGAAGCTTATCCGTTTCTTCTCGTCGAATACCCAATGCAGCGGCTATTAATCCTATGACTGCCGCCTTGGACGGATGATCATCTGTGTGACGCGTCTCAAAATGAGAATCAGTTCCATAGGACTGCAATGGTCCTTGAAACTTCATTAGAATTGTCTTCAATTCAAATCACCCGTTTCTTTAAGACAACTTTTAATTTTCTGTCCGACTTTCTGAAGAAGATCTTTCAAATTATCACAAGATTGCCCTGTTCCATCAATACTTTGCTCTGCAGCATTAAGGCAGAAATTGCTAATAGGTGTGTCAACAAACTTTTCAGCCTTCTCATATTCTGCCATTAGTTTTTCAATCGACTTATTCACATAACCGCTTGCTGACTTTGCTTGAACTGGCTGTTCGAAAGCAGATACAAGATTAACTGGTCGGTCTTTGCGTAAAGTAACCATAACAAGGTTCGGTAGAGTCTGATTTGCAAATGTATTTATCTTTCCTGTCGGCATCGAATTGGAAAATGCTTCTATAAAAAGCTCGCACGCCGCAACTGTGGCAGCTTTATCGTCCAACATTTTTGCAAAATCGTGAACAGCTATATTTGCATATCGATACAGCGTGGACGAATTATACTCAATATTTCCAAGCATTCCAGCGCCTGACTGATCCTCTGGAGAAAGGTCATCCATAGCTGTATAATAATCAAATTCCGTTTGAACTGCATGAGTAGATATTGCATGAGCAACCTGGCAAGCAGCATCTGTATTTAACTTTGGATCTTCTGCTAACATACGTCCAAACAGAGCAATGTCGATTTCGGGATTACTTTTCAAAATATTTTGTAGTTCTTTTTTATCATTCTTTCCGTCTATAATTGCTTCTGCCAGTTTTTCAGCCTGCTGATCTCCCATAAAGAAGAGAGCTTTTGCCGTATGTTCTTTTGTTGTAGAAATACCTGCATTGTTCAATGACTTTTCTGCCTTTTCAAAAGCAGAATCATAGTCGATTGAGGGATTTAATTTAACTATTTTACCCGCTACATATTGCACTATATACTTAGTACGGATGCCCACTCCAGCTTCCTGACTATTTTCTCTAAAATAATCACGCATCGCCTTCTTCCATGCCTGTGAGCTCACTCTTGCCCTGCGGACACCGCCATACTGAGCTGTCTTTGGACTGCCTGTGTCATCTCGGTTAATATTTGACGGTGGCAGCGCCTGGATTACGTGTATATCCATGTAAAGTCTTTTGTTAGTCATTATTTTCTTCCTCCTTGTGATTAACTTTGTAATATTCCCTTGACCAGGTCAGACGAATTCGTTTTTTTTCATCTTCCCAATGAATAAAACGATAAATATCCATTGCCAGCATTGCGAAATCAATCGCTCCATTTTTGATTTTTGACTTATATAATCGAAACATGTAACGCAGATGCATTTGAAACTCTTCTTCTGTATCCGACTGAATCATAGCATTAAATCGCCTATCAACAGCCACACTGTCTTCACTACATATTCTAAGTTTTGACAGAGAACTTCCAAGGTTTTGATGGTCTGTTTTTTCATGAACACAGTCAGTTGTTCCTTGCTGCAAAAGAGCGTAAAATTGTAAAGTCCAAATAATCGCTTTCTCTTCATCAGACAATGTCATTGAATGTCCTAAAAGCTCTTCAGGAATCATTTCAAACAAAAACGGATAAGCTTCAACTAAATCTGATTTTCCCATTGAACCCCTCAGTTTTGAGAGCTTAGCTTTTCCCGATGAATAGTCCAGTTGACTATATAGATTCATAATAATAGAATTTACACTTCTCGCTATTGCCTTTTCCGTACTCATTGTTCTCCTCCTTTCTGTAAAAATTTGAACGTTAAAGCAACATTTCGCATGAATTCGTTGTAAGCTGTTGCTATATTCATAAATCCTTTGTCTTTATGTTCAATGCCTTTGAGGTCTTTGAAGCTTGCATTCCTGAGTATTTCATCTCCTCTGTCTTGAATCGCTTTTTTGAGAGTACTGTACCATTCCAATGCCTTTTCATTCATAGAATCATTTTCGTTTATCTCACGAAGCCAGTTTCGGAAACGTTGATCTATTTCCTGATACAGTCTTTCACGTTGTTGCTCTACGTAATGGTAATCTTTACTGTCATATCCTCTGATAGCAAAAACCTGTCTGGCAAATCTGACGAGCGTATTTTCGATGTATTTCTTGGTTTTGTTAACTAATGTATTGATTGTCTCTATCCAACCGTCCTTGTTATTATCAATAAGAACGGCAGTTTCCATTTGAATTTCATCGATAATTTCATCGACAGGTGCCCAGGAAGTAGCATTTCCGTCATCCTGCATACTTACGCTGTTGATTGTAACCTTAAAATTGCGCAGCTGACTCATAGAGTTATCCTCGCAAACGGTCTGATACCAGGATATAATACCAGGCTTTTGAAAATGCTCTCCTTCTTCAAGTCCAACTCCCATCAATACATTGAAGTTTCTCCATACCGCTTTTTCTTGCTGATGTTTCTTCAGCGTGAATTTATCTTTATTGTCGCCTGCTTTATTAAATTGCCAACAGGTCATCGGTTCCAAAAAGTTTTCAACGTGGTTGATTTCAGGTAGCTTGGCGATAAAACAGCTAAACGAGCTTCCTTCCTGATAATCCTGACTTATAGAGAGTGCTCTTGACCAACTTGTATATATGCTGGTCCTGTTATCAAGCTTATTGTGAAAATAAGCCTCGACATTTTCCCTTGGACTTCTCTCCCACGCTGGGATTTGTGTCCTCATTTCATCAGATAATTTTTTATCAAAGTCAGACGACAGAATGCAATTGAGCATCAACGTTTCAAAGAGATTATTTCCCTTTAAATAAAGACCTCCCAGATCATAAAGCCAGCCTTTTGAATAGGTGATCTTTTTGTCTTTTACGTCTTTCAATTCGACTTTCTTCTTATCACCAGTTCCAGTATATCCCTGAAACATTATCAGCCACCGAGCCAATTGATCGTCGCAAAGCTTGTCCTTATCCTCTGATTTCCCAGTAATTGGCGTAAACATTGCAATCTTATTGTTGCTCTCTGAGATTGTTCGGTTCAGATTTTTGCCAAAGAATTGACCTCCGCCAGACGCTAACTCTTTCATTTGCTCCGACGTTATCTGGTAGAACGGGTACTTGTCGTCAAACAGGTAAAAGCGATCTCTCCATGCTTCAAGGTATTCCTGCACAATTTCCGGAAACTTTCCCTTTTCCCATAAGCTAAGCCAGGTTTCAAAGAAAGGGTCTTCATCGTCTAAGTCTTCCCAATCTGCTGGCTCTTTTTGCGTAAAGGTTTCTTTATCAATCTCTAAAAAGTCGTAAGGATTCCCTTCGCTGTCAAACCTTGAAAAGACTGTCTGTAAAACAGCCAGAAGAACTCGCAATACTGCAAAATCCTGAGTTTTCATTTCTCCTGCCAGGTCGTAATAATCGCCTGCGTTAGAAAATATTTCTTTTAAAGAA
The DNA here is from genome assembly GCA_021202895.1 of Ruminococcus sp. Lineage (GTDB taxonomy): Bacteria > Bacillota > Clostridia > Oscillospirales > Ruminococcaceae > YE71. The sequence goes on along the minus strand of JAJQCE010000006.1, from coordinate 49,063 downwards.
ACTTTTTCGGTTCCGCCTCCGTTCTTCAGTAATACTTGAATCCATTTTTCGTCTAACAAGTTATATCGTCCCAATATTTCATACCTCCTTTTGATATGATTGATATGATAAACCGCTCCTCCGATTGTAGTGCAGTATATAACCGTTTAGCTCACAATTCATCTCTTTATCGAACAAAATACCCAGACTTCCTTTAAGCCAGCTGGAGGTATCCCATTCGGCAAAATTATCTCTATAGATTTTTTCAAGCTCGCTAATCGTCTTGTCAATTTTATAGGGCTTACACAGCGGTCCTGGAAGTCGGATAGTTTCTCCAGCAAGCTTCATTCCGATACCTTTTTCCTGGATTCTGCCCGATAAATCCTGACCTGACAATTCTCCAAATAGCACGCCATATCCGCTATCCAATTTCTGTAAAGCGATTACTTCAATGCTTTCATCAGCATCTCGCACCTGTGAATGTCCGCCTTCGTCAGACTTGTCTTCAGTCGGGCGAGTCAACCAACCGTGTAGTGTCAGTAGTTTGGTGCGGCTTCCCAGATATGGTTCTTCAAGTCGATAGGTTTTTGATTTAATTTTCTTCTTTTCGAGCTTATCGTCCTCTTCACTTTTATATTTATTATACTTTTCTTTTTCCTGAAAATCAAGGATAATTTCCTGATCTCCGTAAACCGCTTGAACAAGAGGCGAAATATCTTTTGGGAGAGAAATATTGTCACCCAGGAAATATTGACTTCGTGCCAAGAGATAGCCGCCATAGACCGCTTCAGATCCCTTTTGAAATTCCAGACTTTCACTACACCCCAACAGATAAAGCTTTGGTTCCTTGCATCCAGCGGGTCGAACTCGTTTATGTCTGTGAAGGCGCCCTAAACGCTGAATCAGAAGGTCAACTGGAGCCAGTTCGCTAATCATCACATCAAAGTCTATATCCAATGATTGCTCAATTACCTGTGTGCCTATTACAATCTTCTTTTGCGGACGATTTTGACCGCTTTCTTTTCCTAACATCTGCACCAGTTCTGCTTCTTTACGAATGCGCTCCGCCGCAAGGAAAGAAGAATGCAGCAATTCCACTGTTTCATCTCCGTATAACGCCATAAGTTCCTTTGCTAACTCCTGCGCACGATTCACTGTATTCATAATAATTCCAATGTTACCGCCTCCGTTTGCAAACGTTTGGTCAATCACGACTTTAACATCTGAATCTTCAATTCGTTCAATGACAATTGTGCGTTGCTCATTTACAGGAAAATCCCTGACTTGATGAACCGTTTTCCCATCTATATATGTAATCAAAGGATACGCAGTTGTAGAGAGGTATTTTTCAAGTGATTCTTCCTCAACCTGCATTTTCTTTGTCTTAACGTCAAGTCCTTTAAGATATGCACTTGTCAGCTCGTATCGTGACTTAGAAGACAATGTTGCAGACAACAAGATGACTGGCACGTGATAGCTTGCCATCCACATCAACGCCGTTTTCAGGTACTGGCTCATGTACGCATCATAAGCGTGAACCTCGTCGATAATAACCACTTTTTTAGCAAAGCCCAGCTGTCGCAATGCCAAATGCTTTTGCTTAAGTGCCAATAATAGAAACTGGTCGACTGTGCCTACAACAAAATCGTCCAGAATTGCTGTCTTCTTTCCTGAAAACCATTGATTCGTAGTAAAAGCTTCATAAGATTTTTTATCATCTGAAATATCGTCATCCGCTATATTACTGGCTTTGGTCAAATCCGCATAATCTTTGTTCAAATTTGCCTTTCCATGAATGAGTCGAAGTTCATTCTTCGAATCACTGTCGTAATAAATACTCTTTAACCAATCCTCTATTCTAGGAAAGATCCCATTTGATGTAGCCTGTGTCGGAAGTCCAAAAAACATTCCTTTGCGGTCTGTCTTAAAAGCAAGCTGCTCCGCTCCCAGCAATGCGGCTTCTGTTTTACCTACTCCCATGGGTGCTTCTAGGATAAAAAGACCAGGTTCTTTGGACAAAGAGACAGTATCGACAAAAATTTTCTGAAGTGGTCGGGGTAAAAATCCAAAACGATGTTCAAACGAACTTGTGGTTTCCTGCAAATTATCTGGAGTCCACCCATGTGTACGAAACCATTTATTCATGCCATTTTCTAGGCGTTCTTGTGAGTCAAATATGGCATCTTCTTCAAGGCGTATCAACGGAAAATATTCTGTATTACTGGCGATCCAATCAGCCATAGTTAGCAGTCCAAGTGCCTGTACCTGTCCTGGAAACGAAAGTGCCGGTATATCTGAGGCTTTTCCAAATCCTGCTCGGGTCAGCGCCCAATCTAAAATATGCCTTTGGGTCTTATCCCATAATTCCCACAGTGGATCTGTTTCACAATCTGTTTGATAGTAATTTTTACTATATGTAATGAACTGTTTATCAATAATCTCCCAACTTGTCGGACGTCCGTGATGACCTCCTATGATTGATGAAATGTCTTCCGGACATCGAAACCTCTCATCAAGCTTTCCCAATAACGCCTCTCCGGCAATATTATGAGGACTTTCTTCGGCACTAGCAAGCTGTAAATCTGAAATTCCTTTCGCTCCAGCCATCTCCAGACGATCTAAAAGTTCAATGTCAAGATTACTTCTTCTTGTTCCACTTGCTTTTATTTGAAAAGCTGGAGTTGCTTTGCCCAAATCGTGAATAGCCCCTAAGAAAAGCATAACTTTTCTTCCTATATCTTGATTTGCAGAAATAATTTTTCTTTGTCCGTCACAAAGCCAATGTTCCCACAAAAAGCCGCATACTCGGCTTGTATCTTCCAGATGTTGCAGCAGAGGAAGCCATTCTCCTTTTGCCTGATAGTCATCTTTTTTTGCCCAAAGAGCCATACACAAATCCATAGTCTTTTCCTTCTTTTTCCTTATTATTTTGATTAGTCTTATCCTGATTGATGTTGTTTATATAACTCTTAGGCGTGTTGACCTAGTTATGCATTTTTTGAAGCCCTTTTTATGTAGCTTTGGGTTTACAAATACAAACTTATTGTGACATTAGCATAACTACTGTAGAGGTAAGTGCTGCGATGTGAATGTTTCTTTCCTTAATAAAAATACCTTCTATTAAAAATTTAATGATGTTCTACTAATTTAATTTTATTACACAATTATCAAAAGGTCAATATGTGTATATGAATTTTATTGCACTTTTTTGAAAAAGGGTTCCATATTAAAATGAAATCGGACAGAAAAAATTCCACCACCTAACAAAAGAAAAAAGTATACAGCTTGATACAAATCTTGTTATCCATAATGTTTACTTTGTTGACATAGGTTAAAGCCTGTATGAGCAACATCGATAAAACTTCAGAATTGCTCTTGACTTTTTCAAAAAAATTTGGTATATTTAACTAGAGGAAGGATGATGCTTTAAGCTATTGTTTTATGCTTGGAGAAAAATCATGGAGGAATGCGATATGATAAGGGCTATAAAGAAAACACAAGTGGCAACTGCTTGTCTGATTTTTGCTTTTTTGGCGGTTTCGTGCGGAAAGTCGGATGCTGCTGATACCTACGAGTCAGATTCGTCGAGTAAAGTTACCGAGGAGATAAGCGTTAGCGATGAGAGAGATTATTTGCTTGTGAGCGAGATAAGAGAGTCTGCCAATGAGGATAATTATTCTTACAATTCAAAAACCAACGTCTATGAGATGGATGAGAACGGTGTGGTTACTCTTTGTGCATCAAAATATGCTTCTCTTTACAATTCAGAATATGTAAACTCACTTTCGAGGTATGAGTATGACGCAAATGGATATATTGAACGAGAGAGCATATATGATTCATGTAAGCTGTCGTCCTACTATCTCTACGACTATAGTGGAGGACAATTGTCTACGTTAAGCCGCTATAATTATCTTGATGGACAAGATGACTATCTTTTTTGTAGCCAAAGCTATGACGAAAGCGGCGAAATAAGTGAATACACCTACTATGATAGCGATGAGGAAATTACTTCGCAGGTGCAATATGAATATACAGTAGATGAATATGACGAAAATGGCAATGCTATAAAGCTTACCTGTTATTGTGATGATACCGTAGCCTCTTACATTACAAGAGAATACATGACAGGTGAGGAATATTTCGAGACGGTGCAGGAAAATGGTTGCGAAAGCTATAATGATCTAGCGAAGGAAATTGTAAAATCCTATGCAACGCTTGATGCTGAAAAGCTGTTAGGTCTAATTTACAGCGAGTATCTTGATGCTATAGTGGAAAAGAATAACACAAGCTATGAGGAGCTTGTTGAAGGAGTATACATTGAGGATTTGAGAGATCCTGTTGAAGATCTGCTTGGTAATACCCAAATAAGCGATTATAGTGTTGAAATTACGTCTGAGGAGTGGCTTGAGGACGAGGAGACTGACGAGGAAATTGAGAGGGAATTTGGGAAGTATCCGAGGGCTGAAATCGAGCAAATGGGAAGGCTAAGACTTGACATGACCTTTATATCTGACGACACAGCAACGCTGACGAAATCCTTTTATATTGCAAAAATAGATGGCGAATGGCATTTTCTTGGATACTGGTCGAGATCTAGTGATGAAGCAGCTACAGATGTTTCTTGAGCCTTGATATTTTTTAAATTTTATTACAAGACAAGCCTAGCCACCAAGCGTTTTGACACCTGGTGGGTGCTTTTTTAGAAGTCCTTCTTCTCCCCTCTACTTCTATTATATCCGATTTTTGTCAATTCGTCAAGTGGTTTTAACCTTCTTGACATTTTTTTGATTTGTTATCAGAATGACAATATTATATTTACTGAAAATTCATATATACCTATCGATAAATAATATTATATATAAACGATAGAAAGGGATGATAAAATGAGTGTGTTCCCGATAAGTGCAGCTTTGCTTGATGCAATGGTGCTTGCTGTAACTGAAAATGAAGACTGCTATGGCTATAAAATCACAAAGGATTACGGGCTGACCTTCTCCTGCAGAAGCAGAATGCTCTTTATCACGCTGCCTTCCGGCAGAAACCTCGCCTATGTGAAACCCAAAATCGGAACAAACCGATTCGGCGGGAGCTGCATCACCCGGTAGCGCATACTTAGCGTATGCTTTTATCGGCTGGTTTTTCGCAGGCTTATCTTAGTCAATAAATTCACCAAAATCAGCAGGGGCAGAAGGATTTGAACCCTCGGCACGCGGTTTTGGAGACCGCTGCTCTACCAACTGAGCTATACCCCTATACATCATCATACTTAATTATTATACCACATAATAAATCCTCTGTCAAGGGTTTTTTATTTATTTTATATAAAAACTTTGTTAAATATATTTTTATGGAACTTAAGAATGAATTATTCATATGATTTTATCGGATTTTGATTGCAATTTGTAAAAATGCAGTTTGACGTGAAGCAGAAATTAACAAAATATTAAAAATGAAAAAAAGACTGGAAATTATCAAGCAAATATGATATAATGAATTTATAAATTTTTTTGCATCAAAAAATATTATGAGGTGGTAAATAATGACTAATAAAATTATGGAGGCTTATAAGCTGTGGTGTGAAAAGGCAACGGAAGACCCTGATTTGATTTCGGAGCTTCAGTCTGTTGAAGGCGACGACGAGGCGATAAGCGACCGATTTTACAGAGATCTTGAATTTGGCACGGGCGGACTTCGCGGTGTTATCGGAGCGGGCAGCTATAGAATGAATATCTATACGGTAAGACGTGCGACACAGGGTCTTGCGGATTATGTCAACGGCGATTTTGAAAACGGTTCTGTTGCTATTTCATACGATTCAAGAATAAAGTCGGACGTTTTCGCTAAGGAAGCGGCAAGAGTTCTGGTGGCTAATGGGATTAAGGTTTACCTCTATACCGAGCTTATGCCTACACCTATGCTTTCATATGCGGTTCGCTATTTTGGCGCTTCGGCAGGTATAATGGTTACAGCTTCTCATAACCCTGCAAAATATAACGGCTATAAGGTTTATGGCAGCGATGGATGTCAGATTACCCTTGACGTTGCTAACACCGTTATAGGTAAGATAAATGAGGTTTCAATGTTCGGCGGAGCAAAGGTTGCTTCATTTGACGAGGCACTCGCTGACGGCATGGTTGAATATATCGGTAAAGACTGCATAGATTCTTACCTTGACGAGGTTTCAAAGCAGGGCGTTCATACCGACCTTGTTGCAGACAGCGGTCTTAAGGTCGTTTACACTCCTCTTAACGGTACGGGCAATAAGCCTGTCAGAGCTATTTTGAAAAAAATCGGTGTGAAAGAGGTTACAGTCGTTCCCGAGCAGGAAAACCCTGATGGGAATTTTCCGACTTGTCCTTTCCCGAATCCTGAAATTAAAGAGGCTTTGGCTTACGGCTTGAAGCTCTGCGAAAGCGTTAAGCCTGATTTGCTTTTGGCAACAGATCCTGACTGCGACAGAGTGGGAATCGCAGTACCCTCTCTGGATGGCGAATATGTACTGTTTTCCGGAAACGAGGTCGGTGCGCTTTTGATGGAATACATCTGCACAGAACGCACGGCGCTTGGCACTATGCCTGAAAATCCTGTGGCGGTAAAGACTATAGTAACTACAGATATTGTTGCGAAGATGGCTAAGGAATTTGGCGTCGAGCTTAGAGAGGTGCTTACTGGCTTTAAGTTCATAGGCGAGCAGATTGGATTTTTAGAGGCTGACGGCGAGGACGACAGATATATCTTCGGCTTTGAAGAGAGCTACGGCTATCTGGCAGGCTCTTATGTAAGAGATAAGGATGCAGTTGTGGCTTCTATGCTTATCTGTGAAATGGCAGCGTTCTATAGAACAAAAGGAATTTCTTTGCTTGACGCAAGGGACAAAATGTATCAGAAGTACGGAAATTACGTTCATTCTCAGCAGTCGTTTGTCTGCGAGGGCGAAAGCGGTATGCAGAGAATGAAGGAGATAATGGCGAATCTCCGCAATAACACGCCTAAGCAGATAGGCGGTCTTGAGGTTGAACGCTTCGGAGATTATATCGCTTCTGAAGAAACTAATCTTAAGACGGGAGAAAGGATAAAAATCAATCTTCCGAAGTCGGACGTTTTAGCGTTCAGACTTGAAAAGGACGCTTCTGTTATTATTCGTCCGTCAGGAACAGAGCCTAAGATTAAGGCATACTACACCACGATTGCCGAAACCAAGGAGCAGGCGCAGCAGCTTCAGCAGGAAATTGCGGACAGCTTTAAGACTATTCTTGGCTTTTGATTTGAGCTTTTTTTGCGGTATCCGTTTAAGGCGGGTACCGTTTTTTTGTTTTTGAAGGTGTTGATTTTTTGAAATTCAAGTGAACAAATGGAAAAATTTCAAAAAGCCTATTGACTTGAAGTAAGCTTCAAGGTTTATAATAAAATTACAAAGAGGCTATATTGGATAGTCGTTGACTAAAAAGGAGCGATAAAATGGAATACAAGGTATTGTCAAACGGTGTCAAGATGCCGATTTTAGGTTATGGAGTTTATCAGGTTACAAAGGACGAGTGCGAAAGGTGCGTGCTTGATGCATTGAGCGTTGGCTATCGTTCGATTGATACCGCTCAGGCTTATTTTAATGAGGAGGAGGTAGGCGAAGCGATAAAGAAATCGTCAGTTGCTAGGGAGGATATTTTTCTTACCACAAAGGTCTGGATTGAGAATTACGGCTATGAAAATGCCAAAAAGTCGGTGCTTGAATCAATGGAAAAGCTTCAGACGGATTATCTTGATCTTTGCTTGCTCCATCAGCCGTTTTCAGATTATTACGGAGCGTGGAGAGCATTGGAGGAGCTTTATGACGAGGGCAAAATTCGCTCAATCGGCATTTCAAATTTCTATCCCGACAGAATGGTTGATATAGCTTCCTTTGCAAGAATACGTCCTATGGTAAATCAGGTTGAGGTTCATCCGTTTAATCAGCAGGCTAAGGCAAAGGAGTACATGGACAAGTACGGCGTGCAGATTGAAGCATGGGCACCGTTCGGAGAGGGACGAGGCGGACTTTTTGAAAATCCTGAGATAACGGCTATCGGTGAAAAATACGGCAAAACAGCCGCACAGGTTATGCTGCGCTGGCACATTCAAAGAGGCGTAGTGGTAATTCCGAAGTCAACTCACATTGAGCGTATGAGAGAAAATTTTGATGTTTTTGATTTTAATTTGTGCGATGAGGATATGTCGGCAATGGCAGCATTGGACAAAAATGAAAGCAGCTTCTTTTCTCATTACGACCCTGCTATGGTTGAGTGGTTTGTTAAAATGGTTGAGGAAAGAAAAAGCAATCACGATTCTTCAAAAGAGAAAAAGAACTGGTAGGGTGATGGTATGACAATAAAGGAAGTCAGTGAAAGGTACAATATTTCTGCGGATACGCTCAGATATTACGAGCGTGTGGGAGCTATTCCGCCTGTAACGAGGTCGTCAAGCGGTATACGCAGCTACAGTGAGAGTGATTTAGGATGGGTAGAGCTTGCAATTTGTATGCGTTCAGCAGGCTTGCCTATTGAAGCACTTTCGGAATATGTAAAGCTTTTTCAGCAGGGCGAATCAACTGTGCTTGAGCGGCTTGAGCTTTTAAAAAAACAGCGTGAGGAGCTTTACAATCAAAAAAGCCGTATAAACGAAACAATAGATAGGCTCAATTACAAAATTTCAAAGTACGAGGAGGCTCTCAACTCATCGGAAGCGGAGTGGTTTGTTTCATCTCCGTTTAATAAGCAGTAGCCCGATATGCTATAAAGCTTTTGGTGGCAATGAAAAAAGCTCGCTTAGCCTTCATATTAATAGGGTGTGTTGACACTATCGCTCAACGCTTGTCTTACGGGTCTCTTTTCCGTATTTCTACGTTAAAAATTCTTGACATATGTCAGTATGCCTGCGAATTTTTGCCTTGAAATACGAAAAATATACCTGCAATCCAAACATTGCAGATAGTGTCAGCACACCCTAAAAAGGGGAAAATAAATTTTGCTGTCAAAAGCTTTAAATTATGCCGCACCTTTTTGCTTTGTGCATAAAAGTGCGGCTTTTTAATGCGCAAATTCACACTGCCTCACCTTTTTGCTTACAATGTAGAAAGGAGAGTGAGAACTATGACGGCTTTGAAACCCATTAGATTAAGGCGAGCTTGCCTTACTGTGTTTATTATAGCAGCGGCGGCAGCCTGTGCTTTTGCAGTGATTTATTTTCAGCTTGTTAAGCATATGAAAGAAATCTGCGAATACAAGGGACGTCAGAGCGCAAGCAATATTATTTGTGAAGCGATAGCTGTTCAGCTTGAAAACGAAAGCGAAAATTATCTTGACATTGTTTACGATGACGAGGGGAACATTGTTTCAATAAAGACTGACAGCACTAAAATCAACACGCTTGAAAACGAGCTTGTAATGTACATAAACGAGGAGCTTGCTCATATTGAGGACAACGAGATGGGTATTCCAATAGGCACACTTTCTGGGATAACGATTTTAAGCGGCAGAGGTCCGAAAATAAACGTCAAGCTTCATCAGGTCGGAGCGGTTGACGTTAAGGTGACAAGCGAGTTTTCTTCAGCAGGCATCAACCAGACAAAGCACACGCTAAAGGTTGATGTAACAATAGAGCTTTCAGCGATTTTGCCTGCTCATTCTACCGATATTACCGCAACTGACGAATATCTGATAAGTGAAACGATTATTGTAGGTAAAATACCTGAGGGCATAATTTACACTGAAAGCTAAGGCTTATTCTGCTTGCAAATAAATAAAAGCCTTGTCTTAATTAAGTGCAAGTCAAGGCTTTTATATTGAAAATATTTAAAGCGGAGCAAACCATGATAAGCTTGCTTAATCATTTTTGCGAACGATGTGCAATTGAAAGAACTTTAGTTTTTCTACGAAAAACAAAAGTTACTTTCTTAACGTTCGGATTGTAAGTGACGCTTGTTTCACATGGAACTAACGTTCTTACAAGCTCCGTTGACTTTCAGTAGGGGATTATATCCCCTACTGAAAGTCAGAATGACCGCCGCCTAAGAGGCGGTGGTCATAACGCTTAGTTATTTTTTAGAATCCTCGTCAGAAAGCTCTGAAATAATCTGAATAAATGAATCAACGTCGCTGAAATCCTTGTACACCGATGCAAAGCGGACATACGCTACATGGTCAAGCTTTTTAAGCCCTGCAAGCACCATATCGCCTATTTCGGCAGTTGTGGTTTCGGTCTGCATACGGTTTGCAAAGGTATTCTCTATATCGTCTACAAGCTGATTCATGCTGTCAACGCTTACGGGACGTTTTTTTATTGCAGTCTGCAAGCCCTTAAAAAGCTTGTCGCGGTCAAACGGTTCAAAGCTTGAATCACGCTTGTACACCATAAGCTGGGGCTTTTCGACAACCTCATAAGTAGTAAATCTCTTACCGCACTTTGTACATTCACGGCGGCGGCGCTTTTTTGATTCGCTGGGTCTTGAATCAATTACTTTTGTATCCTGGTATCCGCAAAACGGGCATTTCATAGCTAACTCCTTTAATTTTTTCACTCGGTGAGTTGGTGTTCAGATTATACTTACATTATACCACAAATCGAGAAAAATTGCAAGCGTTTAAAGAATTTTTTTAAAAAATAAATTGGTAAAAGTTTTAATCTCATGAACCTCTAAAGCTTCAAGCGGCTGTATTCAGCTTATTTTTACAACAACCTGAATATCTGAATCCACATAATTTTTAAAGGTGTCGGCATCCTTAAGCTTGCCTACTATGCTTCCGTAGTGAATCGGAATAGCTGCGCTAGGTTTAATGGCAATAACTATTTCCGCAGCTTCCTTTGCATTTGTAGTATATGTTCCTCCTATAGGAATAAAAGCCACATCGCATTTTACCGCCCGTGCTTCTTCAACTGCGTCAGTGTCGCCTGCAATATAGAAGCGCACTGAATCCATTGAAACAACATACCCTACCCAGCCGTTTCTTTTAGGATGAAACGGCTTTCTTATATTATAAGCAGGGATTGTTTCAATTTTAATACCGTCTATTTCAATATGTTCACCAGGCGTCAACGCAATGCGGTTTTCCAGCTTAATGCTTGTCTGAGCAATGCTCTTTTCCATGCTTTTCGGAAAAATAATAATTGTGTTTTCCTTAGCGCATTTTTCTATATCCTCACAGCTGAAATGATCGTAGTGTTCGTGCGTGATAAAAATAATATCTGCGTCATTAGGATGTTGATTTATCTTAAACGGATCAAATCTTAAAACCTTGCTGCTTCTGATACAGACGCTACTTTGAGTATTAACTGTAATATCGTCAAAATTTATCATAATCTGTCCTTTCGTTAAAGCTAATAATATTTTTCATCGTAAAACTTTGGAATAAAATCCTCGCTTGAAGATTCTCTTTGCTGAATATACCCATCAAATCCCGATTTTTCAAGCTCCTTTACAACGCAATTGTACTCAAAGGTTGACACGCAGCGATTTAATTCGTCAAAATCACCAGCCTTGTAAACAGGAGTGTACTGGCTCATAAGGCTTACAAGAATTTCATCTTTTTCAAAGCTTTCACTCAATATCTCTATCAGCTTAATTGAATCTCTTCTCATATTAGGCAAAACCATATGCCTGACAAGCACTCCGCTTTTGAGCCGCCCGTTTTCAAAGCTTGGTTTTCCTGCAATTTCAACCATTTTGCTGATTGAAGCAAATGCGTGTTCAAAATAGTCCTTAGCCGACGAGTATTTTTTTGAAGCGGTAGGATCAAAGTATTTTAAATCAGGCAAAAAAATCTGAACATAGTCCTTTAAAAGCTCAAGCGTATCGCTCTTTTCATATCCGCCGCTGTTGTAAACAATGGGGATATTAAGCTTGCCCTTTACAAGCTCAAGCGCATTTAAGATCTGCGGCACAAAGTGCGTGGGGTTTACAAGATTTATATTTTCCGCTCCCATAGCCTTAAGCCTTAAAAAGGTCTGCGCTAGCTCAAGGTCTGAAAGCTCAAAGCCCTTTGAAAGGTGGGAAATTTCAAAGTTCTGACAGTAGCAGCACTTCAAATTACAGCCGCTGAAAAAGACTGCTCCCGAACCGTTTTCTCCGCTTATGCACGGCTCCTCCCACATATGCTTTTCGGCTCTTGCAATTCTTACATTTCGTCCCTCGCCGCAAAAGCCCTTTGCCTCGTTCCTGTTTACCGAACACTCTCTAGGACAAAGTTGGCAGCGTTCCAATAAATATTCGTATTTCATATCAATATTGACAATTATCAAGTATTAATTCAAGCTCAGTTTTATCAAGTGATAAATATATAGCTTGAGAATCGTTTTCGTTATTTTTGTTTACGCAATTGACTATTATTACAAAGCCCTTAACCTCTTCGCAAAGATATGAGTGAAAGCCACAAATTGATGACTGTGTTTGTTCGCTGACATCTTCATATGTGTAATAAAGCTCATTATATTCACCATCATCCATAACATCGCATCCGCTGATAATAACATTATCTATGTAATATGAGTCACTGTATTCGTCATCATAGATGCTTATATCTAAATATAAATTGTACCACCGATAGGATTGAGATATAAATTCCTCATCTGCAATATATATCATTTCATCTTCCGAAATAATATCTGAAAGAGGTGCTTCTTGATCCTAAATGTATACACTTGATAAATCTACATAGGCTGTTAAAGCTTCATTGGTAGAATCCTCTGATATTGTATATATAAATTCATCCTCATCATAATAATTATCATAATTATCGTTGTCATCATCATTTATAGATGTATTTACAGCAATCAAAAGCGGCAATGTAATGGTTATTATAATCAAAATAATAGTTATTGGAACGATTTTTTTAACAATCGGATTTACATATACATTATCATTTGTAGAATTATTATAAGGTGTCCTATAGGTGTTTGTATTGTAATTATAAGAGGTGGTGTAGGTAAGAGTGGATTTTCCATTGTTGTAGTTTGATTTTATCGTTGACTGAGATGGCTGACGTGAATTAAAATTTGCACGGAGAGCTTCTGCTTGCGTAGGATTTTGCCATGCGTATTTTTCATTTTCACGTTTGTATCTTTTTATGTTCTCCTTGGTTTTTTGCCGCTCCTCTTTAAGTTCATGGGCTAAAAAATCATCTTCAGGATAATCCTCTGTATCCTTAGTGTGAGTGTGACCCTCTTCATAGTAGTTGCAATCGTAATCGTCACGCTGTGTGAAGCATTCAGGACAAACATACAAATCGTCCGCTTTAAATTTATATCCGCACACCTTGCATTTGTATGCCATTTATTCCACCTCCTTAACTCCGTAATCTGTTGCACGGCAGATACATGAAAATTCAAATTCGTTCGTCTGTGCAGCCGCTTCTGCGGCTTGAAAATTGTCAAATATTCCGAACACCGCCGAGCCGCTTCCAGTCATCTGCGCTCCTAGCGCACCGCTGTCTGAAAGCTTGCGTTTTGCTTTGTGAATTTTATCCGTTTCAATACAGCTTGAAAATGCGTTGTATAAGCTTTTGCCGAGCTTTTCCTTGTCGTTTGCTTTTAGTGCCTGCTCAAACGCCGCATAATCGCCGCAGGATTTTCCTCTTTCGTCAAACGCTCTGTAGGCTTCTGGAGTGGAAATTGATTCATCTGGTTTAACAATCGCAAAATCAGCCTGCAAGGGTTCAAGCTGTGTGATTTTTTCACCGATACCCTCGCAAAGCGCAGTTGAGCCCTTTATAAAAAACGGCACGTCCGCACCGCACATTTTTGCCGCAGTGCAAAGCTCGTCATAGCTAAGCTCCAAGTGAAAAAGCTTGTCCATCGCTAAAATAGCCGCCGCACAGTCAGTACTTCCTCCGCCCATTCCCGCCTGTGAGGGAATGTTCTTTTTCAGATTAACCGTGATTTTACAGCCGGGTGAAAAATAGGCGTAGTTAAATACCGCAAGCATACCCTTGTAAACAAGATTGTTTTCATTAAGCGGCAGATCGCTGCGGCTGCAAAAAATTTCAATCCCCGTGCCGTCAGAAATTATAAATTCAAGCTCGTCATGCAAATCTATAGTCTGCATGACGGTTTTCAAATTGTGGTAGCCATCACTTCTTTTTGATGTGATGTCAAGGTAAAGATTTAACTTTGCGTTTGCAATAAGCTTAAGCGTTTTCATTTTTCACTATCCTTTTGAGAGTCAAGCTCGTCTAAAAAATCTTCAATTCTGACAAGAGCTTCCTTTAAATGATGAATCGAGTAGGCATAGCTTACTCTGATAAAGCCCTCTCCTGACTGTCCGAAGGCGTTTCCAGGAACGACTGCAACCTTCTTTGTCTGTACAAGCCTTTCGCAAAATTCGTCGCTTGAAAGCCCAGTTGACTTTATGCAGGGGAAAACGTAAAAGGCTCCCTGCGGAGTAAAGCAGGTAAGTCCTAGCTTGGTAAAGCCGTCTACCACAAACCGCCTGCGCATATCGTACTCATTTTTCATCTCTTCAATGTCGGGCAGACACTTATCAAGCGCAGTTATCGCCGCATATTGGCTTACTGTCGGCGAGGACATTATGCTGTACTGGTGAAGCTTTAGCATATGCTTCATTATCTCTCTCGGAGCGGCGGCAAAGCCTAGTCGCCAGCCTGTCATCGCAAAGCTCTTTGAAAATCCGTTGATTAAAACCGTGCGTTCTTTCATTCCGTCAATTTCAACAATTGAGCAATGCTTTCCTGAATATGTAAGCTCAGAATAAATTTCATCGCTGATAACGAAAATATTTGTGTCCTTTAAAACCTTGGCGATTTTTTCTAAATCCTCGCGTCTCATAATTGCGCCTGTAGGATTGTTTGGAAATGGAAGTATAAGAGCTTTGGTCTTGTCGGTGATTTTCTCCTTAAGCCTTTCTGGAGTTAGTCTAAATTCGTCCTCGACTACAGTTTCAACGGCTATGGGTATTCCGCCCATCATTGTAACTATTGGATTGTAACAGACAAAGCTTGGTTCGGCAATTAAAACCTCATCTCCCGGCGAAACTATCGCTCTTACAGCAAGGTCGATAGCCTCTGAACCGCCGACTGAAACAAGTATTTCATCGTCAGGATCGTAGCTTACGCCGATTCGATTTTCAAGGTATTTTGAAATTTCCTTTCTCAGTGTCAAAAGCCCTGCATTTGCAGTGTAGCAGGTGTGTCCGTTTTGCAGAGAGTCAATCGCAGTTTGTCTGATTTTCCATGGTGTTTTAAAATCAGGCTCTCCGACGCCTAAAGAAATTACCCCGTCAATCTGCTGCGCTATATCAAAAAATTTCCTTATTCCCGACGGCTTTAAATTTACCGCATTGGAATTTAAAAGTCTTTCGCTCTCAAAGCTCATGGGGAAATCATCCCTCTCTCATCGCTTTCTTCTTCGCTGATAATTACTCCGTTGGATTTATACGACTTTAGCTGAAAGTGTGTTACTGTAGAGGTTACAGCCTCAATTGCGGCAAGGCGTTCAGAAACAAACTGTGATATTTCACGGATACTTGTGCCAGTTACCGAAACTAAAATGTCATACCCGCCCGACATAAGCCGAACCGATTCAACCTCGTCATAATTCGCAATTTCATGTGCGATTTTCTCATATCCGCTCTGCGACTGCGGCGTAACCTTAAGCTCGATAAGCGCAGTTACATAGTTAGGATCTGCGACAGATTCGTCAATAATAGCCGTGTAGCCCTTTATCAGTCCGTCTGATTCGTATTTTTCTATCTGCTCTTTAATCTGAGCTTCGCTTTTGTCAAGCATAACGGCAAGCTCGGCGTTTGAAAGCCTTGCGTCCGTCTTTAAAAGCTTTAGCAGTGTGTCCAAAAAAATCACGTTCCTCTCATTATCAGTATTCCGATTATCAACCAAAGTAAAAATGTAATCGGCACAAAAATTTTAAATTTAAGCTTTTTAGTCTTGTGGTGAAAAACAGCCATTCCCAGCATTGCTCCTACAGAGCCGCCGCATAGCGAAAGACAAAGCAGCGTTGCTTCGGGTATTCTCCATGCGTCCTTTTTCGCCTTTTGCTTGTCAATTCCAAAAGCTGAGAAGGCGACAATACTCATTAAAATTGTAATTGCAAGGTATATGTAAAGCATAAGCTCTCCTCAAATCCAGACAATTCATCAGCATATCTGATTATTTAAAATAGTTCACTCCGTTTTCAAAGATGTGCTGATCCTTTTGCCCAGGAACGTTTATGTAAACGCCTGCGCCCTTGCGCTCAGAGTGTCCCATTTTTCCGAAAACTCTTCCGTCGGGAGAGGTTATGCCCTCTATAGCTTCAACAGAGGTGTTCGGATTGCACTGAATGTCATAGGTCGGTTCCGTTTCAAAATCAACATACTGCGTCGCAATCTGCCCGTTTTCGGCAAGCTGTGCAATTTGTTCGGCTGAAGCGGTAAAGCGTCCCTCGCCGTGCGAGATGGCCACCGTGTGAATGTCGTCAACCTTGCAGGACGAAAGCCATGGCGACTTGTTTGAAGCTATTCTTGTGTTTACAAGCTTTGACTGGTGTCTTGCAATTGTATTGAAGGTCAGGGTAGGGGAGTCGTCCTTCATATCGACAATTTCACCGTAAGGAACAAGTCCGAGCTTTACTAGCGCCTGAAAACCGTTGCATATTCCAAGCATAAGTCCGTCACGATTTTTCAAAAGCTCGTGAACGGCGTCTGTAAGTCTTGGATTTCTAAGGAACGAAACAATGAATTTTCCTGAACCGTCAGGCTCGTCGCCGCCTGAAAAACCGCCTGGAATCATCAAAATCTGAGATTGCTTAATTTTCTTTTCCATCTCTTTAACCGACTGCTCAATCATTTGCTCAGTTAAATTTCTTATAACGAAAATATCGGCTTGCGCCCCCGCCCTTTCAAATGCTCTTGCAGTATCGTATTCGCAGTTTGTACCAGGGAAAACAGGAATCAAAACTCTTGGTTTAGCGCATTTGATCGATGGTGCAGGACGGTTTTTATTTTTACAGCTGTATGAAAACCTCTGTGGCTTGCTTTCAGGCTCTGAAACCCTTGTTGGGAATACAGGCTCAAGCTTGTCCTCCCACAGCCTTTGCAGGTGTTCGCCGTCCAGCGAATATCCGTTTAATATTCTGTAGTCTATGGTGGTTTTTCCGATTATTCTTAAATCAGTTTCTGCGTTTTCGGCAAGTTCGATTACAAAAGCTCCGTAGCAGGGTCTGAAAAGCTCTGCGGCAGTTAGCTTTTGAGTAAATTCAAATCCGATTTTATTTCCAAAGCACATTTTAGCGATTGCCTCCGAAACTCCGCCGTAGGAAACCGCCCAGCAGGAAAGCACCATGCCGTCCGCTATAAGCTTTTCGATCCTTTCATACACTTTTTTAAGCGAGTCAAAGTTCACGACGCTGTTTTCATCATATTCAGGCTTTATCAGTGCGACCTTTGAATTGCCTGTTTTAAATTCAGATGAAATGATTTTATCTGTCTTTGCAAGCGAAACCGCAAAGGAAACAAGCGTTGGAGGAACATCGATTTCCTCAAATGTTCCCGACATAGAATCCTTGCCGCCTATAGAAGCACAGCCAAGCTCGCACTGCGCTTTGTAAGCTCCCAGCAGAGCGGCAAAGGGCTTGCCCCAGCGTTCGGGATTGTTGTTTGTTCTTTCAAAAAATTCCTGGAACGTAAGCCAGCATTTTTTATAGCTTCCGCCTGCCGCAACGACCTTTGAAATCGACTCGACTACTGCGCTCACCGCTCCGTGATATGGACTTTGCGAGGACAGATACGGATTGTAGCCCCATGCCATAATGGAAGCGTCTGTAGTTTCAGCGTTAAGCACTGGAATTTTTGCAGCCATTGCCTGATTAGGCGTGTTCTGATACTCTCCGCCGTATGGCATAAGCACTGTAGCTGCACCGATAGTGGAGTCAAAGCGTTCGACTAAGCCCTTTTGTGAGCATATGTTTAAATTGGAAATCATAGCCTCCCACCTGTCGGCAGTATCCTCACCTGCGTTGTCGTTTCCGATAAGCGGCTCTGAAACCTCAACAGTGGTGTGCTTTTCCGCACCGTTTGAATTAAGAAAATCACGCGACAAATCGACAATGATATTTCCACACCAGTTCATTTTAAGGCGAGGCTCGTCCTTGACTACTGCAACAAGCGTAGCCTCAAGATTTTCCTTTGAAGCTTCGAGCATAAATTTCTCGACGTCATCTTTTGCAATAACTACAGCCATTCTCTCCTGAGATTCGCTTATAGCAAGCTCTGTGCCGTCAAGTCCGTCATATTTCTTTGTGACAGCGTCAAGGTTTATCAGCAGTCCGTCTGTAAGCTCGCCGATAGCAACGCTAACTCCACCTGCGCCGAAGTCGTTGCAGCGCTTAATCATAGAGGTAACCTCTGGATTCCTGAACAGCCTCTGAAGCTTTCTCTCTTCGGGAGCGTTACCCTTCTGAACCTCCGCTCCACAGGTTTCAAGAGAATGGAGAGTGTGCGACTTTGATGAACCCGTAGCTCCGCCGCAGCCGTCGCGTCCCGTCTTTCCTCCGAGCAGTATAACTACATCGCCTGCCGACGGTCTTTCACGGCGGACGTTTGAAGCGGGAGCTGCGCCGATTACTGCGCCTATCTCCATGCGCTTAGCAACATATCCGGGATGGTAAATTTCGTTTACCTGCCCTGTAGCGAGTCCTATCTGGTTTCCGTAAGAGGAATAGCCGTTAGCTGCGCCGACAGTGATTTTTCTCTGCGGCAGCTTTCCCTGAATTGTGTCCTCGACAGGAACAAGTGGATTAGCTGCACCCGTCACACGCATAGCCTGATAAACATAGGAGCGTCCCGAAAGCGGATCGCGGATTGCGCCGCCTAGACAAGTAGCCGCACCGCCGAAGGGCTCTATTTCAGTAGGGTGGTTGTGCGTTTCATTTTTAAACATCAGCAGCCAGTCCTCGTCCTTGCCGTCAACGTCAACGGTGATTTTCACCGAGCAGGCGTTAATTTCCTCCGATTCGTCAAGGTCGTCAAGCTTGCCCTCTTTTTTTAGCTTCTTTGCGCCGATTACAGCTAAATCCATAAGCGTCAGCGGCTTGTCGCTTCTGCCTGCATAAAGCTCCTCTCTTGTTTCAAGGTAGTCCTTGTAGGTGTCGGCAATGTAAGGCGCATGAATTTTTGCATCGTCAATTATCGTTAAAAATGTAGTGTGGCGGCAGTGATCCGACCAGTAGGTATCAATCATTCTGATTTCAGTTACAGTCGGGTTGCGGTGTTCGTCGTCACGAAAATATTTTTGACAGAATTTAATATCGTCAAAGTCCATTGCCAGCCCCATATCATTAACCATAGCTTTAAGCTCGTCGTCTGATTTTGAAATGAAGCCATCGATGGTTTTAACCTCTGTAGGCACTGAATAGGCAATATCAAGCGTGTCAAATCTGTCAAGAGAAGCCTCTTTCGATTCAACAGGATTAATTATGTAGCGCTTTATAGTTTCTAGCTCTTTATCGTCAAGCTTTCCTGAAAAGATATATATTTTCGCCGATTTTACGTTTGGACGTTCACCGCCTCTTAAAAGTGAAATACACTGTGCGCAGGAGTCCGCTCTCTGGTCGAACTGCCCAGGCAGATATTCGGCGGCTATAACCGATTCATTTTCTTTAAGCTTTGGCATATGCTCATAGGTTACATCAACCGCAGGCTCCGAAAAAACCACGGGTATTGCGGCTTTAAAATCCTCCTCAGAAAGCCCCTCTGCGTCATAGCGGTTAATAATTCTTATACCTTCAAGCGTGTCAAATGCAAACGCCGAGCGTATATCAGTCAGAAGTGATTTCGCTTCAACTGCAAATTCAGGTTTTTTTTCAACGTAAATTCTGTAAACGGACATAATCAACAGCTCCTTATTTCCAATGCTTCACGGCACATTCGCCGTTCCTATAAAATAATTATACCACATTTTTATACCTCTTGTCAAATGCAAACACTAAAAATGATATATGCGTAAAGGTTTTTTTATATTTATTCGCTCAAAAAATAAAAAAACAAGTAACTGCAAAACGCTTTGCTCGGCTTGACAGGCATAAAGCTTTGTCGTATCTGCATTGCAATGTTTTTCGCAGATGCACATAATGCGTTCTGCATAATATTATTCAGTAAACAATATTATGCATTGAAAAATGATATTATTTCAGGCTGACTAATCAGGCTTGACAAGCCTTTATTTGAGCAAACAGTAAAAATTTAGAATCTAAATTTTTGTCTTGCAATTTTCGTTCGGTTGTGTTATAATAAAACTATGATGTCCCCTGCCTCTTAGGCGGTGGGTGACATCCTGTCTTTCGGTAGGGGATATATATCCCCTACCGAAAGACAGCGGAGCTGGTAAGAACTTTAAGAAAGTAACTTTTGTTTTTCGTAGAAAAACTAAAGTTCTTTCAATTGCATAGCGTTCGCAATGCAAGCTGGTACAAACCTGCGGTGTGTACGCAAGCTTAGCTTGCCTTGCTCCGCTTTAAATAAAATAGTAATAAATTTTTATCGAAAGGAATGTACATATATGAACAAAAAAATTGCAGTGATAAAGGGCGATGGAATAGGTCCTGAAATTGTGAGCGAGGCTGTTAAGGTGCTTGACAAAGCCGCAGAAAAATACGCGCATACCTTTGAATATACCCAGCTTTTAATGGGAGGCTGTTCGATTGACGTAAACGGTGTGCCGCTGACAGATGAAACTATAGCTGCCTGCAAGGCTAGCGATGCTGTGCTTATGGGCAGTATCGGAGGAGATACTACTACTTCCCCGTGGTACAAGCTTCCTGCTAATCTTCGTCCTGAAGCAGGTCTGCTGAAAATTCGTAAGGAGCTAGGACTTTTTGCAAATCTTCGTCCCTGCTTGCTTTATCCGCAGCTTTCAGGCGCCTGCCCGCTCAAAGAGGAAATCTCGTCAAACGGCTTTGATATGCTGATTATGAGAGAGCTTACAGGCGGACTTTACTTCGGCGAAAGAAGGACTGAAGAGGTTGACGGAGTGATGACGGCAGTTGATACGCTTTCTTACAACGAAAATGAAATCAGACGGATTGCAATAAAAGCCTTTGAGGTTGCAATGAAGAGGAGCAAAAAGGTTACAAGCGTTGATAAAGCTAACGTTCTCGATTCCTCGCGGCTTTGGAGGAAGGTTGTAACTGAGGTTGCCGCCGATTATCCTGAGGTTACGCTTGAGCATATGCTGGTTGACAATACGGCAATGCAGCTTGTTAAGAATCCTGCGCAGTTTGACGTTATGGTGACAGAGAATATGTTCGGCGATATTTTGTCTGACGAGGCTTCGATGATAACTGGCTCAATCGGTATGCTGCCGTCCGCAAGCATGAATGAAACCAAGTTCGGACTTTACGAGCCGAGCGGCGGAAGTGCGCCTGACATTGCTGGACAGAACAAGGCTAATCCGATAGCAACAATACTTTCCGCAGCTATGATGCTAAGATATTCATTCGATATGACTGACGAAGCAGACGCAGTTGATGCTGCTGTTAAACAAACTCTCAACGATGGATTCAGAACAGGCGATATTATGTCGGACGGCTGTAAAATGGTGTCGTGCAGTGAAATGGGAGATCTCATTTGCGAAAGAATTTAGTTTTAATAGTTTTGCTTACGCTGTTGCTTTTGTGCGGCTGCGGCAGTTATGAAAATTTAAAAACCGATGTAAGTGTCGCTGAAATTTTTGACGCTCTTGAGCAAAGCGGCTTGAGTGAAAAGCTTGACGAACGTGCGGAGCTTGGAGATGAACTTTTTGACGAAGCCTGCGAAGCACTTTACGGAGTGACTGCGGACGAGCTTACAGACGGCGGTATTATGTATGTTTCGTCTGGAAAATCGGCTGATGAAATTTCAATTATAAGCGGCAGCGCTGACTGCGAGAAGCTTTTAAACGAGCGTGCAAAGCAGCGTGAAAGTGATTTTGAAGGGTATGCGCCTGAGGAATCTCAAAAGGCAACGGACGCAGAAGCTTTCGAGTGCGGCGGACTGTATGTGCTTATAATTGCCGATGAGGACAGCAGGGAGCAGATAAAGGACGAAATAATTTCAATTATTCAATGACAATTCCCCGACGTTATTTAGATAATGTCGGGGAAAATTCTCATGTGCATATCTTATGTAAAAAATTTATTCCGCAGCTTCAGCAGCAGCCTCTGCGACTGGATTTTCCTCAAGCTATGAGGTGCAGTGAGGACAGCGGGTTGCTTCAATGTTAATTTCGCTTAAGCAGTACGGGCAGGTTTTAGTTGTAACGGCAGGAGCTTCTTCCTTCTTTCCTAAGTGCATGACAGCGTTTATAGCCTTCATAATGCAGAAAATCACAAGCGCCATGATGAGGAAGTTAATTATCGCAGTGAGAAAATCGCCGTATTTAATATACTGACCCGTGTTGAGAATCTCGATTTTGCCGCCGATTTCAGCACCTCCGATTGAGCTTATAAGCGGATTGATAAAGCTTTCTGTGAATGACGTTACAATGTCCTGAAAAGCGGCACCGATAATAACGCCGACTGCCAGATCCATTACATTTCCCTTAAGAGCAAACTCTTTAAATTCGTTTACGAACTTTTTTACAAAGCCGATTTTCTCATTTACAGCTTCTTTTTCCATAAAAACACAACCTTTCGTAATTTTGACAAACATTTTTAGAAAATAATTTCTATACTTTTATTATAGCATATTTTTCGGAGTAAATCAACACTATTTTTTTGATTTATGACAATTTTTGATGAGAAAAAAGGTGTTTTTTCTATGAATTTTATTAAATTTTTGTAAAAGGAAATGAGAGATGCTTGTCAAAGAGATTTGTTTATGGTATAATAATAGAGCTGAATCCGTACAAATAAGTGGTTTTAGATACTGGGATATAGCCAAGGGGTAAGGCAGCAGACTTTGACTCTGTCATTCCGCTGGTTCGAATCCAGCTATCCC
The DNA here is from genome assembly GCA_021202895.1 of Ruminococcus sp. GTDB lineage: Bacteria > Bacillota > Clostridia > Oscillospirales > Ruminococcaceae > YE71. The sequence goes on along the minus strand of JAJQCE010000006.1, from coordinate 26,133 downwards.
AACCATTTTATATTGGGGTATCGCCAAGTGGTAAGGCATCGGACTCTGACTCCGACATTCCGTAGGTTCGAATCCTTCTACCCCAGCCATATTGGTGAGTTAAAACCTCACTTGAAAAACCGCATTTTATGCGGTTTTTTTATTTTGCAAAACTAACGCTGACGCTTGCCAAAAGCTTTTTCGTTTGCAGGATATTTGTAACTGCTTGAGTGTTAAGCATTGCCTAATGGAATTGGCAATGTCATGCTAGAGCAAGGGAAGTCGTCGGGGTGCTGTACACGATTTTGCAGATACATTGACAGCGTGAAGCGGTAAAATTGATAGAAATTTTACGGATAGGACACGGCGAATGATTACTTTTCGCATCGCGGTATGGTATACTGGTAGCTGTACAAGAGTACAAATTTAAATTTGAATGAGGATTATCATGAGTAAAAAGAAAAAGTTTAAAAATAAGAAATCTGGTTGGATACCTCCAACGGATTACAAAACTTATTTCTATACATCATCAGATGATGAATTCAAAGGAAGACATCCCATTGGATACTTTTTTCTGGTGATGCTTGGTATTGCAGTATTGTTACTACCCGCAGTGCTATTCTGTATGTTGGTTGGGACAGAAAGCGGATGGGTCATTCTTGGATTCGTAGGTGGCTTTGTGTTCGGAATTGGGTTGTTCAATTTTGTTGGTATTATAATTAAACAATACTTAGGTCATTTGGTAAGCATAGTTTCATTTTTAATTGGCGGAATTATGATGCTGTTTAGTTGGCTTTTATGTAGATAATCAAATTCCAGTTTATCAGCCTGAACTTAACATATTTTATTTAAGAATGACCATACAGCCGTTTTTTTATGCCCGTATGAATCCCATTTGTCAAGCCCTGAATACTACAAATTTTTTCTTGCTGAAAATATGCCGCTCTCGGATTGGGAATATGTTAATAAATTGTAAACTATGCTGAAAGGCTATTGACATATACCCCCTGATGGTATAAAATAAAAGCATACCCCATAAGGGTATGCTTTTACGATAATTTTTATTAGAAAGGAGATTGCGATATGGAGGAAAGCAACAAAAATGAGTGCTGCTGCTGTGAAAAGACAAAGGAAAGATCTGAGGAGGAATATCGCAGTCTGATTAACAGATTAAACAGAGTAGAGGGGCAAATCAGAGGTATAAAGGGCATGATAGAGCGCAATGCGTACTGCACGGATATTTTAGTTCAGTCGTCCGCCGCTGCCGCCGCACTTAATGCGTTTAACAAGGAGCTGCTTGCTAATCATATCCGCACCTGTGTTGCGGAAGATATACGAAATGGCAATGATGAGATTATTGACGAGCTTGTCAATACGCTTCAAAAGCTGATGAAATAAAGGAGGTCTTGAAAATAGAACAGTATACGGTAACTGGTATGAGCTGTGCCGCCTGCTCTGCAAGAGTTGAGAAGGCTGTCGGCAGGGTTTCAGGCGTTAAATCCTGTTCAGTAAGCCTTTTGACAAATTCGATGGGAGTTGAGGGTACTGCTTCGCCGAATGAAATAATAGCTGCTGTAACGGCGGCAGGCTACGGAGCCTCACTCAAAGGCGCAGACAATAAAAAAAGCAGCTTGTCCGCTGATGAGGAGGCGTTGAAAGACCATGAAACGCCTGTTTTGAAAAAGCGGCTTATCGCTTCGATTGGTTTTTTGCTTGTCCTAATGTATTTTTCTATGGGGCATATGATGTGGGGCTGGCCGCTTCCGAGTTGGTTTGACGGTAATCATGTGGCAATGGGTTTAGTACAGCTTTTGCTGGCGACTATAGTTATGGTTATCAATCAGAAATTCTTTATAAGCGGAACAAAGGGGCTTATCAACCGTTCTCCTAACATGGATACGCTTGTGGCGATGGGCTCGTTTGCGTCCTATGCGTGGAGCGTTTTTGCGCTGTTTATGATGACTGACGCTGTGGTAAAGGGCAATGATGAGCTTGTTATGAGCTATATGGACGAATTTTATTTTGAATCTGCGGCGATGATTCTTACGCTGATTACAGTAGGCAAAATGCTTGAGGCACGTTCAAAGGGAAAGACCACGGACGCTTTGAAGAGCCTTATGAGGCTTGCTCCTAAGCAGGCGGTGCTTTTGCGTGACGGTTCAGAGGTGACAGTTGCTGTTGAGCAGGTGCAAAAGGGAGATGTTTTTGTAGTGCGCCCCGGAGAAAATATTCCTGTGGACGGCGTGATATTAGAGGGCTCAAGCGCAGTGAACGAATCGGCTCTGACGGGTGAGAGCATACCGATTGATAAAGCAGAGGGCGACAGCGTTTCAGCCGCAACGGTGAACCAGTCGGGATTTATAAAGTGCAAAGCGACGCGAGTTGGCGAGGACACTACGCTTTCGCAGATTATAGAGATGGTAAGCGACGCTGCGGCTACAAAGGCTCCGATTGCAAAAATTGCAGACAAGGTTTCGGGGATTTTTGTTCCGACTGTAATTGCAATTGCAGTTGTCACTGTTGTGGTATGGCTGATCAGTGGGCAAGCCTTTGGATTTGCGCTTGCAAGAGGGATTTCTGTGCTTGTGATTTCCTGCCCGTGCGCTTTAGGACTTGCTACACCTGTTGCTGTTATGGTCGGCAACGGTATGGGAGCTAAGAACGGAATACTTTTCAAAACTGCTGTGAGCCTTGAGGAAGCTGGAAAGGTTCAGATTGCGGTTTTGGATAAGACGGGAACGATTACCGCAGGAGAGCCTCAGGTTACAGATATAATTCCTGCCGATGGATTTACCGAACTTGAGCTTATGAAAACGGCATATGCGCTTGAGGCTAAAAGTGAGCATCCGCTAGCTAAAGCGATTTTGAAAAGGGGCGATGAGGACGGCTTGGAGGCACTGGAGGTGACGGATTTTCAGGCGCTTCCAGGCAACGGATTAAGTGCAGTGTACAACAATGAAAAATTGACAGGCGGGAGCTTGAAGTTTATATCAGAAAAGGTGGAGGTTTCGCCAAAGCTTCAAAGTGCGGCGGAGGAATTAGCTGAAAACGGAAAAACACCGCTGCTGTTTGCAAAGGGAAACGCTCTTGTAGGCATTATCGCTGTGGCGGACATAATTAAAGAGGACAGCCCTGAGGCAGTGCGTGAGCTGCAAAGTATGGGTATCAAGGTTATCATGCTTACAGGCGACAACGAAAGAACCGCCCGTGCAATCGGAAAGCAGGCGGGAGTTGATCAGGTGATAGCAGGCGTGCTTCCTGACGGCAAGGAGGCGGTTATTCGCACTCTTATGGAGTACGGCAAAGTAGCTATGGTAGGCGATGGAATTAACGATGCTCCTGCGCTGACACGTGCGGACATGGGAATTGCAATAGGCGCAGGCTCGGATGTGGCTATTGACGCAGCTGATATTGTGCTTATGAAGAGCAAACTCTCTGATGTTCCTGCCGCAATAAGACTTAGCCGTGCGACGCTTCGCAATATTCACCAAAATCTGTTCTGGGCTTTCTTTTACAACTGTATAGGTATACCGCTTGCGGCAGGCGCATTTATACCGCTGTTCGGCTGGCAGCTTAATCCTATGTTCGGTGCGGCGGCTATGAGCCTTTCCTCATTCTGCGTTGTGTCAAATGCGCTTCGGCTTAATTTGATTAAAATAAATCAGACAAAGCATGACAAGCGAATTAAAAATGAAGCTAAGCTTACCGACCTGACGGCAGCTTTAAATCAAAGTGAAAAATCAGACGACAAAGCTTTAGATTCAGACAATGTAATAACGATTTCCATTGAAGGAATGATGTGCTCTCACTGCGAAAACGTAGTTAAAAATGCGCTTGAGGAGTTGCCTGAAATTAAAAACGCACAGGCTAGTCATGAAAAGGGAACTGCTGTTGTAAGTTTAAGCTCTGAAATAAAGGACAAGCAGATAAAGGCGGCGATTAAAGCTGCTGGATACAAGGTTTTGTCAATTGAGCGTTAAAAAATAAAACCGCCTTGAGTCGCAGTTGATTCGGGGCGGTTTTTGTGTTAGTATAAAGGTCTTTTGCCTTTGTGTCAAAGCTTGTTAATTTCATCATATTTTTTCTATAAGCAGATTTATTCTTGAAGTTTCCTTAGCTAGAATCCTTTTATAAATCGGATAAGCGACAAGCCAGTCTGAAAATCCCAGTACTGCAAGGAGAATATAAAGTAAAATATGTGGATCTTCGGCTGTGACTGCGAATGTGGAAAGTACTAAAAATGCGGTTCCTAAAAGTTCTACGGAAAGGGAACAGACTGTAGCTTTCGAGGTTTTGTACAAGATTAAGAACTTCATCCAGACGCTGAAAGCACAGGGCGGTGCTATCACGAAATTTGACAGCGCACTCTGAGCAGCATGGTCGAGTACATAACGGTTGGCAAAAAGAAAGAAATCACGGTCACATTCCGAAATGTGACGGAGATAGAGGCATAAAGAATCCCATGCACAAACGGCATCTGGCTGCGCAGTCCCCACTTATTTCCACTACCTGTGGGAAGGAGACAGGGTAGTTCTGTTGAAAAACTTTGTGCAAAATATCCATTGCAATAAATCGGAAGAATGTGATATAATAAACATATTGAAAATTGCATAATAAGCACGACACACGTGGTACCATCTGGTATATAAATCTGATTACGGAACAGAAACGTTTTCAGAGACATACGGAATGTACTGCGTGTTTTTTTGTTTATATGGCGTTTTCAAAAACATATATATTATTGGAGGAATTTTTTATGCCGAGAAACCAATTTCAAAGAATGATTTTTGCGCTTTTGACAGTTATTGTTACTGTACATGGCTATGTGTTTTACAGCCTGTACGTGGTAAATGGGACCACACTCATGGAGGTTAATCAGGTAAATAGCGTACTTGCTGCCATCCGTGCACAGGGTGGCGTCTATATGTTCGGACGTTTTATGCCAATCTGGGCGGTGATTTTAATTGAATTCTGCTTTGCCTATATGCTGGAAATCGTGATGGGGCAGCCAAGTTCATTTAAATTGGCGTGCAAGATATTCAATCCCTGCGAAACGCATCCTGTCCTCTTTGAAACTGCCATCATCTGCACAACGGTGGGATTGATGTGCCCTGCGATGAGCTTTATTGCAGCATGGCTGTATTATCCCTATTATGATGGGTTTTCCATCATTACATTGCTGGCAAACTGGTTGAAGCTTGTGTGCTTTAATTTCCCGTTCGCCTTTTTCTCACAACTGTTTTTTATTCAGCCCTTGATCCGTACGGTCTTTAAGCTTCTCTTCCGAAAGGATATTAGTTCTCGTAAGAGCGTAGAGGGTGCGTGATAGAAATTCCATTACGGTGCGGTTCATGCTCCAGAATTTGTTTATCAGCTGCGCTCTTGAAAAGGAAGAAAACATTGCGGTTTGTGAGGTTAAAACCGACACGCTGACATCTATGTAGGAAATCCTTCTTGTGAAGCCTAGAGCCTGCTCTTGCCTCCTCGAAATTAGCCTTGCTTTCAGCTTTTACCGCCGAAAAGTCCGCCTTGTCTATCTCATGCTGTGCCTTTGCGCTTTTTTTATGTCCTCAAATGCGAAAATAATCCGCCATGATTTTCACCTCCTTTCAATTTTTCTTTTAATATGATTAAAGTATAATCTGATTAGTTTGGAAAATTATTTGCGTGATGTTGGAACTTTGTTGGGGTAAAAAATGATGCTCTAGTGTTTAAGAATCCTTTTAATAAAAAAACAGGCATTTTTTGTAGAAAATCCACAAAATTCATAGTCTATTTTTGGCAAAAATGACTATTGACAGCGGGGGGGGGTATGATATACTAAAAATAGGGTAATGAGTACCCGCTGATTTTTTACATTTAATGAACGGAGGATTTTTATATGAATTTTTCAAAAATCTTAGCTGCTTTGTCTGCGGCGGCATTTGCATTGTCGACAATTTCAATAGTAACTGAAAATGAGGTTTCTGCTCTTACAACTGGAGAAGCAGGAATTGCATTTCAAACGAACACAACATGGAATTTTAGAAACGTTTACGGCGAAACGAGCTCTGCTACTTCTGACGGTAGTTATGCTGCATTTCCAAACGAAATTGTTGGAGTGGTAGGCGGGGCTGCTGGATATGGAAATGGTAATTTCACCGATATTCCTATTGAGGGTGATGGATCATATTCGGTGAGTATGTATACAGAAGGATCTATTGATATAGATTATGAAGAAAATGACTATGGTACTGGCGGAACCTGGTCTATTCTTCAAAATACAGATCCGGATGGTTCAGCTGGAACGACAACTGATAAGTTTAATATGCTGCTTATAACAACGGATATTGAGTGTACATATGAAGACGGAGTTCCTTATGTAGACGGTGAAGAGGTTACTGTTTCTGATTTAAGCGTTGATATGTGCGGAACAGGGTATACTGCTGATACTGTATATTATAAAGATGATTTGGATTATCTTACAATTTCTGTTATTAACGCTTATGGCAAAAGCTCTATTGACGCTTCTGCGCTTCCGACAGAAGACGGATTTATCACTATAGACTTCACAATCAGTGGACTTGGCACTATGGTTGATGATGGCGATTCTACAGGTTATGATGATGGCGATGACAGCACTTCTGATTCTGATGATACCGAATACAACACCGAGAACACAATTTACAGTTCGGACAATGAGGAATACAGCACATACAGCGATTGGGGTTCAATGCTTTTAGTTGGTTATACAGAGCTTGAAAAAGCAGAGGACGGAATGAGAGTAACTGTATATTTTGATATTCTTGACGGATATGAATATTATTTGATTGCTCCGTGCAACGTAAATGGTACAAGTGTAATTTATAATGCTGAAACAAATGCTGATTCTATTACAGGAGTTACAAAGGACACAGATGATGGATTCAGTACAGATACATTTGATGGAGAATATTATTTGCAAAATGACGGATTCTTTGTAATAACCGATACATCAATAAATTCTCTGACATTCACATTATCACAGGACGCACTTGACGCACTTATTGCAGACGCTTATAGTGAAACGCTTTCAAGTACGCTTACAACTTTTGGAGATGATACTGAATCTGATTATTTTGGCGGATTAGTTTTCCAAGTATATGGAGTAGACGTTACATCTGCTTTACTTGAATATAATACCCTTGAGAGTTCTGATGACGATACAGATGATACAGACGACACAGACGATGAGGATTCTTCAGAGGAAGATTCCAGCTATGATTCATCTGATACTTCAAGTACATCATCTACAACCTCTACAACAAGCGATACTAATCCTTCAACAGGTGCAGCAGCTTTTGGAGCTGTTGGAATAGTGTTTGCCGCTGCTGCATTTATTGTATCTAAGAGAAAATAAAAGTTTATACTAATAAATCTCTATAAAATACCGTGATTACTTTCCAAAAAAAATACAACTCCTCAGATTAAAGTCTGAGGAGTTGTTCTTTTAGTATTGAATTTTTGATATTTATCTGCACTTCCAAATATGCGAGGACATTGGCTCTATTTCACTTCCACCGCCAAAATCGTGAGTTTCTCCTGTTACAAGGTCGTCGGCAAGTCCGAAGCCTGCGTCAAAGTGCGCAGTGTACGGTTCGTCGTCGGCATTGATTACAATAAATACACGTTCGCCCTCGAAATCTCTCTGTAAAATGCACTGCTTGTTCGTCAGAACTGGAACCTTTAAATCTCCGTAGCAGAGAGCCTTGCATTCACGGTGAGCCTTGGCAAGAGCGGCGATTAGCTTTGTAAGCTCGTTTTCCTGCGGCTCGTCAAAGCAAGGTCGTAGCGTCGGATCACCGTCCTTTTTCTCTCCTTTAGCACCCCATTCGCTGCCGTAGTAAATGCAGGGAATCCCAGGCATACCAAAGAGCAGCGTGTACAAAAGCGGCAGATGCTCAGGATTTGAAATAATGCTTGAAATTCTTGAAACGTCATGGTTGTCCGCAAAGCAAAGCAGGTGCATGCCTCTGTATTGACACCAGTTTTCAGGTCCGAAACGGTTTTTCAGCGAGTGGCAAATTTCAAACATATTCAATGAGTTGAAGCTTGAGTAAAGCCCCTTGTAGCACTCGTAATTGGTAGCCGAGTGGAGCATTTCAGGATTGACCCAGCGTGAATAATCGCCGTGAAGCAGCTCGCCTATCAGGAAAAAGTCGTCGTTGAGCGAGTCTGTGAAAGAACGCAGCCTTTTTAAAAAATCAAAATCGAGCGAGTATGCGACGTCCAGACGTATTCCGTCAATTTCGAAATACTCAATCCAGTATTTTACAGCGTTAAGTATATGCTCAACTACATCAGGATTTTTCAGATTTAGCTTTACAAGGTCGAAATGACCCTCCCAGCCTTCGTACCAGAGTCCGTCATTGTAGTTGCTGTTGCCGTCAAAATTGATGTAAAACCAGTCCTTGTAAGGCGAATCCCATTTTCTTTCAACTACATCTTTAAACTGCGGAAATCCTCGCCCGACATGGTTAAATACTCCGTCAATTACTACACGTATGCCTTTTTCATGCAAAGCGTCGCATACCTGCTTGAAATCCTCGTTTGTTCCAAGCCGAGTGTCTATTTTGGTAAAGTCACGGGTGTTGTAGCCGTGAGTGTCCGATTCAAAGACGGGTGAGAAGTAAACTGCATTGCAGCCAAGTGAAGCGATGTGGTCCGCCCACTCAATCACTTTTAGAATCCGATGCTCCTGCACACCGTCATTTTCATATGGCGCACCGCAAAAGCCTAGCGGATATATCTGATAAAAAACGCTCTCGTATCCCCAGTTTTTAACATTATCACTCATTTTAATCATTTCCTTTCGTACTTATCTATAAAGCTTGAGCCTATATTTCTATTATATCACAAAATCACTTTTAAAGCAATAGAAAAATTTACGCTATATCTTTCAACAATTGTAACTGAATTGCACAATTTATATGTAGGATTGAAAATATCATAGATTTCAACAGAAAAATCATATGCGCTAAAAAGCAACTGTTTTCAGTTGAAATTAAAATCAAAGGAGGATTTGTTATCGATTTAAGCAGTTGTGATCTGAGCGAGTTAAAACGGTTTCTTTCTTTGTTTTTTGCCTCTCGGATCGCATATGAAAAATATATTTGCGATAATTAGGTGATAATTTTCAAAAAAGCTTGACAAGCATGAGCTTTTTTGATATAATATAATGTGTATTTTTGTACCCAAGCTCCTTTTAGAGGAAAATATATAAATGAGGTGAATTAAAAAAATGGGATTAGCAAACGCACTATTTGGAAATTACTCCAAAAAAGAGCTTAAAAGAATAGAGCCTATAAAGCAGCAGACGCTAGATCTTGAAGAAAAGTATTCAAAGATGAGCGATCACGAGCTTAGAGAGCAGACGCAGAAGTTTAAAGATACTCTTGCGGATGGACTTTCTTCTCTTGATGAGATTTTGCCAGACGCACTTGCAGTGTGCCGAGAGGCTGCATGGAGAGTGCTTGGAAAGAAGCCTTTCCCAGTTCAGATTATCGGAGCGATAGTTTTGCATCAGGGCAGAATTGCCGAGATGAAAACAGGTGAGGGCAAAACGCTGGTAGCCTGCCTTGCGGCTTATGCAAATTCGCTTGCGGGAAATGGAGTTCACGTAGTAACGGTAAACGACTACCTCGCAAAGTTTCAGTCTGAGGAGATGGGTAAGGTCTATCACTTTCTCGGCGTCTCAATCGGCTGCGTGCTTCAGGGAATGAGCAAGGCAGAGAAGCAGAAGGCTTATAATGCGGATATTACTTACGGTACGAATAACGAGTTTGGTTTTGACTATCTGCGTGATAATATGGTCATCTATAAAAAGGATAAGGTTCAGCGTGAGCACGCCTTTGCGATTGTCGATGAGGTTGACTCGATTCTGATTGACGAGGCAAGGACGCCGCTGATTATTTCAGGGCAGGGCGATGAATCTACCGAGCTGTATCAGCTTGCCGACAGATTCGCAAAGACGCTCAAGCCTGTAACTGTTGTCGAGATGGACGACAAGGCGGATAACGACTTGCTTGACGGAGATTATATTATAGATGAAAAGGCAAGAACTGCAACTCTTACAAAGAGCGGAGTTAAAAAGGCTGAAAAGGCGTTTAATGTAATTAACCTTATGGACGCCGATAATCTTACGCTTTTGCATCATATCAATCAGGCGATAAAGGCTAACGGCACGATGAGGAGAGATACCGACTACGTTGTTAAGGACGGAGAGGTTCTTATTGTAGACGAGTTTACGGGACGTATCATGATAGGCCGCCGTTTTAACGACGGACTTCATCAGGCGATTGAGGCTAAAGAGGGAGTTAAGGTCGCAAGAGAGTCAAAGACAATTGCGACAATTACATTCCAGAATTATTTCCGCCTTTACTCAAAGCTTTCAGGCATGACCGGTACGGCTTTGACAGAGGAGGACGAGTTCAGAGAGATTTATAAGCTTGACGTTATCGAAATTCCGACAAACAAGCCTGTTATCAGAGACGATCACTCGGACGTTATCTATAAGACCGAAAAGGGCAAGTTTAATGCTGTAATTGATAAGATTATCGAGTGTCACGAAAAAGGGCAGCCCGTGCTTGTAGGTACAGTTTCTGTTGAAAAATCAGAGCATTTGTCTAAGCTTTTGAAGAACAAGGGCGTAAAGCATCAGGTGCTTAATGCGAAATATCACGAAAAGGAAGCGAAGATTGTAGCGCAGGCAGGCAAGCTTGGAGCGGTAACTATCGCTACTAACATGGCGGGAAGAGGAACGGATATTATTCTCGGAGGAAACTCGGAATTTCTAGCTACAGAGGAGTTGAGAAAACTTGAGTACGAGGAGGAGGTAATTGTCGAGGCTACAGGATATTCTGATACCGATGACGAAACCGTCCTTGAAGCCAGAGAGATTTATAAAAAGTATAAGGATAAGTATGACGAGGAGGTTAAGGAAAAGGCTGTCAAGGTCTGTGAGGCAGGCGGACTTTTCATAATCGGTACGGAGCGTCACGAGGCAAGACGTATAGATAACCAGCTCAGAGGACGTTCAGGACGTCAGGGCGACCCCGGAGAGAGCCAGTTTTTCCTTTCGCTTGAGGACGACCTCATGAGGCTGTTCGGCGGCGATAAGGTTACAAACATGATGGATTCGCTCAAGGTTGACGAAAATACCCCGATTGAGTCAAAGATGCTGACAAATATAATTGAATCCTCGCAGAAGAAGATTGAGGGCAGAAACTTTAACATCAGAAAGAACGTGCTGAATTACGACGACGTTATGAATACTCAGCGTGAGATTATTTATGGTCAGCGTCAGAAGGTTCTTAACGGAGAGGATATTCATGATTATATTGTGAATATGATTAAGGAATATGTTTCAGACAGTGTTAATATGTACCTGCTTGACGATGATATTCACGATGACTGGAATTTGCAGGGACTTAAGGATCACCTTATGGGACTTATCACGGTCGAAACCGATTTTGACTTTACGCCAGAGGAGCTTGACCGCACGACAAAGCAGGATATTATAGACCAGCTTTCAGAGCGTGCCTCCAAGATTTACGCTAAGCGTGAGGACGATCTGGGAACAGAGCTTTTGCGTGAAATTGAGCGTGTAATGCTGCTTAAGGTTGTTGACCAGAAGTGGATGGCTCATATTGACGACATGGAGCAGCTTAAGAGAGGCATCGGACTGCGCTCATACGGTCAGAAAAACCCTGTTGTAGAGTACCGTATGGAGGGCTTTGAGATGTTTGACGCTATGGTTGATTCCATTCGCGAGGACACTGTAAGAACGCTCTTTACCGTACAGGTTAAAAAGCAGGCTGCGCCTAAGCGAGAGCAGGTGTTCAAGGCGGGTGCGACTAACAAGGGCTTTACTGCTAAAAGAAACGGCAAGAAGATAGGACCTAACGATCCCTGCCCGTGCGGAAGCGGCAAGAAGTACAAGAAGTGCTGCGGAGCACCTAATGCAAAAGCCGCTGAATAAGCTTTGATCGGCGGCGGAGAAATACCGCCGCTGTTTTTTTGAAAGGAATGACTTTAGATATGACGACAGCGTTTGTTCCTGCCGATATTTTGCTTCCTAAGAATGTAGATTTTCAAAAGTGGGCGTGTATAGCCTGCGATCAGTTCACCTCTGAACCTGAATATTGGGAGGAGGCTGAAAAAATCGCAGACGGTTCACCCTCTGCGCTGAATTTGATTCTTCCAGAAGCTTACCTTGACAAAAACGGCGGAGAAGATGATATTAAAAGTATAAGCGAAAGCATGAAAGCCTACCTTGACGGCGATGTGTTTGAGGAGCTGAAAAATGCGCTTATTTACGTTGAGCGTACACAGTCGGACGGCATAGTCAGAGCAGGCGTTGTCGGAGCGGTTGACTTGGAATGCTACGACTATAATAAAGGTTCTCAATCTCTTGTTCGTGCAACAGAAGCGACAGTTCCCGACAGACTGCCGCCGAGAGTTAAAATCCGCAGTCAGGCGGCTTTGGAGCTGCCGCATATCATGATTTTGATTGACGATTCGCAGCGCTGTGCTATCGAGCCGCTTTGCGCTAAAAAGGACGAGATGAAAAAGCTCTATTCGTTCGAGCTTATGCTTGGGGGCGGAAAAATTGAGGGGTATCTTTTGCCGCTTGATTTGCAAAAGCAGGTTTTGTCTGCGCTTGACAGTCTTGCGGATAAGCTCAAATTCAATGAGAAGTACTCTCTTTCGGACGCAGAGCCGCTTGCATTTGCTATGGGAGATGGCAATCATTCTCTTGCCGCCGCAAAGGCTTACTATGAGCAGCTTAAGGAGCAAAATCCTGACAAGGATTTAACTAACCACCCTGCAAGGTATGCGCTTTGTGAGCTTGTTAATCTTCACTCTGACGCACTTAAATTTGAGGCTATTCACCGCATTATTTCAGATGTAGATAAGGATAATCTGCTTGAAGCTATGACGGAGGCTTTAGGGCTTTCTCAAGATAAACCGAGCGAGCAGAAAATCACCGTTGTCTGCGGCGGCGAACATAAGGATTTTTATATTCATAATCAGACAAGCCGCTTGACGGTCGGATCGCTTCAGAATTTTTTGGACGAGTATATTTCTGAGCATGGCGGCAGTATTGATTATATTCACGGAAAAGATACGCTTGAAAAGCTTTCGATGAAGCCGAATACTGTAGGCTTTATTCTCCCCGATATGGAAAAGCAGCAGCTTTTCCCCACGGTAATAGCAGACGGCGCACTACCGAGAAAGACCTTTTCTATGGGTCATGCTGTCGATAAGAGATACTATATAGAAGCAAGAAAAATAATTGAGTAATGGAGAGAATGAGCTATGGGAAAGGTTGTTTCACAGGCAAGAGATGAGCTGCTAAATCACATTGTACCCTACTGGACTGCACTTAAGGACGATGAATACGGCGGCTTTTACGGGTATAAGAGCTTTGATTTAAAAGTTGATAAAAAGGCGGACAAGGGAGTTATTCTCCATTCGAGAATACTTTGGTTTTTTTCAGCCTGCTATGAGGTTTTTGGCGATGAAAAATGCAGAGAGCTTGCAGACCATGCTTTTGAGTATATAAAAAAATATTGCGTGGATTATGAATACGGCGGAGTCTATTGGATGACAAGCTTTGACGGCAGCGTGAGCGATGATATGAAGCATACCTACAACATTGCTTTTGCAGTCTATGCTTTGAGCGCATATTATAATGCCGCAAAGGTGAGGGAAGCGCTTCACTTGGCACAGCGGCTTTTTGACGACATTGAATCAAAAACACCTGATGATTACGGCTGCGGCGAAGCGTTTACACGAGACTGGAAGCCTGCCGAGAACGAGGCTCTTTCGGAAAACGGAATAAGTGCGAAAAAGACGATGAACAGCGTTTTGCACCTTATCGAAGCCTATACGGAACTTTATCGAGCTAACAGAAGCGAGATTGTAGCGCAAAAGCTTAAGTATCAGCTGAAAATAGTCGAGCGGAAAATTTTCGACGGACAAAATAATGCGCTGAGAGTTTTCTTTGGTGAGAAATTTGATGTGCTGGGCGATATTCATTCCTTCGGTCACGATATTGAAGCAAGCTGGCTTATGGACAAGGCGGTTGAAATGCTGGGCGATGATGAGCTTACGGCTAGCTTTCATGATATTGATTTGCGCCTTGCTGAAAATATTTATAACGTAGGATTGGAAAACGGTGCGCTCAATAATGAACGTGAAAATGATAAAATCGATAAAACTCGGATCTGGTGGGTTCAGGCGGAGGCGGTTGTCGGCTTTGTAAACGCTTATCAGCACAGCGGCGATGAAAAATATCTTGAAGCGGCGGCTGACATCTGGGATTATATAAAGCAAAATATCATTGACAAGCGTGACGGCGGCGAATGGTACAGCGAGCTAAGCTCTGACGGTAATCCGCACGATTGGAAAGAGGAAACAGGACCTTGGAAATGCCCTTATCACAACGGCAGAATGTGCCTTGAGCTGATAAAGAGAGGAGTTGATTTCTGATGTTTCGTACTGAAACTCATCTCCATACCGCAGAGTGTTCAGCCTGCACAAGCGCATCAGGCAGCGAGCAGGCTCAGCATTATAAGGAGCTAGGGTATGATACTATTATAGTAACCGATCATTTTTTAAATGGTAATACGACTATAGACCGCAGTCTGCCTTGGAGTGAAAAGATGGAGCTTTTTTGTTTGGGCTTTGAAAATGCAAAAGCAAAGGGCGAGGAGCTTGGCTTAAATGTGCTTTTCGGACTTGAATATTCGTGGAACGGCTCTGATTTTTTGGCATATGGCATAGATAAGCAATGGCTTAAGGAAAACGATGATTTGATGGATATTTCAGTGTATGAATTTTGCAACAGAGTGCACTTCGCAGGAGGAATTATAGTTCATGCTCACCCGTTTCGCCGTATGTCTTATCTTAGGGATATAAAGCTTATACCTGATTTTTGTGACGGTGTAGAAGTATATAACGGCGGAAACCATGCAAAAGAGGACGATGAGCGTGCGCTCTGGTATGCCAAGGAATTTAACCTTATCCAGACCGCAGGGTCAGACTGCCATCATTTGAACTCGGATAAATTTTATTCGGTGGTAACCGATTTTGAAATTAAATCAATCGAACAGTACTGCGACGCAGTCAGAAACAATGCGATTAAAAAGCTGGAGCATAAATAGGTTAGAAAGGATTTTAATTATGAAGCTTAAAAAAATGATTGCCGTTTTGATGGCGGCAGTTACCTGTGCGGCATTTATGACAGCCTGCTCATCTTCAGACGATTCCAGTGAAAGCGATTCCGCTGAATCAGCAACCGAATCTGTTGAAGATGAGGTCAACATGGAAATTCGTGATATTTCCTCATGGGAGCTTGTTCAGGAAATGACTATAGGCTGGAATTTAGGAAATACGATGGACGCTACAGGCTCAAACGGACTGGATAACGAAACCACATGGCAGAGTGTCAAAACCTCAAAGGAAATGGTGGATTTGCTTGTTGAAACGGGCTTTAACGTGTTCAGAGTACCTGTTTCGTGGGGAGACCATATGGACGAGGATTATAATGTAGATGAGGAATGGATGGCGAGAGTTAAGGAAATTGTCGATTACGGTATTGACAACGGAATGTTCGTTATTCTCAACACTCACCATGAGGAATGGTATTTTCCGACTGAGGAAAATAAAGAGCAGGATATAGAGCAGCTTACTGCGCTCTGGTCACAGATTGCAGAGGAATTTAAAGGCTATGACGAGCATCTTATCTTTGAAGGCTTAAACGAGCCGAGATGCCGTGAAACTGCAATAGAGTGGACAGGCGGAGATGAGGAAAGCCGCGCTATAGTTGCAGAGTATGAACAGGCGTTTTATGAAACTGTAAGGAACAGCGGTGGAAATAACGCTAAGCGTCACCTTATGCTTACAGGCTATGCGGCTTCATCTACAAGAACCTGCCTTGAGGAGGTTTGGCTGCCTGAGGACGACGATAAGGTTATCGTTTCGGTTCACGCCTATCTGCCATATTCTCTTGCGCTTGATACTACAGGCACAGACGAGTGGGACGAGAATAATACAAGCGAAATTGACAATCTTTTTATAAATCTTGAGGATTTGTTTTTGCAGTATGAAATCCCAGTAATTATCGGAGAATTTGGAACGGTAAACAAGGATAATCTTGAGGATAGAATTGCCTGCGCTGAATATTATGTGAGCAAGGGTACAGAGTACGGCGTGCCTATGATTTGGTGGGATAATAATTCACGGGTCGGCAGCGGTGAAAACTTTGCGCTGATGGACAGAAGTCTGCCGCAGGAGTGGTATTTCCCGGAGCTGGTTGAGGCGCTGATTGAATCCGCACCGAAAGTGACATCCTGATTAAATTTGTCATATGCTGATACAAGGGGCGATGCTTAGTGAATCCTTGTCAGCTTACTGTGGCAGTTACCGCTGTCGCAAACGCTCTTGCGGCTTCGCTCACAGATGATGAGCTAAACGCTGCTGCCGCTGTTTTTACACAGCTAGGAGATACGCTTGCAACTATAGCGGTCGCACGTTCAGCCTGCTCGGATGA
Organism: Ruminococcus sp.; assembly: GCA_021202895.1. Taxonomy (GTDB): domain Bacteria; phylum Bacillota; class Clostridia; order Oscillospirales; family Ruminococcaceae; genus YE71. The sequence goes on along the minus strand of JAJQCE010000006.1, from coordinate 9,578 downwards.
TGATGCAGATACTGCCTATATCGAATAAGCTTTAACAGACTGTCAGGCATATTGACAGCCTGTTTTTTGCGTTTATGCATAATAAAATGTTCAAAAATCTTGTCAAGAATATTCATTGACAATAAAATCTATGTATGCTATAATAGTCATAAATAAAGAAAGCGTAGCCAGCTAACAATCAGCAAACTAACATTTAGCAAGCTTACAAACTGTTTATTGAATAAATAAAAAGGAGGTGACAGCAATGGACGCCAAGGATAATCCGGAGGGTATTTTTCAGTCTTTTCCCAGCGAATTAAAAGAATCTGAGGTGCGTGAAATCGGACCATGGATAACGCAGATTTCAATTCTTTTAAATAGGCGAATGCGTGAAGAGGAGAATACGGTGACGGCAGTTCACGGCAGAATTTTGGGCTATCTTGGCAAATGTGAAAAGGAAGAAATCTTTCAAAGGGATTTGGAAGAGGAGTTTTCCGTAAGGAGAGCGACTATTTCAAAGATTCTTTCTCTTATGGAAAAAAACGGGCTTATAGAAAGAAAGCCTGTGCCGTATGATGCAAGACTTAAGAAGCTTGAGCTTACCGAAAAGGGCTGGCGGGCAAGAGCTGAAAAGAGTCTGCAAATAGAGAAAATAGAAATAGAAATGGCATCGGGCATACCGAAAGAAAAGTTGGATGTTTTTTTTGAGGTGTGTGATATGATTAAAAACAATTTATGTGAAATGGAGGACAAAAAGTAATGGTAAAAAAGCTTATGTCATGTGTGAGAGAATATAAAAAAGCCTCGCTGCTGACACCCTTTTTTATAATGTTTGAAGTTATACTTGAATGTATAATACCGTTTATAACGGCAAAGCTTGTTAATGAGCTTCAGGGAGGCTGCGATCTGAACGTTGTTGTAAAATACGGACTGATTTTGCTCGTGATGGCTATGGCGTCGCTTGTCTGCGGAGCGGCTTCAGGCTGGTACTGCGCAATAGCGTCATGCGGATTTGCAAAGAATCTGCGTCACGACCTTTTTTACAAGGTTCAGGGCTTTTCCTTTGCGAATATAGACAAGTTTTCATCCTCAAGCTTGGTGACTCGTCTTACAACGGATGTTACAAACGTTCAGAATGCGTATATGATGATAATAAGAACTGCAGTAAGGACGCCGTTTATGTTTATCTTTGCGCTTGTCATGTCAATAATGATGAGTCCAAGCCTTTCGGTGACCTATGTGTTTATAATTCCTGTGCTTGCGGTTGGCTTGATACTGATTATGAAAACGACAATGCCGATATTCAACAGTGTATTTAAGAAGTACGATGCGCTTAATGAATCGGTACAGGAAAACGTCAGCGGAATAAGAGTTGTCAAGGCATATGTCCGCGAGGATTATGAAATAGAGAAATTTAAAACGGCAAGCAATAATCTGCAAAAGGATTTTACCAAGGCTGAGAAGATACTTGCCTTTAACTCGCCGCTTATGCAGTTTTGTATGTATGTGCTGATGATGGTTATTTCATATTTTGGAGCGAATAAAATAATCAATTCAGGCGGCAGTGATATGCTGGTAGGAGATTTGTCGAGCTTGCTTACCTACAGTATGCAGGTGCTGATGAGCCTTATGATGCTGTCGATGGTTTTCGTAATGGTAACTATGGCTCTTGAATCTATGCGCCGTATAGTTGAGGTGCTTGATGATGAAAGTACAATCACTAATCCCGAAAATCCGCTTACAAGCGTTGCCGATGGCAGCATAGACTTTGAAAACGTAAGCTTTGCTTATTCACAGAAGGCGGATAAAAATGTGCTTGAAAATGTCAATTTGCATATTAAGGCAGGGCAGACAATCGGAATTATCGGAGGAACCGGAAGCTCTAAGACTTCGCTCATTCAGCTTATCCCCCGTCTTTATGACGTAACGGACGGAGAGGTCAGGGTCGGCGGAGCAGATGTGCGAGATTACGATTTAAAAACGCTCAGAGACGAGGTTTCAGTTGTATTGCAGAAAAACGTTTTGTTTTCGGGTACTATTAAAGAGAATATCCGCTGGGGCGATGAGAATGCAACCGATGAGGAGATTGAGCGCGTCTGCAAACTTGCGCAGGCTGACGAGTTCGTTCAGAAATTCCCTGATAAGTATGATACCTATATTGAGCAGGGCGGTAGCAACGTTTCAGGCGGACAGAAGCAGCGTCTTTGCATAGCCAGAGCATTGCTTAAAAAGCCTAAGATTTTGATTTTGGACGACTCGACAAGCGCAGTTGATACAAAGACAGACGCACTTATAAGAAAAGCGTTTGCTGAGGAAATTCCTGATACTACAAAGATAATTATAGCGCAGAGAATAGCTTCAGTACAAGAGGCTGACAAAATAGTGGTGCTTGACGGCGGAAAGATTAACGCTGTGGGAACTCATGACGAGCTGCTTAAGAGCAACGCTATTTATCAGGAGGTTTACTATTCGCAGAACAAGAGCAGTGAGGAGGCGGGATAATTATGCCAAGACCAGGGCAGGGAAGAACGAATGAAAAAATATCCTTTTCTCTTATAGGAAGAGTTGTAAAGGACGTTTGTCAGAATTACAAGGGCTATGTTATAATTGTAGCGGTTTGTATAGTTATCAGCGCAGTAGCCTCTACTGTTTCATCACTGTTTATGAATAGTCTGGTAAGTCTGATTGAGGACGGACTTGAGATTTACGGCAGCGATGGCAAAACGGCGGCTGTTGATTACCTAAAGCCTGAACTTTTAAAGCTTATGATTTATATGGCGATATTTTATGTGCTTGGAGTTGCGGCGACTACCATTTATTCAAGGCTTATGGCAATAGTCACACAGGGACATCTTGCTAAAATGAGGAACAGAATGTTCTCAAGTATGGAGAAGCTTCCGATAAAGTATTTTGATCAGAACCAGTACGGCGACATTATGAGCCACTACACAAACGATATTGACACGCTCAGACAGCTTATATCGCAGACTATTCCGCAGTTGCTTACAGTTGCGCTGACGATATTTGTGCTGTTTATCGAAATGATTTATCTGAGCGTCTGGATGACGCTGCTGGTGCTTGTCGGCGTTGGAGTTATGGCGCTGGTTATAAAAAATATTGGCGGCAAGAGCGCAGATTACTTTTCAAGACAGCAAAAGGCTTTAGGTAAAACAGAAGGATTTATCGAGGAGATTATCGAGGGACAGAAGGTGGTAAAGGTCTTTTGTCACGAGAAAAATGCTGAGAAGGATTTTGATAAGGTAAACGGACAGCTTTACGAGGACGCTAAGGAGGCTAACAAGTATGCTAATATTCTGATGCCTATTATGGGAAATATCGGAAATATCATGTATATCCTTGCGGCGTTTGTAGGAAGCGTGCTGATTATCGTAAACGTGCCTAATCTGTCTATTTCAGGGCAGGCGATGAGCATAGCTATCGTTGTGCCGTTCTTAAATATGACAAAGCAGTTCTGCCAGAATATATCGAATATATCCAACCAGATAAACGCAGTCGCAATGGCTATGGCAGGTTCTTCGAGAATCTATAAGCTTTTGGACGAGGAGCCTGAGCAGGACGAGGGCTATGTTACGCTGGTAAACGCTAAATATGACAGAAACGGAGAGCTTGAGGAGTGTGAGGAACGCACGAATATCTGGGCATGGAAGCACCCTCACGGCGACGGTACAACAACACTTACTAAGGTTGAGGGAAATGTTGAGCTTGAAAATGTGGACTTTGGCTATGTTCCTGAAAAGATAGTTCTGCATGATGTCAGCATTTACGCAAACCCTGGACAAAAGGTGGCTTTCGTAGGCGCTACAGGCGCAGGAAAGACTACGATTACCAACCTTATCAATAGATTTTATGATATTCAGGACGGCAAAATCCGCTATGACGGAATTAACATTGAAAAGATTAAAAAGCCTGATTTAAGACGCTCTCTTGGAATAGTTTTGCAGGATACAAATTTGTTTACGGGTACGGTTATGGAAAATATTCGTTACGGAAATCTTTCGGCGAGCGACGAGGAGTGTCAGGCGGCGGCAAGACTTGCTAATGCCGATGACTTTATCAGACGTTTGCCGCAGGGCTATGAAACGGTGCTTACAGGAAACGGAGCTAATCTTTCGCAGGGACAGCGTCAGCTTATCTCAATTGCGAGAGCCGCAGTTGCGGATCCGCCCGTTATGATTCTTGACGAAGCAACATCGTCAATCGATACAAGAACAGAAGCGCTGGTTCAGCGCGGAATGGACGGACTTATGTACGGCAGAACGGTGTTTGTAATTGCGCATAGACTTTCAACCGTTCAAAATTCGGACGTTATTATGGTGCTTGAGCAGGGAGTAATTATCGAGCGAGGCACGCATGAGCAGCTTATAGAGCAAAAGGGCAAATACTATCAGCTTTATACAGGAGCGTTTGAGCTTGAATAAATTAAAGCGGGGGCTTGAAAAAGTCCCTGCTTTTATGTGCAAAATATACAAAAACAAAACACAAATTTCTACTTTTCGGATATTGACAATTATAAATTGCTTGATGTATAATAAAAATGGGAATCTCTAAAAAATCTTGCCGTAAATCTTCACAGCAATGGTTTTCGTCTGATGCCCTTATGAAAAGCTTTGCTGCTAGTAGCAATGCTTTTAGCTCATAAGAAATTCGTTTAATTTAACAGCAAAGGAGTTTTTGTGATGAACAGTATAAAAAAGTATATTGCAGAAGTGATAGGGACGTTTGTGCTTGTTACGTTTGGCTGTGGAACAGCAGTGGCGGTCGGCTGTGATCACTGGTTTGGGTGCGGATATATTTTAACCGCTCTGGCTTTCGGACTGGTGATAGTCGCTATGGCATACAGCATAGGTAATATCTCAGGATGTCACATAAATCCTGCGGTTTCGCTTGCAATGCTGATAAGAAAACAGCTTTCGGTGACTGATTTTGTGGGATACGTTATTTCTCAGCTTATAGGCTCAACGCTTGGCTGTGTCGTACTCGGAATTTTGTTTGGATTTGACTGCGGCTTTGGAGCTAATCAGATTCAGGACGGCTGGGAAAACGGCTCTGTCGGAGCGGCTTTGCTTGCTGAGGTTGTTCTGACATTTGTATTTGTGCTTGCGATAATCGGAGTTACAAGCAAGACTGAAAACACAGCGGTTTCAGGAGTTGTAATAGGCTTGACGCTGACGCTGGTACATATTTTAGGAATTGCGCTTACGGGAACATCTGTAAACCCTGCAAGAAGCCTTATGCCAGCAATTTTCGCAGGCGGCGACGCACTTTCTCAGGTTTGGATTTTCATAGTTGCGCCTCTGGTAGGCGGTGCGCTTGCGGCACTTTGCTACGGATTCCTCGAAAAAAAAGATGAGGACAAGGCTGAATAAGATTTTTAAGTTTATGTCAATACAACCTGATAAAGGCACGTCTTTGCGTTGCGCATTGACGTGCTTTTTTGTTAAATGAAAAAAATTTTCGTAGCCCCTTGACAAATGAAAAAATATCGATATGATAAAAGTAGAAAGAGAAAAATCTAAAAAGCATTGCAAAATAAGCGGCTAAATTTTGTATTCACAGACATTGAACCTGAAATTTCCAATTACAAAGCTCTTATCAGTAATCCTTTCTGAAAGCTGGCGGCTTTCGATAAATTCATCTGTGACGGTGACAAAAAATTGCTTGTCGGCAAAATTTACAAGATAAAATTTCTTATCGGCAGTTTTAGTATCGTTTATGAGCTGAGGTATTCCAAAAGGTGCGTCAAGGTGCGTCAAAAACTATGCCGATTGTGTTATCAATGACTTTTTCGCTTTTATGATTTGTCCTGCCTCTTTCGGACAAGGTTAAATTGACCTGTGCAGGTTCAAAACTCGCTCGAATCATGTGCCTCTCAGATCGATAACAAATCCTCCTTCGATTTAATCTCACCTGAAAACAATTGCTTTTTGCCAATCAATCTTTTTAAACAGGCAATACCTGCAAGATGAGATTTAGGTCCGCCATTAGAATCACAATAATTTGTAAGAACCACAGGACGTATATTGTTTTCAAACAAATCAGCGGCAATTTTTAAAACACAGCAGTCGGTATCTGCTCCAGCCAAAAAAAGCTTTTCAGGAAACACGCCGTCATTTAACTGGCATATTCTTTGAAGAAAATGCGAGTTCACACAGGTATATACTGTCTTTTCAACAACTACGTCTGCATAATTTTCAAAGTCCCTGCAAAGCTTTCTGTCGTCTTCTGTTTCAAGTCTATTCCAGTCAAACAGCTTTTCATAAACGCTGTTATTATAGTTTAAAAACTTAGTCGCAACTACATAATCAAACGCTCCGCATTCCAACAAGAAGCAACACGATCAACCAATTTTATCATTTGCTCATATCTGGAAAACCCGAACTTTTAATCCAGTCTGTCGGTTCTTCCAAGGATGATAAATCTATCTCAAGAGAATTATTTTCAAAATCTGATGCTGTAGAATAAACCAAAGAATCCTCTGCGTGAGCAATACTTGGCTCTAACATGATATGCAGATTTTTCTTGGCTTTTTCAGTCATTTCTTTGTAATTAAAATCTAATTCCTGAAGATTAACATTGCTAACTGTCATAACATAAGAAAAGCCATTATGCTCCCAAATATTAGAAGCAGAAATCCTCAATTTATCCTTTTTACCTGAAGCTATATCCCTTATCCTCTCAGCTAATTGATATAGAATTATAGCCGTGCTGTTTTTCAGAGTTAAATACTCTTCATGGGCTGACTTTCTTTTTAAACAGTATTCATAAGCATAATTATCTGAATCAAAAACCTCCGCTGAATCATCAATAGTAAATACGGCAATTCCATATTTATACAAGTAGATTTTGACGTTATCTTTAATTTGATAAACGCTTAATATATCATTGGACAATGTTTTTGATAAACTATCGATTTTAATTTCAGCAGCCATTTCTTGCGTTAGTAAATAATTATTTATTTCGGCTTTTAAATGAGAGTCAACATTACATCCTATATCAAAGGGGATGTATCTATATGGAACAATTGTAACGCTATTGTTCATTTTTATCACCTCAACATAAATTCATTTTACTATATTCCTTTTATCATTTCATGTATATTTTAAACATATTTCACCATGCTTCTCTGTGCATTTTGTACAAATAATTTTCGAATAATTTTCCAAAGCATGAACCTGACGCAGGTTCTTTTAACCGCTTTAATTTACAGAATAATTACAGTTTTAATTTACCTCTTGAAAAAAAGGCTTTGTTATGATATAATTAGATAATGAAAATTGAGTCTTTTTATTGCCCTATAAAATTTACTTGCATTTTTGATTTTTCTGTACTATAATGTAATAACACAACAAACATAAACAGAATAATTTTGTGTAAAGGAGAAGGTTAAACATATGCTTAGTACACTCGCTTCAAACACTCAGGTCGTTGGCTGGGCTGTTGCTTTTGTGGTGTTTTTGATTGTCGAGGGAGCAACGCTTAATTCGCTTGTGTCGATATGGTTCGCAATTGCAGCTTTGTTTGCAATGTTTGCAGCTATAGCTGACTTAAGCTTTGTCTGGCAGCTTGGAATTTTTGCCGTTTCAAGCGTTATACTGCTTATACTTACCCGCTCTCTTGTGAAAAAGCTTCACTCTAAGGAAGCTGATGATCCCAACGAAACATACGATATAGGAAAATCAGCAACTGTTGTTGAAACCGTCTGTAATAAAACTGGCAATGGCAGAGTTAAGCTTGACGGCGTTGAATGGGCGGCACGTTCACTTGACGGAAGCGACATATCCGCAGGTACTGTCGTTAAGATTGAAAAGGTTGACGGAACAAAGCTGGTTGTGACAAAATAAACAAAAAATTGGAGGAATAGTTATGGATCCTATAGTTGTAATTCTTTTGCTGGTGCTTGTGATTGCAGCAGTTATAATCGCAAACATCAAAATCGTACCGCAGTCTTATGTGTGGGTAATTGAAAGGCTTGGAGCGTATCACGGCTCATGGGGGACGGGTATTCATGTTAAGGTTCCCTTTATCGACCGCATTGCTAAAAAGGTAAATTTAAAAGAGCAGGTTATTGATTTTCCTCCGCAGGACGTTATCACAAAGGACAACGTTTCTATGAAAATTGATACGGTAATTTTCTTTATGATTACAAATCCCATGCAGTTCACATACGGAGTAGAACGTCCGATAAAGGCTATCGAAAATCTTTCCGCCACCTCGCTGAGAAACATTGTCGGAGATTTGGATCTTGAAGCTACTCTTACCTCGCGCGACCTTATAAACTCCAACATCACAAGAGTTCTTGACGAAGCCACAGACCGTTGGGGGATTAAGGTTATAAGAGTTGAGCTGAAAAACATCATTCCTCCGCCTGAAATTCAGGATTCGATGGAAAAACAGATGAAGGCTGACCGTGAGCGCCGTGAAAAGGTTATTCAGGCGGAAGCGGAAAAGAAATCTCAGGTGCTTGTTGCAGAAGGTGAAAAGGAGTCGAAGATTCTCCGTGCGCAGGCTGACAAGGAGGCTAAAATACTAGCCGCCGAAGCTGAAAAGCAGTCTATGATTCTGCGTGCAGATGCTGTCAAGGAGCAAAAAATCCTTGAAGCTCAAGGTGAAGCTCAAGCGATTGAAATGGTTCAGCAGTCGGTTGCGGAGAGCATAGTCAAGCTCAACAGCGCAAACCCGAACGAGGCTGTTATTCAGCTAAAGAGTCTTGAAGCATTTGGAAAAGCTGCTGACGGAAAGGCTACAAAGATTATAATTCCAAGTGAGATTCAGGGGCTTGCAGGGCTTGCGGCAGGTATTCAGGGTGTTGTAGACGACAAGGATGTCGCAACCGTTAAGCCTAAAAGGATTTCGGAGTGAATTGATGTATAAAACATCTTAAGCTTTCAAAGCTGCTGAGTGATGGCAAGCTAAAAAAGCAAGGCGTGATTTAGAGCTATTCAGATTTGATATGCTTTTTCTTGGCGCAGTCTATTAAGTGTATGATTGAAATTTTATCAGACTATACTGAAAAAAGCGGAGAATTTTACACACAGTCAACTGTCGTTCAGTTATTGATTGTGTTGCGGTACATGATTTAAGCCACATTACCTATAAAAACCATAGTTAGGCATTTTGAACAAGGGAAAATGTACTTCGCACTTGTGAGGAAGTTAAGGTAAATAAAAAATCTCTAAACCACTGTGTTGCACATATGCATCACAGTGGTTTTCAGATATAACGAGAGAGCTGTATGATAAATGTTTAATTTGAAGTATGTAACTATACTTATACTAATGATTTTTTTATTAAATTTTTAGCAACCTCTCTGCGCACAGCTTCGGAAAGCAGTCCCTCAGAGCTATGTCTGTCTCCTGGCATTATGTATCATTCCTCAGTTCCATCGCTGATTTTTATCGCCAGCATTTGCTGTATTTCTGACAGGTCTTTTAGTCTTGCTCATAATTTGCAGCTCCTGTTCTAAAAGGTATGCTGATATAATTTGCAAAAAAGCGGAATTTATGCAACCGTGCGATTGAAAAATTCAAACAAGTATATGCTTTACAAAAAATTAACTGAAAGTTAATTGACTTAAGGGC
>JAJQCE010000022.1 GCA_021202895.1 Ruminococcus sp. | reverse complement strand
CAGGATTTGCACCGATCCTTCCATGATATTTTTTCTATTCAAAAGCAAAGTTATTTGACAGCGTACAGAGTGCCGCAAAGTTCCCTTACGAGCTTCACAATGCGTCTGTAAGGGGCTTGCCGAGCAATGATAGCATAATTTCTCACTACTTGAGCGAAAAAACCTCTTAGAACACCGCACGTAAGCTGTGAGAGACTTTATTAATGAAATTGACGACTGGCAGACTAGAGAAATGTTTAGACTACGTTTTGTTGAGGGGTTTTTATGGATTAAGACGGCGCCGACTTAACAATACTGCGGACGCTTGCAGAATGAGAGTAAAGAGGCACATAGCTGAACACTGTCTTTCATAGCTTCACTCTTTCAAAGATAAATGCCGCTTATGCTGAGTTAATAAAAAAATTACAATTAAAGATGAAGGTTGTTCGTTTTGTTCGTTTTTCGTGTGTTAAAATTATAATAGGAAAACTGGCGGATGGATTTTGACGGTACGGTTTTCATATTTGTTTTCATTTAACTTCCTTCTTTTTTTGATACCCCCTGTTTTATGCAGGGGGGGTATGTGTTTAGGTGATTAAAATAAATTTGTTTGTAGTAGGCGGTGAGCGTATGAATTTAAAACAAAAGAAATTTGCACAGTATTTTGTTCAGTGCGGCAATGCTGCTGAGAGTGCGAGAAAAGCGGGTTACAGTGCGTCATACGCCGGACACCGTGCAAATGAAATGTTGGTAAATGTGGAGATTGCGGAGTATATTAACGAATTGAATAACGAGCTTGAAAACGCATGTATTTTAACAGCAAAACAGCGGCAGGAAATGCTCTCGGATATTGCAAGGGACGATAATAATCAGCCGTCCGACCGTATAAAGGCACTTGATACGCTAAACAAAATGACAGGCGAATATGTGACACAGATTGCGGCAAGGGTTGAAACGAGCGAGAAGCTTTCAGATGTATTTAAACAAATTGGCGGTGAGGGGCTTGAGGAATAGCTTTCCTCTCTCTCGAAAATATATTGACTTCATAAACTCAACTAATGTAACCGCCGATTTTCTCGAAGGCACTACAGCTTCGGGCAAAACCACGGTCGGTGCAGGAATTAAATTTATGCGCATGGTAAGCGCAAGCGGCAAAAAGCTTCACGTTATCGCCGCAAAAACCACAGGCAAAGCTGAGGAGACGATTATTCAGCAGGATAACGGTATACTTGACCTTCACCGAAACGCTCAATATTTCGGCAACGGTGACAAGGATAATAAAATCCCACACATCAAGTTTGAAAACAAGATTATTTATATCTTAGGCTATGATAACAAAGACAAATGGCAGATGGCACTCGGCGCACAGTTCGGGTGCGTTTTTATTGACGAGATCAACACAGCGGATATAGAGTTTGTACGTGAGATTTCAACTCGTAACGATTATCTGATGGCTACTCTTAACCCCGATGACCCGAGCTTGCCAATATACAAGGAATTTGTCAACCGTTCAAGACCGTATGCAAAATATATCGGTGATGTGCCTAAAGAGATTTTGAACGAGCTTAATGCCGACCCAGTTGACAAATGGCGGTATTGGTTTTTTACTTTCAAAGATAATTTGAGCTTGACGCAAGATGAAATTGAACGCAAAAAGGCGGTCGCTCCAATAGGCACAAAGTTGTATAAAAACAAAATCTTAGGACTGAGAGGGCGAGCTACAGGGCTTATATTCAACCTCGACAAGAGAAACGTTATAAGCATAGGAGAGGCAAAGGAGCTTACATTTACACTCTTTACAGCAGGGCTTGACACAGCTTACTCGCAGACAAGCCCCGACACTATAGCGTTTACATTTGTTGGAATAACCGCAGACAGGAAGTGCGTTTTGCTTGATGAAAAGACGTATAACAATAGAGATTTAAAAGTGCCGCTAACTCCCTCAGATATACCGAAGATATTCATAGACTTCTTAGAAAAAAACCGCCTTGAATGGGGATTTTCAAGAGATGTGTATATTGACAGTGCAGACCAAGCGACCGTGCTTGAATGTAAAAAATACAAGCGTTTAAGCGGTGCTATATATAACTTTATGCTTGCCTTCAAGAAAACTAAGATAATTGATAGAATCCACTTGCAAAGCGCATGGCTCGCAGGTGGAGATTTTCTTGTATTGGAGCATTGTAAAGGCTACATACAAGAGCTTAACACTTATTCGTGGAGAGAGGATAAATACGAGCCAGAGGACGCAAACGACCATTTGATTAACTCATGTCAATATGCGTGGCTACCGTTTAAGGATAGGATAGGAGACATAAAGAATGAAACTTAGTATAGGAAATAGGGTGAAATCAATGCTTCAAAATTGGCTTGAGGTAGTACCAGCAGTAGAACAGACAATAGTGCTTAACGAGCAAACAACATTCAACACTGATGTTTTGCGTTCGCAAATATGGTATAGAGGAGACAGCGAGGAACTGTTTCAATTTTTTCATCAACTCCAGGTGAGCGGTGTTAATTCGTCCTTTTGGGGAAGTGTACCGCCTAATGAGAAAATACGCAAAATTCATAGCGGACTGCCTGCTATAATCGCAGACACATTAAGCTTTATGGTTTGTTCGGATTTTGACGGAGCAAAAATAAACGACACTAAGGCGCAAAATATCTTTGATGAGCAAGCACAGCAATTTGCAAACGTGCTTAGCAAGGCTATTACAGACACACTTGTTGACGGTGACGGGGCTTTTAAGCTTTCGGTTGACAGTGAGATTTCAGACAAGCCTATACTTGAATTTGTTGGAGCGGATAGAGTAGAATATTGCTGCGCAAGGGGAATATTAAACGAGGTTATTTTCCGCACTCCAATTAAGGATAAGTCGAGGACGCTTTTCTTTGAAGAGCGTTATGGCAAAGGGTATATTGAAAGCGCCTTACTTGACGCAAACGGCATAGAACAGGAGCAAATGCTGCCACAGCTTGAGGGCATACCGAGAAGAGTTGAATTTGATGGTGACTACATAATGGCAATACCGCTTAAATTCTATGCTTCAAAGAAATATCCTAACAGGGGAAAAAGCATATTTGACGGCGGTAAGTCCGACTGCTTTGACGCGCTTGACGAGGTTATTTCACAATGGTGGGACGCTATAAGGGCAGGACGTGTTAGTAAGTAAATACCCGAAACAATGATACCGAGAGACCCCGAAACAGGAGGACTTAAGCGTGTTAATTCGTTTGGCACAGAATTTGTCACGATAGACAGCCCGTTAAGCGAGACGGCAGACCGTCCAAGGATTGAAATTGTTCAGCCAGATATTAAGTACGAGGCTTTTGTAAACGGTTATTCAAACTGCTTACTTATGTGCTTGCAGGGGCTTGTTTCACTTGCTACACTCGGAATTGACGTTGGCAAAATGTCAAGTGCGGACGCTCAGCGAGAGAAAAAGGACGTAACAGGAAATACCCGAAACATGATTATAGGCGCTCTTGAAAATGTTTTACCGATAGTTATTGACGCTTACTTCAAGACGCTTGACAACATGAACGGCAGAGAAGTCAAGGACTATGATGTTACTGTAAGCTTTGGCGAATATGGTGCGCCTGATTTTGACAGCAGGGTTGAGACGGTGGGCAAAGCGAGTACATACGGCATTATGAGCGTGCAAACTCAGGTTGAAGAGCTTTGGGGGAGCAGCAAAGAGGACGATTGGAAAGCGGACGAGGTTAAGCGCATTATGCGAGAAAAGGGCTTAACGGAGATGAACGAGCCTGCGGTTGGTGATGAGCTTGCTTAAATATACAGATATAGCTAAAATATTTGAAGAGATTGAGTTTAGGCTCATAGCTAATCTTAAGCGCAACCTTGCAAGGCATAAGCAAGAGGAGCAGAAAGAGGGCTTTAATTGGAGTGCATGGCAAGCTGAAAAGCTTAAAAGCTTTGATAGCTTTCGCAAGCAAAACAAGACGGTGATGAGCGAATACAGCGACATAATAGACGAACAGACAAGACAGCTTATGAGTGAGCAGTTTGCCGAGGGTGAAGCGTTAGACGGCGAGCGCACGGGCGAGCCTAAAACTGAAAATTTTTTCGGTGTAAACGAGAGCAAAATGAACTCGCTTATTGAGGATATTACAAGCATTGAAAAGACGGTTGAGACTGCGGCGGTGCGAAACATGGACGATGTTTACAGGCAAACGGTAAACCGTGTTCAGCTTGCAATGGCAAGCGGTGAAATGACGCTTAACCAAGCGATAGACACAGCGACAAGGGACTTTCTAAGTGTTGGAATTAACAGTATAATTTACTCTGATGGAAGACGGATAAACATTGCTGACTATGTGCGAATGGCACTCAGAACGACATCAAACAGGGCAACACTTCAAGGGCGAGCAAAAGCGTTTAACGAACTCGGCTATGACACGGTTCTTATATCTCAATACGGCGGTTGTTCAAAGACCTGCGAACCATGGCAGGGCAAGCCTTACATAGATGATGTGTTCACTGAATGGCACGGCGAAAATGACGGAAACACAGGAATTTCAAACTACTGCGGCGAGCAATTTCCTTTGCTTTCAGCTGCGATAAGAGGCGGCTTATTTCATCCGAATTGCAGGCACACAATGTCACTCTACATACACGGACAAACCAAAATCCCTAAACCGATACCCGAAGACAAGATAAAGAAGCAGCGTGAGCTTGAACAGCACCAACGTTATCTTGAGCGCAAAATCCGCAAATACAAAAGGCTTGAAATAGGCACGATAGACCCCGAACAAGCTAAGCTGTATACTCAACAGCGGAAAAAGGTACAAAAGGAGCTTTCAGAGTTTATCAAGGCTAATGATGATGTGCTTAAGAGAGATTATTTTAGGGAAAAGGTTTATAGCGGCGTGGGGTTGACAAATGAGCGGAGAGAGTGGTATAATTGATAATAGAAAATGTGAAATACACACTAATAAAACTAATAACTTCTTTTTGAAATCAGGTGCTAAACATTCAAATGACTTTTTTGATGTTGGTTATACAGAAAATGATGCTAAACGACTTGAAGAAGACTTTAAAAACGTGTTTGATTATAGCAAAGCCGTTGACAAAGTAGTTTCTGAAAATGGAACTGAAAAATTTAGTATCTTTGCAGATTTAGGCGTCAATAAGAAAAAACGTTTTAGAACAGTTTGGCAAAAGGATACGCCCGAAAGCGTACCAAGAATAATTACTGCACATAGAGAGGACGATTAATATGTTTACACTTTATGAAAAGGTTAAAATCAAAAAAAGCGGCATTATAGGAACTATTGTTGATATTTCAAATATCAATGAAAAAAAGGTTTTTGTCGTTGAAAGCAATAAAAAAAATATTAACACTGGATACGGTGGAACATGGAAATTATTTGATTGTGCTGAAAATGAAATAGAAAAATATTGATAAACCCGCTTTCATTTGAGAGCGGTTTTAATTATGCCAAAAAAGGAGGATAACACAATGTCAAACAAAAAGCAAACAGAATTTGATGAAAAAATTGAGCGGCAGAATAAAGCAATATTAAGCTTTATTTGGAATGTGTTCATAAGCTTTGCTACAGCACTTTTTACAGTGTGGTTATGTACAAGGTGATAAGCGAGGTAATAAAAGACACGAGTATAGCAAAATTATTTACAAGTCAACAAACGCTTGCGGTAAACCGTGAGCGTTTTAATAATACAATTTTTTAGAAAGTGAGGTAAGACACACAATGGCAGATGAAAAGAAAACTCCTGAGGTTGAGGAAAAGACCGAAACTGAGGAGAAGAAGACACCCGAGGTTGAAGAAAAGGATAAGGATGGAACCGAAGCGTCTAAAGAACAGACCGAGGACAAGGGTGAGAATGAGGACAAGTCTAAGAGTGAAACCGAAGACAAGCCCGAAAAATCAGAGGACAAGCCTAAGGTTGAACAGACGGCAGACCCGAAGGACGAGGAAATTTTGCAGCTTAAAACACAGATAGCGGCAATGCAGTTAGGTATCGGCGGCGAGTATGTCGAGGACGCTGTAGCAATGGCTGAAAGCTATGTTAAAAGCGGTAAGGCGGCAGACGTCAATGCGGCTCTTTCAGCGGTGGTTAAGAAGTACCCCGATATGAAAGCGCAAGGCAACGGTAGAAAATCGCAGGGCGGCTTTAAGGTTGGAGCTGACACAAGTGAAAAGCCAAAGGCAGACGATGAAAAGCTTTCAAAGGCTTTCGGAATTAAGAAGAAGTAATTGTTAGGAGGTAATTATTTATGGCTAACACAGTAAACTATGCTGAAATTTTCAGCAATCAGCTGAGAGAGCTTTATGGACAGGAATCTGTTTCCGATTTGCTCTATCAATCAAACGGCGACATTCAGGTAAAAGGTGGCAAGACAATTCACATACCGACACTTAGCGTATCGGGATATGTAGACCACGCAAGAGGTTCGCTCGGTTTTACACAGGGCAGCTATACAGCTGACTATGAGGCAAAGACCCTAGACCATGACCGCTCAATCGAGTTCGTGGTTGACCCTATGGACTTTGACGAAACCGACACAGTCGTATCTCTTGCGAACATTCAGAAGAGATTTGAGACCACGCAGGCAATTCCCGAACGTGACAGCTACACGTTTTCTAAGATTTATTCAGAAGCCGAAAGGGTAGGCGCTACAATTAAGTCAGATGTACTCACTACAGACACAGTGCTTGCAGACTTTGACGCTAACCTTGAAGCAATGGAGGACGCAGGAGTACCGCTTGATAGGGTGGTGCTCTTCTGCACGCTGGCTTTCCGCACATTGCTTAAGAACGCAGAGGGCATTTACCGCACTCTTGACGTTTCAGGCAATGCAGTAAGCATTGACAGACGTGTACACAGCATTGACGACATTGGAAACATTGTAACTGTACCAAGCGCAAGATTTAAGACCGTTTATGACTTCACAGACGGGTGTGTAGTAGACGCAACTGCTCTACAGATCAACTACATTCTCATTGACCCTGAGTGCCAGGTCTCAAGAGACAAGTATTCTTATATACACCTATTTGCTCCTGGTTCAGATAGCCGTACAAGTGATAACTATCTCTATCAGAACCGCAAGTATAACGGCACATTTGCGATTGACGAGCTTATGGTTGACGGCTGTATTATCAACGCTAATTAAGCGAGGTGAAAGCAATGAAAGCAGTTAAGGAGAATAAGGTTTACAAGATAATTGAGGCACAGAAAGCTTCATACTTAGCTCAAGGGTATACTATTACTGATGATAAGGGTAAGGTTATTGAAGTAAGCCCAAAGACCACAGTGAAATACAGTGAGTATGAAGCGGTGGTTGAAGAGAATAAGAAGCTGAAAGCAGCTGCTAAAAAGTCTTAAAGTGAGGTGAACGAGCTTGTATTTGACTTATAACGAATTTGCGGAAATAATGAGTGACAGCGAAATCACGAAGGACGAATTTAACACACTTATTGAAAGAGCGCAGTCCGACATTGATAGGCTGACATTCAACCGCATTACAGAGCAAGGCTTTGAAAACCTCACGGAATTTCAATAGGAAAAAATCAAGCTCGCCTGCGCCTTGCAATTACAATTTGAGTATGACAATGACGAGCTGATTAACTCCCCACTGTCAAGCTACTCTATAAGCGGTGTATCAATGAGCTTTGACCGCTCAAAGGTGTTTGAATTTGGTGGTATAATGATACTCGGTAGAGCGTACTCGGTGCTTTTGCAAACAGGTTTTTGTTTTAAGGGGTTGATGTGATGAAATTTCCAACGCTTGTACCTGATGAGGTTTGCACGTCCGAATGTGTGATTTATCGCACGGAGGGATTAAACCTTGACGGTTCAAAGAAACAGGTTGAGATTTTTAGCGGTAAATGCTTTCATAGTATGAAGACCAATCAAAAGCTTAATGCTTTTAAAAAATTCTGAATGAATTATTTAAATGAAAAAGTTTAATTTTCACTTGACTTGGAAAGATAATTGTAATATAATATATAATGAAAAAATAAATTCAGTTTGATACAAAGGAGAAATTGTTATGGAATTTAAAGAAATGACTGTGAAAGAAAAAATTCGGAGAATAATTTTCATTTGCATTTTAGGCGCAGTTGTCATATTTATTTTGTTAAATATAGTTTGGCTTATATTTTTACAGTTTGTATGCGCAAAAAAGGCTGAAGCATTAGGGCTTGATGACTTTAATGTGTTTTCCTATCTCATGAATAGGGATGATGATATTTATGATATGAGCTTAAAAGATGAGGAAACTGGTATGTACTGTTATATGGCTTTTCCGATAAATTATCTTGATTTTGAATATAAGATAAGTTGCTCTGTTGTTGAAAATGACGATAATTCAGGTGAAGGTTTAGAGATATACATATCATTGCTTGGAAATAAGGAGATAATTGCATCCTGTGATGAGATTATATTTGAAGGCATGACCGACAGAGGCTATGAAATCGATTCTCAAGCACACGAATTTAAGGTTAATAGCAATCTTGAATTATCTGATGATTACAGCGATGAGGAAACCGAGCTTTTTAACGCCAGTTTGGATAAATTCAAAGAGCAAAAGCAGCTTATGATTGAGATGTGGGGAGAGGACATCTTTTAGAGATATATTTTCACAATATGTAAATTTTTTGTAAACAAGTGAAAAAGCTTTTCATAGAAATTGACATTTTATAGATTCTATGTTACACTAAATATTGTAACGAATTAATAAATACTATAAATGATAAAATAAGGACAGATAAATATGTTGCAGATAATGAAAAGCAATATTTACGCTTTGATTAAAAATCATTTTTTGGTGGTTGCAATTTTTACAATCAGCATATTTGCATCAATTCTTACCTTGTTTTATTCTCTTGGCTCTTGTATTTCAACAGTCAGAGAACAGGAAACGTTTGATATTTCAAAGCTTTCTTTTACCCTTACCTTTGATGATACCGCTGAGTTTTCAAAGCTGGAGGATTCTGTTGCTAAGGCGGATAAAATTTCAGGAGTAGACAATGTGAGAATTACTCTTGAAAGCAATGATGCGGATATTTATGCCTATTATGAGAACAGCGGTACAAATATCTCGTTTGGAAGCTATTTTAATGATGACGATAGTAATCAGATAATTATCGGTAATTTGACATATCTGGGAGGAGAAGAAATCGGCAGCACGGTTACGGTACAAAGCGTTGATTATTTAGTTGTGGGCAAAATGAATTATGTGGATCATTGCGAGGTGAATTTTTCATCTCTTGGCAATAGTAAAAATATTTCTGAGGTTACTGTGATATTAAAGCATCCACCCTCAACTGCGAAAAAGAACAGTATATATACCGAGCTGTCTGAGCTTTTTCCCAACGCTCAGATTACCGTTCCCGAAAGTACCGATTATTTTTCCGATTATGCTTCAGACTCAAGCATTTACGTTACAATTGCGCTTGTTATAATGGCTTTGGTTAATATATCATATTTGTATAACTATTTGCTGAGACGCAGAAAAAATACCTATGCTATTTATCAAATATGCGGCTGTACAAAGCTCAAGGGAGCTTGTATTTTTCTTTTGGAGCTTCTGATTCTTTCGATAATACCATTTATAGCGGCGCTGCTTATTTATCGGCTTTTCTTAGAAAATTATATTATCAATGATTACATTTATATTTATCGACTGACTAATTTAGGTCTGCTTGTGATAAGTCTTGTATTTTTGCTTTTGCTGTTTATCACTTTTATTCCCACAATTATATCCTACTGCATACAAACTCCTAAGCAGCTGCAAGCAAATAAGGGGTGAGATTTTGTTTAAAATAACATATAGAATTATACGAGAGCGCTTAAGCGCTTTTTTGATAATAACCTTTCTTTTATCTATATCGTTAATTTCTTTTAACATTATGATAAATAATATTGTAGGCAATTTGAGCTCGTATAATATAGTTAAGAACATTGACAAGCTGAATTATGTTTATTTCCAGCCTGAGGACACCGAGCTTGCGCTTAGAATGTCAGATGACGTTTCCTCTGATGATCTTATGTCAACTGAAGAGATACGAGAAAAAGCCATCTCTGAGCTTGACGGCACCGAAAAGGTTGTCGAGCCCTTGGCTTTCAGCGGATACACAGATACATCTTTGCTGTCTGTAAATGATGGGCTTAGTGTAAAAGCATTAGATTCATATTTAGCCGCTCAGATTGATATACCGTTAAGTGAAGGGGAGTGGTATGACGATTCATATGATGACGGCGTATTAAACGTTGTAATCTCTCAGGAATCTAATTCCTTAAAGGTTTCGGACACCTTTGAGCTTTTTTTATCCGATGATACTTCAATCACTCTTAGAGTCTGCGGAATACTTGAAAACCCTACATTTGAATTTAGATTAACAGTTTCAGGCGATTATCTATGCTCTCTTGATCTTGTTCAGGAATATATTTCCGCCGAGAACGATATGACGCCTCTAATATATTGTTCGCAAACTGCTTTAACAGAGTTGGTTGACGAGGAGTTTATTTATAATTACTCTAAAAACTGTATAATCATTTTTGACGAAAGCGCATCAGATTCTCAATTATCTGATAATTTAGACAGACTCTCAAGCTATGGATATGTTACCGACAAAAACGAGTTAAAAGAATGGACAAATGTACAAATAAAGTATGTTTTATTAAAATATCTTCCTACCGCTGCGTTTCTTTTCCTTATAGGAGTAGTAGGTCTTATCGGAAATACAATACTTAATATTTTAAATTACAGACGGCATTTCGCTATATTTTACATATGCGGTTCAACGTGGAAGGGATGCTCGCTGATTAACATTCTCTATATAACCTTTTCAATAGTAATATCCCTGCTTGTTCTCAGCGGATATTTCACTGTAAAAATGATATCTGATTATTCCTACGAAACTGCTGTCACAACTATAAATATTTTAATTACTGTTATCCTTTGCACGCTATTGCTGTTGGTTTGTGGTTTTACACCATATTTTCTGATGAAAAAAACATCCCCCGTTCAAGCTTTGTATCAGGAAAGCTGATTGATTTATTATGAACCGCATAGAGAATGGAAAACGCTGAATTTGATAGAATTTTTACAGATAGAATGCGGCGAACGATCAAGCACAAAAAATCGTGAGGGCGAATGTAACCCACCCTCAAATGCCGCTAAACAAACAGGGTTATAAAATAAATTGGAGGTTTACATATGGCAAAAACAAAAATTATCGCAGTGGCGAATCAAAAGGGCGTTCGGTGAGTTTACAAGCGGCAAACAGAGCGAGTTGCTAGATTCTCGTGCGGAAATCAGCCGTCAATAGATTAAGGATATGGCGAAAGAGGTAGCCATGAGCCAAAGAAAAAACAAAAGGTTCGTGATAAATCAAAAGATACGACGCATTAAGGTGAGAAGTATGGATACAAGGAAAGTAAAAAAGCTTGTTCTCAATAACCTTGACTACGTCATTTTCGGATTTGCGGGAAAGAATTATCATTGAAATCAACAAGGCACAAATGCCTGCGTGTATTTTAGATTATATGCTGACGGAAATTTTAAACGATGTACGCATGAAGCGTGTGGGCGAAATACAAAAGGAACGCCAGAAATACTGCGAAGAGACTACCTCCGTTTTTGGGGAAACACCTGCGGCGAAGAAAATTGACGCTCAGGGCGGTATTGTTGAGATTGGGAAGGTAAGGATGAAAAAGGATGGCATGGTGAAGGAGGAGGGTGCGGATGATAAGTTCCCGACCACCACAAAAATCATCGTGGCATATATCTTTGCCAATTGCACTGCGGTCGAAATCTACAGCATGGTGGTCATGTATCGGTTCCAAAACCTTAATGCACTCTACTCCCTCATCACAGCGGTCATCACGGAGCCCATCTCATTTGCCGTGTACTGCTGCAAGGCATACAACTCTGCGCAGGACAATCATAAAACAGACAGTCTCGCATTTAAGGGACTGTCTGTTCTTTTGTTAGAATTTATCATAATCATCCTGCGTGGCAATCTCGGCATACTTTGCAGTCGTCATTCCTGCTTTCAGCATACATATCGTTGATTAAGCAGATGGAGAGCATATCGAGTTCCGTCATCAAAAGCCCTGGCTGAATGCACTGCAGTGGGAAGAGTGGGGAGGTCACTGCCGTTTGATGGCTTAATGAAGACTCCACCCACATCTTCTTTTAATGCTGCTACGCACTTTGATATTCAGATTTAGCTCTTTGTAGTAACTTTTTTAGATTCAGACCAAGCACCGTAAACTCTCTTGCCGTTAATAATTCTGTAGGCTCGAACTCTGTACTTGTAAACTGTGTTCTTTTTAAGTCCAGTCTGTTTGTAGGTAAGTGTCGTTCCACTTTTTATGGTCTTTACCGTTACCCACTTCTTTGTAGTACTGTTGTATCTTTGTACCTGATAGCCGTTAGCTCCAGTAACCTTATTCCAATTGATTCTAGCAGCTGTCTTAGATTTGCTGGCTGACTTGATCGTTACCTGGGAAGGCTTGGTGGAGGTTTTTATCGTAGAGCTATAGGATGTACTCCAATAGTTTGTGCCGTTATACTTTACGTAAGCCTTGACTTTATACTTGTAAGTGGTTCCAGCCTTAAGTCCAGTCTGCTTATAGGTGGTGGTTGAACCATTCTTAATGGTTTTCACCTTTTCCCACGTTTTGGTACTTGTATTATATCTATAGATTCTGTAGCCTGTAGCTCCCGATACCTTAGTCCAGTTTATTCTTACTGCTGAGGTAGTAGATGTATAATCCGACTTTACCGACACAGTTGAAACAGTCTTTTTAGCTGTATAGTTGTCCTTGTACGAATCTCCGCAAATCGAGCAGGTGTGGAGCATGTATCCCTTTGCCGCATAGGTTGGCGCTATCGTTTTTGTAGTGTAGCTGTGACCAAGAGCACTTGTGAGATCTGCTATGTAGCT